>JBLRWC010000032.1:5657-29244 GCA_047921455.1 Gammaproteobacteria bacterium
GACCGTCAGTGCGCCAGCAGCTGGCCCAGGCGCACCGCGTTGCCCGCCGCGATCGCGGGGGCGAAACGCGGACCCTGCTCGGGCAGGATCACGATGACGGTCGACCCCATGTTGAAACGGCCCAGTTCCTCGCCGCGCGCGAAGGTGACGCTGCCGGGGCCTGACGCGGGGTAACGCCACACCGCGGCCTGGCGGTCGGGGCCGGGAGCCACCTGGCCGGCCCAGGTGGTCTCGATGGAGCCGACGTTGAGCGCCCCGACCAGCACCATGCCCATCGGACCGAAGGGGGTTTCGAACAGGCACGCGACGCGCTCGTTGCGCGCGAACAACCGCGGCACCGCGCTGACCGTCGCGCCGTTGACGCTGAACAGCTTGCCCGGCAAGTAGCGCATCTCCACCAGCCGGGCGTCGGCGGGTACGTGGATTCGGTGGTAGTTGTAGGGTGCCAGGTAAATCGTCGCGAAGCTGCCGCCCCTCAGCAGGGCCGGCGTCTCGCCGCCCATGACCCGCGCCAGGTCATAACGAAAACCCTTGGCCTGCAGCAGGCTGCCATCCTCCAGCAGGGCGCAGGCGCTGACCTTGCCGTCGACCGGGCAGGCGAGCGCAGCCGGCTCGGCGGGCATGCTGCGCGCCCCCGGCTTGAGCGCGCGGGTGAAGAATTGATTGAAGGTCGGGTAGGCGGTCGGGTCGGACTCGACCGCCTCGCTCATGTCCACCTTGAACAACAGCATGAAGCCGCGGATGAGGGCGTTCTTGACAGCGCGCTGCTCGATCAGCGCCAGCCAGCCCACCAGTCGCGACATGCCATGCTGGGGCAGCAGGTACTGCAGCCAGGCGAATAGTTTTGCGCCCATCAGTTCCCCGGTTGGATGACCGGGGCATTGAATGCGACGCGCTCGCCGTCGTCGAGGACCAGGCTCAGTTCGAGGGTGCCGCTCGAGGGGATGTTGTTGATCGGCTGCATCAGCATGAAGTGCAGGCCGCCGGGCTGGAAATCGACCGTCTCGCCAGGCTCGATGGTGACGGTGTCCTGGCGGCGCATGCGGGCCACGCCGTCGGTCATCACGGTGCTGTGCATTTCGATCGAATTGAAGAGCGGGCTCTCCGCACCCACGATCACCAGTGGGTCCGTCCCGGGGTTGTGGACGCGCAGGTAGGCGGCCGTCATGCGGGCCGCGGGCGGCACCTGGCGGATCCAGGCGTCGCTGACGATCGGGCCGGTGGCGACGGGCGCCGCGGTCGGCGCGGGCGCGGTGGCGTCGGGTGCGTCGGGCGCACAGCCCCAGAGCAGGGCGGCAAGCGCAAGAATGATCAGTCTCATCGGGAATTCTCCAGCTTGATGAAGCGGCGCATATCGGCGGCGATGTCTGCCGCCGTGTGCGGTGTGGGAAAGACCGCGGCGACCCGGGCGTCGCGGTCCACCAGGAACAGCGAAGCGGTGTGGTCCACGGTGTAGCTGTCGTCGCCGAGCGGGCTGTAGGCATAGGCGGCGCCGAAGCTGCGGGTCAGTTCCGGCAGGTGCTCAGCCGCGACGGTGATGCCGCGGAATTCCGGGTGAAAGAACGGCACGTACTCCGCCAGGCGCTCTGGCCGGTCGCGGCCCGGATCGACGGAAATCATGACGACGTCAGGCCGGTCTTCCGCCGGCAGGTCGTCCAGCAGTTGCCGCGCGCCGGCCAGCACGCGCAGCGTCGCCGGACAGATATCGGGGCAATAGGTGAAGCCGAAGAACGCGATCGTCCAGCGGCCCTGGAAATCGACCGGGCTGAATGGCTGCTGCTGGTGATCGACACCGGGCACGGCAGGAATCGGCCGGGGCGTGGACAGGACACGGGCGTGTTGCGGCAGGTCGGGCGCGCCGAGACGCGCCGCGAACCAGGCGCCCGCGACCGCAGCGGAGACCGCCAGCACGATGGCGACAACGATATAAGCATTGCGTGACATGGGCGGCATTATCTCACAGCTACGCCCCGGGTCCGCTATCGGCGGGCGGCTCGGTTATGATGGCGCCCATCGTTACCCGGCAGGCAATCGAGAGGCCGAAAGTGAGCCCGAGCGAACTGGCGTTACAAAGTCTCTGCACCATTACCGATTTCGTCCGCTGGGGCGCAAGTCGTTTTGCCGCGGCCGGCCTGCATTATGGGCATGGCACGGACAACCCGGTCGACGAGGCGCTGGTGCTGGTGCGGCATGCGCTGCACCTCGACCACGACATGCCGAGCGAGTTCTACGGCGCGCGGCTGACGGAGGCAGAGAAATATGCGGTCCTGGAACTGATCGAGCGGCGCATCGATGAGCGCGTACCGGCGCCGTACCTGACCGGGGAGGCCTGGTTCGCCGGCCTGCCGTTTTTCGTGGACCGCCGCGTGCTGATTCCGCGCTCGCCATTCGCTGAACTCATCGAGAGCGGCTTCACGCCCTGGCTGGAGCCGGGCCGCGCGGAGCGGGTGCTGGATCTTTGCACGGGCAGCGGTTGTATCGCGATCGCCTGTGCGATGAGCTTCCCGGCCGCCGAGATCGACGCGGTCGAGTTGTCGCCGGAGGCGCTCGAAGTAGCCCGTCGCAATGTCGAGCGGCATGGTGTGGACGACCAGGTAACCTTGCTGGAGGGCGACTTGTGGGCGCCGGTGGCGGGGCGCAGCTACGACCTGGTGGTGAGCAACCCGCCCTATGTCAGCGATCGCGAAATGGACGCCTTGCCGCCCGAGTATGGCCACGAGCCCGAACTGGGGCTGCGCTCGGGACCGGAGGGGCTGGATGTCGTGGCGCGGATCCTGGCCGGCGCGCGCGAGCACCTGCGGCCCGGCGGCGTGCTGGTCGTGGAGGTCGGCGAGTCGGCTGCGGCGGTGGCGGCCGCCTGGCCGGAACTGCCGTTTACCTGGCTGGAATTTTCACGCGGCGGCAGCGGCGTGTTCCTGCTGACTTACGAGGACCTGGCCTGATGTCCGGCAATACTTTCGGTCGCTCCTTTACTGTGACTACTTTTGGCGAGAGCCACGGCCCGGGGCTGGGCTGCATCGTCGACGGCTGCCCGCCGGGCCTGCCGCTGGACGAGGAGGACATCCAGCGCGACGTGGAGCGGCGCCGCAGCGGCAAGTCGCGGCATGTCAGCCAGCGGCGCGAACCCGACCAGGTGCGCATCATGTCGGGCGTCTACGAGGGTCGCACCACCGGCGCGCCGATCGGCCTGGTGGTGGAGAACCTCGACGCCAAGTCGAAGGACTACGCGAAAATCGCCGAGCTGTTCCGGCCGGGCCACGCGGATTACACCTGGGCGCGCAAGTACGGTCTGCGCGATCATCGCGGCGGCGGGCGCTCCAGCGCGCGTGAAACCGTGATGCGCGTGGCGGCCGGCGCCATCGCGCGCAAGTACCTCGCCACCGTCGGCGTGGAGATCCGTGGCTGGCTCGCGCAACTGGGTCCGATCGCGCTCGAGCCGGTGGATCTCGACAGCGTGGACGACAACCCGTTTTTTTGCCCGGACCCGGCGCGCGTCGCCGAACTCGAGGCCTACATGGACCGCTTGCGCAAGGAAGGCGACTCCATCGGCGCGCGCGTCAACGTCATCGCCACCGGGGTGCCGCCGGGCCTCGGCGAGCCGGTGTTCGACAAGCTCGACGCCGACATAGCGCACGCCATGATGAGCATCAACGCGGTCAAGGCCGTGGAAATCGGCGATGGCTTTGCCGTGGTCGAGCAGAAGGGGACGTTGCACCGCGACGAAATGTCGCCGGCCGGCTTTTTGTCGAACCACGCGGGCGGCACGCTGGGCGGCATTTCTTCCGGCCAGGCGATTCGCGTCAGCATGGCGCTGAAGCCGACCTCGAGCCTGCGCTTGCCGGGCCGCACGGTGAACGTGCGCGGCGAGGCGGCGACGGTGGTCACGACCGGGCGCCACGATCCCTGCGTGGGGGTGCGCGCGACGCCGATCGCCGAGGCGATGCTCGCGCTGGTGCTGATGGATCACCTGTTGCGGGACCGCGCACAGAACATGGGTGTCGAGCCGGGAGCGCCGCTGATTCCCGATGCGCCGCGCTGAGCCGTCGCCCGCCGGCATGACGGCGGGCGGGCCGCGCGGCCTGTATCCGCGGCTGTCGGCTTTTTACCTGTTTTACTTCGGCACCATCGGCGTGTTCGTGCCGTTTTTCTCCTTTTACCTGCAAGGCGAGGGTTTCAGCGCCCTGGCGATCGGCCAGCTGATGGCCATCCCGATGGCCATGCGCGTGCTCGCCCCCGGCCTGTGGGGCTGGGCCGCGGATCGCAGCGGCCGCCGGGATCTCACGCTGCGCGTCGGGGCCGTGCTCGCCACCGCCGGGGTGGCCCTGCTGCTGGGCGCCACGAGCTTCATCGCGGTGGCGCTGGCGCTGGCGGCGTTCGCCCTGCCGTGGACGGGACTGTTGCCGCAGTTCGAGGTCACGACGCTCAACCATCTCGGCGTGCGGCCGCAACGCTACGGGCTGGTGCGGCTGTGGGGCTCGGTGGGTTTTATTCTTGCCGTGGTGCTCGGCGGCTTCGCGTTTGCCGGCGAGCGCATCGCCGCCGTGCCCGCGGTGTTGCTGTTGCTGGTGGCGGCGACCGCGCTGGCCGTGTGGCGGGTGCCGGCGTCGCCGGCGGCGATCCACCCGGACCAGGCGGGCGGCTTCCGCGCGGCCGTGGCGCGTCCCTGGGTGCTGGCACTGCTGGCGTGTTGCATCCTGCAGCAGGCGGCGTTCGGCCCGTATTACGTGTTTTTCACCATCTACCTGGACGAGCTTGGGTACAGCACGCGCATGGCCGGTTTTTTGTGGGCCTGGGGCGTGGCCGCCGAAATCGTCATGTTTCTTTACACGCCGCGGCTGGTCGAGCGTTTCGGGTCCCGCCTGCTGCTGGTGTTCGCGCTCGGCGTGTCCGTCGTGCGCTGGCTGCTGACCGGCTGGGCCGCCACCTCGCTGCCCTTGCTGGTACTCGCGCAGACGATGCACATGGCGGCCTTCGGCCTGTTTCATGCCGTGGCGGTGCTGCTGATTCACCGCGCCTTCGCCGGCCGGCTGCAAGGCAGGGGCCAGGCGTTGTACAGTGCGATGGGTTTCGGCGTCGGCGGCGCGCTCGGCAGCCTCGGCAGCGGGTACGCGTGGTCGGTCGCGGGGGCGGCGGGCGCCTGGACGGGGGCGGCGTTGCTCGCCGCGGTGGCGACGGCGATTGCATGGTGGGGGCTGGCGCGCAGCGACGCCGTGGGCCAGGGTGGCGGCGGGCCGCGCGCCGGCGCCGGTCGTCGCGGCTAGCGCACGCAACAACACACACGGAGCGGTTCATGGGCACGAAGAAGACATATTCAGTGGCAGTGGTCGGTGCCACCGGCCTGGTCGGTGAAGCCATGCTGGCGTGCCTGGCGGCGCGCGAGTTTCCGGTCGGCCAGCTGCACCTGCTGGCGAGCGAGCGGTCTGCCGGCACGCGGATCCGCTTCGCCGGCAAGTCGCACCTGGTCACGGACCTGGCGCAGTTCGATTTCGCCGGCGTCGACCTGGCGTTGTTTTCCGCCGGCGGTTCGGTGTCGGCGGAGCATGCGCCGCGCGCCGCCGCGGCGGGCGCCATGGTCATCGACAATACCTCTCACTTCCGTTACGACGACGATGTGCCGCTGGTGGTGCCCGAGGTTAACCCGCAGGCCCTCGAGCAGGCCGCCGCGCGCAACATCATCGCCAACCCGAATTGTTCGACCATCCAGATGGTGGTGGCGCTGAAGCCGATTTACGACGCCGTCGGCATCACGCGCATCAACGTGGCGACCTACCAGTCGGTGTCCGGCGGCGGGCGCCGACTGGTCGACGAGCTGGCGCGCCAGACCGCCCAGCTGCTGGGCGGCGGCTCGCTCGGCAAGATGCTCACACCCAAGCAGCTGGCCTTCAACGCCTTGCCCCAGATCGACGTCTTCGAGGACAACGGCTACACGCGCGAGGAAATGAAGATGAGCTGGGAGACGCAAAAGATTTTTGCGGATCCCGATCTCGGTGTGAACGCGACGGCGGTGCGGGTTCCGGTATTCTTCGGGCACTCGGAAGCCGTGCACCTGGAGACGGTGGACAAGATCACCGCCGCGCAGGCGCGCAAGCTGTTGCGGGCGGCCCCCGGGATCAAGGTACTGGATCGCCGGGTGCCGGGCGGTTACCCGACAGCCGTGACCGAGGGCGGCGGCACCGATGCCGTCTGGGTGGGGCGGATTCGGGAGGATATTTCCCACCCGCGTGGCTTGAGTCTTTGGGTCGTCGCTGACAACATTCGCAAGGGCGCGGCGCTGAACAGCGTCCAGATCGCGGAAACTTTTGTAAAAACATATCTGTAAGCTTATAGTTGGCCCGCTGTCATAAAGTGTTTTCTCACGTCGGTGGCGTGGGGCCGAAACCGTGTTTCGAGCCGCGGTGGAGCGGACTCGTATCCAGGGAGTGACCATGTCGCGCAAGCTGATTTTTCTCGGGCTGCTTTCCATGTTTCTCGCACCGGGCGCGGCCTTGTCCCTGGGGCTGGGCGAAATTCAGCTGAACTCCTACCTCAACCAGCGCATGGACGCACAGATCGCGTTGAGCGTCGGGTCGCCCGCCGAACTCGATACCTTGCGCGTCGGACTTGCACCCGCCGAGACTTTCCGGCGGTTCGGCCTGGATCGCCCGGCGTTCTTCGACGAATTGCGCTTCCAGGTGCTGAGCACGGGCGCTACTACGGCCGTCGTGCGCGTGACCTCGACGCGGCCGATCGCGGAACCCTTCCTCACCTTCCTGCTCGAGGCGCGCTGGAGCGGCGGCCAGATCCTGCGCGAATACACCGTGCTGCTGGATCCGCCGACGTTCCTGCCCACGCCTGACGCGGCCCCGGCCCCGGCCCCGGCCGCGGCTCCGGCCCCGACCGTCCCCGCAGCGCGCCCACCAGCCGCCGAGCCACCGCCGGCCGCACCGGTGACGCGCCCCGCGCCGGCGGCGGAGCCGGTCAGCACGCCGACCGCCGTGCGCCCGGAGTACGACACCGAACTCGGCCCCGTGCAGCGCAATGACACGCTCTGGCGCATTGCGCAGCGCGTACGCCCGGACCCGGCCCTGACGACCAACCAGGTCATGGTGGCCCTGTTCCGCGCGAATCCGCATGCCTTCGATGGCAATATCAACCGGCTGCGTGCCGGTACGATCCTGCGCGTGCCCAGCCGCGCGGCGATGATGGCGGTCACCACCGCAGAAGCCTCGAGCGAAGTGCGGCGCCAGAACGAGGCCTGGCGGACGCCGACTGCGCGGGCCCCGGCGACACCCGTGGAGCGGCGGCTGGAACTCGCCCCGCCGAGCGAAACCCCGCCGGCGCCGCCGGCCGCCGAGCCCGTCCGCGACACGCCCGCGGCGTCGCCGGAACTGCTCGACGCGGTGCAGCAGCTGCGCGGTGAGCTGGCCGAAACCCGCCGCCTCATGGAGGTGAAGGACGCTGAAATCGCGGCTTTGCAGTCGCGCCTGGCCGAGCTTGAAACCGAGGGTGCCGTGGTGACGCCGCCTGCACCGGCGACCGGCGAGGCCGACGTGGCGCCGCCCGCGCCGCCGCCTGCGCCTGTCGAGGCCGACGTGGCGCCGCCCGCGCCCGTCGAGGCCACTACACCGGTGCCCGCGCCCGCGCCCGCGCCCGTCGCGCCCGCGCCGACCATGCTGGATCGTGCCGTGGCGTTACTGAGCAGCGCCTGGCTGTGGCTGTTGCTGGCCGTAATACTGGTCGTCGCCGCCATTGTCGTGTTCCTGCGCAAGCGCAGCGACCAGGGCGCGCGTTCTATCGAGGATGACCTGGCCGAAACGGGAACGTGGGGGTCTCTGGAAGAACTCGAAGCCGACGGGGAATCGGACGGCAAGTCCGCCGGAAAGTCCGCCGGCAAGTCCGCGGCGGCGGCCGGCGCAGCGGCTGTCGCAGCCGCCGGCGCCAAGGCGAAACCCGCGGACGGGCGAACCGATGACCTGGATTCGATCCTGGTCGAAGAACCGGCACAACCCGGGCGGGCGGCAGCGGCGGGCTCGTCCGAATTCCAGCCCGTGGCCGCGCCCGTGCCGGAGCTGGCGCCGCAGCCGCGGGAGACACCCGAGGAGGCGGATTACCAGTATCCCTTCGAGGACACGATCGCCGGCGAGACCGGCATCAATCTCGACCAGACAGACCCGCTGGCGGAGGCCGATTTCCACATGGCTTACGGCCTGTACGACCAGGCGGCGGAAATCATGAAGAAAGCCATCGAGCGCGAGCCTGACCGTTATGACTTGCGCCGCAAGCTGATCGATATTTGCTTCGTGTGGGGGAATGCCGAGGAGTTCCTTTCCCAGGCCCGGCAGATCCGCGAACTGGGTGGCGACGAGCAGGCGACCGACTGGGCGAAGATCGGCATCATGGGCCGGCAGATCTGCCCCGGTGAACCGTTGTTTGCGGCAACCGAGGACGCCTCGCTGGATGTGGATTTCACTACCGAGGACGTCAAGGTTCCGGGTGCGGGCGCCGGCGCTGCCACTGGTGACTGGCTCGATTTCGATGTCGGCGAGTCGGGTGAGGCCGGCGACGCGCTGGGCGATACTCGTGAGCAGCCAGCGCCGCGCGCGACCGACCAGACCGCCGAACTCAACCTGGAGGAGCTCGGCATCGACATTGACCTGGACGAGTCGGGCGAGCGTGCGCTGGCGGATTTCGAGCAGCTCGCGAGCGGCCAGGACGACGACGAGGACGGCGGCACGCTGATGATGGACGTGTCCTCCGCACCGGCTGCGGGCGACGATCCGACGCAGCGGGGCGAGGGTCCCGGGCTGTCCGGTGAGGACCCGACCTTATCCGGCCTGAGCGGCATCACCGCGGGAGATTTTGTCGACGATGATTTCCTGCGCGACGACCAGGCCGACGCGGAAGATTCCGGCCAGGATGATGATCCGACCATGACCGGCCTGGGTCCGATGGATATCGGTGACGACAGCCGGGGCGAGGACGCGGCCGAGGAAGCCGAGGATCCGGACCAGACCCAGATCAAGCAATACGAGGCGCCCGCGGAACCGTTGGCCATGGACGTCAGCGCTTTGACGGACGATCCCGACCTGGACCTCGATGACCTGACGCAGATGCTCGAGTCCGACCTGGAAACCGCCGGGCGCGACGTTGAAGCCACCCAGGTCGCGCGTGGTCCCGATGAGAACGACACGCAGACCGTGCATGGCGCCGCGGACGATGACGCGACCCTGCTGGCCCCCGGCCTCGCGCCGGAGGACGACAGCGGCTCCGACTACGAATTGGGTGACACGCGCGAGATGGAAGCTGAGGCGATCAACGAGGTCGCCACCAAGCTGGACCTGGCCCGCGCCTATGTAGACATGGGCGACCCCGACGGTGCGCGCAGCATTCTCGGGGAAGTGGTCGAGGAGGGCGACGAGGCGCAGCGGGAAGAGGCCCGCCAGCTCCTCGACAGCCTCGGCTGACGCATGCTCGCAGCGCCAGGCGGCCCCGCGCCGGATGAGGGTCCGAGTGACTTTCATCCGGCGTTTCGCATTTTGCTGCTGCTGGTCATGGCCGGCATGTTGTTCCGCTATTCATTGGCGGCCATGGTGCTGCTGCTCAGCGTGCTGTTGCTGGGCGCCGCTGCAAGCGGCCGGGAAACGCTGCGCGGCATCCTCAAATCCCTGCGCCGCATCCGTTGGCTGCTGCTGTCGATCGTGGTCATTTACCTGTGGGTGGCGCCCGAGCCGGGCATCGATGAGCGTCCCTGGTACCTGCCGTCCGGCAGCGACCTGGAGATGGCCTTGCGGCGCAGCGGCGTGCTGGTCGTGCTGGTGACGGCGGTCGAGTTGTTGCGCCGCCATACCCCGGCGCCGCGCATGGCGGCCGGCCTGGTGATGCTCCTGAGCCCGCTGGCGCGCCTGGGCGTGGACACCGGCGTGTTCGCGCGCCGCCTGGCGTTGACCCTGGAAGCCGTACCGTTGACCGCGGAACGCGTGGCGCGGGCCGCCAGTGGGCAACGCATCGGGCGGGGCCTGGCCGGCTGGGGCGATGCGGCTGCGGGCCTGGTCAGGGACATCGAGAGCGGCGCTGCCGGCGCGCCAGCCGAGGCGGCTTTGCCCCGCCTGGACCGGCCGGGGCGGCGCGACTGGTTGCTGCTGCTCGCGGGCGTCGCGGCCGTCCTGCTGGCGGGACAGTTGTGAACACGCCGCCGCCCGGCATGCATCGCGTCGCCGTCGGCGTGGAGTACGACGGCTGCGGCCTGTTCGGCTGGCAACAACAGAAGGACGGCATGAGCGTCCAGCAGGCCCTCGAGCAGGCGCTGTCCGCGGTGGCCGCCGAGCCCGTCAAGTTGGTCGGCGCGGGCCGCACCGATGCCGGCGTGCACGCGACCGGGCAAGTGGCGCACTTCGATACTGCGGCGGAACGCGCGCCGCGCTCCTGGGTGCTGGGCGCAAACAGCGGCCTGCCGCCGGGGGTTTGCCTGCGGTGGGCGCGCGCGGCGCCCGCGGAATTCCACGCGCGCTTTTCGGCGCTGGCGCGCAGCTACAGTTATCTAGTGATCAATCGCGAAGCGCGCTCGGCCTTGTGGCGCAACCGGGCGTGGTGGGTGCACCGCCCGCTGGATGCGGAATTGATGCATATCGCGGGCCAGGCGCTGGTCGGTCAGCACGATTTCTCCGCCTTCCGCGCGGCCGAGTGCCAGTCCCATACGCCCGAGCGACGCATCGAGCGCCTCGCGATCACGCGCCGCGGGGACTTCCTGCGGCTGGATGTGACGGCCAACGCTTTTTTGCACCACATGGTGCGCAACATCGTGGGTACGCTCGCGGCCGTCGGCCGTGGTGATCGGCCGGCCGGCTGGGTCGGCGAGGTGCTGGCCGGTCGTGATCGTTGCCGGGCCGGGGCCACGGCGCCCGCGGCTGGCCTGTACCTGGTGCATGTAGACTACGGCGCACTGTTGCCGACGCCGCCCGCCGAACGCCCGGGGCCGCCTGCATGAGTCGTATAGTTTATGATCTTGGCCTGTCGGCGCGCGGACGCACGGTGGTCGTGGCCGGCGCGGCACGTAACGAGGGCAACGCATGAACTGGTTCGACAAGTTGATGCCATCGCGGATCAAGACCCAGGGCGGCATCCAGGGTCGTTCCCGTTCCGTGCCCGAAGGCCTGTGGACCAAGTGCAAGGCCTGTGACGCCGTGCTGTATCGCGCCGAGGTCGAGCGCAGCCTGTTCGTCTGCCCGAAATGCAGCCACCACATGCGGATCAATGCGCGCGCCCGCCTGAAGATGTTCCTCGACCCGGGTTCCGGGCGCGAGTTGGGCCAGTCCTTGCAGCCGGAGGACCCGCTGAAGTTTCGCGACAGCAAGCGTTACCGCGACCGGCTCCTGCAGGCGCAGAAAGCGACCGGCGAAACGGACGCGATGGTCGCCATGACGGGTTCGCTGCGCGGCCTGCGGCTGGCCGCCTGCGCGTTCGAGTTCCAGTTCATGGGCGGTTCGATGGGCGCCGTGGTCGGCGAGCGTTTCCGGCGCGCCGCGGATGCCGCCTGCGACGAACGGATGCCGCTGGTGTGTTTTTCGGCCAGCGGCGGGGCGCGCATGCAGGAAGGTCTCTATTCGCTGCTGCAGATGAGCAAGACGGCCGCGGCGCTGCGGCGCCTCGGCGACGCCGGCATGCCCTATGTTTCGGTCATGACCGACCCGACCACGGGCGGCGTCTCCGCGAGCCTGGCCATGCTCGGTGATATCAACATCGCGGAGCCCAAGGCGCTGATTGGCTTTGCCGGTCCGCGCGTCATCCAGCAGACCGTCGGCGAGACCCTGCCGGAAGGTTTTCAGCGCAGCGAGTTTTTGCTCAAGCACGGCGCGCTCGACATGATTGTGGATCGGCGCGAGCTGCGCGATACCGTCGCCCGCCTGCTGTCGATGCTTACCGGTCGGCCGCTGCAACAGCAAGGCTGAGTGCGCCATGGGCCGGCGCGACCTGGCCGCCTGGCTGGCTTGGCAGGAGCAGCTGCATCCCGCTGAAATCGAACTCGGCCTGGAGCGGATCGGCGTGGTGCTGGCGGCCATGGCGCTCGATCGCCCGCCGTTTTGCATCGTCACGGTCGGCGGCACCAACGGCAAGGGCACTTGCGTGGCGGTGCTGGAGGCGCTGGCGCTGGCCGACGGGCTGGCGACCGGCGCCTACACTTCACCGCACCTGTCGCGCTACAACGAGCGCGTGCGGGTCGGCGGCGTGGCGGCCAGCGACGCCGAGCTGGTGGCGGCCTTTGAGGCAATCGAGCTCGCCCGCGGCCGGACCAGCCTGAGCTATTTCGAATTCGGCACGCTGGCCGCGCTGGAAATTTTCCGTCGCCGGGGCGTCGAGCTGGCGGTGCTCGAGGTTGGCCTGGGCGGGCGTCTCGACGCCGTCAACGCAGTCGATCCCGAGGTGGCCGTCGTGACCTCGGTAGGGCTGGATCACCTCGAGTGGCTCGGCCCGGATCGCGAGAGTATCGGGCGGGAGAAAGGCGGCATTTTTCGCCGCGGCCGGACCGCCGTGATCGGCGATCGGGACCCGCCGGGCTCGCTGTTGCACGCGGCCGGCGCGGACGCGCTGCGCCTCGGGCGGGATTTCGACTGGCGCGAGGAGGACGCCGGCTGGTGCTGGCGAAGCGGCGCGCTGACGCTGTCCGGCCTGCCGCGGGGACCATTGCGAGCGCCGGCACTGCTCGATAACGCGGCCTGCGCGCTGGCGGCCTTCGATGCCCTGCGGCCGCTGGCCGAGGTGCCGCACTTGCCGGCGCGCGCGCTCGGGCGCGTGCACCTGGCGGGTCGGCTGCAGCGTCTTGCCGGCGCCGTCGAATGGTGGCTGGACGTGGCCCACAATCCGGACGGCGCCAGGGTGCTGGCTGGCGCACTCGGCGCCGCGCCGTGTGCCGGCCGCACGCTCGTCGTGCTCGGCATGCTGGCCGACAAGGACGTGGCCGCGTTCGCGACGGCGCTCGCGCCGTGCGTGGACGCCTGGATCACTGCCGCCTTGCCGCCGCCGCGCGGCCTGGCCGCGGCGGCGCTTGCTGAACGGCTCGCGCCGCACGTGCACGCGCCCATCGAGCAGGCGGCTTCGGCAGCAGCGGCCTGTGCGCTGGCGCGCGCCGCGGCGCAGCCCGGCGACCGCGTCGTGGTGTGCGGTTCTTTTCACGTCGTGGGCCCAGCGCTCGAGTGGCTTGGGTTATAATGCGCGCCCCTGACAGACTAGCGCCAGCCGGCGTTTCGGGCCTGGCAATATGGAGCGGCACCTGAAGGAACGCATCGTCGGCGCCACGGTTATCGTGGCGCTAGGCATCATCATTATCCCGTGGCTCCTTGACGGCCCCGCGCAGTCGCCGCGGCCGGTCGAGCGTGATATCGAATTGCCGCCCGTCGAGCAGCCGGGCCGCACGTACACCATTCCTCTCGACCCGGGCGCCGGCCCGCCGGTACCCGTCGAAACCGGCAACGGCGGGCAACCGGTGCAGGCACGCCCCGGCGCCGGCGTGGTGCAGCGCCCGTCGCCAGGCGACGCGCCGGCGAGTCCGCCCAGCCGGACCGCCGCGCAGCCAACCCAGCCCCCGCCGCGCCCCGCGCCGACGCCCGTGCAGCCGGCCCCCGCGCCGCCGCCGGCCGAACGAGCGGTGCAGGAGGCCTGGACCGTGCAGGTCGGCAGTTTTTCGCAGGCCGGGAACGCACAGAGCCTGCAGCAGCAGCTGGCGGACGAGGGCTTCGACGTGTTCGTATCGCGGGTGGCGACCGATGCCGGCACCATGCACCGCGTGCGGGTCGGGCCGGTGCCGGAACGCGCCGCCGCGGATCGCCTGTTGACCCGGCTGCGTGCCGCCGGCCATAGCGGCGCGCGCGTCGTGCGAGCCGAGGACTGAGGTCGGCCGAGAGCATCGCCATGGTGATTGTCGATTACATCCTGCTGGGCGCCGTGGTCGTATCCATCGGCATCGGTTTTTTCCGCGGCTTTTTCCGCGAGGCCCTGTCGCTGCTCAACTGGGCATTCGCGTTGTGGCTGGCATGGCGTTTCTCGAGCGTGCTCGATCCGGCGCTGGCGGCGGTCAGTTCGCCCGCGTTGAAGCTCTGGCTGGGGCGGGGCATCGTGTTTCTCGGCGCGCTGCTGGCCGGCGCGTTGCTGTCGCGGCTGGTGGTGCTGCTGGTGCGCAAGACGGGTTTGACAGGCGTCGATCGCTCGCTCGGCATGGTATTTGGCGCGGCTCGCGGGGTGCTGGTGGTAGGCATCCTGGTCATCCTTTTCCAGGTGCTGGAGATGGAACAGGAGGCGTGGTGGGAAGAGTCGGTGATCGTGCCGCGGACGGCCGAACTGACTCATGTCATGCGGGAATACATGGACGCCGGGCTGCACTGGCTCGGCGAAGCAATCGCGGAGTAAGCGAACAATGTGCGGAATCGTTGGAATTGTCGGCGTCGGCGCGGTCAACCAGGCGCTCTATGATGCGCTGACGGTGCTGCAACACCGCGGCCAGGATGCCGCCGGCATCGTCACGGCGGATCATCGGCTGCACATCCGCAAGAATAACGGCCTGGTGCGCGACGTGTTCCAGCGTCGCCACATGCTCAAGCTGACCGGCAAAATGGGCATCGGCCACTGCCGCTACCCGACCGCCGGCACCTCGAGCCGCACGGAGGCGCAGCCGTTCTACACGAACTCGCCCTACGGTATTTGTCTCGCCCACAACGGCAACCTCACTAACGCCGACGAGCTCGCCGACCTGGTGGTTCGCGAGGATCATCGTTACCTCAATACCAGTTCCGATTCCGAGGTGCTGCTAAACGTGTTCGCGCACGAACTCGAGGCGGGGGACGGCGCCACGCCGGGCCCCGAGCAGGTGTTTCGCGCCGCCGAGGGCATCTACCGGCGCTGCCGCGGCGGCTACGCGGTGCTGGCGCTGATCATGAACACCGGCGTTCTCGGCCTGCGCGATCCCTGCGGTATCCGGCCGCTGGTGGTCGGCTATCGCGACGTCGGCCACCGGCGCGAGCATATGCTGGCCTCGGAGAGCGTTGCGCTCGATATCGCCGGGTTCGAACTGCTGCGCGACGTGCGGCCGGGCGAGGCCGTGTTCATCGACGTCGAGGGTGGCCTGCACACCCGGCAATGCGTGCCGGCCGAGCGACACAGCCCGTGTATTTTCGAGTATGTCTATTTCGCGCGGCCGGATTCCATCATCGATGACATATCCGTCTACAAGGCGCGCTTGCGCATGGGCGAGGCGCTGGCCGATCGCATCATCGCCATGCGCCCCGACCACGATATCGACGTCGTCATCCCGGTGCCGGACACCAGCCGCACCAGCGCGTTGCCGCTTGCGCACCGGCTGGGCGTGAAGTACCGCGAGGGTTTCATCAAGAACCGCTACATCGGCCGAACGTTCATCATGCCCGGCCAGACGCTGCGCGAGAAATCCGTGCGCCGCAAGCTCAACGCCATCGAGCTGGAATTCCGCAACAAGAACGTGCTGATTGTCGACGACTCCATCGTGCGCGGCACGACCTCCAAGCAGATTATCGACATGGCGCGCGAGGCCGGCGCCCGCAAGGTCTATTTCGCCTCGGCCGCGCCGCCGGTGCGTTACCCGAACGTCTACGGCATCGACATGCCCGCCGCCGCCGAGCTCATCGCGCACAACCGCAGCGAGCTGGAAGTACAGCAACAGATCGGCGCCGACTGGCTGATCTACCAGACGCTGGAGGACCTGGTCCGGGTGGTGCAGTACGACAACTCCACCATCCACGAATTCGACACCTCCTGCTTCTCCGGCGATTACGTCACCGGCGACATCAGCGCGGCGTACCTGCGCAAGATCGAGTCCGACCGCGCCGACCTGGTCAAGCTCGACCGCGACCGCCACCATGCCGGTGCCCCGAGCGCCGTTGAATTCCACTAGGCGCCGCCGGCCGGCGCCCGGGGGGCCGGGGTTCATGCCGGCGCTTGTCGCTGTCCCGGAGCCGCCGTGCCGCTGCGCATCCTGATCATCGACGACCATCGCGATTACCGGGCCTGGCTGGGACATCACCTGGCCGCCGCCTGTCCGGATGCCGAGATCGTGGGCCACGATCCCGCAGACGGCGAACGCCTGCCCGCGGAATTCAATCCGGCGGACTGGGGGCTGGTGTTCCTCGATCACCGCCTCGGCCGGTACGACGGACTGGCACTGTTGGCCGAACTCAAGGCGCAGCCGGCTTGCCCGCCGATCGTGTTTCTCACCCCGCAGGGCGACCGGCGGGCCGTGGTGCGCGCCTTGCAGGCTGGCGCCGACGATTTCCTGCCGAAGGGCCGCAGCAGCCACGAACACATCCGCCGCGTGGTGCGCGAGGCCGTCCGCGGCGGCGAGCACACCAGCAGACCGGCCGCCACGGCGCCGCCGCCGGCCGGACAGGCATTTGCGCTCAAGGGCCACCGCGTCCTCAACGAGCTCGGCAGCGGTTCGACGGCCTCGGTGTACCTCATGGAGCGGTGCAGCGACGAGCGGCTCGCGGTGGCGAAAGTCTTTCGACAGGTCCCGGACGCCGTGGACCAGTCCCAGCCGCTGCAGCGCTTCCTGCGCGAGTACGAAGTCATTTCCGGTATTCGCCATGCCAACGTGGTGCGCATCTTCGACCTCGGCATCGCAGACGATATGGCTTATATCGTCATGGAGTACTTCGCCGGCGGCCATCTCGGCGAGCGGCTCGGCGCGGGCCTGCCGCCGCGCACGGCGCTCGGCTACCTGGCGCAGATTGCCGGCGCGCTCGACGCCATCCACGGCGTCGGCATCCTGCACCGGGACCTGAAGCCCGCGAACATCATGCTGCGCGACGACGCCACTCCGGTGCTGATCGATTTCGGCGTCGCCAGCCTGCGTGACCCGGGGGCCGAACGGGCGGCCCGGGGCGAGGTCTTCGGCACGCCGTATTACATGAGCCCGGAGCAGGGCGAGGGCCGCGCGGTGGACGAGCGCGCTGATCTCTATAGCCTCGGCGTGGTGTTTTACGAACTGCTGACCGGCCGCAAGCCCTACGTCGGCGGCTCACCAGTGGCCGTCATCGGCAAGCATCGGCACGCGCCATTGCCGGCGTTGCCGCCCGGGTGCGAGGCCTGCCAGCCGCTGCTGGACCGGCTCATGGCCAAGCGCCCCGCGGACCGCTTTGCCTCGGCCGCGGCACTGCTCGAGGCGCTCGACCCGGCGCTGCACAAGCCGGCCTGAGTCCAGGCGGGGTGCTCCCGTGTCCGGCGAGCGTCGCCTCGTTGAATTTGCCGCAATGCACTATCATGGGATGTCACTCGCCAGGGAGGCCTGAACCCCGTGCAAGGCACCATTCGAAACGCCGCTGGCGGTGAACCCGGCCGCCTGCCGCCGAATCACCCGCTGCGCGCCGAGCTGTACCACGAACCGCATGCGCGGCCCTTCCCCGTCGTACGGGCGCCGGTGCATGCCGTCCACCTGGTCCTGCTGTCCGAGCCCGGCGCCGGCCACCACGCCCAGCTCGGTCGCCTCGCCAGCGCTTTCGGCCTGGCGCCGCCGCCGCCGAACGCCGCATCCTGGTACGCGGACGTGCCCGGCTTCACGCTGCGCTGGGAACGCCACACCGAGTTCTGCACCTATACCTTCCTGCGCCCCGCCGACGACCGGCCGCCGTTTGCCTGCGCGCCGCTCGAAGTGCTGCCGGCCGGCTGGCTCGAGTCACTGCCGGGCGAATTGCTGGTCGCGACCCAGGTGGCGGTGCTCGCCGGCCCGCCGCCCGACCCGTTCAGCGACACTCTGCGGGGCCTGTTCGACGGCCAGATGCTCATCGGCAGCCGGATCGTCGACGATCGCGCGGTCGCCTGGACCACGCTCAAGCTGCATGCCGACGGTTTCAGCCGTTACCTGGTCTACAACACCGGCCTGAACGACTTCCAGACCGGCCGTACCCTGCAGCGCCTGCTCGAGATCGAGACTTATCGCACCATGGCGCTGCTCGGTTATCCCGAGGCCAAGCGCATCTGGCCGCGCGTGCGCCGCCTCGATACAGACCTGGCCGGTATTATCGATCGACTGGCCCATGCCGACGGGCCAGCGGCCGAGCAGCAGCTGCTCAAAGAGCTGTCGGTAATTTCCCAGGCTATCGAGCACATGCGCTCGGACACCAACTATCGTTTCTCCGCCACGCGCGCGTACATGGCGCTGATGCATCGTCGCCTCGAGGATTTGCGCGAACAGAAGTACCCGGGACGCTCCTCGATGCACAAGTTTCTCGAGCGCCGCATGACGCCGGCACTGGATACCTGCGACTCGGTCGATGCCCACCTGCAGGACCTGTCGCTGCGCGTGGCGCGCGCCACCGAAGCGTTACGCGCGCGGATCGAGACGACCATCGAGGAACAGAACCGCAGCATGCTCGATTCCCTGAATCGGCGCAGCCTGCAGCAATTGCGCCTGCAGCAGACCGTCGAAGGCCTCTCGGTGGCCGCCATCAGCTACTACGTCGTCGGCCTGCTGAACTACGGCTTGAAGGGGCTGGCCCATGCCGGCGCGCCGCTGCCGGTCGATTCCGTGACCGCGCTGCTGGTCGTGCCGGTGGCGCTCAGCGTCTGGTGGCTGGTGCGCTGGCACCGGCGCCGCATCCTGTGACGGCGCCCCTGCAAGCTTTCCTCGTGACGCCCACGCCGGCGGCGTGGGTCGAGGCGGCGGCCGCTCCGGCGGCCTTGCCGGTGTTGCTGGTGGACCACGCCAACTGCGAAAAGAAAGCCGCTTCGACCGCCCTGTCGATGTTGTTTCGTTACGAGGAACACGGCGGCCTGGTCGAGCGCCTGTCCCGGCTGGCGCGCGAGGAATTGCGTCACTTCGAACAAGTGCGCCAGCTGATGCAGCAGCGCGGCATCCCGTGGCGGCGCGTGAGCGCGGGCCGTTATGCCGCCGAACTCGCGGCCGCCGTGCGCAAGGACGAGCCGGGCCGGCTGGTCGATCGACTGGTGGTCGGCGCTTTCATCGAGGCGCGCTCGTGCGAGCGCTTCGCGTTACTCGCGCCGCGCCTCGACGCCGAACTCGGCCGTTTTTACAGCGGATTGCTCGCGGCCGAGGCGCGTCACTTCCGGCATTACCTGGAACTGGCGCGCGGCTTCGATGCACACGGCGTCGACGCCCGGGTCGAGGCCATTCGCCTGGTCGAGAATCGCCTCGCCAGCGAGCCGGATACCGAGCTGCGCTTTCACAGCGGGCCGCCGCTGAGCGCGGGCGGCGGCGCGCCGGGTTAAGCGCAGACACCGCCCGCCCCGGCCCGTCGCGTTACCTGGGCAGGGTGCGCAACACGTAACCGTCCGCGTTCCAGCTCAACACGCTGCCCTGCGTGTACCAGTCGCCGAGCACGATGCGCGCCGCCTCGTGGCCGTCAACGTCAAAGCGATGCACGGCCGGCCGGTGCGTGTGGCCGTGCAGCAGCGTATACACGCCGTGCTCGCGCAGGGCCGCTTCCACGGCGGCCTGGTTGACGTCCATGATCTCCTGGGACTTGCCCGCCATGCTGGTCGCGCTGGTGGCACGCAACTGCTGCGCGAGGGCGAGCCGTTCGGCCAGCGGCCGCGCCAGCATCGCCTGTTGCCAGGCTGGATTGCGCACCATGGCGCGAAACGCCTGGTACTCGTGGTCGTCGGTGCACAGCGTGTCGCCGTGCATCAGGATCACCGGCGTGCCATACAACTCGACGACGGTCGGGTCGCTGAGCAGCGTGCAGCCGGTCGCCGCGGCGAACTCGGCGCCGATCATGAAATCGCGGTTACCGTGCATGAAATAACAGGGCACGCCGGCGTCGGCCAGTTGCCGCAACGCCGTGACGACCCGGCGTTTTTCCGGCTCCGGGTCGTCATCGCCGACCCACGACTCGAACAGGTCGCCGAGGATGTAAAGCGCTTCGGCGTCGCGGGCTTCCTGGTCGAGAAAAGCCAGCGCCTGGCTGGTGATGTCCGGGTGGGCGGGATCGAGATGCAAATCGGAGATGAACAGGGTCGTCATGGCAGCCGCCGGTCAGTCCGCGTCAACGACGCGCGCCTGCGTGATCACGATTGGCGCCTGGGGCACATCGGTCGGGAACGGGCCGCCGCGCCCGGTCGCCACGGCGCCGATCTTGTCGAGCACGTCGAGACCGTCGGTAAGCCGGCCGAACACCGTGTAACCCCAGCGGCCGGGCGAGCCGTCGAGCCGCGCGTTGTCCACCAGGTTGATGAAGAATTGCGCGGTGGCCGAGTGCGGATCGTTGGTGCGCGCCATGGCGATGGTACCGCGCTCGTTCGACAAGCCGTTGCGCGACTCGTTCTCGATCGGCGCGCGCGTTTCGCGTTCGCGGTACTCGGTGTCGTAGCCGCCGGCCTGGGCCATGAAGCCGGCGATCACGCGGTGGAAAATCAGCCCGTCATAGTGACCGTCGCGCACGTAGCGCAGGAAGTTTTCGGTCGTGACCGGGGCATTGACCGGGTCGAGTTCAAGCACCAGCGAGCCGTGGGTGGTGACCAGTTCGACTTTCGGCGCTTTCGAGCCGGAATCTTCGGCGCCGGCGGGGGCGGCGACCAGCGAAAGCGCAAGCGCGGAGAGGAATGGGCGCATTGGTAACTCCTTCGGGGGAAAGGCCTGCACGATAGTCGAGGCGGTGTTGGGGCGCAATGTCCAGCGGTGCGCGGAATCCGTTACCATTATTCGCTTATGTCTATCGTCACCCGTTTTGCCCCGAGTCCGACCGGTCGCCTGCACGCCGGTAATTTGCGCACGGCGCTGTTCAACTGGTGCCTGGCGCGCGGCGCCGGTGGCCGCTTCCTGGTGCGCTCGGAGGACACGGACGCGACCCGCGAAGGGCAGGGCGACCTCGAGCAGCAGCTGGCCGACCTGGCCTGGTTCGGTCTCGACTGGGACGGTGGACCCGACCGTCCGGCGCCCGAGGGCCCGTTCCGGCAGTCGGAGCGCGGCGGGCTGTACCGCGAATACCTGGGGCGACTCGCCGAGGCCGGCCGCGCCTATGCATGTTACCGGACGGAGCAGGAGCTGAAGCAGCGCCGGGCGGAGTTGCGTCGCGCCAAGCTTGCGCCCCGCTACGATCGCGAGTGGGCGCAGCTGCCGCATGCCGAGATCGTGCGCCGGCGCAACGCTGGCCAGCTGCCGGTGATTCGCTTTGCGGCGCCGGACAGTGGCGAGATCGCCTGGGACGACCTGGTGAAGGGTCCGCGCGCCCTGCCGGCGATCGAGGTCGCCGACTTCGTGCTGACGCGCAGCGACGGCTCGCCGGGCTTTTTGTTCGCCAACACGATCGATGATGCGCTGATGGGCGTGACGCACGTGTTGCGCGGCGAAGATCACCTCGTGAACACCGCGCGCCAGCTGGTGATCCTCGCGGCGCTGGACCTGCCGGCGCCGCGCTACGGCCATATGCCGCTGCTCGCGGGACCGGACGGCGCGAAGCTGTCGAAGCGCACCGGGGCGGTCAGTATCGGCGGTTTTCGCGAGGCGGGGGTGTTGCCGCTGGCGCTCGCCAACACGCTGGCGCGGCTGGGCCACCCGTGGGAAGCGCCGGGCCTGCTCAGCATGGCGGCGCTGGCAAAAGGTTTCGATCCGGCGCGCCTGAGCAGTGCGGCGCAGCGTTTCGATCCGGCGCAGGTCGGTCATTGGCAGCGCGCGGCGCTGGATGCATTGCCGGCACACGCCCTGGCCGCATGGGCCGGCGAGGCGGCGCTCGAGCCCGTGCCAGCGGTCGCCCGCGACGCCTTTCTCGAGGCCGTGCGCCACAACGTCACCCATCCCGACGAAGTTGCGGACTGGGCGCAACGCCTGTTCGGGCCGGCCGAGCTGACGCCCCGACCCGAGACCGGCGCAGCGCCCGGCCTGTTCGCCGCGGCGCTGGCGGCGTGGGATGACGGTGCGACCGATCACAAGGCGCTGGCCGGGCCGGTGAAAGACGCCGTCGGCGCCGCCGGCAAGGGATTTTTCAAGCCGCTGCGACTCGCGCTGACCGGCCGGACCGAAGGGCCTGAGCTGGGCGCATTGTTCGCAGTGATGCCTGCCGCCACCATTCGTGCGCGCCTCGCGCAGCACGCAGCAAGCTGACAAGGGACACCATGCTCGTCATTCACAACTCGCTCAGCGGCGCCAAGGAACCGTTCAAACCCATCGAGCCGGGCCAGGTGCGCATCTATGCCTGCGGCATGACCGTCTACGACTACTGTCATATCGGTCATGCGCGCGCGCACGTGGTGTTCGACGTGGTGGTGCGCTACCTGCGCTGGTCCGGGTACCAGGTCGAGTTCGTGCGCAACATCACCGACATCGACGACAAGATCATCAAGCGCGCGGCCGAGAAGGGCGAGACCCTGCGCACACTCACGCAGCGCTACATCGACGCCATGCACGAGGATTTCCTGGCGCTGGGCATCCTGCCCGCCGACCATGAGCCGCGCGCGACCGACTACACCGACAACGCCAAGATCCAGGACATGATCCGGGTGCTCATCGAGCGCGGCCATGCCTATGCCGCCGCCAACGGCGACGTGTATTACCGTGTCGCGAGTTTTCCCGAATATGGCAAGTTGTCCGGCAAGCGCCTCGCGGACCTGCGGGCCGGGGCGCGTGTCGAGGTGGACGAGGGCAAGTCCGATCCGCTGGATTTCGTGCTCTGGAAAGCGGCCAAGCCAGGCGAGCCAGCCTGGGACTCGCCCTGGGGTCCAGGCCGGCCCGGTTGGCATATCGAGTGCTCGGTCATGTCCACCGAGTTGCTCGGCGCCCACTTCGATATTCACGGCGGCGGACTCGATCTCAAGTTTCCGCACCACGAGAACGAAATCGCGCAGAGCTGCGGCGCGACCGGCGGCCCGTTTGTGAACTACTGGATGCACAACGGCTTTGTGCGCGTGGACGAAGAAAAAATGTCGAAGTCACTCGGCAATTTCTTCACCATTCGCGAGGTGCTGGAGCGCTATCCGGCCGAGGCCATCCGCTATTTCGTGCTCTCGAGCCACTACCGCAGCCCGCTGAACTACACCGAGCAGAACCTCGACCAGGCCGAGGCGACGCTGCGGCGCCTGTACACCGCGTTGCGCGGCGTGCCGGCCGGGGCGGCGGTTGACGAGGACTGGGTGGCGCGTTTTCGCGCCGTCATGGACGACGATTTCAACACGGCCGAGGCGCTGGCGTTGTGCCAGCAGGTGGCCGGCGCCCTGAACACTGCCAAGGCGGGCGGCGACGAGCGGGGCGCTGCGACCCTGGCGGCCACGCTGCAAGCGATCGCCGGGGTGCTGGGGATCGCGCAGGCTGACCCGGACGCCTGGCTCAAGAGCCGCGGCATGACCTTCACGGCGGACGGCACGCCGTTGGCGCGCCGTAATGGTGCGGCGTCGGACGCCGAAAGTGCGACCAGCGGCACGTCGCCGCCTGGCCAGGCGGCTGACACGGCCGCGGCCGCGCCGGCGCCGCTGTGCGAGCATGAAATCGAGGCGCAGATCGAGAACCGGGCCGCGGCGCGCCGGCGCAAGGATTTCGCGGCGGCTGACCGCATTCGCGAAGAACTCGCCGCAGCGGGCATCGTGCTGGAGGACGGGCCGGGCGGCACGACCTGGCGGCGCGGCTAGCAAGCGCCGCCAGCAGGTG
>JBLRWC010000032.1:29344-31753 GCA_047921455.1 Gammaproteobacteria bacterium
GCTAGAACAGGCCCTGCACGCCGGCGATGACCCGGTGGCGGCGGTATTCGAGGTCTTCGAGCGAGGCGCTGTTGCGCGTCCAGTCGTAGCGCAGTACCCATTCCCAACCGCGCGCGATCGGTCCGAGCAGGCCGGCTGAAGCCACCAGGCGTTGTTCGCTCCAGGCGCCGCCGTCGGGCGTATAGCGGCTGTCGCGCCAGCCCAGCCCCAGCGATCCCTGCATGCCGGCGCGCCACGCCGTGGCCCATTCCGCGCTGAGCGAGTGACGGTCGGGCGAGACTTCTTCGCCGGCCCGGTCGTTCAGTTCGAAGCGATATTCCAGGCGCAGTTGCTGATTCTCGTGGCGTTGCCGCAACCGTATCGAGGCTTCATGGCGGTCACCGCTGAGCGTGGCAAAGGGCGCCCGGCCCTCGATGTCGTCATAGCGATAGCGCAGGCGCAGGTCCCAGCGCGAGTCCAGCGCCCGGGTCGCACTCAACGACAGGCCACGCTGGTCCTCGAAGCGTTCGCCGTCGAGGCGGTTGAGTCCGTAGCCGGCGCCGACCTCGCCGCGCCAGGCGCCGAGGTCGCGGTGGTAGTAGAGATCCAGCCGCAGGCCTTCCTGGTCGAATTCATCCAGCGCCTGGTAGCGCAGCAGGTAGGCGCTCGCCTCGAGGCGAAAGTCTGCCGGTAGTGGCGCGATCATGGCGAGCTGCGTTTCCAGCAGGGCGCTGTCGGTATCGCTGACGCCGAGCAGTTCGCCGTCCGCGACCAGCGCGACGTTGTCGTCATAGCCGCCGTGCAGGGCGACAAAGAACAGCGGCCGACGCTGCGGGGCGGTGGGCGGGATCGCGGTTTCGAGGGCCTCGAGTTGCGCCATGGCGAGGCGCCGCAGCGAGGCGTCCGTGGCGTCGTCGCGCACGCGGGCAAACAGGGCGGCGGCGGCTTGCTCGTCACCGCGTCGCAGGCTGATGAGGCCAAGGTTATAGCGGGCCAGCGCGGCCATCTCCGGCGTGCGGGCGGCGCTGCGAAACGCGGCCTCGGCCGTGTCCAGGTCGCCAAGCTCCCAGGCGGACACGCCGATATTGAAGTGCACCGCCGGCCCCGCCAGGCCGGCCCGCGCAGCGGCCTGGAAAGCCTCCAGGGCCGTGGCGAAGTCCCCGGCCGCGACGGCGTCCACCCCGGCGGTGAAATAAACCTGCGCCTGGGTCGCCTCATCGGGCACCGGGGTGGCCGGCTCGCGGGTATAGGGGGACGCAGACGCCGTGGTGCCCGCGCCCAGGCTGGCCAGCAGGCACAACAACGGGATCAGTCGGGAAATTGCTTCATCTCCAGAAGAAAACGCCGCCCGCGCCTGAGGATATCAGGCGCGGGCTACGCTGCATAAGGGGGGGAGTGTTGCAGCGTGTAGCGTAAAAACTGGCTAACTCAGGAACCGGGCGGGCGTGGCGGCCGCGGGCGTTCGGGGCGGGCTTCGTCGGCGCGCGAGCGGCCGAAATCCTCACGGCGTTCACGCGCCTGCTCGCTCATTTCACTGGCGCGTTCGCCGGCGCGCTCGGCCACGTCCGCGCCAAATTCACGCGTGCGCTCGCGCGCCTGTTCGCTGACGCGCTCGCCGGCATGCATGGGCTTCGCAAGCTCGTCGTCCTCGTCGTTCGTCACCGGCAAGACCGGCGGCAGGCTGATCCGGCGAGTCACCGCTTCGCCGCCCAACGCCTCTGGGTCGTCGATTATACGCATTGTCAGCCCGAGTTCACTGCGCGCCTGTGCCGCGGTCTGTGCTTGTGTGCGTTCCTGGACACGATCTTGAGCGCGTTCCTGCGCGCCCTCTTCGGGCGGGTCGCTTGCCAACGCCGGGCCGCTCACCAGCAGCGCGAGCGCCGCCGTGGCGAATAGTATTTTCGTGCAGGTCATATCGGCAGTCTCCTGTGTGCGGCGCCCCCCGCGGGGGCTGCGCCGGTGTTCAATCGGCCATGGGCGCGTCGATCCGCACCCGCACTGAAATCACTTGTGCCTGCTCGCCATGCTCCAGGTGCGCGGTCAGCGTGCCTTCCTCGAGGGAGTGCGCGATGATCGGCAGCGAGAGCATGTTGGTGCCGGCGTCGAGATCCGTCTGCCAGCTCAACTCGCGCCGCTCGCCAAAGCCGACCAGGTCGATTCCGCCCTGTAGCGAAATGGTCAACGTGGCGCCCGGCATGGCCTGTGCGGCCTCGATGGCGAGGCCGATGTCGCGCGGCTCATACAACGCGAGCCGCACCGGGGCCTGGCTGTCGGTCCCACCGAGCGAGGCGACATCGGGCACAGCGTCGGGCGCGACGCGTGTTTGTGTCGGCACGCCCCACAACATCACTGCCAGCGCGGCGGCCGCCGCGGCGCTCACGGTCGCGCCGACCCACAGGCGCGGCCGTCGCCAGGACGTGGCGCGGCGGC
>JBLRWC010000032.1:31853-33993 GCA_047921455.1 Gammaproteobacteria bacterium
CCGCAGCGCAGGGGCCGGCAGCTCGCGCAGTGCCGTCTGCAATGCCTCGAGTTCGCGCATTTCCTGCGTACAAGCCGCGCATGTCGCGAGGTGGGCGCGCACCGGACCGGCGGCGTCTGCCGACAGGTAACCGTCGAGCAGATCCTCGAGTCGGGCTTGGACGTGTGTGCAGTCAGGCGGGGTCATTGTTTCGTCTCCTGTCCACTAGCACGAACGTCGCGCGCAAAAGGTTCCGTCGGGCCGAAACACGGGGTGAGCAGTTCGCGTAGCCGGGTCCTGGCGCGGTGCAGGCGCGACTTCAGCGTGCCGACCGGCGTGTCGAGCAGCGTCGCAATTTCCTCCAGGCGATAGCCCTCGATGTCGTGCAGCGCCACGACCACCCGCTGGTCCTCGTTGAGTTCGGCCAGGGCGGCCGACAGCCGCGTGGCGGTCAGTTCGCGTTCCGCCAGCTCCGCGGGCTGCGCGCCCGGGTCGGCGAATTGCTCGCCCGGATCTTCCGTGCCGCCGTCCGGGCCCGTCGGCAACTCGTGCAGGGGGCGCACCGGCGAATTGCGGTTGCGCCGATACTGGTCGACAAAAATCCGGTACATCACCCGCAGGGCCCAGGGCTGGATACGATCCAGCGCGGCCAGTTCGTCGAGCCGGGGATACAGGCGCAGCAGCAGCTCCTGCACCAGGTCTTCCGCCTGGTCTACGGCCAGCGTCCAGCGGAATGCATGGCGGAACAGCACCGGGATCAGCGGGCGCAACAGGCGATCGAATTCCGCGGCCGGCTCGGCACTGGTCGCGTGGTTTGAAGACGGGGTAACGGACATCAAGGCCTCACACGAACGAAGCCGGCAAAAGGTTCCCCAGGCGTGGCGCCGGGCGCCGTTGTCGTGGCGGTGACGCAGCGCAGGGAACCGGATCGAGGGGTTGTTCGTGTGAACAGCATGGGGATTGGAAAATCTCCTCTGCGCGAGTGTCCACAGTGGCGGCACTCAGCCCGGATTATGAACGAAGGGAGACACATGATGTTAACAATGCACAAGAGTGTACGAGTGGGCGTGCTGGCGGCCGGCGCACTGGCCCTGGCCGCCTGCGGCAGTTCCAGTGACAAGACCGGCGTACTGAGCCTGAAGATCACGGATTCCCCGGTGGACGACGCGTCCGAGGTGGTCGTGGTCTTCACGGGCGTCGAGTTGAAGCGCGCCGGTGACGCCCCCTTCAGCATCGACTACTGCGGTGCCGAGGACCTGCTGGAGGATTGCCAGAAGCACATCGATCTGCTCACCTTGCAGGACGGCGTGACCGATGACCTGCTGGCCAACGAGGAAGTGCCCGCCGGGCAGTACGAGTGGCTGCGCCTGAAAGTGCTCGCCGAGCGTGACCTGCAGGGTGCGTCTTACATCGCTTTCGAAGACGGCGGCACGCAGTATCCCTTGTTCGTACCGAGCGGCGCCCAGACCGGCCTGAAGCTGGTGCGGCCCTTCGTGGTTGCGCAGGGCGGCACGACGCGCCTCGTGGTCGACTTCGACATCCGCAAGTCGGTCATCGCACCGCCGGGACTCCAGCCGAACTACCTGCTCAAGCCGACGCTGCGGCTGATGGACGAGTTGCTCACCGGCACGATCGAGGGCCAGGTGGATCTCGAAGCGCTCGCGACCGAGCAGGCCGTCGAAGAATGCGTCGGCGGCGTCTACTTGTTCGCCGAGCATGGCGCCACCCCGGATGACATGGACGGCGGTATCGACGGCATTGACCCGGTGGTCTACAGGAGCCTGGTGCCGGACGAGAATAACGGCGTCGTGACGTCAGTCGCGTCCTACGTCATCCCGTTCGTCGAGGCCGGCGAGTACACCATCGCCTTCACCTGCAACTTCGATGTCGATGCCTCGCCCGAGGAGAGTAACTACAACCCGACGGCAGAAGAGGGTGACGAGCTTTATCAGACAATGGCGTGGACCGTGCATGACGTGACCGTCGCGCCGGACGAGACCGTGATAGTCGATTTCCCTTTCCCGACCACTGACTGAGTCAACCGGGAAAGGGTCTGAAGGTCCGCGGTGAGGCGCGGTTGCGCCGCCGCTGATCGTTGACACGAGGTGCCGGGTTGGGTGTGGCTGCCGTATCCAGGCAGCGCGCCCGGCCCGGCATTTTT
>JBLRWC010000033.1:0-31819 GCA_047921455.1 Gammaproteobacteria bacterium
GTCATCACGGACAAGTTCTCGGGCCAGTCCAAGGGCTTCGGCTTCGTCGAGATGGCGAACAGCTCCGAGGCCGAGGCTGCTATCCGGGGTCTGAACGACAAGCCCCTGAATGGCCGCAACATCAAGGTCAACCAGGCCAAGCCGCGCGAAGAGCGCCCCGCCCGTAGCGGCGGTGGTGGCGGCGGCGGTCGCTGGTAAGACCATCGAGGAAGAACGGATCTCCGGATTCGTTCTGCGGAGAGGGCCCCGATCGGGGCCCTTTTCGTTTCCCCGGCCAGCGGAACTTGTTAAGGTGCGCAGCCAGTAATCCCCAGTACAGGATCAAGCAATGGCAGACCAGGAAACGAGCGCCGGCATGAATGCCGCCGAGCTCTACCTTGAAGAAATTTTCACGGACCGTCGCGTGGGCACGATCCAGCGGCTCACGCCGGTGGACGCCGACGGCAAAGTCGATGCCGGCCGGCCGGTGCTTTACGTGGGCCAGGCGCAGGTGATGACCCAGGCCGGCGCGCTGCCCCTGTCGTTCGAGATTCCGGCCAGCACGCTGGCAGCGGCGGTGGAGGCTTTCGGGGCCGCTGCCGAGAAAGCCGTGGCGGAAACCATGCAACGCCTCCAGGAGATGCGTCGCGAGGCGGCCGGTTCCATTATCGTGCCGGAGGGCGGCGGTGGCGGCCTGGGCGGCGGGATGCCCGGCGCACCTGGCGGCGGCAAGATTCATATGCCCTGACGTCGGCCTGGGACGCGGGGTCGTCGTGCGATCCAGTACAATAGCGTTCTGTTCGTCACTACTCCGGGCACCCCAGGATGACTTACTGCGTCGCCATAGCGGTTGAGCAAGGCCTGGTATTTGCGTCGGACTCGCGTACCAACGCGGGTCCGGACCAGGTTAGCGTATTCGGCAAGATGCACGTCCTGCTTGAAGAGCGGGACCGCTTTTTCGTGTTGTTGTCGGCGGGTAACCTGGCCACCACGCAGGCGGTGCGCACCCGCATACGGCATGACCTCGAATTCGACCGTCGTCCCAACCTCAAGACCGTGCAAAGCATGGCCGAAACGGCCGAGTACCTTGGTGAAATCAATGCCGAGCAGCGCCGCAAGTATGTCGAGGCCGGTGAATCCGACGCCGTAATGACCGCCACTTTCATCCTCGGCGGCCAGATTGCCGGGCGGCCCGCGGGGATCATGATGATCTATCCCGAGGGCAACTACATTCGCGCCTCGAGCCAGACGCCTTTCCTGCAAATAGGCGAGTCCAAGTACGGCAAGCCGATCCTCGACCGGCTCGTCAGGCCGGAATTTTCCCTGGAGGACACCGCGCGCGTGGCGCTGTTGTCGATGGATGCGACCATGCGCAGCAACGTCACGGTCGGGCCGCCGATCGAGGTGCTGATCTTCGATGAGCGCAAGCCCGGCCAGTTACGACACATGGTGTTCGGTCCGGACGACGATTACCTGCGGGAACTCGGACGCGGCTGGCAGAGCCACGTAGAGAAAGCATTCAGCGTGTTGCCGCCGTTGCCACCGCGTCCGGCCGAGTTGCTACGCGTCGTCGATGAATGAAGGCGAGCTTGGCGAGTACCGGGTCGTTCAACACGAACGGGTAGGGATCGTCGACGCCCAGGCCGCGCGCCAACTCGTTGAGCCGCACCGATACCGAAATCCATAGCGAGACCTCGCTGTTCCAGTCTGTCGAAGGGGGTTCGGAGACAAAGCGGGTGGCGCGCGCCGTCTCCAGCCCGTCGGTGATGTGCAGGTAGTGCGACCAGCACTCGGCCCAGTCTTCCATCGGGTGGCTCGACGCATAGGTGCTGATGTGGCGGCGGCCCCAGTCCGGCGCCGGGCCGGTCTCGTGATAACGCGCCAATGCGGCCGCGTAGTCCTGGCGCTCATCGCCGAACAGCACGCGGAACTCCTCCTTGGCCGGGCCTTCGGGTGCCAGCAGGTCCTGGTAGTAGTGCCCGCTCTCGTGGCGGAAATGTCCCAGCAGCGTGCGGTAGCGCTCTGACATCTGCTCGCGCACTGCGTGGCGCGCCACGTCGTCCGCCTCCAGCAGGTTGATGGTGATGATGCCCGCCTGGTGGCCGGTCATGACCAGCGATTCCGCCACCTGCGGGTTGCTGCGCTGGTCCTCGAGGAATGCGAAGCGCAGGGGTGGGCGTCCAGGGGAGGTTTCCATCGGCAGCTCGAACTGCAGCAGGCTGTAGATCAGGCGGCGCTTGGCGTGCTCGAGCCGACGCCACTGCCGGACGTTGTGCTCCGTGTCGAGATTGGGGACGAGACTGTTGAGGCGACAGGACGCGCAAAAGTGCTGCGAATCCGCCGCAGGCAACAACCAGTTGCATACCGCGTGTTCGGTGCGGCTGCGGCACGCTTTCCAGGCGGCGCCGTCGGCATCCAGGAACGGCTGCCCTTCGCCGGGCCGCCTCCCGAGGAAAGTCTCGAGCTGCGGCGCATAGCCGAGGTCCGCTCCGCAGGCGGTGCACCAGTAATCGTCGAAAAAAACCCGCACCCCACAGCTGCAGCTGAAACGTTTCATGCGCCGGGACCCGGCAGGAACCAGGCGTCGTAAATCTGGGTGTGGACGTCCGCCAGCTCGAGCTGCAGTTCATCCATCAGCTGGCGCAAGGCGGATTCCTCGATGGCTTGCGTATGCTGCGCAGCGACGCGCCGCTGCAGGCGCAGGACGCAGCGCAACGGCCCCTCGTGATTCGGCAAGCGCAGCATGCTGGCCTCGAGTTCAAGCAGGCAGTGGGTGATCGCGCGCGGGAACAGCGTATCGTTCAGCAGGAAGCGGATGACGTCCTCGTCGCTGATGCGCCGGCGCACATACTGGCGATACATCTGGTAGCCGGACAGCGATTTCAGCACCGCCATCCAGAGCGTGTTTTCCAGCAAGGATGCGGAAGCGTTTGAACGCAGCAGCGTGGCGGCCGCAGTGTCGATGATGCGGGTCGTCATGTCGGCGCGCTCGATGTTGCGGCCGAGCCGGATGAAATGGTAGGCGTCGCCGTGGCTCATCGTGCCGGACAGCAGGCCGGCGATTTGCTGCACCTGCTGGACGACCTCCGACAGTACTTCGTGGCGGCGCCGCGGCGAGGCGATCTGCGGCAGGGTTTTGCGGCCGTACAGGTAGAGTTGATTGACGCTGCGCCAGGCCTCGCTCGGACACTGGTCGCGCGTGGTGCGGAAGTTCTCGCGGGCCTGTGCCAGCGAGGCGACGATGGAGCTCGCGTTGTCAGGATCGGAGATCAGGAATGCCAGTGTCTCCCGATCGCCTCCGCCTGGGTAACGGGCATTGAAGGACTCGCGCGCGGCGCAAATGTCCACCAGCAGCGGCCAGCCCACACCGGCCTCGTTCGGCAGGTCGAGCAGCGCGGCATCGTAGACCCGCACCAGGCGCGCGGTATTTTCGGCCCGTTCGAGGTAGCGGGCACCCCAGTACATGCGTTCAGCGACGCGTGACAGCATGCTCAGTCTCCCCCGCCGTCGATGACCCAGGTGTCCTTGCTGCCGCCGCCCTGGCTGGAATTCACCACCAGCGAGCCCTTCACCAGCGCCACGCGTGTCAGTCCGCCCGCCGTGACCGCGCTGCGCTCTCCCTGCAGGCCGAATGGGCGCAGGTCGAGATGGCGCGGCTCGAGTCGGCCACCCACCAGCGTCGGCGCGGTCGACAGGTTCAGCACGGGTTGGGCGATGTAGTTGCGCGGCTGGTGCCGCACGAGCGCTTCGAACTTGTCGAGCTCGGCGCGACTGGCGGCCGGACCGATCAGCATGCCGTAGCCGCCGGACTCGTTGACCGGCTTGACGACAAGGTTCGCCAGGTTTGCGAGCACGTAGCTGCGATCATTCTCGTTGACACAACGGTAGGTCGGCACGTTCGGCAGGATGGGCTCCTGGTCGAGGTAGTAGCGGATGATGTCGGGCACATAGCTGTAGATCAGCTTGTCGTCGGCGAACCCGGCGCCCGGTGCATTGGCGATTGCCACGTTGCCGGCGCGCCACGCGCGCATCAGGCCGGGTACGCCGAGCATCGAATCGGCCCGGAACACCTCCGGATCCATGAAGGTGTCGTCGATGCGCCGGTAAATCACGTCCACGCGCTCGAGGCCGGCGATGGTGCGCATGTAGACGCAGTCGTCGTCCGCGACCAGCAGGTCGCCCCCCTCGACCAGTTCCGCACCCATCGATTGGGCAAGGTAGGCGTGTTCGAAATAGGCCGAGTTGTAAATGCCCGGCGTCAGCACGACGACCTCGGGGTAGTCGAGCGGGCGCGGCGACAAGGAGGCCAGGGTGTCGAACAGTAGCGAGGGATAGTCATCGACGGGCTGGATACGGGTGTGGGTAAACAGTTCGGGGAACACCTGCTTGGTGACAATGCGATTTTCCAGCATGTAGGAGACGCCTGACGGCACGCGCAGGTTGTCTTCCAGTACGTAGACCGTGCCGTCCGCGTCACGCACCAGGTCGCTGCCGCAGATATGCGCCCAAGCGCCGTGGGCGGGTTTCATGCCCACGCAGGCGGCCAGGAAGTTGCCCGACGACTTGATCAATTCCTCCGGCAGCCGCTTGTCCTTGAGGATACGCTGCTCGTTGTAGACATCGTCGATGAACATGTTGAGCGCCCGCAGGCGCTGTTCCAGGCCGGTCTCGATATGGCGCCACTCGCTGCCGGCGATGACCCGCGGGATGATGTCGAACGGCCAGGCGCGGTCGATGTTCTGCCCTTCGCTATAGACCGTGAAGGTGATGCCCATTTCGAGAATCGCGCGTTCGGCGGCTTGCTGGCGGCGACTCAGCTGGCTGGGGCTCAGCGAGGAAAGATAGCGGGTCAGCTGGTGCGCATGGGGGCGCGGCCTTCCCGCTGCGCTTAGCAACTCGTCCCAGCCCGTGCCGGGGTCATACTCGCTCCAGTTGATTTTCATCCGGCGCCTTGCTCTACCAGGGTCGGCACCAAAGCATAGCAGCCTCGTAATCAGCGCCGCTAATGCAGCTCAGTCCTCGAGCACGAAATCGATGTCCGCACTTTCAGCCAGCCGCTCGATGAGCAATTCGCCGAACGCCGTCGCCGGCGTCCACGAGCCGCCGCTGACGGGCAGGCGTTCGCCATCGAGCGCCAGGCAGATCGCCGCCTCGCCCAGCATGCGGGCAGTGGAACCGTACCCCGGGTCGCGACGGCCCGTGACCCGCGCCTGCACGCGGCGCCGCGGCGCGTCGGGATGCCGACCGATCAACAGCATTTCGAAGCCGCCGGCCTCGCGCGCGGCGGCATCGGGACCCTGGCCGGGCTGCGGCAGGAAGAAGCGGTTCATCAAGGACCGTATCGGCGTGACCGAGGCGGCGGCCATGAAGCCGCCGAGCGCTGCGGTCATGGTCGTCGCGCGCGCGAAGCCGGCGATGCCTGCACCGGTCATGACGGACTCGGCGTAGCGAAACCGGTGCCCCCAGGGCCAGCCGAGCAGCGCGTGGCTGCGGCGCACGATGCGCGTATTGACGGTAGCCATGACAAAGGGCGCGGTCCAGCCGGCGGCGTCGGAATCACGCGCCGGGCGCGCCTGGTCGCGGCCATCCGGGCCGGCATCATCCCCGGTGGGATTCAGCGCGTAGGGATTGGCCATGACGCGACGATCCTCGCGGCTCTGGCGGGCCGTTTCGAGCGCATTCAGCATGCTGGCCACGGTGCCGCCGCTGAAGCTGCCCTGCATGCGCCGCACGAACAGCTTGACCGAGCTGCAGGGCCGGCCGTAATGCGCCAGCGCCTGCTGTTGCAGGAACAGGCAGCCGAGGTCCGAGGGGATCGAGTCGAAGCCGCAGGAGTGCACGATGCGGGCGCCGGTCTCGGTGGCTCGCGCCTCGTGTGCGTCGATCATGCGACGCATCCAGTGCACTTCGCCGCTGAGGTCGCAGTAATGGGTGCCGGTGTCGGCGCACGCGCCGACGAGGTCGGAGCCATGTAGCGCATAGGGCCCGACGGTCGAGCAGATGGCGGTCGCCTGGCGGGCGAGGTCGGCCATCGAGCGCGGGTCGTGGCTGTCGCCGAGCACCACCGGTATACCGGGCGCGCCGATGTCGCTGAGCATCGCCGCGAGCTTGTCGGGATTCCGTCCGCCGACCGCCCAACGTAACTGGCGTTCGGCGCCCGCGCGCGCCAGGTGCTCGGCGACGAGGCGCCCGGTAAAACCGGAGGCGCCCCAGAGAATCAGGTCGAAATCGCGTTTTTGCATGCTCAATCCGTGGGGTTGGCCACAGTGTCAGCCGTGGAATCGGCCGCAGAGTCGGCGACCGGTGGTCAAAGCGTCCAACGATAACAAGAATGCCGGCTCGAGGCGCGCTGCGGCTGGCCATGCGCGCGCCGGGATTCCATAATCAGGCTGTCCTGATCACGCGCCCCCGCGCCCGCAACGGAGATGCTTATGAAGACGCGCGCCGCCGTGGCCCACGCCGCCGGCCAGCCCCTGTCGATCGAGATGGTGGATCTCGACGGCCCGCGCGAGGGCGAAGTCCTCGTGGAAATTCACGCCACCGGCGTCTGTCACACCGACGCCTTTACCTTGTCGGGCGACGACCCGGAGGGCGCATTCCCGGCGATCCTCGGGCACGAAGGCGCCGGCGTGGTGGTGGACGTCGGGCCGGGTGTCACCTCGGTCAGCAAGGGCGACCATGTCATCCCGCTGTACACGCCGGAGTGCCGCCAGTGCGAGTATTGCCTGAATCCCAAGACCAACCTTTGCCAGGCGATCCGCTCGACCCAGGGGCGCGGCGTGATGCCGGACGGCGCGAGTCGTTTCTCGCTCGATGGCCGGCCGCTGCTGCATTACATGGGCTGCTCGACCTTCTCGAATTTCACGGTGATGCCGGAGATCGCAGTGGCGAAGATTCGCCCGGACGCGCCGTTTGACAAGGTCTGCTACATCGGCTGCGGCGTCACCACCGGCATCGGCGCGGTGGTGTTCACCGCCCGGGTGGAACCCGGCTCGACGGTGGCGGTGTTCGGTCTCGGCGGCATCGGTCTCAACGTGGTGCAGGGCGCGCGCATGGTGGGCGCCGACCGCATCATTGGCATCGACACCAACCCGGCGAAAGCGGCGCTGGCGGAGCGCTTCGGCATGACCGACTTCATCGATGCGACCGAGTCCCCGGACGTGGTGGCCGAGATCATCGACCGTAGCAATGGCGGCGTCGATTACAGCTTCGAGTGCATCGGCAACGTCAAGGTGATGCGCCAGGCGCTGGAGTGCTGTCACAAGGGCTGGGGCACCAGCGTCATCATCGGCGTGGCCGGCGCCGGCCAGGAAATCGCCACGCGGCCGTTCCAGCTGGTGACGGGGCGCAACTGGCGTGGCAGCGCTTTCGGCGGCGCGCGCGGGCGCACCGATGTGCCGAAGATCGTCGACTGGTACATGGACGGCAAGATCAATATCGACGACCTCATCACGCACACCATGCCGCTGGAAGAAATCAACACGGCTTTCGACCTGATGCACGACGGCAAGAGTATCCGCTCCGTGGTGTGCTACTGACATGGTGGTGAAACACGACCTGGAAACGCTCACGGAACATCGCTGTTTCGGCGGCACGGTGGGTTATTACCAGCATCGCTCGGCGGTCAACGACTGCGACATGCGGTTTTCCGTCTACACGCCGCCGGCGGCGGCCGACGGGCCGGTGCCGGTCCTGACGTGGCTGGCGGGCCTGACCTGCACGGAAGAGACTTTCATGATCAAGGCCGGTGCGCAGCGGGTCGCGGCCGAACTCGGCCTGATGCTGGTCGCGCCCGATACCAGCCCGCGCGGCGCGGCTGTGCCGGACGCCGAGGACGGCGCCTGGTATCTCGGCCTGGGCGCTGGTTTCTACCTCGATGCGACCGAGGCGCCCTGGGCGCAGCATTACCAGATGCACAGTTACCTGGCGACGGAACTGCCCGGCCTGGTGGGCAACGCGTTTCCGGCCGATTTGGGCCGGCAGGGTATTTTCGGTCACTCGATGGGCGGGCACGGTGCCCTGGTCATGGCGCTGAAGCACCCCGGCACGTATACCTCCGTCTCGGCCTTCGCACCCATCGCGGCGCCCAGCCGCTGCCCGTGGGGGGAGAAAGCGTTTGGCGCGTACCTCGGCCAGGACCGCGAGGCCTGGGCGGACTGGGACGCCACGGAACTCATGCGACGCGCCGATGACCGGCGCGGCAGCCCAAAAATTCTTGTCGACCAGGGGCTGGACGACCAGTTCCTCGCCACCCAGCTGTACCCGGAGGCGTTCGAAGCAGCCTGCGCCGACGCGGGCCAGGTGCTCGAGTTGCGCCGCCACGCGGGTTACGACCACGGCTATTTCTTTATCGCCTCGTTTGTCGAGGACCACCTGCGCCACCACGCCGCGCTGTTGGCGCCGTGCCATGAGTGATATCGACCGGGAGCGCTGGGACACGCGCTACGCCAAGGCGGAGCTGGTCATGGGCGACGCGCCCAAGCCGCTGGTGCTGGAGCTGGCAGCCGCGCTGCCGCGCAGCGGGCGCGCGCTGGACATTGCCAGCGGGGAAGGCCAGCTGGCCGCCTGGCTGGCGCAGCGCGGTCTCGACGTCACGGCGGTGGATATCTCGTCCGTCGGACTCGAAAAGCTGCGCAACCGGGCGGCCGAAGAAGGGTATGCGGCGCGCATCCACGCCATCGAGGCGGACCTGGACGCCGGCTTGCCTGAGCTCGAGCCCGGGCTGGACCTGGTGACTTGCGTGGACTTCTATGCGCCGCCGGTCATCGCCCAAGCGCGCGGGTTACTGGCGCCCGGCGGCTTGTTGCTGGCGCAGGTGTTGTTGCAGCCGCCCGACGGGGACAGTCCGCATCGTGTGATCCCCGGTGCAGCGCTTGAGCTTGCCGCCGGGCTGCAGCTGCAGTTCTATCGGCAGGGCATGATCGGTGGTCGTTGGCTTGCGCAACTGCTCGCGCAGCGACCGCCGGCGACGTGCCTGGAGTTCAGCGGCTGAGGACCAGCTTGCCGTCCTTGTTGACGCGCAGCAGGTATTCGTCCGCGCCATGCACGATGACCACCGCCTGGTCGCCACCCAGCACGACCTTGCTGGGAATACGTGCGGGCCGCGCCGCGAGGCGGTTGAGTACGCTGGTTTTGCCCGACCGGGATGGCGTGGGGACCTGCTTGTTCATAGGACAGTCCTCCGACGCCCGCAGTATGGAGGTCCACTTTGGGGCTGTCGGGACCGGGCCGGCAATCGGGGATTGCCGCAGTTCCGCCCCGGCTCTTACTGCATGGCCGCAACGAGATCGTCGAGCCTGGTGCGCTGCGCCAGCAGGGATCGGTGCACGTTCAGCTGGCCGCGCGCGCGCGCCAGGTTGTGTTCCGCGCGGCCCGGAAACAGGGCCGGATTCCAGCCGAAGTAGTTTTCGTTGAGGATGTCCGCGCAAAAGCGCGCCGCCAGTTCGACCTGGATGGTCGCGGTGGCGGTCACGACCGAGGCGGTTTCTTCGGGGCGTAGCCAATCGCTCGCCGCCGCGCCATAGCCGGCGATCGCCGCGGCGAACAGCGGCGCGGAGAAGCTGCCGCGCGGATCGTCCTCGGCGGCCACGTTGCACCATGAACGCAGCGCATCGCCGAGCTCGAACGGCAGCGCCATCCGGCCAAGCGTGTCGAGATCAAGCATGCACAGGGCGCGATCGCCGTCCGCGGCAAACACGAGATTGCTGATTTTCGGATCGCCGTGCACCACGCGAAGCGGTGTGTCCGGCAACTTCGGCAAGGCGTCCGCAGCCGCGAAGATTTCGTCCGCCAGCGTCGCCGCCGCACCCTGCAATGGATGCCGGGGATGCGCGGCGAGGGCGCTCGCCAGGTCGGCGAGGTGCCGGGCCGGTTCGTGTACCGGCGGACGCACGTACCGGAATTCATGCACCAGGTCGTCCAGCGTGCGGTGGAATGTCGCCAGCAGGCGCCCCGCCGAGCCCGCTTGCGCCGCGTTGCCGACCGCGTCCAGGACCCGGCCCGGGATGTGGGTCATGACCCGCCAGGCGCCCGTGTCGCTCGGCAGCCACAAGCGCCCGTCCCGGTCGGGCACCAGGCGCGGCGTCAGCAGGCCACGCGCCGCCAGGTGGGTCGTGACCGCATCGATATCCGCGTTGACCTCCGGCGGAAACATCGGGTTGAGTTGCTGCAGTACCCGCAGCGTCCCGGTGCGTTCGCGAGCCAGAAAGGTCTTGTTGATCAGGCCTGTACCGAGCGGCTGGATGGTTTCCGGCAGCAAGTTCCAGGCGGCGGCGACGTGGGGAGCGGGGTGGCTTGCATGCATCACGAGGTGCATCGTCCACGGGACGGACGCGCTCGGCAAGCCCTGCCCCCGAGCGTATCGTCCGTTGCGGCGCAACACCTGCTGTCGTAGGCTCAACCGCACTATGGAAAACACCGTCAAAGCCGTCCACAAGTTCGGCGGCACCAGCCTGGCCGGCGTGGCCGAATTTCGCCGCGTCATCGGTATTCTCGAGGCAGCCGAAACGCGCCCCCTGGCCGTGGTCGTGTCGGCGCCCGCCGGATTCACCGATGCGCTCCACAGCCTGGTGCACTCGGCGGAGACCGGCGGCGACTGGCCCTTTGGCCTGGACGCCCTGATGAGCCGTTGCAATGCGCTCGCCGAAGCCTTGCTGGACGGCGAGCGCTTGGCGACATGGCAGGCCGGGCTGGCCGGAGATCGTGCCGATATCCACGATGTGCTCAAGGCCACCGCGCTGATCGGCCGGGCACCGCCGCAGGTGCATGCGCTGGTGGCGGGTCTCGGCGAGATCTGGTCCGCCCAGCTGCTGTCCGGGGCGCTGGCGGCCCGGGGCACGGACGCGGACTGGTTCGACGCCCGCAAAGTCTTGACCGTGATTACCAGCGAGCTGGGCCCGACGGTGGACTGGGACCGGACGCGCGTGCGGTTCGCCGCCGGCTGGACGCCCCCGCCGGCGATCAGGGTGATCACCGGCTACATCGCGCGCGACGAGCACGGCGGACCGACGACGCTCGGCCGCAACGGCAGCGACTTTTCCGCCTCGATTTTTGCCGCGCTGCTGGACGCCGCAGAGGTCATCATCTGGACTGACGTGGACGGCGTCATGAGCGGTGATCCGCGCCGCATTCCGGATGTCTCGGTGATCCGCGAGCTGTCCTGGCACGAGGCGATGGAGCTGGCTTATTTCGGCGCCAAGGTATTGCATCCGCGCACCATGGCGCCGCTGGTCGCGCGCAGTATTCCCGTCTGGATCAGGAATACGGTGCGGCCCGACGCGCGGGGCACGCGCATCGGCGTGCTGACGAGCGACGGCGGGGTCAAGGGGGTCACGACGATTTCGGGCATGGCCCTGCTCAACCTCGAGGGCGCCGGCCTGATCGGCGTGCCGGGCACCGCCAGCCGCCTGTTCGAAGCCCTGCGCAGCGCGAATATTTCAGTGGTGCTGATTTCCCAGGGCAGTTCGGAGCACTCGATCTGTTGCGCCGTGCCTGGCGGCGACGGGCCGCGTGCCCGTGCCGCGGTGGCGCAGGCATTTGCGGCGGAGATTCACCAGGGACAGGTCGAGGGCGTGGACCTCGTGCCGGACTGCAGCATCCTCGCGGTCGTCGGCGAAGGTATGCGCGGCATGCCCGGCGTGGCCGCCAAGTTGTTCGGTGCGCTCGGGCGCGCCGGCGTGAACGTGCGCGCAATCGCGCAGGGTGCCTCGGAACGGAATATTTCCGCGGTGATCCCCAGCGCGGATGCCGATCGTGCCTTGCGGGCCGTGCACGCCAGCTTCTATCTTTCACCGCAGGCTCTCTCCATTGGCCTGATCGGGCCCGGCGGCGTGGGCGCGCAATTGCTGGACCAGTTGGCCGGCGAGGTCCCGCGCCTGGCGACCGAGTCACGCGTCGATTTGCGGGTACGGGCCCTGGCGGGTTCGCGCCGGATGTTGCTGGCGCCCCGCGCGGTCGAGCTGGGCGGCTGGCGGGACGCGCTGGCGCAGGGCGAGGCGACGGACCTGGACGCTTTCACGGATCATGTCCAGGCCGAGCACCTGCCCCATGCCGTGATTATCGATTGCAGCGGCGTCGCCGAAGTCGCGGCGCGCTACGGTGAGTGGCTGGCACGGGGCATCCACATCATTACCCCCAGCAAGCTGGCTGCGTCGGGCCCGTTGGACGTATGGCGACGCCTGCGGGAAACGCGCCAGGCGGCGGGCGTGCGGTACCTCGGCGAGACCACGGTCGGCGCCGGCTTGCCGATCATCCAGACCTTGCGCGACCTGCGCCAGACGGGTGACGAAATCATCGCGATCGAGGGCATCCTGTCGGGCACGCTGGCCTTTCTGTTCAATGGTTACGACGGCAGTCGGCCGTTTGCCGAGATCGTGCGCGAGGCCAAGGAGCTGGGCTTCACCGAGCCTGACCCGCGTGACGACCTGTCGGGCCGCGACGTGGCGCGCAAGCTGGTCATCCTGGCGCGCGAAATGGGCCTGGAGATCGAGTTGGCGCAGGTGGAGGTCGAAAGCCTGGTGCCGGCGGAACTGGCGGAGCTCAGCATCGACGAGTTCCTGGCGCGCTACCCGGAATGGGACGCGGCGATGCTGGAGCGCCTCGAAGCCGCGCGCGCTCGCGGCCATGTACTGCGCCACGTGGCGCACCTCGACGGCCGCACGGGCCAGGCCGTCGTGGGCCTGAAGGAGTTTCCGGCGGATCACGCCTTCGCGCATGCACGGCTGACCGACAACATCATCCAGTTCGTGACCCGTCGCTACCGCGATAACCCGCTGGTCGTACAGGGCCCGGGCGCGGGACCGGCGGTGACGGCGGCCGGCGTGTTTGCCGATCTGCTGCGACTCTCGGCTTACCTGGGCGCAGATCTCTGATGCGCTTCGAAAGCACCCGGGGTGCGGCGCCGCCGGTCGCCGCAAGCGCAGCCATCCTGGCGGGGCTTGCACCGGACGGCGGCCTGTATGTGCCGGAGCGTTTCCCGGCGATCGGGACGGAGTCCGGGTCGGCGGGCGAAACCCTCGCGACGGCCGCGGCGCGCGCACTGGCGCCGTTCTTTGCGGGTGACCGGCTGGCCGGAGCGCTCGAAGCCATTTGTGCCGAAGCGCTCGATTTTCCGACCCCGCTGGTCGCGGCGGACGGCTTCCACGTGCTCGAGCTGTTTCACGGCCCGACAGCGGCGTTCAAGGACGTTGGGGCGCGGTTTCTCGCCGCCAGCCTGGCGCGCCTCTCGGCCGGCGAACCGCGTACCGTGCTGGTGGCGACTTCGGGTGACACGGGCGGCGCCGTGGCGGCGGCCTTCCACGGTCGCCCGGGGTTTCGGGTCGTGCTGCTGTACCCGCAGGGACGCGTCTCCGACCGCCAGGAGGCGCAGCTGACCTGCTGGGGCGATAACGTCATGAGCTTCAGGGTCGACGGCGATTTCGACGACTGCCAGCGCATGGTCAAGGAGGCCTTCGCGGATGCCGAACTGCGCGCGACCGCGGGCCTGACCTCGGCCAACAGCATCAGCATCGGCCGCCTGTTGCCGCAAATGGCCTACTACGCCTGGGCTTCGCTGGCGCTCTGGCGCGAGACTGGCACGGCGCCGGGCTTCGTGATTCCCAGCGGCAACCTGGGTAATGCCCTGGCCTGCTTGTGGGCCCGGCGTTGCGGCCTGCCGGTCGGACCGGTACTGCTCGCTACCAACGCGAACGAAACCGTCGGCGCCTTTTTTGCCGGCGAGTCCTGGTCGCCGCGGCCGACGGTGCAGACCCTGGCCACGGCGATGGACGTCGGCAACCCGAGCAACATGGAACGGCTTCTTTACCTGGCGGGATCGGCGGCTGCGGCACGGCGCGAGGCCCGCGCGCTGCGCGTGTCCGACGCGCAGATCCGCGCCGCGATCCGCGCCGCGCCGGCGCGTTACGGCCAGACCTGGTGCCCGCACACGGCCACCGCCGTGCATGCCTGGGAGTCGCTTGGCGACGCAGCGCGGGAGCGCCCCTGGGTGGTGGTCGCCACCGCGCACCCGGCGAAATTCGATGACATCGTGGAGCCGCTCATCGGCGCGCAGGTGCCGCTGCCGCCGGCGCTCGAGGCGCTGCTGGCCGCGCCGCGCCACTTCATCGAGATCGGGCCGGAGACTGCGATGCTGAAGGCATTGATCGCGTCCCAGGCCTGATCGGGCAGCGCGGGGCGCGCCACCGCGGTACTCAGATCGAGAGCGATCCTTCGCGGAAATCCGTCTCGGCGAGATGCACATTCACCAGTACCGGGCGACCGGCGGCGGCGAGCTCCCGGGCCTGCGCCAGGACCGGCGCGATCTCTTCGTCGTTTCTGATCACGAGGCCCGCGGCACCCAGGCCCTCGGCCGCGAGGTGGTAATCGGTGCGCGCCAGCCGCACGCCGACATCGTCGCCCAGCATCTTCACCTGCTCGCGCGCAATTTGCGCCCAGCAGGCGTCGTTGCCGACGATGGCGATCGGCGCCAGGCCGTGCCGCACATAACTGTCGAACTCGATCAGGCTGTAGCCCAGCGAGCCGTCGCCGTACAGGATCCACACCTGGGCTGACGGCCGCGCGCGCGCCGCGCCGATGGCGAAGCCGCCGCCGACGCCGAGGGTGCCGAAGGCGCCGGGATCGAGCCAGCGCAACGGTCCGCGCGGGCGCACCACGTAGGACGCCGTGCCGACAAAATCGCCGCCGTCCGCCACCAGCACGCTGTCGTCCGTCAGTCCCGCATCGATCTCGCGGCACAGGCGCAGCGGGTTGACGCCCGCGCCGCTGACGGCGGCGCGCGCCGTGATGTCGGCCTCGCGGGCGGCGTCCCGGGCCGTGAGTTCCGCGAACCACTCCGCGCGGTCCGGCGGCGCGAGCTTCGTGGCCTCCGCGAGATCGCGCACACACAGGCCGGGGTCGGCGAGCAAGCCATCGTCTGGCTTGCGGTTGAGGCGCAGTTCACGCCGGCTGAGATTGAAGGACACCAGGCGCGCGCTGCGGCGGATCTGTTTGCCGTAGTCGAGGCGGAAGTCGCACGGCACGCCGGCCAGGATGACCAGGTCGGCGCCCTTGATGGCGTCGCGCCGCCGGTGGCGGAACAGCAGGGGATGTTCCGCACCCAGCAAACCGCGCGACATGCCGGACAGGTAGACGGGAATGCCCAGCTTGATAATGGCGTCGCGCACCAGGTCGGCGTCGCCAGCGCGCGCCACCGCCTGGCTGCCGCAGATCATGACCGGCCGCTGCGCAGCGGCGACCCGTTTCGCGATGTCGCGAATGGCGTCGGGGCGCGGCAGCACGGCCGGCGATTCACTGGCCGGTTTGGGCATGCGGTCGCCGCCGGCGAACAGCCGCCGGGTATGCCAGTTCAGGTAGGCCCGCACCGCCTTGTCCGCCAGCTTGTCGCCGCGCGGCATGCTGTCGGCATACCAGCCGCGAATAATCTCCTCGTCGTACAGCAGGTCAACGGGGCACTCCACGAAGACCGGGCCGGGCACACCGGCGTCCGCCGCTTCGAGTGCCTCGACGACGGCCGGTGCGAGATCGCGCAGGCGGCGCACGGCGCGCGCGAATTTTACGTGCGGTGCCATCAGCGGCATCTGCTCGATGTCCTGCAGCGCGCCGCGTCGCTTGAGCGCCGTCGCGGTGGCGCCACCGAGCACCAGCACCGGCGATTGCGCCAGTTGGGCGTTCTTCAGCGGCGTGATGGTATTGGTGAGGCCCGGGCCGGCGGTGACAGCGGCGACGCCGGGAATGCCCGTCAGGCGCGCATAGGCGTCGGCGGCGAATACGGCGGTGGCTTCGTCGCGCACATCGGTGATGCGGATGCCGATGCGCTTCGCTTCGACCAGGATTGGCGAGATATGGCCGCCGCACAGCGTGAAGATTTCCCGGACCCCGCGGTCATACAGGACCCGGGCAATACGTGCTCCGCCGTTCATGGCATCTCCCTCAGGATGTTGCGCCGCTACCCCAGGCAAGCGTGTAGTTTAGCCCGCTCAGCACTGCGGTGGGCGCGGTCACCGGGCCGCCGGCCGGTAGCCCGAAGCGCACAGCACAGTTTGGCCGGATGTCGCGTTCGACATCGACCCCGGGCATCACGATTTCGAGCACGAGGCCGCTTGGCGTGAGCCGGAAGGCGCCCACGGTCGTGACAAACCAGACGTCCTTGCCGGCCTTGAGGGCTTCCTCGCCGCTGAAGGTGACTTCGGAGACAGCGCTGATCAGCTTCGGCGTGCCGGGCGCCTCGAGCACCATGCGGCCGTCTGCGATGCGCCACTTCGCGCCCTGCATGAAGGTGCCGACGAAAATACAGGTGCGGGCGCTGGCGGTGATGCTCGGCAATCCGCCGGGGCCGACGTAGTCAGTCATGCGTGGTCCGCGTTTCGAGACATTGACGTTGCCGGCTGCGTCCACCTCGAGGAAACCGAGCACGGTGGCGTCGAGGTGGTCGCGGTAATGGCGAAACATCCACGCGGAGCTTTCCATGCGCAGCGGGTTCACGGCGGCGCCGAAATAGATGCCGGGCGCCGGTAAGCCGCCGTAGACGCCGGTCTCGGTGGTGAACGTGAGCTCGGGCCGCAGCGGGCTCTGGTAGAGCTCGCGGCAAACTTCCTCGCCGAAGCCGACGCCGATATTGACGCAGGCCGGCGCCTCCACCGTGCGCGCGAAGACGTGCGCGCCGAGCCGTGCCAGGGCGCACTCCACCGGGCCGCGGATCGGCGTCAGCCGCAGGAATCGATTGATGAAGCGAAGTTTGTCGATGGCGGCGTGGTCGTCGCCGTCGCCGCCGACGGTGAACAGTCGCCAGCAGTCGCGCTGCGGCGCGAGGATGGTTTGTTCCTGGCGGGGGTTGACCGCGATCGCGTCGACCAGCGCGGCCGGCAGGCTGATCCGCGCCGGGTCGGCCGGGATGATGCCGGCCACCGAGACCAGCACCCGCCCGTGATTGGCCTTGGCGGCCCGAGCGGCGTCGCGGATTTCAGTGACGGTGGCGGCGTCATGAAAATAGATATTGCCGGCGGCATCGGCCCAGGGCGCGGCAATAATCGCCACGTCAACATTCGGCAGGCGAAAGCGCAGCAGGTCACCTTCGCTGTCGATGAAATTTTCGCGCGCGCCGGGCGTCACCGGCGAGCCCCGCCCACAACGGGGATCGAGCACGGTACCCACGCCCGTTTTGCTCAGTACCGAATCCACACCCTCGGCCTGCGCCGCCAGCGCGAAACACATCTCGCCCTGCGGCAGGACGTGCAGCTCCAGGTCGCCCGATTCGGCCAGCGCCAGCAAGGACCGCGTGGTTTCGACATGGCCCGAAATAAACCGCGTCACCAGGTCCTTGAGGCCGAGTTCCTCGACCGTGCCTGGCGCCCGGCCGCGACCGCCCTGGCCGCCGACCGCGACCCAGCTCAGGTTGCGCGGCCGGCCCTCGGCCTGGAAGTTTTCGCGGATTGCCCAGAACAACGTCGAGCAGCGCGCATTGCCGGCCATGCCGGTGGACAGGCAGCAGGCGCCGTCCGGCACGAGGCGGGCCGCCTCGCGCGCCGTGATGAAGCGCGCATCGAGCTTGCCCCGGGGCTTGTAGTCCAGGTTCCTCCGCGCCCACGTGAGGCGCCAGCGCACAATTCGCGCAGCCAGCAGTATTCGATCGGTGCGACGCATATTGAGCGTTGATAATGCCCCATTACGGGCGCCTGACATAGCGAATTTACCGCAACTGGAATGTTGGCGGCGGCTTGGACCTGACCCGTCCACGTCGCTGGGCTATGCTGGCGCACATCGTTTTCGGGAGGACGCTGGCATTGACGGATCCACGGGAAGCATTGGCCCGGTTGCGGGCGGAGTTGGACGCGCTGGACGGGGAACTGGTGGACATGGCCGCGCGCCGCCAGGCGATCGTTGCCGAAATCGGCCACCTCAAACGCAGCCATCGCCAGCCGACGCGGGATTATTCCCGCGAGCGCGAGGTGCGCGAACTGGCGCGCGAACGCGCCGCGCGGCGCGGACTCGATCCAGACCTGGGCGAACGCCTGGTCGGTGCAATGATCGAGGCGTCCTTGACCAGCCAGGAACGCGAGCGCCTCGAGGCGCTCGGCGCCGGCGGCGGCCGCAGCGCCCTGGTGATCGGCGGCGCGGGACGCATGGGGCGCTGGTTCACCGAGTTCCTGGCCACCCAGGGCTGGGCAGTGGGCGTATCGGACCCGGCCGGCGCCGTGCCGGGCCTGCCATGGCACGAGGACTGGCGGGAGCCGGCGCGCACCGCTGAACTGGTCATCGTCGCGGCGCCGTTGGCCGCTACCGCGGCGATTCTCGAGGAACTCGTGGCGCTGCAACCGCGGGGGCTGGTGATTGAAATTGGTTCGATCAAGGCGCCGGTCGCCGGGCCGCTGGCAAACTTGCGCGCCGCCGGCGTGGCGGTCGCCTCGATTCACCCGATGTTCGGGCCCGACGTGCGGTTGCTCGCCGGACGCCACGTGATCCTCGTCGATATCGGCGCCCCGCAAGCCCAGGCCGCGGCGCGTGCGTTGTTCGAGCAGACCTCCGCCGGGCTCGCCGAGATGTCGCTGGAACAGCATGATCGCCTGGTGGCCTGGGTGCTCGGCCTGTCGCATGCCACCAACATCGCGTTCTTCACCGCGCTGGCCGGCAGCGGCCGCAGCATCGGCGAACTGGCGGCATTCGCCAGCACGACTTTCGGCACGCAGTTGGGCGTAGCGGCGCGCGTGGCGCAGGAGAACCCCGAGTTGTATTTCGAAATCCAGTCGACCAATCCGCATGGCATCGAGCCCTTGCAGGCACTGGCCGCCGCGGCGGCGGCGGTGGAGCGCACGGTCGCGGCGGGCGATGCGGCCGGTTTCGCCGCGCTGATGCGGGCCGGCGCCGCTTACCTGGAGGAGCCGCGATCTTGAAGCGCCGGGAACTGGCGGGCTCATTGTATGACCTCGTCACCGGCGACGAGGATGCGCGGGTCTGCAAGGATATTCCGGACGCCGCCTGCAGCGACCAGCCGGAAAATTTTTTCCTGCAGCTGGCTGCGACGGTTTGCACCAAGATCGGCGATGAACTGGCCAGCGCGAAGCTTGTGTTGCCCTGGCTTTTGTCGGCAGCAGGTGCGCCGGCGTTTTTCATCGGCCTGCTGGTGCCGATCCGGGAATCCCTGTCGCTGTTACCGCAGCTGTTTGTGGCCGCCGCGATCCGCGCCCGCGCGGTCCGCAAGTGGTTCTGGGTCGGCGGCAGTATTGTGCAGGGCTTTTGCGTCATGGCGATGGCTGCGGCCGCGTTGCTGCTCGAGGGCGCGGCGGCGGGGTGGACGGTGGTTGGCCTGCTGGTGGTGTTCAGCCTGGCCAGGGGCTTCTCTTCGGTCTCCGCCAAGGACGTGATGGGCAAGACCGTGTCCAAGACGCGGCGCGGCACATTGACCGGCTACGCGAGCGCCGCCGCCGGGGTCGTCACCGTACTGGTCGGCGCCTGGCTGCAATTCTGGGGCGGTGCGCCGGAGGGCGCGGCCGGCGTCGTCGGGCTGTTGCTGATGGCCGGCGGGCTCTGGCTGCTCGGCGCTTTTTTGTATGCCGGCATCCGCGAGCAACCGGGCGCCACCGAGGGCGGCGGGAACGCCGGCCGCGAGGCGCTCGCCAGCTTGTCGATCCTGCTGTCGGACGCTCCCTTTCGACGCTTCGTCATCACGCGCGCCTTGCTGGTGGCGACGGCTTTGCTGGTGCCCTTTTACGCGGCCCTGGCGCGCGAGGAAACCGATGGCGGCATCGGCGGGCTCGGCGCCCTGCTGGTGGCGGCGGGCATCGCCTCGACAATCAGTTCGGGCTTCTGGGGACGCATGGCCGACCGGTCCAGTCGCGACGTGTTGCGGCTCGCGGCAACCGGCGCCGGGCTGCTGAGCCTGGCGGTCGCGGCATGGCATATCGCGGGTTCACCAGGCTTGCCGAGCGGTGTGGTCATCGTCGCGGCGTTTTTCATTATCGGCATCGCGCATGCGGGCATCCGCATCGGGCGCAAGACTTACCTGGTGGACATGGCAACGGCGAACACCCGCGCGACCTACGTGGCCGTCAGCAACACGGCGATCGGCGTGGTGCTGCTAGCCGGCGGCGTGTTCGGACTGGTGGCGGACTGGGTGGGCACCGCGGAAACCATCGGCCTGCTGGGGCTGTTTTGCCTGGCGGGCGCGCTGGGCGCGAGCCGCCTGGACGAAGTAACTCGATGACAGGGATAACGACATGGCTGAGAACCACATGCTCATCGGCGGCGGCAGCGCCGGCCACGTGTTGCTCGATCCGCGCTATGCGAATCGCCACGGCCTGATTGCTGGCGCCACGGGTACCGGCAAGACCGTGACGCTGCAGGTGCTCGCGGAAGCGTTCTCCGCGCGCGGCGTGCCGGTATTTCTCGCCGACGTGAAGGGCGATCTCGCCGGGCTGTCGCAGGCCGGTGCCCCGCACCCGAAAATCGACGAGCGGGTCGCCAGCATCGGCATGCCGGCGCCGACACTCGGCGCCTCGCCGGTGGTGTTCTGGGACGTGTTCGGCCGCGGCGGGCATCACCTGCGCACCACGGTTTCGGAAATGGGACCGATGCTGCTCGGGCGCCTGCTGGAGCTCAACGAGACGCAGGAAGGCGTATTGCACGTGGTGTTCCGCTATGCCGACGAGGAAGGGCTGCTGCTGCTCGACATGCCCGACTTGCGAGCGCTGTTGGCCCATGCCGCCGACAACGAGCGGGAGATCTCGGCGCGCTACGGGCGCATCACGCGCGCGTCGATCGGCGCGATCCAGCGGCGCCTGTTGGCCCTTGAGTCGCAGGGCGGCGACAGCTTTTTCGGTGAGCCCGCGCTCAAGCTGGAGGACCTGGTGCGCACCGACCTCTCCGGGCGCGGCATCATCAACGTGCTGGACGCCCGCGAGCTGTTTCACTCGCCGCGCGTCTATGCCACCAGCCTGTTGTGGCTGCTGGCGGAGTTGTTCGAGCAGTTGCCGGAAATCGGCGATCCGCCGGTGCCGCGACTGGTATTCTTCTTCGACGAGGCGCACCTGTTGTTCGACAACGCGCCGCCGGCGCTGGTGTCCAAGGTCGAGCAGGTTGTGCGGCTGATTCGATCCAAGGGCGTCGGGGTCTGGTTCGTCACCCAGAGCCCCCTCGATTTGCCCGATCCCGTGCTCGGCCAGCTGGGCAACCGTGTCCAGCATGCCCTGCGGGCCTTCACGCCGCGCGACCAGAAAGCCGTGCGCGCTGCGGCAACGACCTTCCGGCAGAACCCGGCATTGGACACTGCTACCGTGATCACGGAACTTGGCGTCGGCGAGGCGCTGGTGTCCATGCTGGAGGATCGCGGTGTGCCGGGCGTGGTGCAACGTTGCCTGGTGCGGCCGCCGTGTTCGCGCATCGGCCCGATCACCGACGAGGAGCGCGCGACCGTGCGCGGGCGTAGTCCGGTCGGCGGCCTGTACGACACGGCCGTGAACCGCGAGTCAGCCTACGAGATCCTGTCGGTGCGCGCCGAGCAGGCGGCCGCCGACGCCGCCGCTGCCGCGGCCGCGCACCAGGCGCAAAAAGAAGCCGAAGCCCGCGCCCGCGAGGAGGCGCGCGCCCAGGCGCGCCGGCCGCGTGCCAGCAACCGCCAGGGCTATGTCGAGGCGGCGACCAAGAGCGCGGTGCGCAGCATGAGCAGCCAGCTGGGCCGCAGCCTCGGCCAGTCGCTGCTGCGCGGCGTGCTCGGGTCGCTGTCCAAGCGGCGCTAGTCGCCCCGGCCGGCGTATTCGCCGGGCAGGTTGGCCAGCGCGGCGGGCCCGCCCCAGAGCTTGCGCAACGGCGCAGCCAGGGCGTCGATATCGCCACTGGTCCAGAACGCCACGTCGGACGACGTGCTATACCGCGATCCAAGCGCGGCGGTGACCTGTTCCACCCGTTTCGCCACCGCCGCGCCCGTGTCGATGACGCGCACCTCGGGCCCGGCAATTTCTTCGATCAATGGCCGCAGGAAGACGAAATGCGTGCAGCCGAGGACCAGGGTGTCGGCCCCGGCGCGGACCAGCGGCGTGACGAATCGCTCTACCAGCGCGCGGGCGCGCGGGCTGTCCAGGTCACCCGCCTCGACCCGTTCCACCAGGCCCGGGCAGGCGCGCGTAATGACCTCGATCGTGCCGCCGAACTGGTCCAGCAGGGCGGCGAAGCGCGCGCTTTGCAGCGTGCCGACGGTGGCCATTACGCCGATCACGCCGCTGCGCGTGGCCGCGGTCGCAGGCTTGACGGCTGGTTCCATGCCGACGATCGGCACCGACATGGTTTCGCGCAGCATGGGCACGGCCGCGGCGGTCGCGGTGTTGCAAGCGACCACGATCACGTCGGCGCCATGGTCGGCCAGGAACCGGGCCAGCGATCGGGAACGATGGCGAATCATCTCGCCGCTGCGCGAGCCGTACGGCACCCACGCGGAATCGGCGATATAGGCGAGTGACTCCCCTGGCATCCGCTGGTGGATTTCCTTCAGGACGGAAACGCCACCCAGCCCAGAGTCGAATACCCCGATACGCAACGGCGTCTCCCGCAAAAGCCGCCAACGCTACTCTGCGCGCGGGCGCGCCGCAAGGTGAACCGCGCTAGCAGCGAATGTTTTGCCGGGGCCTGCTGAATTGCCGTTCACATGGCTATAATGGCCGAGTCAAACGGTCGTATGACTCTTCGGGGTCGACGGCCCCGCCCATCGCCCCAGTCGCCTGCGCAGCGGTATGAAGCCGCGACGTCCGGCGCCCACCTCAACGGGACAGCGAGTCATGACAGACGCTTATATTCTCGACCACGTGCGCACTCCGCGCGGCCGCGGCAAGCCAGACGGCGCTTTGCACGCCGTGACCCCAATCCAGTTGCTGACGCAGGTGCTGAACGCGCTGCGTGACCGCAACGAACTCGACACTTCGCTGGTCGAGGACGTCATCATCGGCTGCGTCGCGCCGGTCGGCGAGCAGGGCGCAAACATCGCCCGGATCGCCGCCATGAACGCCGCTTATGCCGAGAACGTGCCCGGCAAACAGATCAACCGGTTTTGCGCCTCCGGCCTCGAGGCGGTCAACACGGCGGCGGCGCTGGTCATGTCCGGCCAGGCCGACCTGGTGGTCGCCGGGGGCGTCGAATCCATGTCGCGCATCCCGATGGGATCGGACGGCGGCGCATGGCCGACCGACCCGCAGGTCGCCTGGAATACCTATTTTGTCCCGCAGGGCATCAGCGCGGACCTGATCGCGACCCTGTATGGGATCAGCCGCGAAGACTGCGACGCCTACGCCGCCGAGAGCCAGCGACGGGCCGCCGCGGCGTGGCAGGCGGGCCGCTTCGACGGCTCGATCGTGCCAGTGAAAGATCGTCTCGGCCAGGTGGTCCTCGCCAAGGACGAACACATGCGGCCCGGCACGACCGCCGAAAGCCTCGCGGGGCTGCGCGCCGCCTTCGAGATCCCCGGCCAGCAAGCCGGCTTCGACGCGGTCGCGCTGCAGCGCTACCCGGAGGTCGAGGCGATCAAGCATGTCCACACCGGCGGCAACTCCAGCGGCATCGTCGATGGCGCGGCCGCCGTGCTGGTCGCCAGCAAGCAGATGGCCGAACACCTCGGCCTCGCTACGCGCGCCCGCATCCGGAGCTTCGCTTCGGTCGGCAGCGAGCCGACCATCATGCTGACCGGTCCGGCGCCGTCCGCACAGCGCGCACTGGAAAAGGCCGGCATGGTGCGTTCGGACATCGATTTGTTCGAGCTCAACGAGGCCTTCGCTTCCGTGGTGCTGCGCTTCATGCAGCAGCTTGAAGTGCCGCATGACCAGATCAACGTCAACGGCGGCGCGATTGCCCTCGGTCATCCGCTGGGGGCCACCGGCGCCATGGTGCTCGGCACGCTGCTCGACGAGATGGAGCGCCGCAAGCTGGGCACGGGGCTGGTCAATCTCTGCGTGGGCGCCGGCATGGGCACCGCCACTATTCTCGAGCGCGACTGAAGGGATGTCGATCATGAGTGAAACCATCAAGTATTCCGTCGACCAGGCAGGCGTCGCGCAACTGGTCATCGATATTCCGAACCGGCCGATGAACGTGCTGACGCCCGAGTTCATGGCCGAACTGGACCAGTACATCGACCAGGTCGCCAGCGACGAGGCCGTCAAGGGCGCCATCATTACCTCCGGCAAGAATACGTTCGTCGCGGGCGCCGACCTGAAGGACCTGGTGAGCGTGTTTGAGCGCGGCCAGGGTCCCGCCGAGATCTACCAGTTCGCGCGCAGCTTCACGCTGTTGTTCCGCAAGCTGGAGACCTGCGGCAAGCCCTTTGTCGCGGCCATCAACGGCACGGCGCTGGGTGGCGGTCTCGAGCTTTGCCTGGCGTGCCATTACCGCGTCGCAATCGACAATCCCAAGACGCGGCTGGGGCTGCCCGAGGTCCAGGTGGGCCTGTTGCCGGGCGCCGGCGGCACGCAGCGCCTGCCGCGCATGATCGGCAGCGAGAAAGCATTGCCGTTGATGGCCGAGGGCACGCATGTCGATCCGGCCAAGGCGCATGCGCTGGGCTTCATCGAGGCGCTGGCGACCGACGAGGCCGACATGCTGGCCCAGGCGCGCGCATGGCTCCTCGAGCACGGCGATGCGGTGCAGCCCTGGGACAAGAAGGGCTTCAAGTTTCCGGGCGGGGCCGGCGCAAGCCGTCCCGGGACCGCGCAGACCTTCATGGTCGGCACGGCGCTGGTGTCGCAGAAGACCATGCACAACTATCCGGCGCCGATCGCCATCCTGTCCTGCGTTTACGAGGGCAGTATCGTGCCCATCGACAAGGGCCTGGAGATCGAGTCGCAGTATTTCGTCGAGCTGCTGACCGGACCGGTGGCGCGCAACATGATCCGCACCTTGTTCATCGACAAGGGCGCCGCGGACAAGCTGGTGCGCCGGCCCAAGGGCATCGACAAGGTACCGGTGAAAAAGCTCGGCGTGCTCGGCGCCGGCATGATGGGCGCGGGCATCGCGTACGTGTCGGCGTTCGCCGGCATGGACGTCGTGTTGCTGGATACCGAGCAGGCGAATGCCGAGAAGGGCAAGGGGTATTCGAAGGCCTTGCTCGACAAGCGCATCAGCCGTGGCAAGCTGACCGCGGACCAGGCCGAAGAGATTCTCGACCGGATCGTGCCGACCACCAGCTACGCGGAGCTTGCCGGCTGTGACCTGGTGATCGAGGCCGTGTTCGAGGATCGCGACATCAAGCGCGGCGTCACCGAGCAGACCGAAGCGGTGATTCCCGAGAGCGCGATTTTTGCGTCCAACACCTCGACGCTGCCGATCACCGGCCTGGCCGAGGCCTCCAGGCGGCCGGAGCAGTTCATCGGCATCCACTTTTTCTCGCCGGTGGACAAGATGCCGCTGGTCGAAATCATCGTGGGCCAGCAGACCGGCGACGCCGCGATCGCGCGCGCGCTGGACTATGTGCAGCAGATCCGCAAGACGCCCATCGTGGTCAACGACAGCCGCGGTTTCTACACCAGCCGGGTGTTCGGCACCTACGTCAAGGAAGGCGTGGCGATGCTGGCGGAGGGCGTCAAGCCGGCGCTGATCGAGAACGCCGCGAAGATGGCGGGCATGCCGGTCGGGCCGCTGGCGGTCTCCGACGAGGTGACGCTGGATCTTTCCTACAAGATCATGAAGCAGACCCGCAAGGATCTCGGCGCGGACTATCACGAGCACCCGGCAGATGCGGTGATCACCCGGTTCCACGACGAACTCAAGCGACTCGGCAAGCGCTATGGCGCCGGTTTCTACGAGTATCCCGAGGGTGGCAAGAAGTACCTCTGGCCGGGACTCGCCAGCGCGTATCCGCCCGCCGCCGAGCAGCCGGATGTCGAGGACGTCAAGAAACGCTTGCTGTGCATCATGGCGCTGGAGACGGCGCGGTGTATCGAGGAAGGGGTGGTGACCGACCCGGCCGACGCCGATGTCGGCTCGATCTTCGGCTGGGGTTTCCCGCCGTGGACCGGCGGCACGGCCAGCTACATCGACACGGTCGGCATGGCGACTTTCCTTGCTGACTGTGACCGCATGGCGGACACCTTCGGCGAGCATTACCGCCCATCCGAGTGGCTGCGCAACCGCAAGTCGATGCGCACATGAGCGGCACCGCGAGCTACGAGCGCCACGGCCGGGTCGCAGTGGTCACCATGAACCGGCCGGAGGTGTTGAACGCCTTCAACCGGGAGCTGGCGCACGACCTGCGCGATGCCATGATGCGCGCTGCGGGCGACGCGGCGGCACGGGCCGTGGTGCTGCGCGGCGCCGGCGGCAAATTCAGTTCCGGCGCGGACCTGAAGCAGGGCTTTCCCACCGACCGCCGGGTCGAGGACCTGATCAATATCGACTTCCGCCCGACGCTCGACATGATCGCGGGCATGGAGAAGCCGGTGATCGCTTCCGTCGGTGGACCGGCGGCCGGCATTGGGCTGTCTTTCGGGCTGGTCTGCGACCTGGTCGTGATGGCCGAGGATGCCTACCTGCTGTCGCCGTTCGCCACCATCGGCCTGATCCCGGACGGCGGCGCGACCTGGCTGCTGGCCCGTCAGCTGGGCTATCACCGCGCCTACCAGCTGTGCATCGAGTCGGAGCGCATCCCGGCGCAGCGTTGCCTCGAGCTGGGACTGGCCAACCGCGTGGTACCGACCGAGCGGCTGGACGAAGAGAGCCTCGCCTGGGCGGCCGAGCTGGCGGAGCGGGCGCCGCTGGCGCTGGCGCGCACCAAGCTCGCCATGCGCGCGGCCATGGACATGAGCCTCACGCAGGCGATCGCCTATGAGGCGCACCTGCAGACGGCCTGTCTCGCCAGCGACGATTCGAAGGAAGGCGTGGCCGCGTTTCTCGCCAAGCGCAAGCCGGAATTCAAGGGGAAGTGACCATGCAGCGCAATATTTTCGAGGAAGAGCACGAGATTTTTCGCGACTCCGTGGTGAAGTTTTTGCAGGCCGAGGTCACGCCCAATCTCGAGCGGTGGCTGGAGGCCGGCATCATCGATCGCGAGTTGTTCTGCAAGGCCGGCGACCAGGGTTATTGCCTGATGTGGGCTGACGAGGCGTACGGCGGCATGGGCGTCGAGGACTTTCGCTTCGAGCAGATCCTGATCGAGGAGAATGCGCTGCATGGCGACGCGGGCTTCGGCCTGTCGCTGCACAGCCGCCTGTGCGCGCCCTATATCGGCCAGCTCGGCAGCGAAGAGCAGAAAGCGCGCTTTTTACCGGGTTGCATCAGCGGCGAGACCATCCTCGGTATCGCCATGACGGAGCCGGGTGCGGGCAGCGACGTTGCCGGTATCCGCACACATGCCGTCGAGCACGACGACCACTGGGTGGTCAACGGCTCCAAGACCTACATTTCCAACGGCATCAATGGCGATTTGTTCATCGTCGCGGTGCGCACCGTGCCGGAGCATCCGCACGGCATCGGCCTGTTCCTGGTCGAGCGCGGCATGGAGGGGTTCAGCCGCGGCCGCAACCTCAAGAAACTCGGGCTCAAGGCGCAGGATACGGCGGAGCTGTTTTTCGATAACGTCAAGGTGCCGAAAGCGAATGTGCTGGGAGATCCGCGCAAGGGTTTCTATTACCTGATGCAGTTTCTCGCGGAAGAGCGGCTCATCGTGGCCTGCGGGTGCGTGGCGGCGGCCGAGGCGGCCTTGCACCACACGCTGGACTACGTGCGCGAGCGCCGCGCCTTCGGCCGCGCTATCGCGGAATTCCAGAACACGCGCTTCAAGCTGGCGGAAATGCGCACCCGTATCGACGCCGCGCAAGCCTTCATCGATCGTTGCGTGGTCGATCACAACGAGGGCAAGCTCACGGCCGAGGTCGCCGCCGAGGCCAAGCTGTTCGCCAGTGAGCTCGAGGGCTGGGTGACTGACGAATGCCTGCAGTTGCATGGCGGGGCGGGCTACATGGACGAGTACCCGATCTCGCGGCTGTACGCCAATGCGCGCGTGTCGCGCATCTATGCCGGCAGCAGCGAGATCATGAAAGAAATCATCGCCCGCTCGATGGGCCTGGATCCTCGCCGTGGCGCTGCCTGAGTCCTTCCGCGGTCGCATCTCGGTGCCGGCGGTCGCGGCGCCGATGTTCCTGGTGTCCGGGCCGGCGCTGATTGTCGAGGCGTGCAAACAGGGCGTACCCGCGGCCTTTCCCGCGTTGAACCAGCGCAGCACGGCGGAGTTTGTCGAGTGGCTCGACGAGGTCAGCAGCGCGCTCGACGAGCGGCACGCACCCTGGGGTGTGAACCTGATCGTGCATCGCTCTAATCCGCGCCTGGAGGCGGACCTCGAGGCGTGCGTGCGCTACCGGGTGCCCTTCGTCGTGACCTCGCTCGGCGCCGTGCCGGACCTCGTGCAGGCGGTCCACGGCTACGGCGGCATCGTGTTCCACGACATTGTCAGCCTGCGCCACGCACGCAAGGCCGCCGAGGCCGGTGTCGATGGCCTGATCGCGGTGTGCGCCGGGGCGGGTGGGCATGCCGGCCCGACCAGTCCCTTTGCCCTCACCAGCGAAATCCGGCAATTTTTCGCCGGCACGCTGTTGCTCGCGGGCGCCATCAGCGACGGTCGCCAGGTGGCGGCCGCACTGATGATGGGGGCGGACCTGGCCTGGATGGGCAGTCGTTTCATCGCCACCCGCGAGAGCCTGGCGCCCGAGGCCTACAAGCAGATGCTGCTGGCTGCCAGCGCTGCGGACATTGTTTACACGGACGCGGTGTCCGGCATCCCGGCCAACTTCCTGGCGCCGAGCCTCGAGGCCAACGGCTTCGAGATTGCCGAGCTGCTGCGCCGGGGCCTGGGCAGCGGCAAGCTCAAGGATCTCGGCGACGAGGCCAAGGCCTGGAAGTCGGTCTGGTCGGCCGGCCAGGGTGTTGGCGCCATCCGCGATGTGCCCGCCACGGCCGAGCTTTGCGCCCGCCTCAAGGCGGAGTTCGACGCAGCCCGGATCGCCGGGGTGGCCTGGCCGGAGCACGGCTGATGCCGGGGCCGCTGGCAGGCCTCAGGGTGATTGAGGTTGCCGGCCTGGGCGCCGGGCCCTATTGCGGCATGATGCTGGCAGACATGGGCGCGGACGTGGTGCGGATCGAGCGCATGCCCTTGCCGCCACAGCGTTCGCCACTGCCGGATCCCCTGGCACGCAGCCGCCGCAGCGTGGGGCTGGACCTGAAACAGCCGGCCGGGGTCGCCGCACTCATGCAGCTGGTGGATGGTGCGGATGCACTCTTCGAGGCCTTCCGGCCCGGCGTAGCCGAGCGGCTCGGCTTCGGGCCGGACACATGCCTGGAGCGTAACCCGCGGCTGGTGTACGGCCGCATGACGGGCTGGGGCCAGGAGGGCCCACTGGCGCACGCGGCCGGCCACGATCTCAACTACATCGCGCTGGCGGGTGCCTTGCACAGCATCGGCGTCAAGGATGGCAAGCCGGTGCCGCCGCTCAACCTGGTCGGCGACTTCGGTGGCGGCGGCCTGTTGCTGGCGTTCGGCATGGTCTGCGCGTTGCTCGAGCGGGAACGCTCCGGTCGCGGGCAAGTGGTGGACGCGGCGATGCTCGACGGCGCGGCCTCGATGATGGCGATGTTCTGCGGTTTTCAAGCCATGGGCCTGTTCGATGAACGACCCGGCGCGAACCTGCTGGGCGGCGCCGCGCATTTCTATGACACCTACGAGACGGCCGACGGCAGGTTTGTCGCGGTTGCGCCGCTCGAGCCCGATTTCTACAGCGAATTCATGGATAAGCTCGGTCTCGATCGCGCGCGCTTCGCGCCGCACGGGTTCCGGCTTGGCAAGATGGACATGTCCCGCTGGGAGGAACTCAAGGCAGAGCTGGCCGCGGTGTTTCGGACCCGCAGCCGTGACGACTGGTGCGCGTTGCTCGAGGGCAGCGACACTTGCTTCGCGCCGGTGCTGGCGCTTTCTGAAGCGCCCGCCCATGCGCACAATGCGGCGCGCGGCACATTTATAGAGGTCGACGGCGTGCCACAAAACGCGCCGGCGCCGCGTTTCAGTCGCAGCACGTCAGCCACCCCGGCGGCGCCCCGGCTGCCGGGCGAGGACACACGCACGGTGCTGGCCGCGGCCGGCTACGATGAGCAAGCCCTGGCCGCGCTCGCGGCCACGGGCGTGATACCCGACGACCAGGAGTAATTCATGAGCGAGCAACGCGTCAGCATCGAACGCCACGGGTACGTGGCCGTAGTGACCCTGTCCCGGCCGGAGAAGCGCAATGCGCTCGACCCGGCGGCGTTTGAGGCGCTGGATGCGGCCGCGCGCGAGGTTGCGGCGGATCGCGAGTTGCGCGCGGTGGTGCTGGCCGGGGCGGGCAAGAGTTTTTGCGCCGGCATCGACCTGGCTTCTTTCGCTGCCGGCGAGGAGATGATCCGCAAGTTGCTGGCTCGGCGCGAAGGCGAGGCGGCCAACCTGGCGCAACGCGTCGGCTGGGCGTGGCGCGAGTGTCCGGTGCCGGTGATTGCGGCGCTGCAGGGCGAGGTGTTCGGCGGCGGCCTGCAGGTCGCCCTCGGCGCAGACCTGAGAATTGCGCGAGCGGATGCCCGCTTGTCGGTCATGGAGGTGCGCTGGGGCCTGATTCCGGACATGTCCGGCAGCCAGACGCTGCGCGGGCTGGTGCGGCGTGATGTGGCGCTGGAGCTGACCTGGACCGGGCGCATCGTGGCCGGGGAAGAGGCGCTCGCGCTGGGCCTCGTCACGCGGCTGGCGGAGGATCCGCTGGCCGAGGCGTTGGCCCTGGCGGAGGTCATCGCCAAGCGTTCGCCAGACGCGGTGCGCGGCGCGAAGCAGTTGTTCAACCATGCCTGGGAATGTGATTCGCGCGAGGGGCTGGCGCTGGAGGCGGAACTACAGATGCGGGTTCTCGGCCAGCCGAACCAGATGGAGGCGGTGCGTGCCGGCATGGCTGGCACAACGCCCAACTTCGGCCCCGCGAGGACATAGCAATGCAAGCCGTGCAGCGACGCAAGGGCAAGCGAATCGCGCTGGTCCTTGGTAGCGGCGGCGCCCGTGGCCTGGCGCATATCGGCGTCATCCAGCACCTCGAGTCGCTCGGGCACGAGATCGTGTATATCTCGGGTTGCTCGATGGGGGCGCTGGTCGGCGGAATTTATGCGGCCGGCAAGCTCGAACCTTACGCGGAATGGGCGCGCAAGCTCGAGCGGCGCGACATGTTCAGCTTGCTGGACCTGGCCTTTGGCTGGACCGGGCTGTTTAAGGGCGATCGGCTCATGGGGGTGCTCAAGGAGTTGGTTGGCGACCACGTGATCGAGAAGCTGCCCATCGGTTTTACCGCGGTAGCGACCGACCTGACGGAACAGCGCGAGATCTGGCTGAACAAGGGCCCGTTATTCGACGCCATCCGTGCGTCGATCGCGATTCCCACGGTATTTACGCCGCATGTCTACCTTGGTCGCGTCCTGGTCGACGGCGGCCTGCTCAACCCGATTCCGATTGCGCCGGCGCTCAACCAGGACGCCGACCTGATCGTGGCGGTCAACCTGAACGCGCACTCACGTAGCTCGCGCGCGCGGGCCCAGGAATTGGGCCGGACCGACGCACAGGAGGCAGAGGACTCGTCCGCGTCTGAAGACGAACCAGCGGAAGCGGACAAGGATCCGCAGGTGCCCGGTATCATCGACGTCGTCACGGCGTCGCTGGACCTGATGCAGAACTCGATCGCGCGGATGAAGCTCGCGTCTTACACGCCGGACGTCGTCATCGACGTGCCGCGTGACGCCAGCTTGTTTTACGAATTCTACCGCGCCGAGGAGCTCATCGCCCTCGGCCGCGAATGCGCCAAGCGCGCGCTGGGCGATGGTGCTGGTG
>JBLRWC010000034.1:0-28957 GCA_047921455.1 Gammaproteobacteria bacterium
CCCCCAGTGTCAGGATAGTTGTCGCCTCTCTTTGACTGTAGCCTTGGGGGCAGAGAGGTGAAGAGATGGCCCGATACGGGAAGGAATTCAGGCAGCGGGCGGTGGCTCGAGTACTGCCACCGGAGAGCAGTTCAGTGACGCAGGTTGCCGCAGAGCTTGGTGTGCGCACGGAGACGTTGGAGCGCTGGCGTGCCGAGGCACTGGCCGCGCCACAGCGTGAACGGATCTGGACCGCAGAGGCGCGTCTGGAGGCGGTAATCACGACCGCCTCAATGGATGAGACGGCCCGCAACGCCTGGTGTCGCGAACACGGGGTATATCCCGGCGATTTAGCCAAGTGGCGCGGTGGTGCCGTAGCCGCGCTGGCTGATCCAGCCGAGGCGCGGGCCACGCCCCAACAGACGCGCCAGGATCGGCGGCGGATTCGCTTGCTTGAGCGCGAGCTCGGGCGCAAGGACAAGGCGCTGGCCGAGACGGCCGCCTTGCTGGTGCTCTCAAAAAAACTCTCGGCGGTCTTCCGCGAGGACGGGGACGAATGATCCGTCTGGAAGACCGCCAGTACATTGTTGCCGCGATCGAACAGGCGCATGGTGCTGGTGCCCGACTGCGCCCGGCCTGCGCGCTGGCCGGCATCGATATCCGCACGCTGCAGCGCTGGCGTGCCCAGGGTGGCACCGTACGCGGCGATCGACGCCCAGGGGCGAAGCGTCCCAAGCCGGCCCACGCACTCAGCGAGACCGAGCGCCAGCACCTGTTGGCGGTGGCGAACGAACCGCGGTTCAGCGCAGTGCCGCCGGCGCGTATCGTGCCCGCCCTGGCGGACGATGGGGTGTATCTGGCCAGTGAATCGAGCTTCTATCGGGTGCTGCGCGAGCACCACCAGGTACGCCATCGCGGCCGGGCGAAAGAGCCCAAAGCGACGCGGGCACCGACCACCCACGTGGCGACCGGCCCAAGCCAGGTCTGGTGCTGGGACATGACGTTCCTGCCTACCCAGATCAAGGGGTTGTGGTTCTACCTCTACTTGATCCTCGATCTCTACAGCAGAAAGATCGTGGGCTGGGAAGTCCACTCCAGCGACGAGTCGGATCATGCGGTATCGCTGCTGCGACGCACCGCACTGGCCGAGGGGTTGCATGCCACGGATCGCAAGCCGGTCTTGCACGGTGACAACGGCGCCACGCTCAAGGCCACCACCGTCCTGGCGATGCTCCACTGGCTTGGCGTCAAGGCCTCCTACTCGCGCCCGCGCGTCTCCAACGACAATGCTTATGCCGAGGCGCTGTTCCGCACGCTGAAATACTGCCCAGCGTTCCCGGCCCGAGGGTTCGCCGCCGAGGCCGAGGCCCGCCAATGGGGCAGCGCCTTCGTGTACTGGTACAACCATGAGCATCTGCACAGCGGCATCCACTACGTCACCCCGGCCCAACGCCATGCCGGAGAAGATAAGGAAATCCTGGCCGCACGACATCGCCTCTACACCCAGGCGCGCGAGCGTAACCCGCAACGCTGGAGCGGCAACACGAGAAACTGGCAACCGATCGAGATCGTCATGCTCAATCCTGACAGGACAGCGACCGAAATCGCTCATAAACAATCCGCCGCATGAAATCCGAGGCGACAACTACCTTGACATCCACCGCGACGCCTGGGGTGTACCGCTAATGTATTCCGGACCATTGTTGCAACGGATGATCTTCGGCAACCCACGCCACTCGATGATTTGATCGAGTGAGCGGATGACACGCTCGGCCGGCAACGAGAAATCGACCTCGATGCCGGGCCCCTCCCGATTGTAGTCGTCGATCACATTGAACAACCTTAACGCACGATCATCGCTCAGCCATTCGTGCATGAAGTCCATCGAACAGACCTCGTTGATGGCAGCAGGCACCGCCAGGGGCTCCGGCTTCTCACGCTTGAGCCGCTTCTTCGGCTTGATTCTGAGGTTCAGTTCGAGCTCCCGATAAATGCGATACACCCGCTTATGGTTCCAGACGAAATACTAGACATTTTGCAAGTACAGGAAGCACAACCCAAAGCCCCAGTTTCGCTGATTGTGGGTCAGCCGCAGCAACCAGCCGGCAACCTCGGCGTTCTCATCCGAGAGCTTTGCCTGATAGCGATAGCAGGTCTCGCTGATATCAAACGCCTGGCAGGCCAAACGGATACTGACCCCGCGCACTTCGACAGCCTTTATAGAACGTTGCGCTCGAGATGCATGCTCTCGACGCAGCGTCAGCGCCGGCGTACCGCCCTCGGCCTGCTTCTTAATCCGGCTGAAATCTGGGGCAGGGGGGGGATTACCGTATGAGATCAGGCCCAGGTTCGGCATGTGGTCCTGTGGAATAGCGGGCAACGAAGCAGTCTGCATAAGCTCGACGAATAACCCACTCGCGTCAGTATTGATGTGATTTTTTCGGTATGGTATAAGCGCCAATACCTCAGGCGGGGTTATATGGGATGGAAAGACCAATTGTGGGACCACTAGCCGCGATTTTGCTTTCGCTTTCCGTCAACGCATCTGCCGGCCCCTGCGACCGGCAGATATTTTACTGCATGGAAGGATCGTTTTGTGACGGGTGCGGCGCGGGCTTCGCCCCCGGTTGTTGGGCATCCACGCTAGCCTACGAGCAATGGATGTATATCCTATGCATGGCATGTAACAAGCCATGCCAAAGTCAAACCCAGAGCTTGCCCTCTTCAGACGAGTGTGCAATATCAGCAAAAGCGGATATTGAAACCGCTTGGGCTAACGTTTTTGGCGATTTCTCTATTGACGTTGCCAATTCAGTTGAGCAACTAAACGAATTGGCAGTTATTGATCCAGCGCATGCGATCTTTACAATGCAGTTCGCGGAAGGCCTTCGTCCAGATCGTCAGGTAGACAGATATACCCAAGGCTATCTTTCAAAAACCCTAACCTTCGACTTCTACGAGGCGGCTCTGGCAGCGTTGATATCTGGAGCTCAGGGGTCGGATAGCCTGAAGGATGCAGCGAACGCATTAACAACACCGGTGGAAAAAGGCGTCATTCGAGTAGAGGCTTGGATTTCGGATGGCGCTGACAACAAGGTCACATTGAGAGTTCGGACTGCGATAGTCGATACGCCTGGTTCGAGTCCACTTACGCGCGAAAAGGCCAGATCGTTAGAAAAGGAATTCGAGATACGAGAACTTCTCAATGAGACTTTAATTACCTTAATTGAAGTTGATGGATTGGACTCCGTGTACGTGATCTCTCGAGTCATGGCGGATTGAAACACCCATCTACTCTTGAAGACTGATTCAGCCAATGTTCGCTGTTGCCGACCTAGCACAGCTGCGTGCCGCCGGGCTCGAGCTCGCCAACGTCGGCACCGAATCCGGTGACGACACGGTGTCGGGGCGGGTCAACAAGGGCGAAACGCTGGAATCAACGCGCGAGGTGTCGCTTGACACCCGAATATCTCGCCATGCTGGTGGTGAGTTTCCCGCTGGGAGAACAGCGCTTTCGCGACTCCTTTCCAGAGTGGGCGCCGCTGCGGCCTCAGCGATACTCGGGATTCGGATGATCGAAGCGTTGTCCCGCTTCCCACTCGGTGCGCTGATTGCCGTGTGCCGGGATGCCGTCTGCATCCTTCAGCATTCGCGCCAGGTGCATCAGGTTCCAGGTCATGAATGTGGTATTGCGCTGTGTGAACTCGTTGTCGAATCCGGCGCGCCTGTCATTGTCTAACGGGTCGCCATAGCTGGGGCCCGGCCCGGCTTCGCCGATCCAGCCCGCGTCGGCCTGGGGCGGGATCGTGTAGCCAAGATGCTGCAGGGCGTAAAGCAGGCCCATCGCCACGTGCTTGATACCGTCTTCATTGCCCGTAACCAGGCAGCCGCCGACTTTCCCGTAGTAGACGTATTGTCCCTTTTCGTTCAGTTGCGCTGATTGGGCATATAGGCGCTCCACGACACTGGAACAGATTGAAGAGCGCTCGCCCAGCCAGATGGGCGTACCAATGACGAGAATGTCCGCCTGCTTTACTTTCGCAAAAATCCCGGGCCAATCGTCCCGCTCAAACCCGTGCTCGGTCATGTCCGGCTGCACGCCCGGCGCGAGCTCGTAATCGGCGGCACGAATGTGTTCGACGGTGACGCCCTGGGCCGCCATGATGTCCTGCGATACCGCCATCAGTGTTTCGGTATGCGAGGGTTCCGGAGAGCGCTTCAGGGTCGTGTTGATATAGACAGCGCGCAGGTCCGAGTAGTCGGCTGCGGCCGATTGTTGTTTGCTCATGGCGTGTCCCTCCGAAGCGTGCCGAACCAATGACTGGCAATTTAGTACCTTACGGTCCAGAATACAACAAAGCGAGTTAAAGGAAAGAGTTCGATGCCAACTACTGTAAACAGATTGCCTGTGGCGCTGCTTTTGCTGCGCGTCGGCGTGGCCATCGTCATGCTGGCCTGGTCCATAGACAAGCTCGTTCGTCCCGAGCATGCCGCCGGCGTGTTCGGCGCGTTCTACGCCTTGCCCGGCCTCGGGGAGACGGTTTTTTATGCGCTGGGCAGCCTGCAGCTGATCGTCGTACTGGCTTTCCTGGCGGGTAAATGGCGTTTCTGGACCTATGGCGCCGTGCTTCTGATGCATGCCGTCTCGACACTGTCCTCATTTCGCCAGTACCTCGCGCCCTTCGAGGGACCGAATCTGCTGTTCTTCGCTGCATGGCCAATGCTGGCTGCATGCATTGCCCTGTTCCTGTTGCGAGACCAGGACACACTATGGACAGTCGACCGCTAAGGCAAAGGCGCGACACCCAGTGCATGCAGGGCCGTGCCGCATGAGGCGCGCCCTGCTGCTGTGCGTGCTGCTGTTGGCCGGTTGCGCAAACCAGCTCGCGCCCGATCTCGAGCGCCTTTACCAGGGCAGCGGGAACGGGGCAGACCAGCCACCGGTGATCCTGATACCGGGCATCATGGGCTCCCGGCTGATCGATGCTGACGGCACAGAACAGTGGCCGGGCCGTGGCTGGCGATCATTCCTAGGCGGACGAGACGGACTCGCCCTGGCCGTCGACCCGCAGACACTACGGGCGGCAAGCGACGGGCTGGTCGCGCAAGGCCTGACCGACCGCGTTGCGGGTCGTGATTACTACGCGTCCATCATCGCCGTGCTGGAGAGCGCCGGCCGTTACCGGCGCGCCCTGGCTGGCGAGCCGGTCGCGCCAGGGCATCGCTATTACTATGAATTCGCCTATGACTGGCGGCACGATAACGTGCAATCCGTCGCGCAACTCGATGCGCTGATCGAGCAGATCCGCATCGACCACAACGATCCGGACCTGCAAGTGGATATCATCGCGCACAGCATGGGCGGCTTGATCGCGCGTTATTACATGCGTTACGGCGCAACCGATGTACTCGATAGCAATGATTTCCCCCTGACGTACCGCGGCGAAGGTCGCGTGCGTCGCGTTGCCCTGCTCGGCACGCCAAACCTCGGGTCAGTCAGTTCGCTGCATGCCTTCATCGTGGGCGAGCGCGTCGGCCTGCGCCGTATTCCGCCCGAAGTCATGGCGACTTTTCCCAGCCTGTTCCAGTTGTTTCCGCATCCGCTAAACGAATGGGTCCTCAGTCAGCACGGCACAGCCCTGGATCGGGATGTCTTCGATATCGAAATCTGGCGCCGCTTTCAGTGGTCCATTTTCGATCCGGAGGTGCGCCAGCGTATCCGCAAGGCCATCGCTTCCGATGCCGAGGCTGATGCCTACCTCGAACGACGAGAGGCCGCCTTTCACCGGAACATTGAGCGGGCGCGCCGCTTCGTCTGGTCCCTGACGATCTCGCTGGAACGGGTTCCGTGGACCATGATGGCCTTCGGCGGCGACTGTCACCTCACCCCGGCGCGGATCGTGGTCGAAGAAGTACGCGGCGAGTCAGTAGTCCGATTGCGGCCGGAAGATATCCGCCACCCCTTGCCGGGGGTGGACTATGACCGACTGATGCTCGAGCCCGGCGATCAACGCGTCACCAAGGCCTCGTTGCTGGCGCGCGAAACCCTGGATCCCACGGTGCCGCGCCATCCATACAGTTTTTTCCCGGTCGCCGGCTCGATATTCCTGTGCGAGGGCCATGACCGCCTCGCGACCAATATCAATTTCCAGGACAACCTGCTGCAGTTTCTGCTCAGCAGGGACTAGCGGCCGACGGCGAAGCGCTGGCGCAGCCGGCAAGTCTTTATTTACACGGATGTTTCACGTCAAAGCGCCGCCGCAGCTTGAGCCCTGCCCGGCGGTGCAACCATAGCAATGCCGCGCCACCGCAATGCGTCTCGGCAAGCCATCGTTTAACAAGTCGCGCACGTGCCGCCGCCCCTGCCCACCAACCGGAATGCCGAGCATCTGGTTGAAGTCGCAGTCATAGAGGTAGCCGCGCCAGTCCACACTGATCAGCGAGCGGCACATGACGGAGTCCAGGTTGGCGTCCTGGTGCGCCAGGCGCAGTGTCTCCATGTAGTCGTCAAACTTGTTTTTCGACAGCAGCCATGATCCGAAGCGCTTGATCGGCATGTTCGCAAGCGCAAACAACTCGTTGAACACGATGCCGAAATGCTCGCTCAGGAAGTGCCGGTAATCTTCTTCCAGCTTGGCCTGGGGGGGCGGCAGAAAAGCACCGTTCGGATTGTAAACAAGGTTCAGGACCAGGCCCGTACCCGGTCGGCCATACCCCAGCGCATTAAGCTTCTGCAGGGCGCGAATGGACGAATCGAACACTCCGTTGCCACGTTGCTGATCGACATTCTCTTCGCTGTAGCACGGCAGTGAAGCAACAGCCTCGACTTCGTTGGCGGCAAGAAACTCCGCCACCCATTCGTAGCCGGGCTCCTCAATAATGGTCGGATTGAGCCGGTCCATGACGTGCAGGCCTTGTTGGCGCGCCGCTTCCACCAGCCAGCGGAAATGCGGGTTCATCTCCGGCGAGCCGCCAGTCAAATCAAGCGTCTTGACCTCGTGTCGTTGCGCCACCGCCAGTGCAATTTCCATGGTGTCTCGCGCCATCAGCTCCGTGCGCTTCGGCCCGGCATTCACATGGCAGTGAATGCAGCTCAAGTTGCATAAGTAGCCGAGATTCATCTGCAACGTCCCCAGCCGATCACGCATGATCTCGGGGAAGTCGCCTTGATTCATCAGCAGGGGCAGGGTGTCACGCATTCAAGGTGGCCTCGGTGGTCGTAGCTATGGAATTACTGGCGCGGCTCAACAGCAGGCCGGTTCCTGCCCGGCGATGGGCGACGTACCGGCCACCGGCGCACAAGGGAACAAGCCAAAATGTGTCGTCTTGTCGCCGAGCACCCGGAAATGCGCCCCGTAGCGCGTCGCGGACAGCATGTCGGCAGTATTGCCGCAAACCCTGAGGGGGCGCCCGGTTTCAAAACGATGATGGTCATCCAGCACGAAGGCATGCGGCAGTTCTTCGATAGTGCCCAGGTAGGTTGCAACTTGCCCGTAATCCTCGCAACGATCTTCGAGCCGCAGCTTGAACCCGCGTATGGTCAGAGAGCGAAATTCCACGTGCCCGATCTTTTGTTCCACTTCCTCGTCCAGCAATGGTACCGGGCTCGACCTGACCACGCGGGCATCGGCGCATCCCGCCTCCGCCATCAAGCGACGGAAGTCCTCCAGGTAAAGCGCACCGCCAAGACACTCGCCACGAAGCACCGGGTCATTCCGCAGGGCCGGCGGGATCCGGCGGTCCGCAAACACGTCGGAAAAATAAAACTCCCCGCCGGGCTTCAGCACGCGCATCATTTCGGCAAACACTCGCTCCTTGGACGGCGACAGGTTGATCACGCAGTTCGAGACCACCAGGTCCACGGATTCGTCAGCAATACCGGCCGCAGCAAGATCCTCGATATATCCATTGATGAAACGCACATTCGGCCGGCGGTAGCCGAAACGGCGCATCTGCCAGTCGAGGTGGCGTTGTGCGACGGCCAGCTGCTCCGGCGTCATGTCCACGCCGATCACGCGGCCCTGCTTGCCCACGAGTTGCGAAAGCAGGTAGCAGTCTCGGCCGGAACCACACCCGAGGTCCAACGCGGTGAGTCCGGCGAGCGCCGGGGGCAGCGGCGCGCCGCAGCCGTAAAAACGGTCCTTGATCTCCACATGCACATTCGCGAGCAGGCGCCGCAGGTGCACCGGTACGGTTTCTGTAGCACAACAGGCGCCTGTCTTCAGATCAGTGCTGGATGCCAGTATTTCGCCGTAGTAGCGACGGACCTGTTGCAATGCGTCAGTCTCGTTCAATGCGTCCATATCAAGGCCTCGTGCGGTCGTCGTTGAGCGACCAGTCGTAACGGGTGTAACGCAAACGGTAATCGCCGGCCCGGATTCTTGCCGCCTCGGCGGGCGTCGTTGCCAGCGTGTCTGCGTAGATTGCCAGGAATCCCCGTGGCGCCGGCAGCGCTGCGCCCGGTGCCACGAAATCTTCCTGGTACCACCTAAAGAGCGGCGATACCGTAAGGTCGCGCCCGACGCGCACCAGGGAATTGCGCGAACGGTCGCCGAGGAATCGGCGCGCCTGGTCCTCGAGCTGTTCGTCCAGTTCTGCGGCACGATAAGCCTCGGGCCGCAGCGCAGGACAACCGATGGAAGCACAGTTGACGGCGAAGTGAATACGCGGCTCGTCGAAATCGGCTGCGCCCCGCAACAACTCGTGCTCGACTTCGTCGAGCGTACGCGTTTCGCCCAGCAGCTCGACGAAACGCTGCTTCCAGGGCGACGAGAACCATCCGCCGATTTCCCTGATCGAGTCGATTTCCGGGTAGTGCTCCAGGATCAACGCAACGGTCCATGCATTGTATGCGTTGATGAGAAAGGCGTTGCGCTCAGCCTTCGACCACGCCAGGAACGTGGGCATGTCCACCGCTGCCAACCGCTCAAGATAGCCGGTTAACGCTTTGGCATCGCCCTTGAATCCCTGGTAGTCCACTTGCGTGTTGGCGCCGTCATCAATCCAGTGTACGTGGCGGCCAAGCAATGCAGACCAGTCGTGGTGGTCATGGTCGGCAGTGGACGTGGCCGCCATCACCTGCGCGGCGACCATGGCGACCGCCATACCGAACAACAGGCGACTCCACATGGTGGTTACCACAGCACGGATACCATTCATTTCAAGACCGAAAGTTTTTGGAGCGTCGCATACCGCACTTCATCCACAGCGTCTGAAACACGCTGGACTGCAAATTCGTCTGCTCCCAGGGCCGCCCAGTCCTTACCCCAGGTTGTGGTCAGCATTTCACTGGCCGCGACCACCTCAGGTGACATGATGGTCGCGAGGTCGTCGATCAACAGCACCTTGGCCCAGCCACGCCGAGGATTGCCACGCTGCTCGTCCCGGTCGTAATGCAGAAAGAAAACTATCTCGTGCAACTCACCCAGGGTCACGAGTATCTCGAATCCTGCGTCGCGGATATTGCGGTTGTCCTCGGTGCGCTCGTTGCGCCACGTGTTGTAGGACAAGCTCACGATCGCCAGGACGAGGCTGATGATCGCGACAATGTTGCGACGAAACTGTTCCTTGAACGACGCCAGCACGGTAAGTCCCCATGACATCAGGATGCGGCCGATACGAAAATCAATTGGTGTCTTCACCATCATAAAGTGAGGTGTCGATGTGAAAACTGAACCAGGCAAACCAGAACATGCGATGTGGCACCAGTTGCTCGCCAGTGTCGCCATGCTCTACTTTGACCTGCCCGGAATCCAGCAATTCCCACCTCAATAACGGCTCCCTGTCCGACATGATGATTCTTTCAGCCTCGAGGGCTCGCTCGGTGACCGCAAAACTCGACTGGCCGATTTCCACGCCATAGACAACAGTTTTCGGATGCAAGCGCCGATCCAGGGCTACCGGAAACAGCAGGCGGTCGCTGCTATCGTAATCGCCGTAGGGTGTCTTGTTTGCATAAGGCCGATCGAACCCGGTATCGAGGGACAACACGCGAGTGCCGGGGTGCGCGGCTCGCCAGGTACCCCAGCGCGTCATCGCCACGGGCACCGTGACCAGTTCGCCGCCGCGCAGCGGGCCGGCGAAAGCGCGGCCCGTGATCTGTTGCCAAAGAGACTCCGTGGCACGGTCGTAGAGCACCAGGTCGTTGTTGCGCAGCAGGCCTGAGACACCAAACTCCACCGCTTTTCCGTCGAAAGTCCGCTCGAAAACCAGGCCGGAGCCACATAACGGACAGTAGGTGACGGCCACCGGCCGGCCGGCGACGACATCATTGACGATTTCATGATAGTTGAGGATCGCCACCGGATAGGCACGTGCTTCGCCGTTTATCCGGAGCGCCATGACGACATCTTCGTCGCCGAGGAAATCCGCGTCACTTGCCGCCACGAAACGCGGTTTATCGATTGATGGAATGCAGTCGCGCCGCCCGCAACCCTGCACCAGTTCGTCCCATGAAACGTCGCTGGGCGTGTCACCGCCATAGCCGAAAGTGTCGCGGACAATGTCAATGTCCCAATTGTGCGGCTGCGCCGCCGCATTGCCGGCTGCCAGCAGCAGCACGCCGGACAACACTGCCAGCCATCGCCTGCGGTAATGCGACGCCAACAATAATTTGTTTTTCATGCTCATCCTCCTGGGATGTTCTTTGTCTGGCTGACGCCATGGAACGGGCGCGCGGTTTTCCGCCATTCGGCGCAATCACACTTCCAGAGACGCCCGGGACGCCAAATTCATTGCATCAATATCGCCAGGGATGTCGAACTGGTCCCCAGGAGCACATGACCAGGCCACAAATCTCAGCGCAGGAACAATGTATAGGCCGGGTTGCTGGTCTCCTCCCAGAAGCGGTAGCCGATTCGCTTCAGGTCGGCGACCAGCCGCGCTCGATCGGTCGTATGGCCCTCGAATCCCGCCAGCACCCGGCCCCAGGCTGCGCCGTGGTTGCGGTAATGGAACAAGGTGATGTTCCAGTCGGTGCCGAGTACCGAGAGGAAATTGAGCAAGGCGCCCGGCCGCTCGGGGAATTCGAAGCGGAACAGCAGCTCCGGCTTCTCGCCCCCGGAACGGCCGCCCACCATGTGGCGCACATGCAGCTTGGCCGCCTCGTTCTCTGTCATGTCCTCGACCGCGTAGCCGGAGCCGCCGAGCGCCTCGATCACCTGGGCGCGGTCGTCCGGCGTGCCGATTTGCAGGCCAACATAGACGTGCGCCTCGGCCGAATCCGCATAACGATAGTTGAATTCGCTGACTGAGCGCTTGCCGAGCGTCGCGCAGAACCGCCGGAAACTGCCGCGTTGCTCGGGAATGGTAACGGCAAGGATGGCCTCCCGTTGCTCACCCACCTCGGCGCGCTCGGCGATATGGCGCAGTCGGTCAAAATTTACATTTGCGCCACTGACCACGGCTACCAGGTCGCACTCCGGCTGCAGTTCACCGGCCTCGGCGGCGCGGGCCACGTACTTCTTCAGACCGGCTACCGCCAACGCCCCGGCCGGCTCGGCGATGGAACGCGTATCCTCGAAAAGGTCCTTGATGGCCGCACAAATCTCATCGGTGTTCACGACGACAACCTCGTCCACGCAATGCCGCGCCACCTTGAATGGTTCGCGCCCCACCTGTGCGACGGACACACCATCGGCGAACAGGTCGAGGCGCTCATAGGGAAGCTTGACGCGCCGACCGGCCTTGAGCGCAGCGGCCAGGCAGGCGGACCCTTCCGGCTCGACACCGATAATGCGCGTCTGTGGCGATAAATATTTCACATACGCCGCAATCCCCGCAATGAGTCCACCGCCGCCCACCGGCACGAAAATCGCATCCGGCGCGCCGCCATGCTGCTTCATGATTTCCACGCCGACCGTGCCCTGGCCAGCGATGACCTCGAGATCGTCGTATGGCGGTATGTAGACGAGCCCTTGCTGCTCGGCCAGTGCCGCCATGTGGGTTGCGGCGTCATCATAGGTATCGCCATGCAACACCACCCGCGCGCCAAGCGCGCGCACGGCATCCACCTTGATGCTTGGGGTATTACGGCCCATCACGATGGTCGCCTTGATGCCCAGCTGCCGGGCAGCCAGGGCGACCCCTTGGGCATGATTGCCGGCAGAGGCGGTGATCACGCCACGCCGGCGCTCGGCTTCCGCAAGCTGGACCATCTTGTTATAGGCGCCGCGAATCTTGAACGAGAACACCGGCTGCAGATCTTCGCGTTTCAGCATGACCCGGCAGCCCGCGCGCCGGGACAGGTTCAACGCGTGTTGCAGCGGCGTCTCGACGGCGACGTCGTAGACCCGAGCCGAGAGGATTTTTTTCACGTAGCTCTGCAACATATCCGGGTCCCGGGGCGTTCACGCCCGTTGCTGTTCATCAATCACCGCGTCGGCATTCTTGGCGCTGAACGCAGCGCGCGAGTCTTGCATATCACCGGGGACCTGGCAAAACACGGGTCGGCGGTGCGGCCGGGAACCGGAGAGAGATCAGTCCGTGGAACTCCGGCTGGTGATGGTTTCCAGGCCATGCCCATCGGGCGCCGTCTCCGTACGCCACAATTTCCAGGAGAAAAACAAGCCGAGCGAAGCCAGTGCCGTATAGAACCACATGCTGGGCGCATATCCCTCCGGGTTCTCCGGTCCGGCGCTATTCAAATCGTTGAGGACGCCAACGACCAGCGGTACGACAGCCCAGCCCAGCTGTTGGCAGAAGGTCATCAACGCGTACGCCGAGCCCAGGCGGCGAGCGTCCACGATATAGGCGACGGACGGCCACATGACCGCCGGGATCAGCGAGAACACGCCGCCCAACAGCAGGATGACGACCACCAGGGTCAACGGCGCCTGCGCTCCTCCCGTGAAAGGCACCAGCGACACCAGCGGACCGGGCGGCAGATAAGTCACCATCAGGAACAAGGGCAACATGACCAGCGAACCCGCTGCCATGAACAGCGAGCGCTTCCCGACCCGGTCGACCCACAGGCCAAACAACGGGGTGGCGATAATCGCCGCCATCGGCAACATGCTGCTCAACATGCCGGCGGTTTCACGGTCGAGGCCGTGAGCTTGCTGAAAATAATCGATCGCAAAGGTACGGAATGGAAAGACCGTCGCGTAGAACACGACGCACAACGCGACGATGTACCAGTACGAAGGGCTGAATGAATACAGCCCCTTGAACTCCAGCTTCTCGTGTTCCGGCGGCGGACCGAGATTGATGCGCCCCTCGGCGCGGCGTTCCAGCACCCAGTACAGAACGGCCGCCGTGACGGATATGGTCGCAACGCCCGTGGCGAGCCAAAGCGGATCCTGCCAATTGGCGTACAGCGGACTGGCGAAGGAGGTCGACCAGTCGGCGGATGCGGAACCCAGGCGGGACACCGAGAGGTTGATGCCGAAGGCGAAGCTCAGCTCCTTGCCCTTGAACCACTTGGCCAGCACGGTCGTGGCGGCAACGATCAACGGTTCGGCGCCGAGGCCAAGCAGGAAACGGCCAGCGAGAATCACTTCGAAGTGGGGCGTTGCGGCCGTGAGCGCGGCGGCGAACAGGCAGATCAGCGCGAAAACGGTGATGGCCTTCTTGGTGCCGAAACGATCGATGAAGTAGCCGCCCGCAAGCAACACCAGCAGGGCCGCGATGTTATAGGCCGTGGACAGCATGCCGATCTGGCGATAGCTGAAGTCGAGCTGCTCGCGCAACAGGTCGATAACCGGCCCGAGCGCGTCGTAGACGTAATAGTTACCGAACATCGCCAGGCTGACGAATACCAGCACCAGCCAGCGCTGCAATGGGGTCGGCCTCGGCAGAGGGCTCGAATATGGATCGCTCATAGGATTCCTCGTGGTGCCGGAGCGTAGGTTCGTAGTTATTGGGCCGAGCCCAATAACTACGAACCTACGCTCCGGCACCCGCTACGCCGTGCCAGCACTGGCAAATCCCCAATAATTGAAGCATGCGGGACGCCAACCCGGGATGTACATCGTCTCGAGTTTCCCCAGCCGGAACCCGCCTGCCTCGACCAGTTCCGGGATCCGGCGATTGAGATTACAACCCCCGCCCAGCCGCTTCCATACCGGATTGACAAGCTCCTGCAGGCGCCGGACATTCGCATCTGGCGCCGCGCCATGTTCGCAGAATATCAGTTCACCACCCGGCCGCAGCACGCGGCGCATCTCGCGCAGTGCAACGAGTGTGTCCGGGATGGTGCAAAGTGTGTAGGTGAGCACCACGGTATCCATGCTACCGTCTTCGAGAGGTATTTCCTCGCACGACTGGCCGATGAACTCAACCTCGAGAGCCGGCGACCTGGTGGCGCGTTGGGCCATCTTGATCATCTCGGCTGACGGCTCGAGGCCCCAAACCTTGCTCACCCGCGCCGGATCGTAGAACGCCAGGTTCAGCCCGGAGCCGACGCCAACCTCCAGGACGCGTCCGTGGGCATGTGGTACGACCTTAGCGCGCTGGCGCATGGCCGGTTGCAAGCTACAGGTGTAATGAACCACGCGTGGCAGGACATACCTGCTGTATAAGCCCATTGCCAAACTCTCCCGACTCGACGTGATGTGCTCCCGGCGGCGGCTGTACCTGCCATCGGTTGTTGCCGACACTGTAAATCAGAATGAACCCGTCGTGCTGGCCGCGCCAAAAAGGTTGATGTGTGGTTATCGACATGAGCGGCGGCGAGCAAAACATAGCGCCGCGCTCGATCCACAGTGGGCTCGTTTACAGCGACCTGCGGTCAATGTTTCTATACTCATCACATGGGTACCGCCTACTCAAAACTACGAAACTACGCTCCGGCACCGCATTTTCCTTGCGCCACCCTCTTGGAACTAACGAGGCTTTTAAATGACTCGCATACTTGGCATCTCTGGCAGCCTGCGCCGCGGGTCCCTGAACACTGCCGTGCTCAGGGCCGCCCAGTCGCTCGTCGATACTGGCGTCGAATTCGAAATCGCCACCCTTCAAGGTATCCCGCTTTACGACGGTGACGTTGAGCAAAGCGAAGGCTTGCCACGCGCGGTGGTCGCGCTCAAGGAACGGATCATGGCCAGCGATGGCGTAATCTTGGCAACACCCGAATACAACAACAGCTTCCCCGGGGTATTCAAGAACGCCATCGACTGGCTATCTCGTCCGGGCAGCGATATTCCCCGCATATTCGGCGACCGCCCATTCGCCATCATGGGCTGTTCGCCCGGCGGCTTCGGCACCATCCTCTCGCAGGATGCCTGGCTGCCAGTAATGCGCGCGCTGCGCGTACGGCTATGGACAGGCGGACGACTGATGATTTCTCAAGCCAGCGACGCCTTTGACGATCAAGGCCGGCTCACCGACGACACCACCTTGAAGCAACTCGAAAACTATGTGAATACCTTTGCTGAATGGTGCGCCTAGCCGCATGACGCCCATGGTGCCGGTGCGTAGGTTCGTAGTTATTGCCCTGTACAGTGCCGGTGCGTAGGTTCGTAGTTATGGCGCGGCCGGGTGCCAGAGACATCCCGGCGCTCAGCCGCCGCACCACGTAATCGTGACCCCGCTCGCAACCGTTTCCCCACGGCATCGAGTAGACTGCAGTGACGATTCAGTAGGGAATTGCCATGCCTTTCACCAATGTTTGTCGCGCTCTGCTCGTGACTTTTGCGGCGCTTGCGTTTACCGGATGCGCCACCATGAGCAAGGATGAGTGCCGGGCGATCGATTGGCGCACCGTCGGCTTCGAGGACGGCGCCACCGGCCAAGGCATTGAACGCCTGAGTGGTCGCCGACAAGCCTGTGCAAAACACGGTGTCGCCCCTGACCTGGATGCCTATCTTGCCGGGCGCGATGAAGGCTTGCTCGAGTACTGCCAGCCGGCCAACGCTTTTCGCGTCGGCGCGCGCGGCCGCGATTACTCCGGTGCATGCCCCGAGCACCTCGCCCCGGCCTTCAACGATGCCTACCAGGCTGGACGCGACTTGTGGCGGCTCGAGAGCCGCGTCCGGGACACCGTACGAGGCATCGCGAGCCGGCACTCCCAAATCGAAGAAATCGATGCCGCCCTGACAGCCCAAAGCCTCGTGCTGGTAGCAGAGGGGAGCAGCGCCGAGGAACGTGCGCAAGCGCTTCTTGACACGCGCACCATGACCGACCGCCGCCGACGGCTCTTGACTGAAATCGACGCGCTCGAACGGGCTCTGCCCGCCTATGAGCATGAACTGGAGGTCTACCGCTCGGAGCTTGCCCGCGGTGGCTACTAAGCTCGCATAACTACGAAACTACGAACCGGCACCACTGACGTCGGCGCCGCCCAGGTTCAGGCGCTTGATGTAGCGGTCGCGCAGCAGCGTGTGCCGGCTTTCCATGGGCATCGGCTTGCCGTTGATGTACACCGCGTCCGGGTGACTGGTGACCTCCAGCGGATCCCCGTCCCAGATGACCACGTCGGCGACGAAGCCCGGCTGCAATTGGCCGACATCATCGAGACCGAAGATGCGCGCGGGACTGGCGGTGATCGCCGCCAGTGCTTCTTGCCACGGCAAGCCATTCGCTACCGCGACGCCGGCGCCCTGTGTGAGGTTGCGAGCGTTGTGCGACGAACCGCTGGTGCTGCCGCGCGCGAAAGCGATCTCGACCCCGGCCGCCGCCAGCCGGGCCGCGTTTTCCAGCGTCGCACCCAGGGTCTCGAAACTCTGCGGCAGGTTGGCCAGCGGATTCAATATGACCGGCACGCCGGCCGCGGCAAGCCGATCCGACACCAGCCAGGCTTCGGCGCCGCCAACCACCACCAACTGCACCTCGTATTCGGCAGCCAGCGCAAGCAAAGCCACGATGTCACTGGCGCGTTCCACACTCACCACCAGCGGCAGCTCGCCCCGCAGCACGGGCTGCAATGCCTCGAGGTCATAATGATGCAAACCGTAAGCACGCCGCCCGGCCTGTTCCCAGGCGACACGATGCCGACTGTAATCGCGCGCCTCCGACAGCCCCTCGCGCAACCGTGCCAGCGCCGCCGTGCGAGCGCCACCCACCTGCGCAGCGCCAGCTTCGCCGAACATCGCGTGTACCGCGATATGCGGCCGGTCCACCGGCTGCTCCAGGTCACCGAGGTTGACTGCTGCACTCCGCCCCGCAATCACGCCACCACCCACGCGCGCGGGTGTGGCGATGGCCCGTGTCACGCCCTCGATACGATTAACCGGAATCAGCACGGAGCGTGGGTTGAACGCATCGGCAGCATCCAGCGCCGCGCCGTAGCGATTATCGTCGACGACGGTGTCGACGGTGCGCCCTTCCAGGCTGACCTCGGCGAGCCCCAGCGAAGAGACCGGGTCCATCAGCCCGGGCGTCACGATCTTGCCGCGCGCGTCGATACGTTCCGCATCGACTGGAATATCGATGTCTGCGCCGACAGCCACGATCCGGCCGTCGCGGATCAGCACCGTGCCGTTAGCAATACTGCCGACTGCTGATACAGTCTCTACCGTGCCGCCGATGATGGCGACAGTGCTCGCTTTCACCGGCAACGAACTGGTGAGTAGCGCCAGCGCGAGCACAGGCGCAAGCACGCCATACCTGGTAACGCGGCTCATTGACCATCTCCCAGCGCGATCATGCCGAGCTCAAAATCCGTTTTTGGTTGACGCTCGGGCGCATTCCGATCATAGACCAGCGCACCATCTATGTAGACTTGCTCGGCCATCGCGTACACGCTGAACGGGTTACCGTTCCAGACGACGATGTCCGCCATCCGGCCTGGCGCGAGCGTGCCGGTTTTCTCGGCGATGCCGAGCGAGCGTGCCGGGTTCGACGTGAGCCACCGGATCGCATGTTCAGGCGTCACCGGTAAGCCGACGCGATTCGCAGCCGCCATGACCTTGGCGGTTTCCTGGTTCAGGCGTTGCACGTCGACCGCGGAATCCGAGTGGATGATTGCACAAGCGCCGGCCGCATCAACGATCGCTGCGTTCTCGCGCGTCGTGTCCCACGCCTCCAACTTGAAGCCCCACCAGTCGGCCCAGACCGCGGCACACGCATCGGCTTCTGCGATCAAATCAGCTACTTTGAAAGCTTCAACCGCATGGTGGAAAGTGCCGGGGTGATAATCGAACTCGCGCGCGAGGTCGATCATCAGCGCGATTTCGTCGGCACGATAACAGTGGTTGTGCACCAGGATTTCGCCCTTCAGCACGCCGGCCAGTGTCTCGAGGTTGAGATCGCGCGGCGGAGTTTCGCCTTTGCCTTGGGCGGCTCGCGCCTGCTTTTCCATGTACTGCTGCGCGGCAATCCATGCTGTACGTTGACCCGCGAGGTTGCCCATGCGAGACATCGGCGCGATGTTGCGGGTGCCGTAAACCCGCTTCGGGTTTTCGCCGCAGGCCATCTTCAGCCCATACGGTGCGTCAGGAAACTTCATTTCCTGCACCGTGCGCGCGGGTACATTCTTCAACGTGACGCCGCGCCCGCCAAACAAGTTACCGGAGCCGGGCAGAACCTGGAAAGTCGTCACGCCACCTGCGCGCGCGGTACTGAACGAAGGGTCCTGTGGCCACACGCCATGCTCAGCCCAGACCCCCGCAGTGTTCGGCGAGGTCATTTCATTGCCGTCCTGGTGTGCGACCACGCCGGGCACCGGGTAATTGCCCATGTGCGAGTGCACATCGATCAGGCCGGGCGTGATCCACTTTCCGCCGGCTTCGATCACGCGCGTCCCCTGCGGTACCTCAAGCCCGACCCCGACCGCTCGGACGATGCCATTGGCAAAATAAACAGCGGCGTTGTCGAGGCGTACACCGTCGCCAGTCAGCACCGTCGCGCCCACCAGCAGGGTCGGTTCGCCGGGCAGCGCCGCGTAAGTCGATGGGAAAGGAGCGGGCCGCGCATTCGGGTCGGTCGAACGCGGCCCGGGCGTAGCGCTTGTGCATGCACCAAGCGCCACAGCGCACCAAACCAAAAGCAGGTGCCGGAGCGTAGTTTCGTAGTTATTCATCAGGCAGGGAAATCCTTCAATTTTCGGTAAAGAGCGCCATGTCGGGGTTTCATGCGGTGTTCTGGCGTGTGGTGCCGGAGCGTAGTTTCGTACTTTTACCATGCCCCCGGCGGGTTCCTGAAATAACTACGAAACTACGCTCCGGCACCCGGCTGCTGGCGTTGCAGGAACGGGACAAGGGTGTCTCTGACCGCGATGGGATTATCTGCATAGGGCCAGTGCCCGCTGTCAGGCAACACGACGACTTCGGCGCTCGGGAAGGCCTCGCGCTGCCGCGGCGCATATTCGACGCCGATGTAAGGGTCACGTGCGCCCCAGATGACCAACGCCGGTACATCCAGCGGCCTTAAAATCGATGACCATTCCCGGGCCAGCCCGCCGAGATGGGGCGTCGCACGGTAAAGCCGCAACACGGCCCGGCGCGTCGCTGCATCATAATCATCGTACATCCGGTCAATGAACTTGCGCGGCAGCCCACGGGGATTGCCATGCTTTAACAGCAACCGGGCGCTGGCCCGCGTGGTCATCGCCTGTACAAGCTCGCCGATCCCCGGAGTGCGCCATAATCGCGCCATGTAGTGCCAGCGATACCCCGGCAACACACCGGTGTTGATCAGCGTCACACTCGCCAACATTTCAGGTTTTTGTGTTGCCCAGTACAACCCCCACGGACCGCCAAAGTCATGCAGCACGAGATGCACTCGCCGCAGCCCCATGGTGTCGATCAAGGTGCCAAGGTGGGCGGCATACCCGGGTACCGTGTACGGGAAATGATTTGGTTTGTCCGCGCGGCCGAATCCAGGCATGTCGGGTGCGAACGCCCGCATGAAAGGAGCAACCGCGGCCACGAGCTCTGCCCAATCCGCGCCGGCGCCTGGATTGCCATGCACAAACACCACCGCCTCGGCAGACTCTTGCGGGCCGGATTCCAGTACCGGTGTTCGCACGCCATTGATCACCACCTGGTGCCGGAGCGTAGTTTCGTAGTTATTCACTCAATAAAGCCGCTCTACGCCCGCATTGAATCCAAGGCGCATCGTCGCGTTTCAGCGCGCCACATGCTTGGCGCCATAAGCAAGCCCAAGCACGGCGCCGAGCAACGCACCACCCGGTCCGGTGATAAAAATGCCCAGCATAGGGCCTTGGTTTGCACTCGGTGCGAATATCATGGGACCGAAAAATCCCGCGACGAAACCAGTAACACCAAGGACCGCCGCGCCATAGGCGGCAAACCCGAGTGCCGAGTCTGGCGGCCCGACCGATCGCAACCACGCAATGCGACCGACTATGATGGCGATGACGAGCGCCAGCAGGTTACCCAGCCATTCGATGCCACCGAACGGCAGAAACAGAAGCAACACAAGCCAGCTGAGCACATAGGTGCCCACGAAAACCAGGAATGCAAGCGTCAGCCGAATTGGCAGGTTCATTACAGTCCGCTCACCGGGATCGCTTCCAGATATTGCCCGTTTTCTTTTTACTCAGCTACGTCATCGTCAAATGCGGCCAAGCGCCAATTCCGTTCCGCCGTGCCCAATAACTACGAAACTACGCTCCGGCACCCCGGTCGATAACTACGAAACTACGCTCCGGCACCACAGCCTGCCGATGGAGGCTCCATGCGATTCAAAGTGATTCTTGTGACCCTCAGCGCACTGGGTATTTTTGTTCCATTTGCGCAACCGGGCCATGCAGCCGAACTTCCGGACCCCGCCTCCATCGCTGACCTGACGGATGCCCACTACCACCTGCGCGGCGTCGGCGAACGCGAACTCACCCTCGACCTCGCCTCGGCGCGCAGCCTGGCGGAACTGCAGGCGCAGCTGGCGGCCTGGGGTAAAGCCCATCCCGACGCGGACTGGCTGATCGGCCGTGGCTGGATCGAGACGCACTACGACCCGCCGGTATTTCCCACCCGCCAGGACCTCGACGCCGTGGTGTTGGACCGCCCGGTCTATCTCACCCGCGCCGACGGACATGCCGGCGTGGCCAATACCCGGGCGCTGGTGCTCGCCGGCATCGACCGCGACACCGAAGCCCCCTTCGGTGGTGAAATTCTCACGGACGCCGCCGGCGAACCGAACGGCATGCTGATCGACAATGCCCAGGAACTTGTGCAGCAACACATCCCCGCTGCGGGCCGCCCCGGCATGAGGGAAGCGCTGCGCGTCGGCGGTGAGGTCGCAGCCCGGCAAGGCTGGGCGACATTGCATACCATCGTCAACGACTGGCCCGAGGTCGAGGCGTTGCGGCAGCTGTATCGCGAGGGCCACATGCCGGTACGCAACTATGTCGCCGTGCGCTGGCCGAGTAGTGGCGCCGACTACCTGCTCGAGCACGGCCCGATGGTCGGCGAGTTCGATGATCGCCTCACCATCCGCGCCATCAAGATCAACCTCGACGGCGCGCTGGGCTCCCGCGGCGCGGCGTTGCTGGAGCCTTATGCCGACGACCCCGGCAACACCGGGCTGCTAACCCACACGCCCGCCGAACTGCGCCCGGTGCTGGAACGCGCACTCCGTAGCGGCATCCAGGTATGGACCCACGCCATCGGCGATCGCGCCAACCGCCTGGCGCTCGACCTGTACGAGGAAGCTTTCGACAACGTGCCGCTCGCGGAACGCGCCGTACCGGATCCGCGCTGGCGAATCGAGCACGCGCAACACCTCACCGCCGAGGACATCCCGCGGTTCGCAGCGCTGGGCGTGATCGCCTCGATACAGCCGAGCCACGCCATCGGCGACCTGCATTTCGCAGCACGCCGACTGGGGATCAAGCGACTGCGCTACGCCTATGCCTGGCGCGACCTGCTGGACGCGGGCGCCATCGTGATCGGCGGCAGCGACGCACCGGTGGAAGTCGGCGATCCACGCATCGAGTTCCACGCCGCAATCACGCGCACGGATCTCGACGGCTACAGCGGACCGGGCTGGCACCCCGAGCAAGCCTTTACACTTGAAGAAGCCGTAAAGCTTTTCACCGAGTGGCCCGCCTACGCCGCCTTTGAACGATGAAAGCCCTGCCGATGCTGTTGGCGCTCGCTGTGCTGGTCGCTTGCGGTGGCGGTGGCGGCGGCGGCAGCGACAACGACAACCCCGGCAGCAGCGCTCCCCTGCCTCTCCCGCCGCCGACCCTGGGCGTCGGGCCAGCCGCCTGCAGCGACGGTCTCGCCGCTGGCTTTCCCTGCCAGGGCGTCGACCTTCGCAAGCGCATCCCGCTCGGCGCGCTGGGCGGCGCGGCCGCTAACGACATCTGGGGCTGGGTCGATTCCGCTACGGGGGCCGAATATGCCCTGGTGGGCCTGGATAACGGCACGGCCTTTGTCGATGTCTCGAGGCCCGAACAACCCGTTGTGCTCGGCCGCTTGCCGACCCAAACGGTCGCGTCTCCCTGGCGTGACATCAAGGTCTACCGGGATCACGCGTACATCGTCGCGGATCATGCCGGCAGCCATGGCATGCAGGTATTTGACCTTACGCAGCTGCGCGACGCCATCCCGTCACAGGTGTTTACCCCCGGCGTGCGCTACGGCGACTTCGGCAGTGCGCACAACATCGCCATCAACCAGGACAGTGGATTCGCCTATGTCGTGGGCAGCGACACCTGCGGCCACGGTCTGCACATGATCGACCTCAGCACGCCGAACAACCCGCAGTTCGCCGGCTGCCACGACCCGTCTCCGACCCACGACACCCAGTGCGTGATTTACAGCGGTCCGGACGCCAACCACGCCGGCCGGGAAATCTGTTTCAGTTCGAACGAGGATCATGTCGCGATCGTGGACGTGAGCGACAAGCCCGCGCCCGTCACGCTGGCCACGCTGACCTATCCGCAACTCGGCTTCGTGCACCAGGGGTGGCTCAGCGAAGACCAGCGGTTTTTCCTGCTGGGTGACGAATCCGACGAACTGCGCTTCGGCGTGCCAACGCGCACGCACGTCATCGATGTCTCGGTCCTGGACGCGCCGGTCTACCTGTTTGCCTACGAGGCCGATACCGCGGCGATCGACCACAACCTGTACGTACTCGGCAACCGGGTATTCCAGGCCAACTACACCGCCGGCCTGCGCATCCTCGAGTTCGGCGACCTGTCGCAGGCCGAGCTCACGGAAGTCGCCTATTTTGACACTTGGCCGGCCAGCGACGCCCCGGAATTCCGCGGCGCGTGGAGCGTTTATCCCTACCTGCCCTCGGGAACACTCGTGGTCAGCGATATCCAGGGCGGCTTGTTTATCTTGAGCACCTCGCCGGAGCCATAAGCCCGCGAAACGCCGCGACAATCGCTTCGGCTGCACGGGCGTCTGCTACGCTACGGATTCTCCTGCCAGGTAGCACCGCCATGTATACGAAGCAAGCTTATCGGACCCTGCGGCAGTTTTTGCCCGTGGCTTTTTTCGCGATCGCCCTCATGGCTACCGCCAGTGTTCCAGCCCAGGAAACCGCCCGGCCGATCCTGTCCGGCCAGCACTGGGTCGCCGTGACCGGCAAACCGCAGGGCGCCACTGCGGGCGCGATGATCTTCCAGCAGGGTGGCAATGCGGTCGACGCGGCTGCGGCCATGCTGGCGGCGACCGCGACCATGTGGGATGTGCTTGGCTGGGGCGGCGAGACCCAGGCACTGATCTATAACCCGCACACCAAGGAAGTGCTTGGCATCAATGCACTGGGCGTCGCGCCGACCGGGGCCACGCCGGAATTCTTCCGCGACCAGGGCATGCTGTATCCGCCCGAGTTCGGCCCACTGGCAGCGGTTACGCCGGGGACGCCCGGCGGCTTGATGGTGATGGTCGCCGAATACGGCCAACTCAGCCTCGCCGAGGTGCTGGCCCCCGCCATCCAGCTCGCCGCAGGCTATCCCCTCGAAGCCGCGCAGTCGGCCAACATCGAGCGCCGGCGTGACATTCTCGCGCAATGGCCCGATTCGCGCCGTGTGTTCCTGCCGCACTACGACGCCGACAACCCGGCGCAACGCGCGGCGCCGGCCCCGGGTGAAATCTTCCGCCAGCCCGAGTTGCAGGCGACGCTGGAAAAACTTATCGCGGCTGAAACCGCCGCGCTGGCCGACGGCAAGAGCCGCAAGGAAGCGATCTACGCCGCCTACGAGCGTTTCTATCGCGGCGACATCGCCCAGGAGATCGTGCGCGCCACGCGCGCGCACGGCGGCCTGTTTACCACTGCCGACCTGGCCGACTGGGAGGTAAAAATCGAGCGCCCCGTCACCACGAATTACCGCGGCATCGACGTCTACAAGCTCACCACCTGGACGCAGGGTCCGGTCATGCTGCAGGCGCTAAACATCCTCGAAGGCTTCGACCTCAAGGCCATGGGCTACAACTCCACGCGCTACGTCCACACCCTCTACCAGGCCATGGCGCTGGCCTTTGCCGACCGGGATTTTTACTACGGTGACCCGGCGTTCCCGCCAGCCGAGCCGATCGAGGGCCTGCTGTCCAAAGACTATGCTCGCGAGCGCCGCGCGCTGATCTCCATGGACGAGATGATCCAGGAAGTCCGGCCTGGCGATCCGTACCCGTTCCAGGGTGAAACCAATCCCTTCGAGGCACTGCTCGAGCAATGGACGCCGAACCCGCCGGATGCCGAGGCACTGGGCGTGGAAGGCTTCCAGCAAGCCAATGCCATGAGCGGCGACGAAAGCTTTTTCGCCGGCACGACCTCGATCCAGGCGGCGGACGCCGCGGGCTGGGTCGTGTCCGTGACCCCGTCGGGCGGCTGGATCCCGGCCTTCATCGCCGGCAATACCGGTGTCGGCCTGAGTCAGCGCATGCAGAGTTTCGTGCTCGATGAGCAGCTCAATCCCTTCAACGTGGTGGCGCCTGGCAAGCGACCACGCGTGACGCTGACGCCGAGCCTGGCCCTGCAAGACGGCCGGCCGCTGATGGCCTTTTCGGTACAGGGCGGCGACTCGCAGGACCAGAACCTGCTGCAGTTTTTCCTCAACATGGTCGAGTGGGGCATGAACGTGCAGCAGGCTGCCGAAGGGCGCGGCAACATCATCAGTTACGGCATGCAGAGCTCCTTCGGCGCCCACCAGGCGGAGCCCGGGCGACTCGAAGTGACGCCGCTGGTCTCCGCCTACGGCCGCGCGGCGCTAAAGAAGATGGGCTACAACCTCGAGCTCGTCGAGCGTACCTACAATCCGACCACCGCGATCTGGTTCGACCACGAGCATGGCGTCATGCACGGGGCGGCCAGCGATTACGGCGACGACTACGGGATCGCCTGGTAGTAACGGTGCCGGGTCGTAGGTTCGTAGTTATTGGGCGCGCCCAATAACTACGAACCTACGACCCGGCACCAAGCCCGCTCGGCGCGGCCACCAGGTCCGCCGCCAGTGCAGCGGCAAACTGGCCGAGTACATTGCTGAGCGCCGCGACCAGTGCCGCGGACTCGTCACCAGCAGCCTGGGCGCGGTACTCGCCGATCTGTACCGGCCGGAGGGGCCGGCCACTATCATCCCGGATCGACCACTGCACCTGCAGGACTGCCAGCCCAGCGGCATCGGCCTCGAAACGTATCACGCGTCCGGTAACACGCTGATCGGCGGCCACGCGCCCCACCGTCGGGAACGTGACGATGCGCTGCGAGCCGGTCAGCCGCACGAGATTGTCGGCCAGGGTGCTGACCAGCATGGCATCGAGCGACTCGGCCCAGCGGTCCAGCTCCCGCAGTGCGAGCTCGCCATCGGGCAGGCGCACCATCAACTGGGGGCGATCCAGGTAGCCCGGCAGCTGCAGCGGCCCGACGATCACGGTTCGGTCACCCAGGCGGTCATCGGGCACTGCGTCAAGTTCAATGGGCGTCAGCAAGTAGTAGCGCATCGCCGGCGAAGGTGTCGCGCAGGCGCCCGCCAGCAGCGCGCACAGCGCAAGCAGGACGGCGAGCCGGGGTGCAGGGATGTTGGCGGAATGCATGGTGCTGGTTACTCCCGGGATTCGCGGCGGCCGCGCAACAGGGCCTCTGGGTTGCGCTCCAGGAATTCGGCCAGGTGCCGCAGACTGCGCGCGGCGGCCTGTGTTTCCTCGAGCGTACGCCGCATCTGGTAGATAAGATCCGTGTCCCCGCCAACTTCGGCGGCCAGGTTGTCCAGCAAGTTACCGGCATCGCCAAGCGTATCCGTGAGGCTATCGAGACTGTCCTCGGCCTTCGCAAACAGCGGCTCCATGCGATCATCGGTGGCCGAGACCAGTGTCCTGATCTCGCCCAGCGCTTCCTCCAGCACCGCCATCGTATCGAGCACGGACACCGGGATGGCCTCCAGTTCCTCGAGGTTGGCCAGCCGATTCAGGCCGGCGAGCGCACCTTGCAGATCTTCCGAGCGCACGAGAGCATCGATCCCGGCCAGCGCGCTGGTGATGCCCTCCACCAGTTCGTCGACGTCGACCCTTGCCTGGATCTCGGCGACGAAAGTCTGCATCCGTTCCAACACCTGTTGGATGTTCGAAGGAATGCTCGGGATCTCCGGGTAGCCCGTCGCACTGCCGTAAAAGTTGATCGGGGTGTCGGGGTAGAAATCGAGCTCGATGACCAGCTGGCCGGTGACGAAGCTTTCCATTTCCAGCCGGGTCCGCAGGCCCCGGTCAATCAGCGCCGCCAGCTCCGGTGGCGTCCGGTCCATGGCGAGCAGGCGTTCCTCGGGGTCGACCAACGCGATGGCCTCGGGCAAGATCTGGAACGTCACCGGGACATGGAATTCATCGGCGTCGCGATCGACCTCGACCCGAATATCGCTCACGAAACCCACCCGCACGCCACGGAACAACACGTTCGAACCCACCCGGAGTCCCTTGAGAGAACCGTCGAAATAGCTTACGAAGGTACGCCGCTCCTCAAAGAATCGGCCACCACCAAACACGATCAACGCGACGATCAGCAGCACCAGGGCACCGATCACAAAACCGCCGACGACAACCGGCTTGCCCTTCGCACTCATTGGTTTGTGTCACCCTTTTCCATGTCGCAGATCATAGTCGCAATCTTTGCACTCTTCAGCCATTCTTCAGTCACTCTTGCCCGCGTTGAGGGCGGCCTGCGGTGGCGCCTCACGGCGCAGAAAGCGACGCACGGTTTCATGCTGGCAGTTGTCCCGCAGGGCCTTTGGATCGCCGATGGCCAGCTGCGTCTTGGCCTCGGTATCGAGAAACACCGCCTTGTTGCCAATCGCGAAAATGCTGGCCAGCTCGTGGGTCACGACGATGATCGTGGTGCCCAGGCTATCCCGCAGCTGCAGGATCAGGTCGTCGAGCAGCCGCGCGCTGACCGGATCGAGTCCTGCCGATGGTTCATCGAAAAACAGGATATCCGGATCCAGCGCCATTGCCCGCGCCAGGCCGGCCCGCTTGCGCATCCCACCGGACAACTCGTTCGGGTAGTACGCCTCGAAGCCGCTCAGCCCGACCAGCGCCAGTTTCCACGCGCAAATCTCTGCGATTTGAGCCGCGCTGAGATTCGTGCGGTGCTGCAGCGGCAACGCGACATTTTCGGCCAGCGTCATCGAACTCCAGAGCGCACCAGACTGGAACAGCACGCCTATCCGCTGCGACAGCGCCTGTTGCTGATCGTCGCCGCCCGCCCAGTAAGGTTCGCCGCCGTAATAGACGTCCCCCGCAGCCGGGCGCAACAGGCCGGTCATCGCCTTGAGCAGGCTGCTCTTGCCGCAGCCGCTCGGGCCCATGATGATGAACACCTCGCCGCGCTGGATGCTGAAGTTCAGGTCCTGCTGGACGATGAATTCACCATAGGCCAGCCCCAGCCCGCGCACCTCGACATGCGCCTCGTCGCCACTCATACGCCGAACACCGTGTAGATCACCGTGAGCACCGAGGCCGACACCACGATCAGCAGGATCGCCATGACGACGGCCCGGGTGGTCGCCTCGCCGACCGCCATTGCGCTGCCGCCGCAAGCCAGGCCTTGCTGGCAACCGGAGATGGCGATCACGATGCCGAACACCACCGCTTTCATCAGCCCGCCGAGCACCGAGTTGAGGTCCACCGCGGTCTTGGTCTGCGCCAGGTACTGGACCAGGTTCACGTCCAGCATCACCAGGCTCACGACGGCGCCGCCAAGCATGCCCATGAGCGCGGCATACACCGCCAGCAGCGGCAACATCAGGACCAGTGCGATCGTGCGCGGCAACACAAGGTAATCCATTGGGGAAATGCCGATCGTCTGCAACGCATCGATTTCCTCGTTGACCTTCATGGTGCCGAGTTCAGCCGCGAACGCCGCCCCGGATCGCCCGGCCATGATAATGCCGGTCATGATCGCCGCCATTTCACGCACCATGGCGATCGCCACCAGGTCGGCGACGTAGATACCGGCGCCAAACTGCTCCAGTTGCATGACGCCGACGAAGGCCAGGATCACGCCGACCAGGAAGGCGATCAGGCTGACGATCGGCAGCGCGTCGGCGCCGGTCCGCTCCAGGAACAGCAGCAGGTCCCGCCAGTTAAAGGTCGCGCGCCCGCGCAGCACCCGCAGCGCCGAGAAAGTGAGTTCGCCTATGAAGGCGGTCAGGTCACGGGCGGCGGCCAGCGCCCCGAGAGTCGACAGGCCGACACGTGTCACCAGGCCATGGTCGATCTCCACGTGGCGCGCGCCTTCGCGTTCCACCACGGCACCCGCCAGCTGCAACAGGCGCTGCACGCCATGCGGCAGTCCGTTGGCGTCAATCGCAATATCACGCTCTCGCGCGCTCCGCAGCAACGCATCAAGGCCAATTAGCAGCGTCGCGTCCCACTGGCCAAGCCGGCTGCAGTCGAAGGCGACGCGCCGGGTGTCCGTGGACTGGTCGAGCAATCGCAGGAATGCCGCGCTGTCCGGCCGCGGCTCGCCCTGCAATAACCAGTCACCCTGGAGGCGGATACACAGCTTGCCGGCCTCATCCGGCACAGCCTGCAACACATCGGTGGCGAGGGCTTTACCCATGCGCAGAATTCTACACCGGGTGCCGGGTCGTAGTTTCGTAGTTATTGGGCGCGCCCAATAACTACGAAACTAC
>JBLRWC010000035.1:0-26236 GCA_047921455.1 Gammaproteobacteria bacterium
GCCGTGGCGCTGTTCCAGACCCAGCGCGGTTACGGGCTGCTGGAGGGCGTGGTATTCGCGCTTGGAGCGGGGCTGGGCTTTACCCTGGCGCTCGTGCTGATGGCGGGCATCCGCGAGCGGCTGCGGCTGGCGGATGTACCGGACCTGGCCGAGGGGATGGCGATTACGCTGGTGCTGGCAGGGATACTTTCGCTGGCCTTCATGGGCTTTGCCGGCATCGGGGCCGCGCCATGAACCAGCTGTGGATCGGCCCCTTGCTGCTTGCGGTGCTCTGCCTCGGCTGGCTCGGCGTGCAACGCGCCTGGCTTGCCTGCATGCAGCAGCCGGCCGACCGCGATGCGCTGGACCGGCCGGGCTACTGCGGCGGGGCATGCGCCTGCCGCGGGGAGTGTCCGCGCCGCCGGAATAATTCCACGGTCGGTTTGACCGACGAGGAGACCGTCACATGAAGATCGAGGAACTGGAACTTGGACGCCGCTGGTCGGCATGGCTGGTGGAGAATAACCGCCTTACGCCGCCCGATGCGCGCGAGGAAGTGCGCGAACTGGTGCTCGAAGTGCGCGATGAGCCGGGCCGCGAATTCCAGGCCGGCCAGAGCATCGCGGTGCTGGTGGCGGGGCCGCATGATTTCGGTCAGCGCCGGCACATACGTCTCTACACCGTGGCAAAGACGCCCGCGGAGGCCGGCCATGGACGGTTCAGTGTGTGCGTGCGCCGCTGCAGCTACCTGGATCCCTACAGCGGTGAACGGTTTCCCGGCATCGCGTCGAATTTCCTCTGCGACCTGCCGGCCGGCAGTGAACTCCTGCTCGGCGGCCCGGTCGGCCTGCCGTTCGTCATCCCGGAGGACCCGCACGCGCCGTTGCTGATTGTCGGGCTGGGCACCGGCATCGCACCGTTCCGCGACTTCGTCCGCATGCTCTACGAGGAGCACCACTGGCAGGGGAAAGTGATGCTGTTCCACGGCGCCCGCGTCGGCCTCGAGACAGTGTATCGCGATGCCATGGCGGCGATGAGCAAGAGCTCCCCCAGCCGCCTTGCGCAGGTCGAAGTGCGCAGTCCGCGCCCGGCCTGGGACGATCCCGCCGACCTGGCCGAGGCAGTGCGCCGCCACCAGGCGGAAGTGTGGAAGCTGTTGTCCGAGCCCGATGTCCACGTCTACATGGCGGGGCTGGCCATGATCGAGCAGCAATTCGACGCGGCGCTTACCGAAGCTGCCGGCAGTGCCGCGACCTGGGCGGAGCGCAAGGCCGAGCTCGTTGCCGAAGGCCGCTGGATGACGCTGCTGTACTGACGGCGAATTCGTGACCGGCTTGCGAGTGTGCGCCGGCGCCGGAGAGGTCGCGCCACGCGGTAGAATGCGGTGCTCGGGGCCAGTAGTTCCAGCAGCCGCGTCCGGCGGCGCGCACAGTCATGCAGAGGGTGGCGATGGACCAGGGTTTTCAGCAAGGGCTGGACGTCAGGCGGCTGGCGCTCGGCGATCCGCTGCGCTGGCTGCGAGCCGGCTGGCGGGACTTCGTCCAGAGCTGGCCGATCGGCCTGGCGCATGGCACGGCAGTTGCATTGTTCGCGCTGCTGCTGCTCGCCGCCGCGAGGGATCATTTCTGGCTGCTGGCCGGCGCATTCAGCGGCTTTCTGCTCGTCGCGCCGGTGGTTGCAACCGGCCTGTACGCGATCAGCCGGGAACTCGGGGCCGGACGGGACGCTGGCTTCGGGACGGTCATCGATGCCTGGATGAGCTGGCGCGGCCGGCCACACCATGACTGGCGCCTGGTAATTTTCGGCTGCCTGCTGTGCCTGGCCGGGACGGGCTGGGTCCTGACTTCTGCCGCGCTGATCACCGCGCTGTCGCCCGAGGCCATCAATACCCCGGCTGATTTTCTGCGCCACGTGGTGGTTTCCCGGGATCACTACCTGTTCGAGCTCTGGCTGGTGCTCGGCGGCGTGCTGGCTGCGCCCGTGTTTGCGTCGAGCGTGATCACCATGCCGTTGCTGCTCGACCGCCAGGTGACCGTGCTGGAGGCCGTGCTCGCCAGCTGGCACGCGGTGCTGCGCAACCCGCTGGTCATGGCTTGCTGGGCGGCCTTGATCGCTGCCGTGTCCCTCGCCGGCATTGCGCTGTTCCTGGCGGGCTGCCTCATTGCAGTCCCCGTGCTCGGCCATGCGAGCTGGCACGCGTACCAGGACACGCTGGACGCTTCGAAGTTGCCGGGACGGGTTCGGGAGGGTCGCTGATGTCCGGCGAGCTTTTCGGCTTCACCGAACAGCAGATCGCCTGGTTCGGACTGACGTTCGGGCTGGCAGCCTTTATGATCTACATGCTTTTCATCATCGCGCAGATTGCTCACGACTCGAAAGCGGGACTGTTCGGCACTTTCGTGTTGTTCCTCGTTCTCGCGCTCGGCATGCTGGGCTTTCTCGTCAAGTTCGTCATCCAGTGGCTCATGGACATTTGACCGCCGGACCCGACCCACCATATCCAGGCAGAGCAATGAACACCGACTATCGCAAGAAACTTCCCGGCACCGATCTGGACTACTTCGACACCCGCGCCGCTGTCGAGGCCATTCAACCCGGCAGCTACGACAAGCTGCCGTATACCTCGAAGGTGCTGGCCGAACAGCTGGTTCGGCGTTGCGTGCCGGAGGCGTTAAACGATTCGCTGCGCCAGCTCATCGAGCGCCGGCGCGACCTGGATTTCCCGTGGTACCCGGCCCGGGTGGTCTGCCACGACATTCTCGGCCAGACGGCCCTGGTGGACCTCGCCGGCCTGCGCGACGCGATCGCGGAGAAGGGTGGCGACCCCGCGCTGGTCAACCCGGTGGTGCCTACTCAGCTGATCGTGGATCACTCGCTGGCCGTGGAAGCGGCCGGTTTCGATCCCGATGCATTCCGCAAGAACCGCGAGATCGAGGACCGCCGCAACGAGGACCGTTTTCACTTCATCGAGTGGACCAAGACGGCGTTCAAGAACGTCGACGTCATACCCGCCGGCAACGGCATCATGCACCAGATCAACCTGGAGAAGATGTCGCCGGTGGTCCAGGTGCGCGAGGGCGTGGCGTTTCCCGACACCTGCGTGGGCACCGACTCGCACACCCCCCATATCGATTGCCTCGGCGTGATTGCCATCGGGGTGGGCGGCCTCGAGGCCGAGACCGTGATGCTCGGCCATCCTTCCATGATGCGCCTGCCCGACGTCGTGGGCGTGCGGCTCACGGGCCGACGCCAGCCCGGCATCACCGCCACCGATATCGTGCTGGCCATCACCGAGTTCCTGCGCCAGCAGCGCGTGGTCGGCGCCTGGCTGGAGTTTTTTGGTGAGGGAGCCGCGACGCTGACCATCGGCGATCGCGCCACCATCTCGAACATGACGCCGGAGTACGGCGCCACGGCCGGGATGTTCTATATCGACGAACAGACCATCGAGTACCTGAAGCTGACCGGCCGCGAGCCAGAACAGGTGGCGCTGGTGGAGCACTATGCCAAGACGGCCGGCCTGTGGGCGGACGAGATGCGTGGCGCCGATTACCAGCGGGTGCTGGAGTTCGACCTCGCCACCGTCGCGCGCAACCTGGCCGGGCCGTCCAACCCGCATCGGCGCCTGCCGACCGCGGCGCTGGCCGAGCGTGGCATTGCCGTGGGCCTCGACGAGGCCCGGGCCGAGGAAGCGCAGGGCCTGATGCCCGACGGCGCGGTGATCATCGCGGCGATCACCTCCTGCACCAACACGTCGAACCCGCGCAACGTGGTGGCCGCCGCCCTGCTGGCGCGCAAGGCCAACGAGCTCGGACTCATCCGCAAGCCCTGGGTGAAGTCTTCGTTTGCGCCCGGCTCCAAGGTGGCCGAGCTCTACCTGCAGGAAGCGGGCCTGCTGCCGGAACTCGAAAAGCTGGGCTTCGGTATCGTCGCCTTCGCCTGCACCACCTGCAACGGCATGTCGGGTGCGCTCGACCCGAAGATCCAGCAGGAGGTCATCGATCGCGACCTGTACGCAGTGGCGGTGTTGTCCGGCAACCGCAATTTCGACGGGCGCATTCACCCGTACGCCAGGCAGGCCTTCCTCGCCTCGCCGCCGCTGGTGGTGGCCTACGCCATCGCCGGCACGGTGCGCTTCGATATCGAGCGCGATGCACTCGGCGAGGACCAGGACGGCCAGCCCGTCATGCTCAAGGACATCTGGCCCACCGACGAGGAAATCGATGCGATCGTCGCGGAGTACGTCAAGCCCGAGCAGTTCCGGCGCGTCTACCTGCCCATGTTCGACCTGGGCAAGGTGGAGGAGGCGGCGAGCCCGCTGTACGACTGGCGGCCGCAATCGACCTACATCCGCCGCCCGCCATACTGGGAAGGCGCGCTGGCGGGTGAACGCAGCTTGAAAGGTATGCGCCCCCTCGCGATCCTGCCGGACAACATCACCACCGACCACCTCTCGCCCTCGAACGCCATCATGGCGAGCAGCGCGGCGGGCGAGTACCTGGCAAAAATGGGCCTGCCCGAGGAAGACTTCAATTCTTACGCTACCCATCGTGGCGACCACCTGACCGCGCAGCGCGCCACCTTCGCCAACCCGAAGCTCATCAACGAGATGGCCGTGGTCGATGGCGAGGTGAAACAGGGTTCGCTGGCCCGCGTCGAGCCCGACGGCGAGGTGATGCGCATGTGGGAAGCGATCGAGACCTACATGAACCGCAAGCAGCCACTGATCATCATCGCCGGCGCGGATTACGGCCAGGGCTCCTCGCGCGACTGGGCGGCCAAGGGTGTGCGCCTGGCCGGCGTCGAAGCTATTGTTGCAGAGGGCTTCGAGCGCATTCACCGCACCAACCTGGTGGGCATGGGCGTGCTGCCGCTGCAGTTCCAGGCCGGCGAGACGCGCAAGACCTACGGGATCGACGGCACCGAGACTTTCGACGTGGCAGGTGAGATTGCGCCGGGCGCGGAGCTCACGCTGGTCATGCATCGCCGCGACGGCGAGACGGTGCGCCTGCCCGTGACCTGCCGGCTCGACACGGCCGCGGAAGTGCGCGTCTACGAGGCTGGCGGTGTGCTGCAACGCTTTGCACAGGATTTCCTGGAGTCGGCCGCATGAGCCACGTGCCGCAGATCCGCATCCCCGCGACCTACATGCGCGGCGGCACCTCCAAGGGCGTGTTTTTCAGACTCGAGGACCTGCCCGAAGCGGCCCAGGCGCCGGGCAAGGCGCGCGACCGGTTGCTCTTGCGGGTCATCGGCAGCCCGGACCCTTACGGTAAGCACACCGACGGCATGGGCGGCGCCACGTCGAGCACCAGCAAGACGGTGATCCTGGCGAAGAGCACGCAGCCGGGGCATGACGTCGATTACCTGTTCGGCCAGGTCTCGATCGACAAGCCGTTCGTGGACTGGAGCGGCAACTGCGGCAACCTGACCGCGGCGGTGGGATCCTTCGCTATCAGCAGCGGGCTCATCGATGCGGCGCGCGTACCGCGCGACGGGGTCGCGGTGGTACGCGTCTGGCAGCAGAACATCGGCAAGTCCATCATCGTCAACGTGCCGATGGCCGGCGGACAGGTACAGGAAACCGGGGCTTTCGAGCTCGATGGCGTGACCTTTCCCGCCGCCGAAGTGCAGGTGGAATTTATCAACCCGGTGGACGCCAGCGAGGCGATGTTCCCGACCGGGAACCTGGTCGATGAACTGGAGGTCCCGGGCGTGGGTCGCTTCCCGGCGACGTTCATCAACGCCGGGATCCCCACCGTGTTCCTGAACGCGGCGGATATCGGCTACACCGGCGCCGAACTGCAGGAGGCGATCAACGGGAACCCGGCCGCGCTCGCCCGGTTCGAGACGATCCGGGCGTATGGCGCGGTACGAATGGGGCTGATCAAGGACATCGCCGAGGCGGCCGATCGCCAGCATACGCCCAAGGTCGCTTTCGTCGCGCCGCCCGCGAGCTACACGGCCTCCAGCGGCAAGGACATCGCTGCGGAGTCCATCGACCTGAACGTGCGCGCCCTGTCGATGGGGAAGTTGCACCACGCCATGATGGGCACGGCCGCGGTCGCCATCGGTACGGCGGCCGCGATCCCCGGCACCCTGGTGAACCTGGCGGCCGGGGGCGGGGAGCGCAACGCCGTAACCTTCGGCCACCCTTCCGGCACGCTGAAAGTCGGCGCCGCGGCCAGTGAAAGCAATGGCGAATGGACGGTGGAAAAGGTGATCATGAGCCGCAGCGCGCGGGTACTGATGGAGGGGTGGGTGAGGGTGCCCGGGGATTGTTTCTGAATGGCCCGAAAATTCCTTCGCCAACGTATCCTGCGCCTGAGCGCGATCCCTCGCGATCTTGATTCCGTGATCCGCGTCGACGCGATAAACGAGGTCGACCCGCGCGAAGTCGGCCTGCGGCCGGCGGACGTGGACCGCGTCTGGGACCAGGTCATCAAGCTCTATCGCACCGGCGTGCATCCCGCCATCACGATTAATCTCCGTTACCAGGGCCAGGTCATCATGGCGCGCAGCATCGGTCATGCGCGCGGCAACGGCCCCAATGACAGCCCCGGCGACGGACCCGAGACCAGCCGGGTAGTTGCGAGACCCGACACGCCGATGTGCCTGTTCTCCGCCTCCAAGGCGATCACTGCGCTGCTGATGCACATGCTCGCCGAGGACGGCCTGATCGACGTAATGGATCCGGTCACTGCCTACCTGCCGGAATTCGGGCGCAAGGGCAAGGAACGCATCACCATCCACCAACTCCTGTCCCACCGTGGCGGCATTCCCGGCTTGCCGCCCAACGTGCCGTTGGACTTGTTGTGGGACGAGGAAAAGACCTGGGAACTGCTGTGCGATGCGGAGCCGATCATCACCGACGGCTCGAAGCTGGCTTATCACGCCGTGACCGGCGGCTTCGTGCTGGGGAGGATTTTGCACGAGGTGACCGGCGCCGACATCAATGCCTACATCGACCGCAAAATCCGCCGGCCGATGCGGATGAAGTACTTCACTTACGGGATCCACCCGGAACAACACGGTGAGCTGGCGCTCAACTACGCCACCGGCCCGCGGCAGGGACCGTTGCTGGGCGTCGCCATCAGGCGGGCGCTCGGCACCGACATGGAATCGCTGGAGACGATCACCAACGACCCGCGCTTCCTCCAGGCGGTGATTCCGTCGGGGAACCTGTTCGGCACCGCCGAGGAAGTCTCGGCCTTCTTCCAGATGATGCTTAACGGTGGTACGTGGAGGCGCCGGCGCATCTGCCGGCCCGAGACGATTGCCGCCACCGTCGAGGAAGTGGGCCAGCGCTCCTTCGATCGCATCCTGCTGCTGCCGATGCGCTACAGCGCCGGGATGATGCTCGGTGACGAGCCGTTCGGGCTATGGGGCCCGCGCAGCCGCCAGGCCTTCGGGCATGTCGGCTTGATCAACAAGCTGGCCTGGGCCGACCCGCAACGGGCGCTGTCCGCGGCCATCCTGACCTCGGGTATGCTGCTGGTTGCACATCATCTCGTTCCCCTGGCCAAGCTGGTGCGCAGCATTGGTAACCTCGTTCCGCCCGCGAAAGGCGTCGGGCCGGAACCCATCGAATTTTTGCGGAGCTCCATGTGAAAAAGACCATTCAAATCATCGTACTGCTTTGCCTGCCCCTGGCCGTCGCGGCGGACGAGGGCATGTGGACCATCGATAATTTCCCATCCGCCAGGGTGGCAGAAAGGTACGGCATCGAGATCGATTCAAGCTGGTTACGCGCCGCACAGCTCGCGACCACGCGGCTGGAGAACGGCTGTACCGGCTCGTTCGTTTCGCCGGACGGACTGGTCCTGACGAACAACCATTGCATCTGGGGGTGCATCCGCAATCTCAGCAGCGCGGAACGCAACCTGTCCGACGAGGGTTTCATGGCCCGCGAACGGAGCGAGGAGCTGCAGTGCCCGGGGGAGCAGATCTCGGTACTGATCGGCCTGGAGGACGTGACGGCGAGCGTCACCAGCGCCGTGGCGGGGCTCGACGACAGCAAGGCGAATGACGCCCGCCGGGCCGAATTGACCCGGCTTGAGACGGCCTGCGAGGAAGCGTCGGGCCATGCGCTGAGCTGCGAGGCCGTGTCGCTTTACAACGGCGGGCAGTACTTCCTCCACCAGTACAAGCGCTATGACGACGTGCGCCTGGTGTTTGCGCCCGAGCTGGACATCGCGGCCTTCGGCGGCGACCCGGACAATTTCAACTTCCCGCGCTGGTGTCTCGACATGTCCTTCCTGCGCGTCTACGAGGACGGCAAGCCGGCCGAGACGCCGCATCACCTGGCATGGCGCAAGGCGGGCCCCGCCGCGGCCGACCCGGTGCTGATCACCGGGCACCCGGGCCGCACCAACCGCTCGTTGACGATGTCCCAGCTCAGGATCCTGCGTGACATCCAGTACCCGGATTTCCTGCTGCGCGCGGCCGAGCTGCGTGGCCGTATGCTTGAATGGCAGAAGACCGGGCCGGAGGCAGCGCGCGTGGTGCAGCAGCAGGTCCTCGGCCTCGAGAACGGCATCAAGGTGCGCTACAACCAGCTCAAGGCGCTGCACAACGAGGAAATGATGGCGCGCAAGGCGGCCGAGGAACTGGCGCTGCGGGAGAAGGTTGCCGCGGATGAAACGCTGCGGGCAGCTTACGGCGCAGCGTGGGACATCATCGATGGCGCGATGCAAACCTACCGCAACATGCACGACGAGCACCTGTACATCGAGGGCAGCGTCGGCTTCCAGGGCGAGCTGTTCAGCTACGCGCGCACCCTCGTGCGCGGCACGGCTGAGCGCGAGCTGCCGAACAGCGAGCGTATGCGCGCCTACACCGATGCCGCCCTGGCGCAGGTCGAGCAGCGATTGCTTGCGGACCGGCCTGTCAGCAAGGACTACGACAAGCTCAGGCTGGCGTTCTCGCTGGCGAAGATGCGCGAGTGGCTCGGCCCCGACAGCAAGCACGTGCAGGCCGTGCTGGGCGCGGCCTCTCCGGAAGCCCGCGCGGCAGAGCTGGTGGACGGCAGCCGCCTCGATGAGCCGGCCTATCGTCGAGCCCTGTGGGAGGGCGGGGTAGCCGCGGTCCGGGCAAGCGAGGATCCGATGATCCGGCTTGCGCTCGACATCGACGCCGACGCGCGCGCCATCCGCAAGCGCTACGAGGACGAGGTCGAGGCGCCGCGCCGCCGGGGCGAGGGCATGATTGCCGACGCCCGGTTCGCGGTGTACGGCACCGACACGTATCCCGACGCCACCTTTACCCTGCGCGTGACCTACGGCGCCGTCGAGGGCTGGGAAGAGAAGGGTTCACCGGTGGATCCCTTCACCCACACCCGCCGCCTGTTCGAGCGTGCCACCGGAGAACGGCCCTTCAGGCTGCCGGAGAGCTGGCTCGAGGCGCAGGCGCAGCTCGACCCGGACACGCCGTTCAATTTCGTCGCCACGACGGACATCACGGGGGGTAACTCCGGCAGCCCGATGCTCGCCGCGGACGGAGTGCTGGTCGGCCTTGCCTTTGATGGCAACATTCATTCCATCGCCGGGGATTACTGGTTTGATCCGGATTACAACCGGTCGGTGGGCGTGAATACTGCAATCATGCTCGAGGCCCTGGAGATTGTGTACGGCGCGGACCACCTGCTGGAGGAGTTGACGCTCGTCGATTGAGTTTGCGGCCATCCTGGCAATGACGGAGCGTGAGCCAGGGCAGGCTTACCAGGCATACGCATTGGGGGCTTCGCCGCCCGGGCCCGGGAAAATATCGTCAAGCGCCGCCAGGGTGCTCTCCTCGAGGTTTAGCTGGGTAGCACGCACCGCGCTTTCCAGCTGTTCGATGGTGCGCGGCCCGATGATCGGTGCGGTTACGACGGGGTTGTGCAGCAACCATGCCAGCGCCACCGTCGCGGGTTCTTCTCCGAGTTCGTCACACAAGGCCTCGTAGCGCTCCAGCTGCGGCCGCTTCGTCTCAATGTACTTTTGCATGCCTTCATCGACACGGCGGCCAGACTCGAGCTTGCGGAGCGCGCCGCCCAACAGGCCGCCGCCGAGCGGACTCCAGGGAATCAGCCCCAGGCCGTAGTGTCGGCAGGCGGGTATGACTTCAAGTTCCACCATGCGGTTATCAAGATGGTACGTACTCTGCTCGCTGACCAGCCCCATGCGGCCGCGGCGTGCCGCTTCCTGGCAGGCGGTGGCGATGTCCCAGCCAGCAAAGTTGGATGAGCCCACGTAGCTGATTTTTCCTTGTTGCACCAGTGAATCGAAGGCCTGCCAGGTCTCGTCCCAGGGACAATCCCGGTCGATGTGGTGCATCTGGTAGAGGTCGATATGATCCGTCTGCAGCCGCGCCATGCTGCGCTCGCAGTGCTTGCGGATCTTGTAGGCGGACAGGCCGGGACTGTCGCTGTTCGGCTCGGGGCGCGGGTAGACCTCCTTCATGGTGCCGTAGACCTTGGTCGCCAGCATCACCGCCTCGCGGCGACCATCGCCCAGCGCGAACCATTCACCGAGGATCCGCTCGGTCTCGCCGTGCTGCGCCGACCAGCCGTAGACATCGGCGGTATCGAAAAAATTGATGCCGAGCTCGAGCGCGCGATCCATGATCGCGAACGCGTCCTTGCGGTCAGTGTGCCACCCGAAGTTCATCGTGCCGAGGCAGAGGTTGCTGACGAGCAAGCCGTGCTTGCCGAGGCGCTTGTGTTGGACGTTCATATCTGGACTCCAGCCGGCAAACCCGGCGGTGTTCTTCAAGGCAGTGGGGATAGAACTCGGCAAACGAGCCGAACCTTTTCCCGAACGTAACTGGGTTCATATTTCCTGCGCGCGGGATAGACAAAATATCCGCGCCATACTAGCAAACTGATGTGCTGTTGAAATGCGCGCACGTTCCAGGTTGACGGGAGCCAGGCTGCAGGCCGGCGGGAAGGGCAGAGCCAGTCTTGCGAGCGCGCGAGATGTTCGTATCGGCTGCTGATACAGTAGTTACTGGGATACGTTTTCCGGCTGGAACTTGCGGTTCCCGAAAGAACGGTGCTGGCGCACGTCGATCCACGCAAGATCCAGCAGGTGCTGAACAATCTGCTCAGCAATGCCATCAAGTACTCCCACCAAGGCAGTACCGTCCGAATTGGCCTTGAAACCACGCCTGACACCCTCCGGATCACGGTGCGGGACCAGGGTGAAGGCATCGCCGAGGAGGATATTCCAGGGCTGTTCCAGCCTTTCGCCCGGGCCAGCAAGCAGGGTACCTCCGGCGAGCGGAGCACCGGGCTCAGCCTTGCCATTGTGCGCCGCATCATAGAGGGGCATGGTGGGGCGTATACCTGGAACGCGCGCTGGGGAAGGGGTCGGCGTTCACCGTTGCGCTGCCATGCAGGACAGAAGCGTGACGTCCGTTCATGCCGACAACGGCGTGGTGCAGTAGAGTCTGGCAACGGTAACTGGAAGGATCTCGAGCGGGAGGGCAAAGGCGATGAGCGGAGAACATGTCCTGCGCCTCTACGTGGCGGGCAAGACCGCGCGTGCCGAGCAGGCGATCGCCGACCTTAAACGCCTGTGCAAACAGGAGCTTGGCAGCCAGTACCGGGTAGAGGTCATCGATGTGCGTGACGATCCGTCGGCTGCGGAACGCCAGAAAATCCTCGCGACGCCGACCGTGATCAAGGAACTGCCGCTGCCGGTGCGCCGGGTCATTGGTGACCTGTCGCAAACGGAGCGAGTGCTGGTCGGCCTGGATCTCGTGAGAGTCGATGCAGACGGGATGTCTGACAGCGCATGACTTCCCCGGCCTGCATCGTGGTCGTCGATGACAATGCTGCCGCGTTGAAGGCCACCGCGCGGTTGCTCGAGCGTGCCGGCTACCGGGTCCACGCGGCCGAGACGGGTCAGCGGGGGCTGGAGTTGATTCGCGAGCATACCCCCCAGCTGGTGTTGCTCGACGTGATGCTCCCCGACATCGGCGGGCCAGAGGTGCTCGCGCAAATCAAGTCGGACCCGCGCTTGCAGTCCAGTTCCGTGGTCTTTCTGAGCGCCACACGTACTGCGTCGGTGCATCAGGCCGGTGGCCTGGACGCGGGAGCGGAAGGTTACATGACCCGCCCTATTGCCAACGAGGAGTTGCTGGCCCGAGTGCGGTTGCACCTGCGCCAGCGGGAACTCACCGAGAGGTTGCGTGAGCAAGAGCTCCGGTTTCGCTCTCTCGTCGGCGGACTCCCGGATGCCATCCTGGTCGTGTCCCCGGAGGGCGAGGTGCGCTATGCCAACCCCTCGGCTGAAGCCTTGTTTCAGCGGCCGAGCGAAGAGCTGCAGACGCTGCCTTTTGGCATCCCGATCGCGGCATTAGAGGCTGGGGAGCCACAGATTATTGAATTGTCGCGCAGCGAGTCGTCGCAGGTGATCGCGGAATTGCGCGTCTCCGAATTGTGGTGGCAGAACAAGCCGGCCTGGATCGTGGCGTTGCACGACATCACGGAGCAGCGGGCGACACGAGACGCCCTGCATGCGAGCGAGCAGCGCTACCGTGGCATGGTCGAGCATCTGCCCGATATCGTTTATGTCAACCGCAACGAGCAGATCACCTATATCAACCCTGCCGGCGTGAAGCTGCTGCGGGCTGAATCGGAAGCTGACATTCTCGGGCACTCGCCATTTGAATTCATTCACCCGGATATCCACGATATGGTTCGTGAGCGTATTGCCCGCGCCAGGCGTGAGCCCATGGTCAGTCCGGTAACGGAGAATACGCTGGTCGCGCTGGATGGGACGCACATTCCCGTGGACGTGACCGCGATTTCGTATCGTAGCGGCGAGCACATGGACATCCAGGTGATCGCCCGGGACATTACGTTGCGCAAGCAGGCCGAGGCCGAGCGCCGGGAACTGCTGGCGCGTGAGCGGGCGGCGCGGCAGGTGGCGGACGAGGCCAGCCACTACTACCGAGCACTGTTCGAGTCCGCACCGGGCTGCTACCTGGTGTTGACGCCGGGCATTTACGAGATCGTCGCCGTCAGCGAAGCCTACCTGCGTGCGACCAATACGACCCGGGAGCAACTCGCTGGCCAGGAACTGTTCGAGGTTTTTCCCGACGACCCGGCCAGGCCGGACCCGGGCGCCGCCGCGCGGCTGCGCACCTCGCTGGAGCGCGTGACACGTGACAAGCGAGCGGACGTGATGGGGGTCGAGTGTTTCCCGATTCCACAACCGGAATCGCAGGGGGGCGGGTTCGAAGAGCGGTTCTGGAGTATTACGCACGCACCGGTCATGGCGCCCGACGGCAAAGTGGCCTTCATCATCCACCGGGTGGAGGACGTGACCGAATACCTGCTGGCACTGCCGGACCAGGCAAGTGGCCGGCAATTCCTGGCGTCCCGTACCGAGATGATGGAGGCGGACATCGTGCTGCGCAGCCGCGAGCTCGATGAAGCGCGGCGCAAGCTCGAGGAGAGCCAGGCCCTGTTGAGCATGGCGTCTGAGCTGTCACAGCTGGGCGCCTGGAGCATAGAGCTACCGGATTACACAGTGACGTGGACGGACAAGGTCTACCAGATACATGAATTGGCGGTTGGAACGGCGATCACGGTGGAGCGAGCGATCGATTGGTACGTGGGTGAGGACCGTGAAGCTATCCGCACGGCTTTCCATGCTTGCGTCGAGCGGGGGGTCCCGTACGATCTTGAGCTGCAGATCCTGACCGGGAGCGGCCGACTCGTCTGGGTCAGGACAATGGGCGAAGCCGTGCGCGATGAGCAGGGCAATATTGCCAAGCTGCAGGGCACCCTCCAGGATATTTCGTACCGCAAGGAAGCCGAGGCGCGCGCGCTGGCCTTGGAAGAGAAGCTGACCGCTATGCTCGAGCGCATCGGTGAAGGTTTCATGGCGCTGGATGCTGAGCATCGCATCACTTACATCAACCGGGAAGTTGAGCGGATGATCGGCCAACCCCGGGAGGAACTTCTCGGGCGGAGTTTGCGGGAAGCCTTTACCTTAGCCGCTGGGTCGGATTTCGAGAAACAATATGACCGCGTGATTCGGGACGCTACCCCCGTGATGTTCGAGGCGTACTACGAGCCGATCAAGGCCTGGGTCGAAGTACGCGCCTACCCGTCGGACGAAGGCGTGGCGATCTATTGCCGCGACGTCACCCGCGAACGCAAGCTGGAAGAAAAGGTCCAGCACTCGCAGCGGCTGGAAGCGGTGGGCCAGCTCACCGGGGGTGTGGCGCATGATTTCAATAACCTGCTTACCGTCATACTCGGCAATGCAGAGCTCCTGGGCGAGAAGCTCGGCGCTGACAGCTCGCTTGGGTCGCTTGCGGTGATGATCTCGAAGTCCGCTCAGCGGGGTGCGAGGCTGACAAATGCCCTGCTGTCCTTCGCTCGGCGCCAGGCTCTCGATCCCGTCGCGGTGGATGTGAACGAGGTGGTGCGGGGTATGCATGACATGTTGCGCCGGACTCTGGCCGAGGACATTGACATTGAATTCCAGCTGGACGAAGGCCTGCATTCCGCGATGATCGATCCAGCCCAGCTCGAGAATGCCATCTTGAATTTATGTCTCAATGCGCGAGATGCCATGCCGCGCGGTGGCCGGCTCACCATCGAGACCGGCATGCAAGCGCTGCACACGGAGCATGTCGATCAACGGCTTGGCGTCAGCCCGGGGGAGTATGTCCTCGTGGCGGTGTCGGACACCGGCAGCGGCATCCCGACCGAGAATTTGCCGCGCGTGTTTGAACCTTTTTACACAACAAAGGAAAAGAGCAAGGGCACGGGCCTGGGCCTGGCAATGGTTTATGGCTTCGTGCGGCAGTCTGGCGGCCAGGTCAACGTATATTCCGAGGTGGGTGAAGGTACGACCGTCAAGATGTACCTGCCCCTGGCCGACCACGCGGCGGCACCGCGCGCCGAAGTGCCGGCGCTGGAGTCGCCGCGCGGGAGCGAAAAAATCCTGCTGGTCGAGGACGACGACATGGTACGCATGTACGCCGAAGAGCTACTGGCGAGCCTGGGTTATGACGTCATAACCACGTCCAACGGACCGGAGGCTATTGCGATCCTCGAACAGGGTGGCGCGGTCGACCTGCTGTTCACCGACATCGTGATGCCGGGCGGCATGAACGGCCGCGAGCTGGCCGAGCGGGCACGGGTTCTGCGGCCCGGCCTCAAGGTGCTGTACACCTCCGGTTATACCGAGAACGCCATCATCCATCACGGACGCCTGGATGCCGGGGTGGACCTGTTGTCCAAGCCGTATCGGCGCGCAGAACTGGCGACCCGGATCCGCGCCGCGCTCGATCGAACTAGCAGTGGCGAGGCGCCGCAATGAAGCGCCGATTGCTGGTGCTGGACGACGATCCGACGATCGGCGCCACCGTGGCGATGATCGCGGAATCGGCTGGTTTCGAGTCCGTTGCGACCACCGCGCCGGAAGAGTTTTTCCGCTTGCTCGACGACGCATGGCCCAGTCATATCGCCCTTGACCTGGTGATGCCCGAGATGGACGGCGTGCAGGTCATGACGCATCTTGCGGCCAGGCAATGTAAAGCCGGCATTGTCATCACGAGCGGCGTCGGGAGCCGCGTTCTCGACGCCGCCAAGCGCTCGGCTGCAGAACATGGCCTGAATATCGTCGGTACCTTGTCGAAGCCGTTTACTCCGGCGGCGCTGCGCGCCTTGTTGCTGGCGGCGGAACCGGGTGCGTGGGACGAGACGGATACGGACCTGCATCAACTCGCGCCGAGGGTGCAAACGGACCCGGAGATCAGCAGGGCGGATCTCGTGCGAGCTATTGCGGAGAACGAGCTGTTCCTCGTCTACCAGCCGCAGGTGAGCTGCCGCAACGGCGAAGTCAGCGGGTTTGAAGCCCTGGTGCGCTGGCGACATCCAAGCCTTGGCATCGTGATGCCTGATCGTTTCATTCCTATCGCCGAGGGTACCGGCCTGATCGATGCGGTCACGGACCGGGTGGTCGAACTGGGTTTTGCCTGGCTGGCGAGATCCTTCCCTTGCCAGCCCGAGGATGCGCCAGCTGACGAGGTGGACCAGGACCAGTTGGCCACCCTGTCCATCAACTTGTCCGCCAGGTCGCTGGGCGACCGGGATTTCGTGGAAGACTTGCTCGAGGCATGCTTGCGCCACAAGTTGTCACCGGAGCGCATCATCCTGGAGTTGACGGAATCGAGCGCCATGCGTGACCCGGTGGCCACGTTGGACCAGCTTACCCGCATGCGCATGAAAGGCTTCCAACTCTCGATCGACGACTTCGGCACCGGCTTTTCCTCAATGCTGCAGCTGGCGCGATTACCATTCTCGGAGATCAAGGTCGACAAGTCGTTCGTGATGGCCGCCATGCAGTCGGTGGAGTCGCGCGCCGTCATCCGGTCGATCATCGAGCTTGGCAATAGTTTCGGACTGCGGACCGTGGCCGAGGGCGTGGAAGATGCGGGCACGCTGGAGTACCTGGCGGGCCTGGGTTGCGACATCGCCCAGGGTTATTTCATAAGCCGGCCCATGCCGGACCAGGATCTTGCCAATTGGCTTGCTGCGCGCTCGGCGGAAACGCCAGCGGTCGCGCCGGGTACCGCCCGGATCCAAGCGAGGGCGTCGGTAGAGGCTTTTCGTTGGGACGAGAGTTTGATCACCGGCCTGGAAACGGTGGACGGGCAACACAAGCGCCTGGTGCAACTCATCAATCGCTTTGGTGCTGCGCTGGTTTCGGAAAGCGGCGTATCCCGCAGGGATATCGACATCGTGTTTTCGGAGCTGGTCGACTATGCCAACTATCATTTCAGGGAAGAAGAAACGATGATGGCCGCGGTCGGCCTGCATGACGGCTACATCGAGTTTCATCGTTCCGAGCATGCGAATTTCATCGCTCAACTGTTACACCTGCGGGACACCGGGGATTCGGAGCAACCGGAGTCGTTGCAGCCCGCATTGCGGTTTCTCATCCATTGGCTCGCTTACCATATTCTTGGCGTCGACCAGGGGATGGCGCGGCAGGTCCAGGCCGTGCGCGAGGGCATGAATCCGCAGGACGCCGCCCAGCAGCAGCCAGCTCGCGAGGCAGGGCAAGAGCCCCTGGTGAAGGCACTTACCGCCCTGTTCGAGCTTCTTTCGCAGAGCAACCGCGCGCTGCGCGAGGCGAACCGCGAGCTCGAGGAAAAGGTATTCGAGCACATGGAAGCGTCGAACCAGGCCAACCGCCAGCTTGCAGTGATCGCCAGGACGGACCCGCTGACCGGTATTCCCAATCGTCGGCATGCGCTGGCCGTCCTCAATCTCGAATGGGAGAGCGCGCTGGCCGAATCGGATCCACTGGCCTGCCTGCTGATCGACGCCGATCACCTCAAGCCAGTCAACGATATACACGGGCACGAGGCAGGCGACATGGTCTTGCGCAGCCTGGCCGATTGCCTGCAGGACGCCGTACGCATGGATGACGTGGTCTGTCGGTGGGGTGGTGACGAATTCCTCGTCATACTGCCGTCGACCGACCTTGCCGGTGCTCAGGAGATGGCAGAAAATATTCGGCGCGCGGTCGGGCGACTGCGCGTTGTCGCGGGCAAAGTGGAATGGCCTGGCAGTGTCAGCATCGGCATCGCTGCGTACGACGCGGGCATGAGCGGACCCGAGGATCTTATCAAGGCACTGGATGAGACGGTATGTGCCGCCAAGCACGCTGGCGGCAACGCCGTGCTGACGGCCCCCGCGGCGCCTGGCTGATCATCTGCCCGGGAGACGTCCCGGGGATCTTCAGCCGTTGCCTAAGGTCCCGACCGCTCGCTCAAGTGCAGCAATAAAGGCATCCGCTTCGTCGGCAAGGCGGGCGACCTCGGGGGCGGGGACCGGGCCACCCTGGTCAGTTTCCGTCTGCACGAACTCCGCGAGCTTGGCAATGCGAATCGCTCCGATGGTTCCGGCGGCGCCTTTCAGGCCGTGCGCGATATTGCGAATCTGCTCCCGCTCCTTTGCGGCCAGGGATCGCCGCAGCTTCTCGCCAGCTTCACGGTGAGAATCTATGTATAACCTGAGGAGCTTTACAAGGAAATCGACCCGGTCGAGCGCCATTTCCATTCCGCGGGCAAGGTCGAATCCCTCGATGGAGCGGAGCTGTGAAGGCAGCGATTCGAGCTCGGACTGATTGTTAAATGTGGACAAACCCATGACCGTGGTGTCGAGAACACTTTCCGGCAACCATTTCAGGAGTATGGCATACAGGAGCTGTGGGGCTACGGGCTTGACGACGAAGTCATTCAAGCCCGCTTCAAGACAGCGACGCCGGTCTTCCTCGAATGCGTTCGCGGTCATGGCGATAATCGGGGTTTCATGGTGAAAGGGCAGTTTGCGAATGGCCAGGGTGGCCTGGAGGCCGTCCAGGTTCGGCATCTGGATGTCCATCAGGATGAGGGCATAGGCGTTGCGGCTCGCCTTGTCGATGGCTTCGAGCCCGTCCTCGGCCGTATCCACCAGGAGGCCCGCCTCGGCCAGCAGGTCAATGGCTACTTCGCGGTTGACCGGGTTGTCCTCGGCAAGCAGGATGCGCAAACCTGAAGCGCGCTCGCGCAGGTTGTACTCTGCCGACTCCAGGTTAGTACCAGGAATCGCGTGCGATGAGGTCTTGCGCACCTGGCCAGGCAGAAGACTTGCGGTAAACCAGAATGTGCTTCCCTGTCCGGGCACACTGCTCATGCCGGCCTCGCCACCCATCAATTCGGCGAGCCGACGGGTGATGGCCAGGCCGAGTCCCGTGCCGCCGTGTTTCCGGGTGATCGATGTGTCGCCTTGTTCAAAGGCCATGAACAGCGATCCCTGCCGTTCGGGTTCGATGCCTGGCCCGGTGTCTTCGACCTCGAAGCGCACGAGGAGCGAGTCATCGGCCTCCTCGAGCCGCAGAGCGCGCACCTCGATTTTTCCCTCCTCGGTGAACTTGACAGCGTTGGCCGTGTAATTCAGCAATGCCTGCTGCAAGCGCGTGGCGTCTCCCCGCAACCAGCCGAGCTCCGGGTCGCAATACATTTTGACTGCCAGTCCCTTGGCCCTGGCCTGTTCATTGACCAGGCTGCAGACGTCGCTCAACAGGGTTGAAACCGCGAAATCGGATTCGTGGAGTTCAAGGTGGCCGGCCTCGACTTTCGAGATGTCGAGAATGTCATTGATGACCGAGAGGAGGTGGCGCCCCGCGGTATCGATTTTCTCCAGCCGGTTCGCCTGAGACGGTGAGGCCTCGCCGCGGACGAGGTGAGTCAGACCGAGGATGGCATTCAGGGGCGTACGGATCTCGTGGGACATGTTGGCAAGGAATGCGCTCTTGGACCGGTTGGCCTGTTCCGCTTGCCGCTTGGCCTCTTCCAGCTCCGTGGTTCGCTGCTTGACAAGGTCCTCGAGATGGCGGCGATAGGCGGCCAGTTTTTTGGCAAGCCGCTTCTTCTCGGTAATGTCTTCCTTTACCGCGACGTAATGACTGATTGTGCCGCCCGGTTCGCGCAGCGGAGTGATGACCGCTTGCTCCACGTACTCGCTGCCATCCTTGCGCCGGTTGTGGAGTTCACCACGCCAGGTGCGGCCCTTCGTCAGACTCGCCCACATCTCCTGGTACGTGCCTGCCGGGGTTTTGCCAGATTGGAGCATGCGGGGGTTCTGGCCGATAACCTCCTCGAGCGGGTAACCACTGGCGGCAGTAAAGCTCGCATTCACGTACTCGATTCGGGATTGGGCATCCGTGATCACGATGCTGGCCGGACTCTGCTCGACCGCCAGCGCCAGCTTGCGTAGTTCGCGTTCCACGCGCTTGCGCTCGGTAACGTCCCGGCTGATGCCGACCATCGCGATGGCCTGGCCATCCGCGTCCCGGACGAGTGTGCGGCTGTCACTGAACCAGCGGTACTCGCCGCTTTTCACTTTCCAGCGGTATTCCACCGGAGATTCAGTGCCGTTTCCAGCAGCAATGTGTTGCTGATGAATAGCGGCGATAGGCCGGTCCTCCGGATGTACCCGCTGCAGAGCTTCCTCCGCCGTAAGTCCACGGGTTTCCTCTTCGGAAAAGCCCGTAAGGGCCACTTGGGATGGACTCAACAGCACGTAATGGCGGGTTTCCAGGTCGAACAGAGTGATGCCGTCGCGCGAGTTCTCGATGACGATGTTGAACCGTGCTTCGCTCTCCTGCAGCGCGATTTCGGCCGACTTCCGGGCGGTGATGTCGAACACTACCCCGTGAATCGCCGTGACCTGGCCTTCGTCGTCCCGGGTCAGCCAGGTGTGATCCTCGACCCACAGCCAGTGTCCGGCCCCATGGCGGATTCGATAGACCTGCGGGTAGACATCGGGCCCATCGGCAAAGTGTTGGGTGACCTCTTGCTCGATGGCGAAGCGGTCGTCCGGGTGAATCAGGTCACCATAATTCAATCGACCGGACAGGAGGTCCTGTTGGTCGTAGCCGAAGCGAGAAACATTGCTGCTGACGAATTCCACCGGCCAACCCGGGGCATTGGACCAGGTGAACGTAACCACGGGGGAGCGTTCGATGATCTCGGCGACGCGTTCTTGGCGGTCTTGCATACTCCGCAGGGCCTCCTCGCGCTGCGCCAACTGCTGATTTTACTGGCAGCTTGAACCGGCTTGCGGAGCAGGGGCTGCAGAAGCCGTTTTTAGGTTATCCAACCTGTACGGGTTACTTTAACAGGGTGCCCGGCTCAATTCGGTGAACTGTGTACGAATAAAGTCGCCGGAGCCCACTTGACATTGCTCAATCAGCGGTTTTTTGGCGCGGTATAATGGCATCCGGTTCGGGCAGCATTGAATCCCGCGGCGCACGCCATGGTGGCGCGGGACCAGCGAGGATCACGGAGTCTTGCGCATGACTGCATTCCAGTGGAACCAGAGCTTCGTCACCGGCCTTGGGGCCGTGGACGGCCAGCATCGTCGCCTGGTCGCCCTGATCAACGAGCTGGCGGCCCTGTTGGCCGATGACCGCCTCTCGGGGGACGGCCTCGAAGACCTGCTGAAGAAACTCGTGAATTACGCGGGGTATCACTTCAAGGAAGAAGAGGACCTGATGGCGCGAGCTGCCGTGGACCCGCGCCACGTGGAGGGCCACAAGGCCGCCCACGCAGGCTTCATCGAGGAGTTGAGCCTGCTAGGGCGAGGCCTGGGAAACGACAATCCCGAGGCAGCCAGGCGCCTGCTCGATTACCTGTCGCACTGGCTTGCGTACCACATCCTCGGCCAGGACCAGAACATGGCAGCCCAGCTGAAGGCGATCGCGGTCGGCGCCAGCCCCGTCGAGGCCTATGAGGCGGAGGAGGAGACCAGCGAGGGCGCCACCGGTCCCCTGTTGACGGCACTTTCCAGCCTGTTTTCACAGGTCTCGGAACGCAATCGAGAGCTGGTGCAGCTCACTCAGGAGCTGGAAGAGCGGGTGAAACAGCGGACCCAGGAACTGGTTGAAGCCAATCAGAAGCTCGAGACGCTTTCACTGACCGATTCGCTGACCGGGCTGCCCAACCGGCGCCATGCCAGGCACTGGCTGGAATCGCTCTGGCAGGAATCCGAAGCGGACGGGCACGCATTAGCCTGCGTGATGCTCGACGCCGATCACTTCAAGACGGTAAACGACACGCATGGCCACGATGCCGGGGACCGGGTGCTGGTGGAGTTTGCGCATACGGTACGCGATGCCTTGCGCACCGATGACCTGGTTTTTCGATTGGGCGGGGATGAGTTCCTCGTGATTTGCCCACGGACCGACCATGCCGGCGGGCTGCAGGTGGCAGAGCGGATTCACCAGGCAGTGATGGCATTGCGCGTTCCCACCGGGGACAGCCACTGGACGGGCAGCGCAAGTATCGGGGTCGCAGTTCGCATGCCAGGGATGAGTGGCCTCGACGAATTGATCCAGCTCGCAGATCGGGGGGTCTATCTCGCGAAAGAGCAAGGCCGAAATTGCGTGCGAAGTGGGAATCTTGCCCGCCTTCAAGGCGAGATCGCGATTGAGACGGTTGCCCGCTGACAAAGTCAACTCTACGAAGAAGGCCACCAGCGAGAACCCCGGATGAGGTTCCGTCACAAGATTGTCCTGGCTCTTGTCGGTTTTCTTGCCACCGTTACAACTGGGCAGGCGGCAATCTCGGACGTCAAACGCGACGGGCAACAGGTGTTCTTGCCCCGACGTCGAATAGCGACTGCCAGATCTCCGCGTCACAATCGTTTCGCCGGATCAGCCTGACCCGGCGAAACGATCTGCCTGGTGACTCTACTTGGGCTCGTAGCTGAACTTCTGTCCGCCCACGGAGGCCTCGCCCATCAACCCGGATTCGTCCATGGTGAAGACAGCGACGCCGTCCTGGTACTTCGCGTTGCGACCGACGCCCGACTTCAGGGCGACCGCAGTAGCCTGGGCGGCGAAAGCAAGATTGCCCTGCTTGAAGTTGTCCACGGCTTGCTGGTTCTCGAAGGCGATGATCTGCGTGTAGGTTTGCCCGCCGAGCTGCATACCAACAGTAGCCTGCGTCAGGTCACAGTAACCCACGATCCGGCCACGCTCGTACAACACGCCTCGACCGTAGGCGCCGCCGAAGCCGGCTGCGGCCTTGCCGACCTTCGGGAAAACCGCATACCCGGCGGCCGAATTGAAAACCGGTCCGAGCGTCGAATCGGTGGCCTTGGCCTCGGCGAGTGCCGTGGCGGCGTCCTTCTCGATGTCTGCCCTGCCTTCGACGGACACTGGCGCGGTTGCGCAGGCCCCCAATGTGAGTGCGACGACCGTTCCGGCCAGCACAAATTTCATTCCAGTCAGCATCCTGTTCATAGCAATTCCTTTTCCAGCGCTGAGCGCTGTCGTGATGTGGTGATGTGGTGATGTGGCACCTCGCCACTCGGATAAATGGTCGGCTAACCCGCTGGAAAGTTCTGTTCGCTGGCGCACCGTTGGCGAGAGGTGCAGCCGGCGCTCGCGGTCGCCGCCAGTACCCGGCCGGTACCTTGCCGATGTCGGTTGTATGCCAGCGCACAGACGCGCGCGGGCGCCTGGCCTGAAACTAAGGATGTCGATTGACAGAGTTCCGGGTCCGAGCACTCCCGAAATCAGTCTTCTCAATCCCCGAGTCAGGCTGAATACGGATCTGGATTTGCCCGTTTGCGCCACTAGTGCAAACGGGTTTTTTTTGGGTTTTGTAAGTTGGCGCACAGAAGCCTGGCCAGTTCACGGATCGCACAGAACATGATCCAGGCGGTTGTAGGCGGCAGCCCCGAGGAGGATGTACGAAAGCAGCTCGTGCTGGCGCGATACTGCGCCGGTCAACTGAGGTTTCAGGGCGCCTGTAGCGCCTGCGTGCGACGACGTACAGACATTGCCTCCCGTCACAGAGCAATCTCACTTGCATCGAGGTGGCATCACGCCCTGCTGGTGCCGACCTCGCCACAGACGTGTCAAAGGAGTTCATGTGGCCGCCGCACCGTCCGCCTCAGGGTACAACATGCTGCTGTCCGAGCTGCCGCGCAAGCAGCGTGCGCAGTTCCTGTCCTTGTGCGAACCATTCGAGATGGAATTCGGGACCGTGCTGTGCGCCGCAGATACGCCGTACCGACACGCCTGTTTTCCAACCAGCGGGCTGATCTCCCTGGTGTCCAGCCGGCATGATCAGAACCCGCTGGAAATGGCGCTGATCGGCCACGAGGGAATGCTAGGGGCGACACTGCTATTGGGGGTCGGTATTGCCCCGATCCGGGCTGAAGTGCATTCGCCCGGTATCGCCCTGCGCATCACGGTGGAGGATTTGCGACAACAGATACACGAGTCGCCGTTGCTCCACAAAGTCCTGAGTCGTTACCTATACAGGCGGTTGGTGGAGCTGTCGCTGGTCGGCGGATGCATTCGTTATCACCGGATCGAGCAGCGCCTGGCGCTTTCACTGTTGCTGGCCCATGACCGGGCGCGAACAGATCATATTTACCTGACCCACAGCAGCCTGTCGGACATGCTGGGTGTGCGCCGCAGCAGCATCACGCTGGCCGCTGGGGACCTCCAGGACCGCAAGCTCATCAGCTACTCGCGTGGCAACATCCGGATTCTCGACCGCGAGGGGCTGGGGGCCATGTCCTGCGAGTGCTACCACGTGCTCCAGGTGCGCCTGAAACACTAGCTTGGCAATCAGCCCAGCCTAAACCATACCGCGCTAAGTGCGTCATCGTACAGATGGCGGTTGATCAATGCGATTAGTCTGCAGTGGAGAGCAGTCAATGACTGCGATCGAGTCCCCACGCACGGCCCGTCGCGCGCGTGATCGCTAATTCTGAGGAATCGGATTATGAGAAATATGAATGCTGTCGTAATTGCCATCACCGTAGCCGCCATGCTGATGACGTCGCTCCCAGCCGGGGCCGGCATAGTCGGCACGGAGCAGATGGTGGCGCAGGAAACGCGCGCACATACGCTGGACAGGATTGACGTGATCCTCGCCGGAGAGACTGTCTCGTCGCAGCTCACGGCCTGGGGCGTGGCACCCGAAATGGTCAGGGAACGGATGGCGGCGATGTCTGACCTCGAGCTGCAGCAGCTTGCGGCCAACATGGAAACCGACCCCGCGGGCGGCGTGCTGGTCGTAGTCGGCGTGGTGTTCGTGGTCCTGCTCATTCTCGAGCTGGTCGGCGTCACCAATATCTTCCGCAGGGTCTGATCCTGCGGCCGCGACGGCCGCCGCAGCCTGCATGGCGCTGCGGCGGCGCGTTTGCGCACTGGCGTACTGGCATGCACAGACAAATCCTGGTGTTGCTGGCTATCGCGCAACTTGGGCTGAGCGCCTGCGCCGTCGGCCCGGAGCGCCAGGTGCTGCGCGATGCCGGGTCGCCGGTCGAACTCGTCGAGGTACCTTTCTTCCCCCAGGATGAATATCAATGTGGCCCGGCGGCGCTCGCCACTGTGCTCGTGCACAGCGGCGTCGATGTGACACCGCAGCAACTTGTTTCCCACGTCTACGTGCCCGAGCGCCAGGGCAGCTTGCAGGCAGAAATACTCGCCGCGACACGCAGTCATGGGCGGGTCCCTTACGTGCTACCGGAAACTCTTGCACCCATGCTGGCAGAGCTGCGCGACGGACGGCCCGTGCTGTTGCTGCAGAACCTGGCCGTGGATCGATGGCCGGTGTGGCATTACGCGGTGCTGGCAGGGTTTGATCCCGCGGCGGAGAAGTTCCTGCTGCGCTCCGGCCTTACCCGTCGCGAGGAAAGTCGGGCAGTACCGTTCCTGGCGAGCTGGGATCGGGGAGGTCGCTGGTCAATGGTCGCGGTGAAGCCCGGCGAACCGCCCGTCAGCGCCGATCTGCTCGGTTGGCTGCGGGCGGTGGCGCCCTTCGAGTCAACCGGGAATCTCGAGCTTGCCGCAGAGGGCTACCTGGCGGCGGTGAACCGTTGGCCGGAGGAGGCCATGGCGTGGACCGCGTTGGGCAACGTGCATTACTTGCAGCGGGACCTGGCGGCAGCCGCAGCGGCCTACCGGCATGCGCTCGAACTGTCGCCCGGTCTACATGCGGCGTGCAACAACCTTGCGCAGACGCTCAGCGAATTCACCGCTGCGGGAGAACCGCCCGGCGATGGCGCGCCGCTCTCTCGGTGTGAGACCGCACAGATGGGTACAGAGAAAAAGAACATGCTCAAGTCTCGTGAGCGGCCAAGGGAATAGTTCCTGCCGCGGACTGGCCTAAGGGAGCGCTAACCGTGCTTTATACAATTGCTTTAATTCTTCTCGTGTTGTGGGCGCTCGGCCTGGTATCCGGCGTCGCCGTTGGCGGATTCGTGCATGTGCTGCTCGTGATCGCGGTGATCATGGTGATATTACAGCTGATCAGTGGTCGACGAGGTAGCCTGTAGCCTGAGCGTCCGGATTGTAGTCGCAGTCGGCCTGCTTAGCCTGGCCGGCTGCGCGATGTTGCCCAGCAAGGAGCTGGATGGGGCCGTGCACGGTCAGGTCGAGTTCCAGGGCCAGCGCGCCACGGTCTCGGCAGCTTACGGCCACCGTCTCTTTCGCACTCATCACGAACCAGCCTGGCGGCGTACTCACCGAGATCCGGTGGCGGTGCTGATGCGTCACTCGCCGCCACCGGAGGATTGTCATCCTGAAAAGATATGTCCGATTGCCGCTGGACCTAGCGCGTGGCCATCAACCGGCTCAGTACATAGCCCGCGGCCACTGCCACACCGATCGTGAACATCGGATGTTCCCGCATGTATTCGGCGCCAATCGAGTAGAGCTCCTCGCCCTTGACG
>JBLRWC010000036.1:0-24956 GCA_047921455.1 Gammaproteobacteria bacterium
GACCAGCGTCAGCGCGGCATTCTGGACCGCCGTCACCGTCTCGGTGTCGGTGTCGATCAGCGGCGTGTCACCAAGACCGTCACCGGTGGTGTCCGCCGACCCGGTCCCGGTCGCCGTGTTCAGGATCGACCCGGCATCCAGGTCATCCTGGGTCACCGTGATCGACGCCGTGTAGACCCAGGTCTCACCAACATCCAACACCCCGTTGGTGTTGGTGTCACCCGACACATAGGTCGGACCGGTCGTCGCCAACGGGTCGGCCACAACCGGGTCGTAGACCGTCACGTTGCCGTCGTTGGTCAGCGTGATGGTGTAGGTAATGACATCGCCGACCGCAGCGTAGCTCTGCTCAGCCGGATCCAGGCTCTTGACCACGGCGATCGAGGCATTCGGCAACAACTCCGTATGACTGTCCGTATCTTCAACCGGCACGTCGTCATACACGCCGGAAACGGTCGCTGTGTTGACCACCTCTGCCGCGTCGACATCGGCCTGGGTGATCGTGTACACGGCCGCACAGACGAGCACCTGCCCCGGCTCGAGCGCAACCGGCAACGACACCCCGACCGGGGACTCACCAGCCAGCACACACGTCAGCGGCGACAGGCCAACCAGCGGGTCGCTGATCGTGACGTTATCGATCGTCAGGTTGCCGACGTTGCTGACCGTGAAGGTATAGGTGATCTGGTCGCCCGCGCTGTAGAGCCCGTCCTCATTGGTATCCGCATAGGTACCGGTCTTTTCCAGGCTGAGGGCGGCCAGCTCGATGCTGGCGCTGTCTTCGTCGCTGGTGGTTTGCGTCTGGTTATTAAATATGTAATCGGCGCTCACCGTCGCCGTGTTGACGATCTGCCCCTCTACGAGGGTATCCATGTCTTCAGGCGTGATGGTGTACGTGGCCTGGTAGACCCAGGTCGCGCCTTCCTCGAGCACCGTGATCAACGGGTCGTCTGGGTCGATGCGGACCGGCGGCGACAACAGCATGGGATCCGAGACGACGACATCGCTGAGCGGGAACGCGCCGGTGTTCGTCACCGTGAACGTGTAAGTGATCACCTCGCCCGCCGCCGTGAAGAACGCCGGATCCGCTGTCTTGGTCAGCACGACCCGGGCTACGAGCGCCCGCAGCTCGAAGTCGCGCGTGTCCCTGTCCTGTCCCAACGCCAGGAAAACGAAGATCGAGTCGGGATTGCCGCCGTCGGCATCCGCCACGCTCTCGTAGCCGGCCGGGTTGACCTTGGTGACCTCGTACGTGCCGGGCAAAAGGCCGTCGGCAAGCGGGCCACTGAGAATCGTCGTGGCATCGAAAACGTAGTAGCCGTTTGCATCGGTGAAGACGCTCACGGTCACGTCATCGGCCGTGCCGGGGATGCCGTCCGGTCCGGCCCAGGTCAGGAAGACCTGTACGCCCTCCACCGGTATTTCGCCCGGGTCGGCAAAACCGTTGCCGCCGAGCGGATCATTCGGATCGACGTCGACGATCGTGCCGGAGATGCTGCCGAACTGGGCGAGGTAGCCGAAGTCGAGGTTGACCTGGTCGGCCTGGATGTTGCTGACCGTCCAGACGTTGCTCAATGCACCGCCGTCTGGATCGCCGGTCTGCACGTAGGCCGTGCTCGGCAACGTGCTCTCGTCCACGGTGATGCGTACGTTCGCGCCCTCTGGGACCGCGCTGAAACTGTAGTCGCCGTTGGCGTCAGTGAAGACGACAAAGGTCTGGTCGTAAATGCCGTTGCCGTCGGTGTCGACCTCGATGACGACGCGGATGCCGGGCAGGCCGGGTTCGCTGCCGTTCTGGATGCCGTCGCCGGTGATGCCCCCGCCAAAGCCGTTATCGTCGTAAATGGTGCCGCTGACGCTGTAGAAATTGCCCGGGGCCAGCGGATATCCGAAGTCCACGGTGAGAATCTGCACCCCTCCGGTCAGCGACGTGCTGTAGGTGCTGGTTGGCGGATCGGCACCGGTCGGATAGGAGCTTGGGGTGGTTGCATAGCCATCGGGCAGCGTAGACGTGAGGACCTGAACCACGTACTGCTGGCTGCCGGTCGTATCCGGCAGGCCGACGAACAGGTACTTGCCCTCGGCGTCGATCATCTGGGTCTCGAGCAGGAGATCGCCAGCGTCAAAGTCGATAATGCCGTCGCCATTCAGGTCGAGGTAAAGGTTGACCGTGACGCCCTCGAGGCCGACGTCGCCGGTGCCAGGCTGTCCGCCCGCCCCGCCCAGCGGCGTAAAGTCGCCGAAGATCGTGTCGCCTATGGCGCCGGTGTTGTCGACGCCGAACTCGAACACGCGAATGCCGTACTCGCCCGCGACGGCGGTGAACTCGAAGCTCGTGGGCGTGGTGGTCGTGCCCAGGGCCGGATAAATCGAACTCAGCTGACCGAGGTCATAGCTGATCGTGTAATCACCTTCAGGCGCCAGGAAGATGACGTTGCCCTCCGCATCGGTGGTGCCCGTGGCGGTGACCGGGTTGCCGAAGTTATCTGTCCCGGTGAGCGTCACGGTGATACCGGCGAGGCGGTTCTCATCGCCGTCGAAAATGCCGTTGTGGTTCTCGTCCCAGAAGACGAGCGCCTCGATGCGGGCGCCGATGTAATAGCCGAAGTCGGCATCGAGATAGGTCATGCTGCCCGGGCTCAAGGTGACCGGGACGTGGTCGTCGGTGGTCGGCACGACATTGCGAACGCCATCCTCAGCAACGAGGCTGTCCTCGTACACATCGACGATGTAGTTGCCGGGCGGCAGGTTGGTAATGAGGTAATTGCCGTTGGCGTCGGTGAAGACCCTGAAGATTTCCACGTCGCCCGCGATCAGGTCCAGGATGCGGTCGCCGTCGGTATCGTGAAAGAGCTGCACGCGGGCGCCTTCAATGCCCTGCTCGGTGCCGGACTGGTAGACGCCGTCGGTGTTGTAATCCCACCAGACGAAGTCGCCGATCGTGCCGGACCAGTTGTAGCCGAAGTCCACGGTATCCACGACCGTCGAGTCGGTGGCCAGCGTGACCGTGGCCGCATGCGGCGTGCCGGTGCCGTCCAGGTCCCAGGTCGGCGCCATGACGTCGCCGATCCTGAACGTGTCGTCGGGATCAGCGTACGGGCTGGTCACCTCGCTGTCGGTATCGACCACCACGCGGTAGTCACCGGCAGAGAGCCCCTCGAAGATGTAGTAGCCGGTCTCGTCCGTTTCGGTCGTGGCAATCTCGACCCACGTGCCGTTGATCCAGCGCTGCAGGATCATCGTGATGCCCGGCAGCCCGTCTTCATTGGCGTCCTGCACGCCGTCGTTGTCGCGGTCGAGCCAGACATAGTCGCCGATGCTGCCGGTGCCCGGCGGCACGGGCGCGAGGCCGAAATCAGCGTCGTTGTATTGCTGCCCGGCACTGAGCGTGACGGTGTGGGTGACCGGGGTGGAGGCGAAATAGTCGGCCGGCCCGGTCGCGGGATCATAGGCGACGACGTAGCTTCCTGCCTCCAGCCCGAAAAACCGGTAGTTGCCGAGCCCATCGGTCGTGGTGGTGGCCAGCAGCGTGACCCCGTCCGCCGCATACAGGTAAACGGTCACGCCGGCGATCCCGGGCTCACCGGGATCCTGCAGGCCATCGCCGTCGAAGTCGGCCCAGACGAAATCGCCGATGCTGGCGCCGATGGCGGTCTGGGTGGTGTTGCTGGGGAAGCTGTTCGGCTCCGGGCCGGCCTTGACCAGCAGTCCGGTGTTGTCAATCACGCCGGAATCAGGGGCCGGACTATTGACCGCAACCTGAAACTGCAGCTCGGGACTGACCAGCACGCTGTTCGAGCTGGCCACCGGGAACGTGACCCCGCCATCGCCGGAGCCGCCGGCGCTGAAGGCCAGGCTGGCGGGGGTTGTCGACGCCGCCACGGTGCAGGTCCACTGGAAGCGGACCTCGTCCTCAATGTCGTCGATGTGATTGTCCCCGCTCAGCAGCACCGGCCCGCTCAGCGAGCTGCAGGACGCGCCGCCGGTCGAAGCCACATTGAGCGTGCCAGGCACGACATTGCCGACCACGGTATCCGCCTGGAAGCGCATCTGCACCGTGATCTGGCTGCCATGGAGCGTGAGGCTGGGCGTGGCCGTAACGCTGGTCGCATACCCTTCTGGAGACTCGCCGGGGTCGTACACCAGCGCACCGCCCTGCCCTACGTTGTTCGGGAAGTTGACAGCCGGCAGGATGGTCCATGTGTTGGTCGAGATGTTGTAGCGCCAGTAAGCCTTCGTCTTGCCCTGGAAGGCGTAAATGGTGTTGTCGCCGTCGGTGGTCAGTGCGCCACCATCGCCTACGTTCCCAGGCGCAACGGCCATGACCGCCCAGCTATCGGCGGCGATGTCATAGCGCCAGAAATCGGTCTTGCCATCGCCGCGGAACGCGTAGATGTAGCCTCCGACACGGGTGAGCGCGCCGCCCCATTTGACGTTCTCAGCCGTAGCAGCAAGCGCGGTCCAGGTATCATCCGCCACGTTGTAGCGGTAGAAGCCTGTCTTGCCGTCACCTTGCAGCACGTATAAGTCGGTGCCGTCGGTGGTGATTGCACCGCCTCGCTTGACATTCACCGGAACGTTAGCGAGCGCTACCCAAGCGTTGCTCGCGATGTCGTAACGCCGGAAGCGATTGCCATTGCCCAGTACGGCGTACACATAGTCGCGACCGCCGACATTAAGGTACTGGATGCCGCCACCCTCATTGAAGTTATCCGACACATCCGCCAGTCGCGTCCAGGTATCTGTCGGGATGTCATACCGGTAGAACCACTTGGAGTTGCCCTCGCTGGCGTAGAGAACCCCATTGCCGGCATTGGTCAGCGCACCGCCCTTCTCGATGCCGTTGGTGGGCTGACTCCGGGCGCTCCAGGTGTCGTTGTTGACCCCGTACTTGGAGAAATCCTTCTTGTTGGCGCCAGCCAGGCCGTAAACGCCCGCGGTGTAGCCGCTGGTAATGGTTTCACCCGCCGTGCCGGGTGTGCCGCTGCCGAAGTTCCAGGTGACCACATCCGGCCCGCCCTGGGCTGCGGCAAGGACGGTCGCTGAGCTGGCGGACGGCCAACTGTAGTCGCCGGCGTCCGCGGCCGCCTCGAAACTGTGTTCACCGCTCCCTGTGAGGGTGCATGTCCAGACGAAATTTACACCTGTTGTCCCGTTCGGCACGTTGGCAGTGGCCGGAATCGGCCCTGTGCAGCTGGCGGGACCCCCGTTAATCGAAAGCTCCGTGGGGGAAGCGTTAGCCACCGCGACGCTGCTCTTGACGTTGAGCGTCACGGTGACTTGATCGCCCACGTTGACGAAGTTCGTGCTCACCGCTAGCGCGGTATCGAGTCTCGTGGTTCCGGCCGGGCCACCCTCGAGATCGAGACCCGGCTCGCCGGGGAGCGGGACGTACGGACCATAGACGCCGCCGGCGGTGGCGCTGCCGGATACGTAGGTCGTTCCTTCCGGCAAGGGGTCGATGAGCCGCATCTCATCCAGCAGCTGGCCGCCCGGGAAGTAAGGCTTGAGCGTGAATGTCAGGGTATCGCCAGGGTTGGCGGATGCCAGGTCGACCGTCTTGGTCAGCAGTCCGACGAACGGGAAATCCGCGTCCAGGTAAGACTGCCCCGCTGCCACGGTCACCGTGTGCTGGGTAACGGTCGGGAAATACCCCGCCGGCACACCGGCGCTCCCTGAGTCGACCAACACGGTGTAGGTGCCGGGCCCGAGATTGTCGAACGAATACGTGCCATCCGGCGCGGTGACCGTGGTCGCCACGACCACGCCGTCACGCAGCAGGGTCACCGTGACCCCGCCCAACGGGGCGTCCCCGGCGTTGTAGATTCCGTCGCCGTTATTGTCGATGAAAACCTGGTCGCCGATACGCGCGGGTGCAACACGCCAGAAGCCGAAATCGGCATCGATCCAGGCCCCGGTCAGGCCTGGAACCACCTGCGGGATGGCGGTCGAGGCCTTGTAAGGGACACCGGCGAAGTACGCGGCCAACGTCGAGTCGGCCGGATCGACATAGACGATGTAGTCGAAGCCCTCGGCCAGGCCCGCGAAGGTGTAGTTGCCACTGGCGTCGGTGGTGGTTGTGCCCACCAGCGCGTCCGTCGCGGGATCGATCTTGCCGTCGCCGTTGGCGTCCTCGTAGAGGTACACGGTGACGCCGGGAATGCCGATATCCGTGCCGACCGTGAAGACCCCGTCGTTGCCCACGTCCTCGAAAACGGTGTCGCCGATGGAGCCCGCGCCAACCGGCTGATAGCCGAAGTCTGCGATCAGGTACTGCTGGTCGGTGCCCAGGATGACCGTGTGGCGGTTGTCGAGAGTGCTGTCCGGGTCCCCGGTCTGGAGCGTGCCGGGCAACGAGGCCCCGCCGTTGACCTCGACCACGTAGGTGCCGGCCATCAGACCGTTGAAGTAGTAGTTGCCGTTGGCGTCGGTGGTCGTCGTGAACAGCAGGGTCGTGCCATCGGCTGCGTACAGCCGGACGATGACCCCTTCGATGCCCTCCTCGTCGGGGTCCTGCACGCCATCGCCATCCCAGTCGCGCCAGATGGTGTCGCCGATCTTGCCGCCTGCGACAGTGACCGGGCCATCGGGGATGGGCGGGATGACCTTGCCCTCGTATTCGAGCTGGAAGGAATTGAAGTACGTGCCGGGCTGCACCGCGGCACCGATCAGCGCCTTGAAGGTGATGAGCAGTTTTTTGTCCGGCTGGATACCCTGGGAAACCGTGAACAGCGGCTGCGCCGGGTTGCTGGCGTCCACCGTGATGGTGGGCGCCGCGATCACCGCGCCGTTGAGGGTGGCGCCGACAAAACCTGCATAGGTGAAGCCGTCCGGCAGGAACTCCCGCACCCTGAGCGGCGTGCCGTTCAGGCCCGTGCCGATGTTCTCGATTTCCAGCGTGTAGGTGACTTCCGTACCGGGTGCGGCTGCCTGCGGAGTGACCGACTTCTCCTTCTGCAGGATTGCCCGGGTGCCGAGCTGCACGGTCTGGATGGAGACGTCGATGACCTCTTCGATGACCTCGTCGCCGCTCCGGGCAATAACAGTGTTCAGCGCCGTGCCAGTGCCCGTCGATTTCACCCATAGGGTGACGGTCACGATCTCGCCTGCCGCGACCGTGCCGAAGTCCCAGCGGAAGTTCGGCGACGCGCTTACGGTCGGCGCCGGCACCGAGGACACATACACCACCCGGCTGGGCAAGGTGTCCGTGATGGAGAAGTTCGGGATATCGACGGTGCCGTTGTTCGCATACGTGATCGTGTAATAGAAGGTCTCGCCCGGCGCGACCAATGCCTTCGAGGCGACCTTCTGCAGGAAGGCGCAGGGGTTCAGCGTGACAACGGTCGGATCGAAGTAGCGCCAGATATGGTCCTTGCCGCCATCGGGGCCGCCCGCGTCGCCGCCGAAGGCATCGGCGTGCATCATGGCCAAGCAGGTTGGACCCGGCATCTCGGTGATGCGAACCTTGACCGCCGAGAACTCCGGGCGCCCCAGTTCCAGCTGGCCGATGGCGAAACGGATGGCGTTGGCGTTGTCCGGAATCGACGTGGGATCCCTGCCCATCAGGCTGGCGTCGATCCCCACCTGCCCGAGCACCGAACTCACCAGCCCCGGCTGGTCCTGGGAAATCTGGCTGCCGGGATACTTGACGCGCTTCCAGGGACCGATCTTGATGGCTGCCTGCATCTTCTGGGCAGCCGTTCCGGTCGTGCTCTCGTAAGTGGCGAAGTCGAATTCCCACGCATAGCCCGAATCCGGACCCGGCACCACATTCGCGAGGCCCCACGGCGCGTTGCCACGGCCGTTATTGTCGATCAGCGGCGCAACATCCTTGCGGCCGTACGCGCGCAGCTGGTAGGAATCCCACAGCGTCATCACGCCGAGGACGTCGAGAACCGCCGAATTCGGGACGTTGGCGGCGTACCACTCCCCGACGGTGTCGCCGGAGTTGTTATTCATCGGAGCCGGCCCGCCGGGCGCCGGCGGCTTCAACATTCCGTAGCTGTTGAAGGTCGTGCGGTCGTCCGTGGAGAAGAATATTCCCGTGTCCGCGTAAACACCCGCCAGGGTACCGCGATCAACGCCGGCGGCCGTTACCGGATCGGTCCTGAAGCCCAGACCATTCAGGCCAGGCAGTTCGAATCCGATCAGTTCCGGCGTGCTGGCCGCGCCGATCGGGCCCGAACCGATCGCGATGGGGGACTGCCCCTTCATCGGGATATTGCGGAAGCCCCTGGGATCGGACGGGTCGGGCAGCACGTAGGCCACATCGACGACCTGCGCGCCGGGTGGTACGTAGAACGTCTGGTAACCGCCGACGCCTGTATTGGTGCCGGGCCCGGGCGTGGTCATCAACACCACCCAGAACTCGTCGCCGACCTGGATCAGTGGCTGGTTGGCCAACGCCCGCGTGTTCATCAGCTCGACCTGGTCGTCGGCGAAATGAATCGAGGTGGCAAGCGAGTCGAGATTGTGCGCCTGGGCCGGCACCGACGCCGTGGTCAACGCGATCAGCAGCGCACCCGCAAGCTTGCGCATCCGGCTTACCACCGGATCGCGTGCATTGCAGGACTGGCTCGGCGCAGTCATGACCTACCCGCCCCCGTCCGCCTTGGGGGGCAGGGGTTTCGCTGCGCTGCCAATGAATGAACGCTCCGCGCCCCGCCCCGGTCCGAGAACCCGGGCGACGAGCGCAAACGCGCAAAATGTTTCATTATTTACCTTAATCTCTATGCTGCTATCCGTCCCAGCGATACGCTGTTCCTATATTAGCTGGCGGCGATGAAACTGAATATCATCCCGCAGGGTGAGATCGGCCTCCATGGCGCCTTTCGTTCTCGAAAACGTGACTGAAGGCGCATATTTTCCGGCGGCGCGAGGGCTGGAACCGACTTGTGTGCAGCCACCAGCCGGGCCTTGTCAACCTACGCGGCCCAGATACGTGAAGGCTTACTTTCGGCCAATCCTTATTGACTACCTGGGTTCAGGGCGCCAAAAGATATGCTTGCAAAGAGCATTCCCGATCGAGTGTCGTTACTATTCTCCGTCGTTGGCTTGATCAGGGATATCGGCGGGCACGACAAACGAGAACGGCTTCCTCGAATGGGAAGCCACCTAGCGCGCGGCGGTCTGGACCAACGATTCGCAAATCGCATTGAAAACATAATGCAATCAGGGAAGAATGACAGAACAGAGTCCGCGCGAAGCCGCTTCGGCTCGCTCTCCAGCAGGCAGCGCGAAGTGTGCCGCATGGTGGTCTCCGGAGCGACTAACACACAAATCGCGACCCGCCTCGGCCTGTCTGTGAACACCGTCAAGACACATCGCGCGGCAATCTTCCGCAGGTTGGATTGCCATTCGATCCTGCAACTTGCCAGGCAGTTCGACATGTTGGCGGAGTCGCCCGTCGCCACGCCGTGCACCGATGACCGTGCGCTTGATGCGAGTATGGCGCGCAAGCCGCTCAGCGTGCTGGTCCTGGACGACGACGACGCTCAGCGCGATGCATTGATCGCCGTGCTCGATGCCCTCGGCCACACTGCAGCGGGCATGCATAGCCGCGACGACCTGCCTGGATCAATTGCAGCCTGCAATCCGGATATCGTGTTGTTCAACATCGACCATGGCGCAGCCCTGTGGAACAGCATAAGCTCCGAGTTGCGCCGGCACATCGCGCACCAGCACGGCATCGTGATGGTCGGCCCGCCCGGGGGGCGAGACTCGCACATCCTGAACCTGCGGAGCGGCGCCGATGCATCCCTGAACACGCCGCTCGATTTGGAGGAACTGGATGCCGTGATGCGAAACCTCAAGCGGCGACTGCTATGCGCGGGCAGGCACCCCTGAGAAATGCTCTTGTTTCACGGCCGCATGATCGCGGCCCGTGCGGCACAGCCAGGACCGGTGGCATATGAAGCTCTCTCGAAGCGCCGTCATTCAAGCGCCTCCGCCCCCAGCGCCAGGAGTTCCGCCCGGATGCCGGAAAGAGCACAGCCCCGATGCGGGCCGGGCAGTATGCCGTGGGGCGACTGGATGTTCCGATAATGCTGCATTAGCGAGAATGCCGCGGGTCGCTCCGCCACGACGGCCACTGGCCCCCCGCTTTCGCCATTGTGCCAGCCGATATTGAGCTCATAGATCGACACCCCACCCATCTTGTACTGCGCGGCGACGATGCCCTCATTCGCATGACTCTTCAGGAACATTTCCCCGCCCCGGTAGCTTCCGGAGGCATCCAGCTTGATGCGGGCGATGGTCGGCGAAGGGTAGCCGACCGTCACCACGCGGGTGCCGTCCGGGCGAGGGGCAAAGCTCAACGGCAGCGCGGGCACTCCGCCCCTCGTGGTGGCGCAGGGTCCGATCTCGAGCACGGCAACATCGAGGTCGCGGCGCTCGAGCGGCACGTCCCTTACGGGAAAGCAAAGAGCCTGGTCGCCGTTATCCGGCACCGTGAGAAGGTAGAGCAGGTCATCCGGGTTGCGCGGCTTGCCGCCGTTGAGCACGTGCCAGGCCGTGACCAGGTAGCGGTCGGCCACGATGCAGAAGGCGCTCCCGCCGATCACGGCGCGAAACTTCGGCTCGGCCCTGGCGCCCTTCTTGCGGGCGCCCGCCTCGGCCTTGACCCCGTGGATGCGCAGCAGCGCCGCGACGCTCTGGCGCACGAGGGGGATCGCGGTCGTAAGCTCGCACGCGGCTGGGGATGCATTCTTCAACAGATTCTCCCTGTATCGTCGGGGTGCCGCTTTGCCAGCGCTGTGCACCCGGGGATGGACTGACATAATTTATCCGGCGAGACTGTGTCGCGCGAGTGACCGGAGATCCAATGCAGCAGATCGCACCTACTGAAGAAGGCCGCACCCTGGCCGTCGCCGTGCAGGCCCGGTTGCTCGAGCATATCAGCCCGCGCGCCGACGAGTTCGCGCGCGCGCGGGCGCTCCCGGAGACGGCCAACGACAGCATCTGCCAGCTGATGCTGAAGATGGGCTTTATCGCCGAGAACAAGCTCGCCGAACTGCTGGTCGAGTACACGGGAATTCCGCGCATCGCCGCCAGCACGATCCCCTCGCAGCCGGTGCTCGGCATCGACGTCTCACCGCGCTTTCTGCGCGAGATCCAGGCAGTGCCCGTGGCGGACGACGGCGCCACCCTGGAGGTTGCGATCGCCGACCCGACGCGTGCGGACATCGTGCCCTCGCTGCGCCTGGCCACCGGCCGTGAGATTCGGCTCGTGCTGGCTTTGCCCTCCGAGATCGATGCCGCGATCGAGCAACAGTACGGCCAGGGCCGCTCGGCGATGAACCAGGCCACCGAGGGCGTCGAGATCGCCGGGCACCACGCGGACGATGATGTCGAACAGCTGCGCGACCTGGCCTCCGAGGCCCCAGTCGTGCGGATGGTCAACCTGATCCTCCACAAGGCAGTGGAGCTCGGTGCGTCCGATGTCCATATCGAGCCCTTCCAGGACAGCCTGCGCGTGCGCTTCCGTGTCGACGGCATACTGCGCGAGGGTGAGGCGCCGCCGGCGCCCCTGGCCGCGGCGGTGATCTCCCGCGTCAAGATCATGGCGCGCCTCAACATCGCTGAGCGGCGCCTGCCGCAGGACGGCAGGATCAAGCTGCGTATCCAGGGCCGCGAGCTTGACCTGCGCGTGTCCACCGTCCCGACGCTCTACGGTGAAAGCGTGGTGATGCGCCTGCTCGATCGTGAAAGCATCCGCTTCGACCTGGACGCGCTTGGGTTTACGGGCGGCGGTCGCGCCCAGTTCGAGGCGGCCTTGAAGCGGCCCCACGGCATCATCCTCGTGACCGGTCCCACGGGGTCCGGCAAGACCACGACACTGTATACCGCGCTGAGTCGGCTCAACTCCTCAGAGCGCAAGATCATCACGGTGGAGGACCCGGTCGAGTACCAGCTCGACGGCATCAACCAGATCCAGGTCAAGCCCTCGATCGGGCTGACCTTCGCGGGGGCATTGCGCTCGATCGTCCGCCAGGACCCGGACATCATAATGATCGGCGAGATGCGCGACCTGGAAACTGCAAAGATCGCCGTCCAGTCGGCGCTGACGGGACACCTCGTGCTATCGACACTGCACACCAACGATGCGGCGGGCGCCGTGTCGCGCTTGCTGGACATGGGCGTGGAGGATTTTCTGCTCGGCTCCACGGTGATCGGCATCGTCGCGCAGCGGCTGGTCCGCACCCTGTGCCAGAGCTGTGCAGAGCCCTGGCAGGTGCCGGACGAACACGTCGAGTCCCTGGGCCTGCGCCGCCTCCAGTCCCATGGCCCGGTGCAGATATTGCGTGCGCACGGTTGCCCGGAGTGCAACAGCGTCGGCTATCGAGGCCGCACGACGATCCTGGAGATGCTGCCGATGAGCGAGGCGCTGCGCGCCGCGGTCATGCGTCACGCCACGACCGCCGAACTGGAGAAAATCGGGCGCTCAGAAGGCATGCAGACCATGTACGAGCATGGGCTGAGCAAGGTGCTCGAGGGCGCTACCAGCCTGGAGGAAGTCACCCGGGTCATCCAGGACGTCTAGCATGCCGGTCTACCACTACCGAGCCGTGACCAGCGGCAACGAGATCACGACGGGCAGCCGCGAGGCCGCAAGCGAGGCGGCCCTGGCGCGCGAAATCCAGGCGCATGGACAGATCCTGCTCGAGATCACCGACAGCCCGCTGCGACCGCCGGGCCGGCGCCGTCGGGCCCTCACGATCCCGGAACAGGCGCTCCTTACCCGATCGCTGGCCACCATGCTCACCGCCGGCATGCCGCTCGACCGCGCGCTGGCGACGCTCATCCAGCTGGTGACCCGCCCGGTTCAGCAACACCTGGTGGAGGACATCCGCGAGCGCGTTCGCGGGGGCAGCACCCTGGCGGAGGCGCTCGAGGCGCAGGGAGGCGTCTTCTCCGGCTTCTACATCAACATGGTGCGCGCCGGCGAGGCCGGCGGCGCGCTGGAGACGGTGCTGGCCCGCCTGGCCGATCACCTGGACCGCTCGCAGGCATTGCAAAGCACGCTCGTCTCCGCACTGATCTACCCCGTCATTCTGCTGACGCTGTCCATCGCCTCGGTCATGCTGCTGCTGCTATACGTGGTGCCGCAGTTCACCGAGCTGTTCGAGAGCGCCGGCGAGGCCCTGCCCTGGTCCACCCAGCTGGTGATCGCGGCGGGTTCGTTCCTGCAGGACTACTGGTGGGCACTGCTGCTCACCCTGCTCGCATTCCTGCTCGGCCTGCAGTGGATGCTCGATCACCCGCGGCAGCGGCGCACGCTCGACCTGCTAGCGCTCAGGCTGCCGCGGATCCGCGACCTGGTCCAGCGCGTCGAGGTCGCGCGTTTCAGCCGCACCCTCGGCACGCTCGTGCAGAACGGGGTGCCGTTGCTCGAGGGCCTGCGCATCACCACCTCCATCTCCTCCAACCAGATCATGTCCGAGGGGCTGCGCCAGGCGGCGGACAGCTTGAAGTCCGGCGGCGGCCTCTCTGGCCCGCTGGCCGAAACCCGCCTGTTTCCGCCGCTGTCGCTGCAGCTGATCCGGCTCGGCGAAGAGACCGGGGACCTCCAGACGATGCTGCACAGGGTGGCGGACATCTATGACGAGGAGGTCCGCATCGCGGTGCAGCGGCTGTTGGCGATCCTCGAACCGGTGCTGATCATCACCCTCGGCATACTGGTCGCCGGCATCATCATTTCCATCCTGGTGGCGATCCTCGGCATCCAGGGCTTCGCGTTCACATAGGTTGAAATCATGAAATCGACACCTCGCCTTGCGACATATCCCGGGTACGCCCGCGGACAGGGCTTCACCCTGATCGAGTTGCTGGTAGTGCTGGTCATCCTTGGGCTGCTCGCCGGCCTGGTCGGGCCCCAGCTGTTGCGCTACATCGGCACCTCGAAAACCGAGACGGCGCTGCTGCAGACCCGTGACCTGGCGGCGGCGGTGGAGCTCTACTATATCGACGTGGGCGCCTACCCGAGCACCGCACAGGGCCTGCAGGCCCTGGTCCAGCAGCCTGCCGGGGTACAGCGCTGGAATGGACCATACCTGCGCGGCAGGACGGTGCCCATGGATCCGTGGGGGCGGCCATACAACTACCGCTTCCCGGGGCAGCACGGTCAATTCGACGTCTGGAGCAACGGCGCCGATGGCCAGCCCGAGGGGACCGGCGAAAACCGGGTGGTCGGGTCCTGGCAGTGACTCGGCGCGGATGAGCGATCGCGCCCTCCCCCTGGGCCAGGCGCGCGGCTTCACGCTGCTTGAGCTCCTGGTGGTGCTGGTGCTGGCAGGCCTCCTGCTGGCGCTGGTCGCCCCGCGCCTCACTGGCACCCTGGAGACTTTGCAATTGCGTTCCGCGGTGCGCGAGGTCAATTCCGGGCTGCGCGCGGCCCGGGCGCATGCCCAGTCGTCAGGCGCCCCGGTCTCGTGGGTGCTCGATATCCGCGAGAATCGCTACTGGTTCGGCGACCAGGCCCAGGGGCGCGGCGGCACGCTCGATGCCCGCATCCAGCTGGAGCTCTACACCGCCGAGGGCGCCGTGATCGACCGCCGGCGTGGCGCGATCCTGTTCTACCCGGACGGCTCGGCCAGCGGGGGCGAGATTCGCCTGGCGCTGGGCGAACGTCACATGGACATCCGCGTGAACTGGCTCACCGGCCGCAGCCACATCCTGTGAACCGCCGCCCGCAGACAGGATTCTCGTTGCTGGAGGTGATCGTCGCCTTCGTCGTGTTCGCGCTGGTCGCGTCCGTGGCCTTGTCCATCGCGTCCCGCGCCCTGACCGGGGCCGACCGCAGCGCGCGCTACCAGCTGGCGGTGATGGTTGCGGAAAGCCTGCTCGACCGCGCCGCCGTCGAACTTCCCCCGCCGGGCACGGAGTTGCGCGGCGCGGATGCCGCCGGAATGCCATGGACGATGCGCCTTGAGCCCGTGCCGGGATTCGAGGGTCCGGACATCCTCTTGCTGCGCGTCGAGGCGCAAGTCCAGCTGGACCCCGAGCGCAGCGTGCTGCTGGAGACGCTGATCCTCGCCCCGGTGCCGGAATGAGGGCTCAGCATGTGCTGCGAGGGGCGCTGCAGCGCGGCTTCACGCTGGTTGAAGTGCTGGTCGCCATGACGATGCTCGGACTGCTCATGGCCGTGCTGTTCGCGACGTTCGCCACCACCATGCGTGCCTGGGAGCGCGCCGACCGGCTGGGCGTGGAAGTCAACGACATCGAGGCCGTCCAGCGCTTCCTGCGCTTCCGCCTGGCTGCCGCCCGCCGCGTCAGCCTCCCGGAAAACTCGCTGCCGTCGCCGGGGCGAACGCAGGTGGTCTTCATCGGCGAACGCGACCGCCTGACCTTCGTCGCTCCGCTCCCCGCGCAGCGCAATCTCGGCGGGCTCTACGTTTACGTGCTCCATACCGCGGGTGACGAGCTGCGGGTCAGTTATCGGCCGTTCCACCCCCGCATGGCCTCGCTGGTCCCCGACTTTCGCTCGACGTGGGCCACGCTGACCCTGCTGGAGGACGTCGAACAATTGCGGATCGAGTACCTGGGCGACCCTGCAGGACAGGACGAAGCCGATTGGTTTCCGGAGTGGCCAGAGCCTCGCTGCGTCCCCATGATGCTGGCGATCGAGCTTCGCCGCACCGATCCCCGCGGCCTCCCGTGGCCCCGGCTCTACGCCCGCACCCATGCCGAGGCGACCCGCCTTGCCACGCGCTGACTGTGCACCGGGCCGTCACCGCACGCGCCGCCGTCACCCCGCGATTCATGCGCAGCGGGGTGTCGCGCTCGTGCTGGTGTTATGGGTGGCGCTGGCGCTGACCCTGGTGGCCTCAGCGATGGTGTTCAGCCTCCAGCGCGAGCTGCGTTCCGCGTCCGACATTCTCGCCGCGGCCCAGGCCCGCCAGGCGGCGCGGGCTGCCGTGAGCCTGGGCATGGCACAGACGCTCCAGCTCGATCCCGACGAGCTGCACCAGATGCTCCTGGAGGGCACGGCCGGCCGCTGGCAGAGTCTGCCGATCGGCGATGGGGAGGTCCGCTACCGCATCACCAGCGAGGCGGGGCGAGTGGACCTCAATCGCGCCGACCCGGTCGTGATCGTGGGCCTGATCCGCGAGGCGGGTGGCGTGCGCGGGCGCCGCCTCGAGATCCTCACGGACAACATCCTGGACTGGCGCGATCCTTCGCCCGATACGCGCCACTTCGGCGCCACCCCCGAGGAATACCGGGCGCTGGGCTTGGTCGAGGGCCGGCGCGACGGCAATTTCGAGAGCGTCGAAGAGTTGCAGCAGGTCGCCGGGATCACCGCGGAGCTGTACCAGCGGATCGCGCCTCATGTGACCGTGCATACCGGCCTCTCGCGCCCGGTCGCCGACTTCGCGCCCACGCAGGTGTTCGCCGCCCTGCCCGGGGTCTCCTCCGCCTTCGCCGAGCGCTGGGTTGAGGAACGGAATCGCGCCGTGCTGGAAGGACTGTCGCCACCCGTCTTCCGGGGCTCGCGCGCGCAGCCAGGCACCACGCGCGTGTTTCGCCTCGAGGCCGTCGCGACCAGCGGGCGCCGTTCGCGGGCGCATGTCGAGGCCGTGTTCGGCCATCGCGGCGGCCCCATGCCCGTGAGCATTCTCGAATGGCGCGAGCCACCCGCCTGGGCACCCGGACCCGGCGCCTACTGATAGAATCGGGAACGCCTTGAAAACAGCATGAAAACATCTACGCGGCAGGACACGATCCGGGATCTTCTCGCCCTCGCCAAGGCCTGGCTGGCCTGGTGGTGGGACGTGGTCCTGCGCGCGCTGCCGCCGAACGGGAGCGTCCGCAGCACGCTGTTCGTTCCGAACGTGTGGGTCAGCCTTGAGCCGGCGGGCATTCGTCTCGCCTGGCAGGCGGCTCCCGGCATGGCGCCGGAGGACCTCGGCACGCTGACCGCCGAGCAGTCGCCGGATGACGTGCTGGGCCAGCGCGCGACTCTCAAGCCCCGCTGGCTCCTCGTAGTGCCCGCTTCGCAGGCCGTCCTGAAGGACGTGACCTTCCCGGCTGCCGTGCGCAACCGCCTGGCGGAAGTGCTGCGCTTCGAACTGGATCGCCATACCCCCTTCAGCGCGGAGACCGCGATCTTCGGATACGAGGAACAGCCGTCCGACCTGCCGGGCAGAATGGCGATCCGGATCGCCGCAGTGCCCCGGCGTGTTCTACAGCAGCAACTCGACGCGCTCGTGCGGGCGGGGATCGCAGCTGAAGGCATCGCCGTGCGCACCGGTGCCGATGGCGCCGATGGTGCCGATGGCACTGGCATCATCCACATGCAATGGACGCCGGACACGCCGCTACCGGACCGGACTTCGCCACGCCGCGCGCTGGCCGTCACGGCGGTGCTGCTGGTCGCGCTGTTGCTGGCACCGCTGCTGCTCAAGCGCTTCGCAGTGCACCACATGGAACAGCAATACGCGGCGGTCCTGCACGACGCGCAGAGCGTGGCGGCGGTGGACCGCCGCCGCGAGTTGATCCAGGAAAAGCTGCTCTACCCGCCGCGTGACCGCGAGGCGCGCCGGCGCGTCATCGACCTCTTGAGGGACCTGAGCGGGGCGCTGCCAGACCACAGTCACGTTCATGCCCTGCGCTTCGAAGACGGCAGCGTGCGCATCGATGGCCAGACCGCCAGCGCGGCCGAACTCCTCGAACTGCTGGAAGCGCTCGATTCGCTCGATGACGTGCGCTTCCTTTCGCCGACCAGCCGCGTCGACGCGCAGCATGAGCGCTTCCAGATTGGTGCGCGCATCACCCCCGGGATGCCGCCCGCGGCTCCGCAAGGCCAAGACGGAGCGACGCCATGATGCCGCCGCGCCACTGGCCCGAGGCCAGGCAGCGCAGGCTTGCGCTGGGATTGTTCCTGCTCGCGCTGATGCTGCTCGCACTGCTGTTCGTGGCACCCGTGCTGCGGCAGCATCGGCTCTACGATGAGACGCTGAAGCACCTCGCCTTCCAGGCCGCGAGGCTCGACAACACGCTGGCGCGCAGGGAAATCATCGAGGCCGAGCTCGCCGCGCTCGAGGCGCTCCTCGCAGAGTCGCAGGCGATCCTGCCGGATCTCGGCGCGTCTGTCGCAGGCGCGCGTTTCCAGTCCCACCTGGCGGGCATGGCGGAACGCGCGCCCGCGTTCACCCTCAACAGTACCCAGGCGATGGACCCAGCACCGCTGGAGCACTTCGTCCGGCTCGGGGTGCGCATCCAGGCGCAGTCGACCCTGTCCGGCTTGAAACATTTTCTTTACCACCTCGAGACGGGGGAGCCCATCGCGTGGGTGGAGGACCTCCAGGTGCAGGCGGACCGCGCCGCCGGGGCCGGGGACCGGATGCTGAACATCGCGATGACCGTCACCACCCTGATGGACGCCGCGCCCGAACCGGCGCCGGGCGAGACGGTCGCGGGGGATGAGTCATGAGGAGCAAACCCATATGGATTCTGAACCTTCTCCTGCTGCTGCTGGTTTGCCTGGCGGCGATCTTCAGCTGGCCCGGCAGGGGCCCCGATCTTGCCGGCATCGGTTCCGGGCCGGACTCCGCGCCCTGGACCGAGAGCGTGCCGGTGCCGGCACTCGCGGACTACCAGCTGATCGACATGCGACCCCTGTTCAATCCGATCCGCCGGCCCGTGCCGACGCGTAGCGCCTCCAGCCGGCCGGCGCCGGCGCGCGCGACGCCGCCCCCCCCGCCCCCGCAGGGCCGCGTGCATGGCCTGATGGGTGCGCCGGGAGAGGCCCTGGCGCTGTTCCAGCCTGCGGGCCAGACGCGAATTCTCCGCCTGCGGGTCGGCGAGGAGGTCCAGGGATGGACGGTCAGGGAGATCGGCGCCGAGGCCATCGAGTTCGAGCGGGCGGGGTTCACCCACCGCATCCTGCTGCGCCCCGACCCATAGTCCTTCACATAATGTGAACTGTATCGCTGGCGAAGTGCTCACGTTTGGAGTTTAATAAACGACCGTAAAAGGCACCGGCAAGCGTAAGAAAGTGAAGGGACAAATGCTGTTTGGCCAGCGCTCTGTGGTTCCCCCGCTCGGCTGCGCGACGCTCGCGCTGCTGCTGCTTGCGGGTTGCGCCACCGGCAAACCCACGGAGACGCCCTCCACCAGGGAACTGGGTCAACTGATGGGCACCCTCGATGTTGCCAGCCCAGGGAGCGCCCGGGACGAGCAGGTAACCCTGGTCGAAGGACGCGCCGAGCCCGGCGAGCCGGAGATCATTCGTGGAACCGGGCGGATGGTCGGCAGCGCCCGCCCCTTCTCCCCGCCCGTAAGCGGCGATGTCGTGCTCAGCTTCGAGGATGCCGAGCTGCGCGCGGTGATCGAGACGATCTTCTCGGAGATTCTCGGCCAGAGCTACCTGATCGTCGGCGACCTGAGCGGCCGCATCACCCTGCAGACCAGTCGGCCGCTGCAGCGGAACGCGGTGCTGCCGATGCTCGAGCGCGTGCTCCAGATGGCGGGCTGGGCGATGGTCCATTCGCCGAGCGAAGACATCTACCGGATCATGAGCCTGGATGCCGCCGCGCGGGCCGGCCACGTGATCCAGGCACCGCGGAACGTCAAGGCGATCCGGCCCGGCTACCAGGTCGCGGTGATCCCGTTGCGCTATATCGCCGCCAGCGAGATGGCGAAGATTCTCGAGCCCTTGCTGCCGCCGGGGGCTACTGTGCGGGTGGACACGCCGCGTAATCTGCTCCTGCTGTCGGCAACCTCCAGCGATGTTTCGATCGTCATGGACAACATCGACCTGTTCGACGTGGACATGCTCGCCGGCCTGTCGGTCGGCATGTTCCCGCTGGAGAACATCAACCCGGTGATCATCTCGGGCGAGCTGGAGGCGTTGTTCTCCGCGGAAGCCGAGGGCCCGCTCGAAGGTGTGCTGCGCTTCATTCCGGTCGAGCGGCTGGGTTCGGTGCTGGTGGTAACCACTCAGCCCGCGTACCTGGACCAGGCTGAGAGCTGGATCCGGCGCCTGGATCGCGCCAAGGGAAACACAAGCGGCCGCAACCTGTACGTCTACCGGCTGCAGAACACCAACGCCGAGGAAATCGCGGCGTCGCTGAACCAGCTGTACGACTTTACGCTTTCGCGCACCGGCACCCGGCAGCCCCTCGATACGCCGCTTGCCGATTCCCTGGCGCCCGGCCAGGTCGGCGCCCGCCTCGGCCGCATCGAGCAGGAGACCACTTCGATCCAGGGACGCCCACGGGTCGGTGGCGGCGGAATCGGCGGGCTGGCGGCGGACGATGACGACCAGTCGATCCGGGTGGTTGCCGACACGCTGAAGAATGCCCTGCTCATCCTCGCGCGGCCTGCCGAGTACGAAGACCTGCGCCGTGCCATCCAGGCGCTGGACATCGAACCCCTGCAGGTGCTGGTCGATGCAACCATCGTCGAGGTGCGGCTGACCGACGAACTGCGCTACGGCCTGCAGTGGTATTTCCGCGGCAACATCGGCGGCGACCTGCGCGGCGAGGGCATCCTGTCCTCGGGCGACAGCGGCGCCCTGGGGCGCGCCTTCCCGGGCTTCAATTACTCGGTCATCGATGTCGACGGCATGATCCGCGGGGTGCTCTCGGCACTGGCGAAAGACGAGCTGGTCGAGGTGCTTTCCTCGCCATCGCTGATGGTGCTGGACAACCACTCAGCACAGCTGCGCATCGGCGACCAGATCCCGATCCGGACCTCCGAGTCGTTCAGCACGCTCACCGAGACCTCCCGCATCACGAGCACCATCGAGTATCGTGAAACGGGGGTGCTGCTGACAGTCACGCCGCGGGTAAACGCCAGCGGGCTGGTGACCATGAATATCCGCCAGGAGGTCTCGGACGTCACCGCCACCACCTCCTCCAACATCGACTCTCCGACGATCATCGACCGCTCCATAAATAGCACCGTAGCGGTGCGCAGCGGGGAAACCATCGTGCTGGGCGGGTTGATCCGGGAATTCACCGGCGCGCAGAAAGGCGGAGTCCCCCTGCTCAAGGATATCCCGCTGGTCGGCGCCGCCTTCTCCTCCACCGAACGTGTCGCGCGCCGTACTGAGCTGATCGTGCTCCTGACCCCGCGCGTTGCTCGCGACCAGGATTCCGCGCGCGACATTACCCAGGAATTCCGTAACCGCCTGGAGCGCTTGCAGGATGCGGTGAATCGGGCGCAACCGGCCGGCGCCCGCACCATGACATCAATTTCTGTGCCCGTGGTCGACCAGCACCCCGCCGCATTGCCTACCCCTGCCCGCACAGACGAGATGGTCGCAGCCCCGGGTTTGCCGGAGCCGGACCCTGTCCCGATCGCGGAGCCGCAGCCCGTGATAAGGCTCGAGCCGATGATGGAACCTCGGCCTGAGCTTGCCGCCACCTCGCCGGTCAAGCCTGACCCAGCTGAAGGGCCCGAACCACCCGCACCCGTCACTAGTGCGTCCGCGCAGCCCGTCGGCAACCTGCCATGGCTGGCCATCCAGGAGCCGGCTCACTTCACGATCCAGCTGATCGCGACCCAGGACCACGAACAGGCGCGAAACTATGTCGCGTCGCGCCGTGTGGAGGACGCCCAGTTCGCGGAGATCCAATCGAACGGGCGCGAGTTCGTGGTCGCTTTTGTCGGCGCCTACCCGGACCGCGTGGCCGCTGAGCGCGCGCTTGCGAGGATGCCGCCCGAACTCCGGGCGGAGAATCCCTGGATCCGCACCTTAGGCTCGGTGCAAGACGCCCTGCGCTGACCTGCAGGGGCGAGGCATTTCCTCGCGCGGCTCAGTCGACGCGTCTCAGGACGCGATGCGTTCTGCCGTGTAGCCGCGCCGCGCCAGGTCCTGGGCCATCCTGACGCGCTCCTCCGGCGTGCGGCCCTGCTCGGCGAGGGGCTCGAGCTGCCGGATCCGCCGCAGCAGGCCGTCCTGGTTGGCGATCTGCACGTTCAGGCCGGGCCGCGCGTTCAGCTCCAGCAGCAGGGGTCCCTTGTCCGCGTCCAGCACGATGTCCGCGCCGAGATAGCCCAACTTCGTGAGCTCGTAGCACTGCGCCGCCATCAGGAGCACCTGGTCCCAGTACGGGATCAGGCGCCCGGCGATGGCGACGCCCGTGTCGGGATGCTCCTCCACGACGCTGTTGCCCGGGCCGACGGCCCGCATCGTCAGGCCCGTGGCGATATCGATGCCCGCGCCCACCGCGCCCTGGTGCAGGTTGGCCTTGCCGTCCGACTGGCGGGTCGGCAGGCGCACCATGCACATCGTCGGATAGCCGCGATAGACGATGACCCGCAGGTCCGGCACACCCTGGTAACTGACGTCGTCGAACACCGGGTCGAACTTCACCCGGTACTCGACCATCACCTTGTCGGGCAGGCCGCCGAGGCTGAACTGCCCGCTCAGCGCATTGGTGAGGTGATGCGCGAGGTCCTCCCAGTCGAGCAAGCGGCCGCCGCTGGTGCGGTAGCGTCCCTTGCGCCGGTCGACGATGACCAGGATGCCGTCGCCCTGGCTGCCGTGCGCCGGCTTGAGGACGAAGTCCTGGTGGTCCGCGAGGATCGCCGGCAGGCCGCGGATCTCGTGCGGTGTCGCCAGCGCGCCGTACAGCTCCGGCACGGGCACGCCGTGGCGGATGGCAAGCTCCTTGGTCAGCAGCTTGTTGTCGACGATGGGGTAATTTCGCCGCGGGTTGAGCGCCATGATGTAATCGGCGTTGCGCCGGTTGATGCCCATCACGCCGGCCGCGTTGAGCGCTCGCCAGCGGCGCCAGATCACTTCCCGTCTCCGGCCAGTGCCTTGAAGCGCATCAGCTCCGTCATCCGGTAGCCGGTATAGCGACCCAGCAGCAGGATGCCTGCGAGCAGCACCAGCAGGACCTCCGGGAATACCAGCAGGATGTACTGGACCTGCGGAGTGATCATGAGCATGTAGATCAGCGCGGCCGCGACCAGGGTCCCGAGGCCCTCTTTCATGGCCTCGCCCGGCCCGCGCTCCTCCCAGACGATGGACATGCGCTCGATCGCCATGGTCATGATGACCATCGGGAACAGCGAGACGGACAAGCCGATCTCGATCCCCATCCGGTGGCTGAAGATGCTGACCGCGACCATCAGGAGCACCACGACCGTCAGCACCGCCGCAAGGCGGGGCACCAGCAGCAGCCTGAGCCGCTCGAGGTAAAACCGGATCGAGAGCCCGAGCGCCACGATCAGCGTGAACAGTACCAGCCCGCTGACGAGCTTGGTCTCCCGGAAGGCCATCGCCACCAGCACTGGCATGAAGGTGCCGAAGGTGCTGATCCCGATCACGTTCCGGAGCAGCACGACGAGGAAGGCGCCGAGCGGCACGAGCAGCAGGATCGAGTACATGGACTGGGTCTTGAGCGGCAGGTCGAGGATGGAAAACTCCATGATGCGGGGGTGCTGGCGCTTGGCCTTCAGTTCCGCAACGCGCAGGGCATCCTCGATCGTGTGGCGCGTGGAGAAGCTCAGCATCGCCCCGCGGCCGCCTTCGAGCTGCAGGACGGGCCTGGCGTTCCACGCCCAGACCAGCAGATTGGCCGGCAGCCCACGGCTGCCATCCTGAGCATCGAAATAGAGCCATTCCTGGCCGTTATGGACCATGATCCAGTACTCGAGCTCGGCCTCGTGACGATCCTCGATGAGCCTCAGCGCCTGGAAGATCTCGGCCGGGATCCTGGCCGAGTGGAGCACCTTGAGCACCAGCGCCGCGCGCGCGATCGGTTCCGGCTGATTCCCCAGCAGGAGGCGAATGCCGCTGTCGTTGTCCTGCACCGCGCGCATCGCCGCCGCGGCGAACGTCGCGATGTCGGCCGATTCCTGCCGGACCCGTGCGACCAGTTCCTGCAGCGCGATCCCGTAAGGTTGCTCGAGTTCCGGGACCTGCGGAAACGGCGGCGAGTCGCGCAGCGGCGGGGTGGCCTCCCTGCTGCGCAGCAGGGTGGCCCGGTAATAGAGCGCCTGGTCGCCCTGGACCCTGCGCACCGCCCACGTGGCGATACGCGAGTCCGGCCCCGACTCCTGGGTCAGGCCGAAACCGCGCGAAATGAATTGTTCGTCGAAGATGATGAAACCCGGCGGCGCGGCCGGCAACCGCATCGTGACCTTGGCCGGGCCCGTCTGCGGTCGCGTGAAGGATATCCTCGCCTCGACCGTCCAAGTCTGCGCGTCCCGGTCGGACTCCACGGGGAAGCCGAGCACCTGCCACTTGTAGTAGAACAGGCCGCCGCCGGCGGCGACCAGTGACAGCGCAAGAATCAGCAGGTGGCGCAGTCTCACTCGGCTAACTCCGACAAGTCGCAATGCGGGCGATTCGTGAAGGTCAGTTCGGGGTCCACGATGATCGAACCGCGCATCGCGCTGCGGCCGATGAGCATGGGATAAAGGAACTCGCTGCGCGACGTGAGATTCACTTCGATCTCGCGCATGATGTGCCCCAGGCAGATCCACATGTTGACGACAGGGCGGCGGTGGAACGAGCCGCCATGCTGCCGGATCCGGACCATGCGGGCCAGTGGACGCTCGAGCGTGATCGTCTCCCCGGTCTCGCGATCCTCGACATCGAAGCGCACATACCGGGCTTCCCCGCGTCGAAAGCGGTGAATATTGCGGGCGTCGAGCGAACTGGTTTCTGCGCCGGTATCGAGCCGCGCCTTGAGACTCAGGCCCTTGTCTGAAATGACGACGCGCTCGACGTAACCGAAGATCGTCTTGCTCGGGTCGCGGGCATGGACCTCGGGCGCCAGGGCCAAAAAGCCCGCCACGACGATCGACAGCACCAGGACATGCATGCGCTTCAAGCTCGGGCCACCGTGGTTTTCAGCTGGGATCTCGGGCAGGCACATCCAGGCATTATAGTGGCCGGAAGTCTGACGTGGTGGCATCGGGGGATGGTGGGCCGCCTGGGACTCGAACCCAGAACCAACAGGTTAAAAGCCTGCTGCTCTACCAATTGAGCTAAC
>JBLRWC010000037.1:0-24712 GCA_047921455.1 Gammaproteobacteria bacterium
GCGATGCGCTGCCGCTAATCCTCGACGATAAAGCTCCGCAGCTGTTCCGAGCGCGTCGGGTGACGCAGCTTGCGCAGCGCCTTCGCCTCTATCTGCCGGATCCGCTCCCGCGTCACGTCGAACTGCTTGCCGACTTCCTCGAGGGTATGGTCGGTGTTCATGTCGATGCCGAAGCGCATCCTGAGCACCTTGGCCTCGCGCGGCGTCAGCCCGGCGAGCACGGAGTGGGTCGTCTCCTTGAGCCCTTCGCCCGTCGCGGAATCCACCGGCGAGAGCACCGCGGCGTCCTCGATGAAATCGCCGAGATGCGAGTCCTCGTCGTCGCCGATGGGCGTCTCCATGGAGATCGGCTCCTTGGCGATCTTGAGTACCTTGCGCACCTTGTCCTCGGGCATTTCCATGCGCACCGCCAGCTCGTCCGGCGTCGGCTCGCGGCCCATCTCCTGCAGCATCTGCCGGGAGATCCGGTTCAGCTTGTTGATGGTCTCGATCATGTGCACCGGGATCCGGATGGTGCGCGCCTGGTCGGCGATCGAGCGCGTGATGGCCTGGCGAATCCACCAGGTGGCGTAGGTCGAGAACTTGTAGCCACGGCGGTATTCGAACTTGTCGACCGCCTTCATAAGGCCGATGTTGCCTTCCTGGATGAGGTCGAGGAACTGCAGGCCGCGGTTGGTGTACTTCTTCGCGATCGAGATGACCAGGCGCAGGTTGGCCTCGACCATCTCTTTCTTGGCGCGCCGCGCCTTGGCCTCGCCGATGGACATCTGGCGGCTGATTTCCTTGATCTCGGCGACGCTCAGGCCGGTGTCGCGCTCCAGCACGATGAGCTTCTTCTGCGCGCGCTCGATTTCCGGGCGCAGCTTGCCGAGCGCGGAGGAATGCTTGCGCTTGGCGCGAATGTGCTTCTCGATCCAGTCCGTGCTGGTTTCACTGTGCGGAAAGCTGGCGAGGAAATCCTTCTTGGGCATGCCGGCCTGGCGCACCGCCAGGGCCATGATCTGGCGTTCCTGGTTACGGATATGGGCGACCGTGCCGCGCAGGTTGTTGCTCAGTTCCTCGAACAGTTTCGGCGACATCTTCAGCTGCATGAACTCGGCCGTCAGCTGGCTGCGGGCCTTGCGCGTCTTCGGGTCGGCGATGCCTTCCTTGACCAGCAGCGCCTTGACCTGCTTCTGCAGCCGGGCGATTTTCTTCATGCGCCGGCGGACCTCGGCCGGATCCGGGCCGGTATCGACCGGTTCCGAGGCCGTGTCATCGTCGTCGTCATCGTCGCCGTTGTCCTTGGCCTTCGCTTTCGCCTTGGCCTTGTCGTCGGCGCGGTTACCGGGCTGCGCGACCTCGTCGCTCTGGTCGGGATCGATGAAGCCGACCACCAGGTCGGCCAGGCGCACGTCGCCAGCCTCGCAGGCCGTGTACTGGCCGAGCAGCAGGTCGATGGTGCCGGGGAATTCGGACAGCGCGTGGCGGACCTGCTCGAGGCCTTCCTCGATGCGCTTGGCGATCCGGATCTCGCCTTCGCGGGTCAGCAGTTCGACGGTGCCCATTTCGCGCATGTACATGCGCACCGGGTCCGTGGTCCGGCCGAATTCGCTGTCGACGCTGGCCAGCGCGGCGGCGGCTTCCTCGGTGTCGTCGTCATCCGCAGACACCGCGTTGTCGGTCATCAACAACTCTTCCGCATCGGGCGCCTTCTCGTAGACGGTGATGCCCATGTCGTTGATGGTGTTGACGATATCTTCGATCTGCTCCGGGTCGACGATGTCGTCGGGCAAATGATCGTTGACTTCCGCGTAGGTCAGGTAGCCCTGTTCCTTGCCGCGGGCGATCAGCAGCTTGATCTGGGACTGCTTTTCATCAGGTAGGACTTTACGTCTTTCAGTCACTCAGAGGCCCTCGTCCCGGTTGAAAATCGAATCGAACAGTATAGCACCAACACGCAGGTTATCCATGCACGCGTCACCCGCCGGTCGCCGGCCGCTTCGCCATCCGGGCGTCCAGCGCCCGCAATTCGGCGCGTTGCTCGGGCGTCAGCCGCGCCGTGCGGGAAATTTCGAATAATGCCTCGTGGCGGATTCGCACCTGCTCCTCCTCAAGACGGTCCAGGCAGTCCTGGAGTTCCGCGCGCGCCACCTCTTCGGTGGCGACCAGTTCGGCCGTGGCGAGTTTCTGCAGGTGTGGCCAGGCTTCGTGTTCGCGCCAGCGTTCCAGCAACCCGCCGGTAGTAAGATTGGGGCAGCGGGCCACGTCTTCAAGCAGCGCGGCGAGCAGCGGCATGCCGGGCCGGTCGAGTGCGGCCACGGCCGGCGCGAGCTGCGCGCCCGCGGCCCTGGCCGGAAAATGCACCACCAGCGAGATCGCCCGTCGCACCAGGCTGCCGCGGCCGGGCGCGGCGCGGCGCGGCGCGGCGGCCGGTTGCGGCGCGCGCGGCGTGGGCGCCGCGGCGGCAACGAAGCGCGCGTAGGCGGCTTCGTCCATGCCCACCGCCGCCGCGATGCGCCCCACCAGCAGCGCGCGGAACACGCCGTCCGGCACGCGCGCGACCAGCGGCTTGGCGAGTTCGGCCAGCCGGGCCCGGCCGTCGAGGCTGCTCATGTCGACTTTCGCGGCGAGCTCGTCGTGCAGGTATTCCGACAGCGCGACGGCGTGCTTGAGCCGCTCGGTGAAGGCCTCGGCGCCCTCGGCGCGTACCAGCGAATCCGGGTCCTCGCCCTCGGGCAGGAACATGAAGCGGATCTGCCGGCCCTCGCGCAGGGTCGGCAGCGCGTTCTCCAGCGCGCGCCAGGCCGCCTGGCGGCCGGCGCGATCGCCGTCGAAACAGAACACCACCTCCTCGGTGACGCGAAACAGGCGCTCGAGGTGCTCCGGCGTGGTGGCGGTGCCGAGCGTCGCGACCGCCCAGTTGATGCCGGCCTCGTGCAGACCGATCACGTCCATGTAGCCCTCGACCACCAGCAGGCGCGGAATCTGGCGCAGCGCCTGGCGCGCCTCGTACAGCCCGTAGAGTTCGCGACCCTTGTGGAACAGCGGGGTCTCCGGTGAGTTCAGGTACTTCGGTTCGTCGTTGCCGAGCACCCGGCCGCCGAACGCGATGACCCGGCCGCGGGCGTCGCGGATGGGAAACATCACGCGGCCGCGAAAGCGGTCGTAGAACCCGCCCTGGTCGCGCTCGATCAGCAGGCCCGCGGTGGCCAGGCGCTGGATGGCGGCGTCGTCCTTGCCCAGGTGCTTCAGCAGGCCGTCCCACTGGTCAGGGGCGAAGCCGATGCCGAACACGGCGGCCGTCGGCCCGCTGATGCCGCGCGCCTTGAGGTAGCGGATGGCGTCGGGCGCGTGCCTGAGCTTGTCCCTGTAAAAACCGGTCGCCGCCTCGAGGGTGCCGTAGAGGTCGGGGCGGCGATCGGGGCCGCCGCCCTGTTCGCGCGGCACCTCGAGCCCGGCCAGCGAGGCCAGTTCCTCGACGGCCTCGGGGAAGCCGAGGTGCTCGTAATCCATCAAAAAACCCAGCGCCGTGCCGTGCGCGCCGCAACCGAAGCAGTGATAGAACTGCTTGCTCGCGCTGACCGTGAAAGAGGGGGTTTTCTCGCCGTGGAAAGGGCAGCACGCCTTGTATTCGCGGCCGGCCTTCTTCAGCGGCACGCGCGAATTGATCACCTCCACGATGTCCGTGCGGCTCATCAGTTCGTCGATGAAGTCGGCTGGAATCAGGCCCATGGGGAAGCAGGGTCCGTCATGCGGTGCGAGGATCTCCGGGTAGCGTGGGCGGCGCGGGCGCACCGGCGGCACCCGTTATAAATAGCTCACTTGTGTAGAAAATCCAGTCGCGCGTCGCGCCACGGGCGGTCAGCTGCCGAGTTTGGCCTTGACGGTGGCGCTCAGTACCGCCATGTCGGCGCGGCCCTGGACCTGGCCGCGCAGCTGGGCCATGACGCGGCCCATGTCCTTCATCGAGGTGGCGCCGGTCTCGGCGATCGCGGCTTCGATCATGGTGGCCAGCTCGGCTTCCTCGAGCGGCTCGGGCAGGTAAGCAAGCAGCACATCGATTTCCGCGGCTTCCCTGGCGGCGAGATCCTCGCGCGCGCCGGACCGGTATTGCTCGACCGATTCACGCCGCTGCTTGATCATCTTCTCGATGACGCCGAGCACCGCGCTGTCGTCGAGCTCGGTGCGTTCGTCCACTTCGCGCTGCTGGATCGCGGCGAGCGCCATGCGGATCACGCCGAGCCGGGCCTTGTCGCCGGAGCGCATGGCCTGCTTCATGTCATCCTTGAGGCGGGTCTTGACGGACATTGCTACCGAGTAGCCGGCGGGCGTGACAGGCTAGAACAACCGCTGACGGCGGGACTGTTCGCGCTGCATCCGCTTGGCGTGGCGCTTCACGGCCGCCGCCTTCTTGCGCTTGCGTTCCTGGGTCGGCTTCTCGTAAAACTCTCTGCGACGAAGCTCGGTCAGGACCCCGGCCTTCTCACAGGCCCGCTTGAAGCGCCGCAGGGCGGCGTCGAAATATTCGTTTTCGCGTACGCGTACACCAGGCATTAAAGCTCACCGTCCTCACGTTTTTGGCTTGGCCCGGCCACTGGTCCGGCCGGGTAAAGACCGACCATTCTAGCGGCGCCGGGGCACGAAAGCCAGTAGGAGCAAGGGAAAAATATTATGCGGGTTCTTGGCATCGAAACTTCCTGCGATGAAACCGGCGTGGCGGTCTTCGACCAGCGCCGGGGATTGCTGGCGCACGCGCTTTACAGCCAGGTGCAGCTGCACGCCGAATTCGGCGGCGTGGTGCCCGAACTGGCCTCGCGCGACCACGTGCGCAAACTGCTGCCCCTGGTGAAGCAGGTGCTCGCCGCGGCCGGCACCCGCGCGGAAGAAATCGACGGCGTGGCCTACACGGCCGGTCCCGGCCTGATCGGCGCGCTGCTGGTGGGCGCCTGCGTGGGCCGCAGCCTTGCCTGGTCCTGGGGCGTGCCGGCGATTGGGGTTCACCACATGGAGGGTCACTTGCTGGCGCCGATGCTGGAAGATCCGGCGCCGGACTTCCCGTTCATCGCCCTGCTGGTCTCGGGGGGCCACAGCATGCTGGTCGAGGTGCGCGGACTCGGCTCTTACCGCGTGCTCGGCGAGACCCTCGACGACGCCGCCGGGGAAGCGTTCGACAAGACCGCCAAGGTGCTCGGGCTCGGCTATCCGGGCGGGCCGGCGCTAGCGCGTCTCGCCCAGGATGGCGCGCCGGGACGGCTGCGCCTGCCGCGCCCGATGCTCAATCGGCCGGGGCTGGACTTCAGTTTCAGTGGCCTCAAGACGGCGGTCATCACGGGAATCCGCGCGCTCGAGCTCGACGAACAAGCGAGGGCAGACGTGGCATACGAATTCCAGGAGGCCATCGTGGACACCCTGGTCGGCAAAAGCCTGCGGGCGGTCAGCGAAACCGGCATCGCCCGGCTGGTCGTGGCCGGCGGCGTGGGCGCGAACCGGCGCCTGCGCGAGCGCCTCACGGCGGCGGTCCGCGAGGTCGGCGCCGAGGTGTTTTACCCGCGCCTGGAGTTCTGTACCGATAATGGTGCGATGATTGCTTACGCTGGTATGCTGCGGCTTGCTGCGGGCGAAGCGGCAACGTCGTCGATCGAGGCGCGCGCCCGGTGGGATCTCGAGGCGCTGCGGCCGCCGCGTGCTCCCGCCGCTGCAACGCCCGGCGCCGTGCCGGCCAACTGAGAACGCCAACCGGGGATGACGGTGGATACCATATTCTTGAATGACCTGCGTGTAGAGACCGTCATCGGCATCTATGAATGGGAGCGGCGCATCCGCCAGACAGTCAGCATCAACCTCGAGATCAGTACGGACATCCGGCGCGCCGCCGCGTCCGACAGTATCGAGGACACCCTGAATTACAAGGCCGTGGCGAAGCGCCTGATCGAGTTCGTGGAGGGCGCGAGCTTCCAGCTGGTGGAAACGCTGGCGGAGCGCATCGCCGGCATCGTCTGCACGGAGTTCGACGTCAGCCAGGTCAAGGTCACGCTGAACAAGCCGGGCGCGATCCGGGGCGCCCGCGACGTCGGCATCTGTATCGAGCGCAGCTCTGCGGATTTCCATGCCTGAGGTATTCGTCGGCGCCGGCAGCAATGTGGAGCCCCGCCGTCACCTGGGGGCGGCGTTCCGGGCGCTGGCGGAACAGTTCGGCCTGTTGCGGCTCTCGCCGGTGTACCGCAACCGCCCGGTGGGTTTCGAGGGCGAGGATTTTCTCAACCTGGTCATCAGTTTTGACACTGACCGGCCGGTCGGCGAGGTTGCCGCGACGCTGGCAGCGATCGAGGCCGCCAATGGACGCACCCGCGGCGAGGCAAAATTTGCTGCGCGGACCCTGGACCTGGATATGCTGCTGTACGGCGACCTGGTCGGCGACGCCGACGGCGTGCAACTGCCGCGTGACGAAATCACCCGGTATCCTTTTGTGCTGAAGCCGCTGGCGGATCTCGCCGGCGAGCGCCTGCACCCGGTGCTCGGGCAAAGTTTTGTCGAATTGTGGAATAATTTCGAAGGTGCCAGCCATCCGCTCATCCTGGTGGACGGTGATTTCGCCGCGGAGGTCGCGTTATGACGAGTCCCAAGGTTGTTAGTCGTATATCCGCCGTGCTGTTCGGCCTGGTGCTGTCCGCGTGCGGCAGTTCCAGTGATTCCAGTGCAATCATCGCGCCCGGCGGGGAGTGCTCGATCCCGGCGCAGAACCAGGCCGTCTATAACACCATGCAGCAGTGGTACCTCTGGTACGACAAGCTGCCCTCGCTCGATCCGACCACCTTTGAATCCCCCCAGGCCCTGCTCGCTGCCCTGACGGCGCCGGTGACCGATCCCGTGGATCGCTTCAGTTTCATCACGACCCAGGCCGAGGAAGACGCGCTGTTCGGCGACAGCCAGTTCATCGGTTTCGGCTTCCGCCAGCTCACCGGCGTGGACTCGGTCACCGTGCTGGACGTGTTCGAGGGCGGGCCGGCCGACCAGGGCGGACTGGATCGCGGCAGCCTGCTGCTCGCCATCGACGGCGTGCCGATCGACGTCGTGCTGAATTCGGAGGGTGGCCTGTCCGGCGCGCTCGGCCCGGCCGAAATCGGTTACGAGGTCGAAGTGACGTTTCGCAACCAGGCGGGCGAGGTGGGCGTCGCCACGCTGGTCAAGGACACCGTGACCATCCCGCCGGTTACCGCTACGCAGGTATTCCAGGTCGACGGCCGGCAAACGGGTTACCTGGTGTTTCGTAACTTCGTCACCCCCGGCGTCGCGGCGCTCAACGAGGCTTTCGCCGAGTTCCGTGACGCGGGCGTGACCCAGCTGATCCTGGATTTGCGCTACAACGGCGGCGGCCTGGTCAGCACTCTCGAGCACCTGGCCAACCTGCTCGGCAGCCGCGCTGTCGGCGAGACCGGCGCGGTGTTTGCCAGCTACCAGTACAACGACAAGAACACCAACCGCAACATGGATTTTTTGTTCGCCCTGAACCCCCCGGCGGCGGCCATCGACCTGCAGCAGCTGGTGGTGATCACCACGCCCGCCACTGCCTCGGCCTCGGAAATACTCATCAACGGCATGGCGCCGTGGGTGGACACCGCGACCATCGGGCGCGAGACCTTCGGCAAACCGGTCGGCCAGCTGGGCTTCAGGTTTTGCGAAAAAGTGCTGCGCCCGGTGTCCTTCCAGACGGTCAATGCGCTCGGCGAGGGCGATTTCTTCGACGGCATCGAGCCGACCTGTGCGGCGCCCGACGATGTCGCCTTCGACTTCGGACAGGCGGGTGAGGCGTCCTTCGATGCTGCCGTCCACTGGTTGCGCTTCGGCTTCTGCCAGCCGATGCCCGAGACCTTCGATCTCGATCGACTGGCGATCGGGCAACCCGGCGGGGCCTACGAGCTGCTGCACGGCGCGAACTAGCGCGCCGGCGGGCCGGCTCAGAAGCCGAGGCAGCGGCCGCCGTCGACGGCGATGACCTGGCCATTGATGTAGCGGCCGTCGCGCGCCAGGAACAGCGCGCAGGCGGCAATGTCCGCCGGCCCGCCGGTGCGCCCGAGCGGGATCCCGGCGACGGTCGCAGCCTTGTCGGCGTCACTCACGCCGGCTTCCGGCCACAGGATGGCGCCCGGCGCGATACCGTTGACGCGCACCTCGGGTCCGAGCTCGCGCGCCAGCGAGTAGGTCAACATCTCCAGCCCCGCTTTCGCAGCGCAGTACACCGGGTGCCCGGCCAGCGGCCGGCGGGCATGCACGTCCACCATGTTGATGATCAACCCGCCGCGGCGTTTCAGCCAGGGCGCGGCTGCCTGCGACAGGAACAGCGGCGCCTTGAGATTGCTGCCGATGAGCGCGTCCCAGTCGGCCTCGGTGATCTCGCCCACGGGCGTGGGATAAAAGCTCGAGGCGTTGTTGACCAGGATGTCGAGCCCGTCGAAAGCGGCGGCCGCCTGGGCGGCCAGCGCCGGCAGAGTATGCGTCTCAAGCAGGTCGCCCTGGACCAGCGCGACGGAGTCCGGGCGCCGCGCCTGCAGCGTCGCCGCCAGCTGCTCTGCATCCGCCCGTGATCCCCGGTAATGGATCACGACGCTCGCGCCGGCGCCGTGCAGCGCTGTGGCAATCGCGGCGCCCAGGCGGCGCGCGCCGCCGGTCACCAGGGCGGTGCGTCCCGCCAGGGAGTAGTTGTCGTCGTCATTGCTCATGTAGGATTCTCCGCTGTTCCGTCGCCGCTCGCGCGACGCCATTGTCCCGAACTTTGCCGCCACTGTCCCCCAAGCCGACCTCATCCCCCGGTGCGCGGTCCGTCGCCGACGGTCTGCCCGCGCCGGCGCCCGTGGCGCTGAGCCGCAGCGACGCGCTGGCGGCCCGGCTGCATGACGAGATTATTCGCGCGGACGGCGCCATCAGCTTCAGCCGCTACATGGAGCTTGCCCTGTATGCGCCGGGCCTCGGCTATTACAGCGGTGGCGCGACCAAGCTGGGCGCCGCCGGCGACTTCGTCACTGCGCCGGAAATCTCGAGCTTGTTCGGGCGCTGTATCGCGCGCCAGGCAATGGCAGCGCTGGCCGCCATCGGCGGCAGCGCCGTGCTCGAGCTGGGCGGCGGCACGGGCGCGCTGGCGGCGGCCGCGCTGGCCGAGGCCGAACACGCCGGGGTCGAGCTCGACTGGTACATGCTCGAACCCAGCCCCGAGTTGCGCGCGCGCCAGCGCGACCGGCTCGGCGACCGCGTGCGCTGGCTGGACACGCTGCCGCAGGGCTTTCGCGGCGTCATCGTCGCCAACGAGGTCGCTGACGCCTTGCCCGTCGAGCGCTTCACCATCCATGACGGCGAGCCGCGCCGGCTGGGGGTGCGCAGCGACGGCGCGGGGTTCGCCTGGGCGCTGTTGCCGCCCGAAGTAGAGTTCGCCGGCGTCATCCACGCGCTCGAGATCGAGCTGGGCCGCGCCTTTCCGGAAGGCTATACCCACGAGTTCTGCCCGATGCTGCCGGCCTGGGTGAACAGCCTCGCCGACAGCCTTGCGGCGGGCCTGCTGCTGCTGGTGGATTACGGCCTGCCGCAGCATGAACTGTACGGCCCCGATCGCAGCGACGGCACGCTGATTTGCCATTACCGGCATCATGCCCACGCCGACCCGTTCCTCTGGCCCGGCTTGCAGGACCTCAGCGCATGGGTCGATTTCACGGCGGTGGCGGCGGCCGGCGTCGCCGCTGGCCTCGAGCTCGAGGGCTTTACCACCCAGGCGGCCTTCCTGGCGGCCAACGGCCTCGACCAGATGCTCGAGGGCGCGAGCCAGGACGCGGATGGCATCATGCTGGCGCAGCAGGCCAAGCAACTGCTGCTGCCCGGCGAGCTGGGCGAGCGTTTTCGCGTCATGGGCCTGAGCCGCGGGCTCGAACCGGCGCTGGCCGGCTTTGCGCTGGTGGACCTGGCCAACCGGCTCTAGCCGACCGACTCTAGCCGACCGACTGCAGGAGAACAGTCTAGATGGACCTGATGCATGCCCTGGTGCTGGCGATCATCCAGGGGCTGACCGAGTTTCTGCCTATCTCGAGTTCCGGCCACCTGGTGCTGGTGCCGGTATTTCTCGGCTGGGAGGACCAGGGGTTGGCCTTCGACGTGGCGACGCATCTCGGCACGCTGTGCGCCGTGTTGTTCTATTTTCGTCGCGACTTGTGGCCGATGACTCGCGATGCGCTCGGCACGCTGCGCGGTGGGGCGCGGACGCGCGAGTCGGATCTCGCCTGGTTCGTGGTGATCGGCACCATTCCGACCGTCATCTGCGGCGTGCTGTTTGCCGATCTCATCAGCACGGGCCTGCGCTCGCCACTGGTCATCGGCGCCACCATGGCCGGCTTCGGCATCCTGTTGTGGGTCGCCGACGTGCGTGGCGGGCAGGACCGCGACGAAGACCAGCTCAGCTGGCGCGATGCGCTGGTGGTCGGCCTGGCCCAGGCTGTCGCGCTGATCCCGGGCACCTCGCGTTCCGGCATCACCATCACCGCCGCGCTGTTTCTCGGGCTGCGGCGCCAGGCGGCGGCGCGCTTCTCGTTCCTGTTGTCTATCCCGATCATCATCGCGGCTATCAGCTACGAGCTGGTGAAGCTGTTGCGGGACCCGGCGCCGGCGGACTGGCCCGCGCTGGCGGTCGGCGCCATCGCCGCCGGCGTGGTTGCCTACCTGACCATTCGCGGGTTCATCGCCCTGCTGGGCCGCATGGGCGTGGCCCCGTTCGCCATCTACCGGCTGTGCCTCGCCGCGGTGATTTTCTGGGTCTATACCTGAGGCGTTGCGCGCGGGCAGGCCGCCGCGATGGCCGCCACCCGGGCGGCGCGCAACTCGTTGCGCAGCTTCTCCCCGCGCAGCCCCGCGTCGACCAGCGGTCCAGGATCCACCGCGGTGGCGGCCGCCAAGGCGCGCTGCAGCAGTTCGGCTTGCGGGTAGGGCGCATCTTCGAGGCCGGTGCGACCCTTCAGGTCGGCCTCGCAGGCGCGCAGGAAGCGCTCGAAGCGCTCCGGCCGGCGAAACGCGTCCGTGCCCTCGAGCAGCTTCAGCACCGTGGCGGGGCGCAGCTCGGCCGCGCGATGGCACTTGCCATGGTAGCGGGCGACAATCTCCGCGAGTTCGCGAAAAGCGGTCGGTACCCGCAGGCGTTCGCACAGCCGCCGCGCCAGCAATACGCTGCGCTCCTCGTGGCCGTGGTGCGCCGGCCAGTACTCGGCCGGCGTGGTGCCCTTGCCGAGGTCGTGCAGCAGCACCGCGAAGCGGGTCTCCGTGTCCAGGCCGAGACGCGCCGCGGCGCGCAGGCACAACAGCATATGCAGGCCGGTATCCACTTCCGGGTGCCAGCGCGCCGGCTGCGGCACACCGAATAGCGCATCGATCTCCGGGAACACCGCGGCCAGCGCGCTGCAGTCACGCAGCACTTCGAGGAACACGTCCGGCCGCGCCGTCGCCAGGGCCCGGCGCGTTTCCTGCCAGACCCGCTCGGGCACCAGCGCGTCGGCCTCGCCGTTCGCCACCATGCGGCGCATCAGCGCCATGGTCTCCGGCGCGACCGTGAAGCCGAGCTCGGCAAAACGCGCCGCCAGGCGCGCGGTCCGCAGGATGCGCACCGGGTCCTCGACGAATGCCGGCGAGACATGGCGCAGCACTCGCGCCGCCAGGTCCGCCTGCCCGCCCCAGGGATCCACCAGCTGGCCATCGGGCGCGCGCGCGATGGCGTTCACGGTCAAGTCGCGCCGCTGCAAGTCGTCGGCCAGCGTCACGTCCGGCGCGGCGTTGACGACGAAGCCGCGGTAGCCGGGCGCGGTCTTGCGCTCGGTGCGCGCCAGGGCGTACTCCTCGTGGCTGTGCGGATGCAGGAAGACCGGAAAATCGCGGCCCACGGGCCGATAGCCGGCGGCCTCCATCTCCTCCTGGGTGGCGCCCACGACCACCCAGTCGCGTTCCCCGACCGGCAAGCCGAGCAACTCGTCGCGCACCGCACCGCCGACCAGGTAGGTTTCCATGCGCGCATTGTACCGCCAGTGCCGCCGCGCGCCGCCGGCTGATATTGTGCGCTTATGCGTCGACTGCTGATGATATTGCTGTTGCTCGCCAGCCTGTCGCTGGCGGGCTGCGGCACGCTCGCCTACTACGGCCAGGCGGTCTCGGGCCACCTCGGCCTGATGAACGCGCGCGTGCCCATCGAGGACGTCATCGCCGACCCGGCCACGCCCACCGCCGTCCGCGAGCGGCTGCAAGTGGCGCTCGCGGCGCGCGAATTCGCCGTCACCGAGCTCGGCCTGCCGGACAACGACAGCTACACCCGCTACGTGCAACTCGATCGCCCGGCCGTGGTGTACAACGTCTTCGCCGCGCCCGAGTTCTCCCTGCAGCCCCGGCAATGGTGCTTCCCGGTGGCCGGTTGCGTCGTCTACCGCGGCTATTTCTCGCGCGAGCGCGCCGAGCGCGAGGCCGCCCGCTATGCTGCACAGGGCTACGACACCTGGGTCGGTGGCGCCGCAGCGTACTCGACCCTCGGCCGCTTCGAGGACCCGTTGTTGTCGAGCATGCTGTACAGCGACGATGCGCGCCTGGCCGGGCTGTTATTTCACGAGCTGGCACACCAGCGGCTGTACGTGAAGGGCGATTCCGCTTTCAACGAGGCTTTCGCTACCGCAATCGAGGAAGAGGGCGTGCGCCGCTGGCTCAGCGAGGCGGACCGCCACGAGGAGCTCGCGGCCTGGCAGGCGTTCGGCGCGCGGGTGCGCGCGTTCGAGTTCCTGCTCGGGCGCACCCGCGTGCACCTGCAGGAGATTTATTCCTCCGGCCGGCCGGCGGACGAAATGCGCGCCGCCAAGGCCGCCGCCTTCGCCCAGCTCGAGCGTGAATACGCTGCGCTGAAGGCCTCCTGGGACGGCTGGAGCGGCTACGATCGCTGGTTCGAGGCGCCGCTCAACAATGCCCGCCTCATTCCCTCCGCCACTTACCGCGGCCTGGTGCCGGCCTTCCGCATCCTGCTGCAACAGGCGGGCGGCGATCTGGCGTCCTTTTACGCCAGCTGCGAGGCGCTGGCGGCGCTGCCGCAGGCGGAGCGGGATGCCGAGATGCGCCGCCTGCTGGCGATTGCCGGGACGGCACCGGACGCCGGCCGCTAATCCTGGCGGTGCAGTACGGCGGCGGCCGTGACGCCGGGCCGCGGCGGCACCGGCTGCATGGCCGCGGTGACGCGCAGCATTTCGCCCGACATGCGCCAGTGGAACACGGCCTTGCTGGCGAGCACCCGTTGCACATAAGCGCGGGTCTCATTGAACGGCAGGGAGTCGATCCAGGCGTCCGCGGGGATGGCGCCGGTATCCGGGAGCCAGCGATCCACGCGACCCGGTCCGGCGTTGTAGGCGGCCGTGGCGAGGATAGTGTGGTTGTCGTAGCGCGCCAGCATCTCGGCCAGGTAGGTCGTGCCGAGGGCGACATTGTCGCCCGGGTCGAGGAGCGTCTGCTGGCCGCGGTATACGACCCCGGCGCGGCGCGCGGTCTGCCGCCCGGTGCCGGGCAGCAATTGCATGAGGCCGACGGCGCCGGCACCGGAGCTGACGTCGGGCATGAACAGGCTTTCGCTGCGGGCGACGCCGTAGGCCCAGGCGCTGCTGATGCCCGCGCGCTCGCTCCGGGCCTCGAACAGGGCGCGCCAGGGCAGCGGAAAACGCAGTTCCAGGTCGTTGGCCAGGCCGGCGAAGGACGCGGTGCTGATGGCGCGCGAATACCAGCCCCAGCGGTGGGCGAGCACGCTCGCCTGGGTGCGTTCGGCGGCGGATAGCCGCGCCAGCGCGCGTTGCCATTCGGTGCGCCCGTGGCCGTCCTGCCCGGTTTCGAACAGTTCGCGCGCACGCGTGACGTCGGCGCGCCGGGCGAGCGCCGCGAGCAGGGTTTCATCGACGGCGGTCGGTTCATGCTGCCAGTTGTAGTCGGCGTCCAGGCGGTCCGCCGACAGGAAACTGTAGTAGCCCCGGTCGGTAGCCAGCGCGCTGTAGATGGCGCGCGCGGCCGGGTCGCGGCCGGTGGCTTCGAGCATCCGGGCCTGCCAGTAGCGCCACACCGGTTCCTGCGCGGTGGCGGGGTCCAGGTGGGCAAGCGTGGCTGCGACGGCCTCCCAGTCCTGGGTGCGGATGGCGACGCGTACCGCCCAGGTGCGGGTCAGTTCGTTGTGGCTCGCGGCCGGCAGCGTGTCCAGCAGCGTGGCGGCCGCGGGCAGGTGCCGCCAGGCGTGCAGCAGGGCGATACGCTGGTCGATCTGCGCGCGTTCGCCGGCGCTGAACGCGAAGCGCTCGCGGAATTCCGGCCAGTGGCGCACGGCAGCCGCAGGGTCCGCGGACGCGAGGCGGTCGAAGCCATACAGCAACAGCGTGCGATCGCTTTCAGTGTCCCGCCAGTCGGCGGGTGCGGCGAGGTGGCGGGCGGGGTTCGCATGCAGCCGTTCCCAGCGGTTGACCTCGGCCACGGCGGATTCGCCCAGCGGGCGAGCCAGCCAGCGGGCCAGCTGGAACTGGCCGGCGCCGAGCGCCATGTCGATGCGCTGGCGGCGGACGTCCGCTCCCAGGGCGCCGCGTTGTGCCAGCCACGCGAACGCCGGGTCGCATTGCTCGGCCTGGCTGACCGGCGACAGCCAGCGGCGCAAGACCGCCGGCTCGAGCCCGGCGGTGCGGTCGAGGCGGATGCGGGCCGTGAAGGCGTGGCACTCGAGCACGGCGTCGCGGGTGTCGGCGTAGTGGGCCTCGAACAGGTCGAGATACCTCTCCCAGGCGCCGCGGCGCGCCAGCGAGGCGGCCCACTGCCGGCGCAGGCCGGCGCTGAAGCCGAACTCGGGGTAGCGATCCAGGAAGTCGCGTACCTCGGCGTCGTCCACCCGGCCGAGCCGGCTGCGCAACCAGGCGGCGCGCAGGTCGGGCAGCAGGGGATAGTCCTGGAGGCTCGCCAGGTGCGGTTCGACCCCGGACCAGTTGCCGGCCTCGGCGTGCGGCAGGGCGGCGCGGAAGGCCTCCCGCTGGTCCTCGAGCGTGCCGGCCGCGGCCGGGGCGACGCACATCAGCAACAGGGCCAGGATCGTCAGCGGGGCGGTGCGCGGCATGAACAGGGTGCTCCTTCGTATCGGGGGTGAAAATCGCGGCGGATCTCGCGGTCCTCGCGGTGCCGGGGTGTAACCATTATGCTCGCGACTTCGCCGTTCTCAACCGGGTTGCCGATGCCGACACTGGCCGCGCTGTTGCTGATCTTTCCCGCCATCGGCATGTTGTCGGGCCTGCTCGCGGGCCTGTTCGGCATCGGCGGCGGGCTGGTGATCGTGCCGGCGCTGAATGCCGTGTTTGCGGCGGGCCTGGTCGCGATGGCCCCGGAGGCGCGTATGCACGTCGCCATCGGCAGTTCGCTGGCGGTCATCGTGGTGACCGCGATGTCCTCGGTGCGCGCCCACCAGGGCTACGGGGCGGTGCTCTGGCCGGCCGTGCGCGGGCTCGCGCCGGGAATCATCGTCGGCGCGCTGCTCGGCGCCTGGCTGGCCGACCTGCTGGCGACGCGCGCGCTGGAAGTCGTGTTCGGTCTGTTCGCCATGCTCATGGCGGTGCAGATCGGGCTGGCACCCAAGGTCGAACCGGTCACGCACGGCGCCTTGCCGCGCCTGCCGGCCTATCTCGGCGCCGGCACCGTGATCGGGTCGGTGTCCGCGCTGGGCGGCATCGGCGGCGGCGTCATGACCGTGCCTTACCTGGCCTGGCACTCGGTACCGCTGCGCATTGCGGTCGGTACCGCCGCCGCCTGCACCTTGCCGGTGGCGCTGTCCGGCGCGCTGGGTTACGCGTGGACCGGCCTGGGCGCCGATATCCCGGGCTGGAATACCGGTTACCTGTACTGGCCGGCAATCGGCATGATCGCGCTCGCCAGCGTATTCACCGCGCCCATCGGCGCACGCCTCGCGCAGCGCCTGCCGGTGCGGCAGTTGCGGCGGTTGTTCGCCGTGCTGTTGCTGGTGGTGGCTGCTGATATGTTGATCGGGGGGCGTTGAGGAACCGCGGTGCAGGGACGCTGCCGAGCGGTTAAACGGCAGCGTCCCCGTCCCTGGTTAGCGGATCGGCAGGATCAGGTTGGCGTTGCCGCGGCGCAGATTGAGCAGCAGCGACGGACCCTGGGCGTATTGCTGGAATTCGCCCAGGTTGTTCACCTTGCGGCGGTTCACCGCGATGATGACGTCACCCGGTCGCAGGCCGCGCTGCGCCGCCGGGCTGCCGGGCTCGACCGCCGAGACCAGCACGCCGGCCTGGCCCTCGTAGCGCGGCGAGGCAGCGTCGAGGGTTTCCAGCTCGGCGCCCTGCAGCCCGGGGTGAATCTCCTCGGCGGATACCTGCACCTGGGTCGCCTGCTCGCCGAGGGTCGCCTTGATGCGGCGGGTCTTGCCGTCGCGCCGGACTTCCAGTTCGACCGTCTCGCCGCTGCGCTTCATGCCGATCGTGTTGCGCAGCTCGTTGGCATTGGCGATCGACTTGCCGTCCACCTTGCGGATGATATCGCCGACTTCGATGCCGGCCTTCTCGGCGGCCGAGCCGGGGAGCACCTGCGAGACCAGCGCGCCCTGCGTTTCCTTGACGCCGTAGGCCTCGGCGATGTCCGGCGTGATGCTGTAGATATTGACGCCGAGCAGGCCACGGCGCACCTCGCCGTATTCCAGCAGCTGCTCCATCACCGTGCGGACCATGTTGGCGGGAATGGCGAAGCCGATGCCGATGTTGCCGCCGCCGCGCGACAGGATGGCGGAGTTGACGCCGACCAGCTCGCCACGCAGGTTGACCAGCGCGCCGCCGGAATTGCCCGGGTTGATCGAGGCGTCCGTCTGGATGAAGTCCTCGTACCCGTCCGGGTTGATGCCGGAGCGGCCGAGTGCGCTGACGATGCCGGAGGTCACGGTGTGTCCGAGGCCGAAGGGGTTGCCGATGGCGACGACGAAATCGCCGACCTGGGCGAGGTTGGAATCGGCCATCTTCAGGTCGACCAGGTTCTCGGCCGGAATCCTGAGCAAAGCGATATCGGAGGCGGGATCCGAGCCGACGATCTCGGCCTTGAAGTTGCGATCGTCCTGCAGCGTGACGTCGATCTCCTCGGCGCCCTGCACGACGTGCGCATTGGTGATCACCAGCCCGTTGGCCGCATCCACGATGACGCCCGACCCGGCGCTGCGGGTCTGGCGCCGCTGGCGCGGCTCATCCGGCATGTCGAAGAACCGACGGAAAAAGGGGTCGTCGCGGAACGGGTTGGCGCCTTGCACCTCGACGCTGCCGCGGGTCGCGATATTGACGACGGCCGGCGCCGTTTGCTTGACCATCGGGGCCAGCGAGGGGAGCGGCTCACCGTCGATCGCGACCGGGAGTTGCGCGTTCAGCGGCATGGCGACCGCCAGGGCGAGTACGGCCGCAAGCGCGGCGAAAGAACGTGTCGTCATGGGTGTCAGTCTCTTCTGCGTGTTGGCGAGTAGTGCATCTCTTGGAGGCCTGTACTCGGGCTAGGTTCCGCAAGGGGCATAAATCACGACGGCGGGCGGCCTCCTGACCGTCCGCCGTCGTCACTATTGGCTGGCAGGGCCGACGCCGTCAGTTGACGTCGACGCTGATCTTACGCGGCATGACCCGCTCGTGCTTCGGGATGATGACCTCGAGCACGCCATCGTGGCTCTTGGCCTTGATGCCCTCGGCATCCGCGGTGTCGGGCAGCGTGAAGCGGCGGAAGAAGCGGCCCGTGACGCGCTCGACGCGCCGGTAGCCGTTCTCTTCGCTGCGCTTGGTTTCGTCCCGGTTGCCGCCGATGGTCAGCACGCCGTTTTCCATGGTGACGTCGATGTCCTCGGGTTTCACGCCGGGAATATCCGCATGCAGGACGAAGCGATTTTCTTCTTCCTGGATGTCCACGGCCGGTGTCCAGCTGGCGACGCTGCCCGCGGTGTCGTCCATGCCGAGGCGCTGCTCGAACAGGCGATCGAGATCTTCATGGAGGGAGCGCATTACGCCCCAGGGCTGGTAACGAACGAGACTCATGACTTACCTCCTTTGCTCGTGTGAGTGACTGGGTCCTGTACACCGTTAATGTGGGCGCGCGAATCCTTTTCAAGACCCCCAAAACCGTATCCGCGGCGCTTTGTCAAGGGTGGCGAGGGCCACAAGATGTAGTGTTGCGCCGCGCCATGAGGTTTTTCCCCGCCAACGACCTGAAATTCTTATAATTTTTCTTGGAAATGTTTATAAGCCCATGTTATATAAATGTTTTTACGTATGAAACCGTCTTGTAATAAATGCTTGACAGTGACCCCTCCGCGCCTTACCTTAACCACCCCGTACCACAACATATTGTGTTTGCCAGTCGGCCGCATCGTCGCCGGCTGGCCCGGTACGGAAAACGGGGGTTCGAGCGCGGTTGCGCAAGGATTGGCGACTTCACGGCACAAGCTCCGCAGGATCGTGGAGCACTTGGGGGAGGCAGCGGGGCATAATGAAAACAGCGCTACAGGCAGAACAGGACATCGCGGTGGAGTCGGTCAATGACATCCCGTTCCAGGCGGCATCCCTGGATATCTGGGAAAAGAAGTACCGGCTCGTCGCCAAGGACGGCACGGTTCTCGACCAGACCATGGACGAAACCTACATGCGCATCGCGCGCGCGCTCGCGGACGTCGAGCCCGAGGATCGCCGCGAGCACTGGTACGAGCGCTTCGTCTGGGCCTTGCGGCATGGCGCCATCCCGGCCGGCCGCATCGTTTCGAACGCCGGCGCGCTGGCCCACAAGCCCGCCACCTCGACCATCAACTGCACCGTGTCCGGCACCATCCGCGACTCGATGGACGATATTCTCGGCAAGGTCCACGAGGCCGGCCTGACGCTGAAGGCCGGCTGCGGGATCGGCTACGAGTTCTCCACGCTGCGGCCGCGCGGCGCCTATGTCACCGGCGCCGGCGCCTACACGTCCGGTCCGCTGTCGTTCATGGATATCTACGACAAGATGTGCTTCACGGTGTCCTCGGCCGGCGGCCGGCGCGGCGCCCAGATGGGCACCTTCGATATTGGCCACCCGGACGCGATCGAGTTCATCCGCGCGAAGCGCGAAGACGGCCGCTTGCGGCAGTTCAACCTCTCGCTGCTGGTCACCGACGAGTTCATGCAGGCAGTCGCCAACGACGAGCCCTGGCGCCTCGCATTCCCGATCAGCCTCAAGGAGCTCAAGGACGAGAACATCGACCTGGAGGACGCTGAGAACATCGTTTGGCGCGAATGGCCCAGCAAGGGCGATTACGTGCACGACGACAGCGGGCTGGTGGCTTGCCGGGTCTACAAGACGATGCCGGCGCGGCGCGTATGGGACGTCATCATGACCTCCACCTACGATTTCGCGGAGCCGGGTTTCGTGCTCATCGACCGCGTCAACGAGATGAACAACAATTGGTGGTGCGAGAATATCCGCGCGACCAATCCGTGCGTCACGGCCGATACCTGGGTGCAGACCAGCGATGGTCCCCGCCAGGTATCCGACCTGGTCGGCCGGCCGTTCGCGGCGCGCGTCGACGGCCGGGACCATCCCAGCGGCGCTGCCGGCTTCTTCCGCACCGCCACCAAGGACGTGTTGCGCCTGCAGACCGCGGAGGGCCATGCCTTGCGGCTGACGGCGGACCATCGCGTGCGCCGAGTCGTCCGCCAGACCCGCTGGTCGCTCGAGACCGAGTGGTGCGAGGCTGGCAAGCTGGTCGCCGGTGACCAGGTGCTGCTGAACAACCACCGCGAGCAGCCGTCGTGGCGCGGCGAGCGCAGCCTCGAGGAAGGATTCCTGCTCGGCCTGCTGGTCGGCGACGGCACCTTGAAAAAAGATGCGGCCGTGTTGTCTTCGTGGCCGCTGCCGGCGGCGGTGAACGCGTCGTCTGCGGCCCCACGAGGGCTGATGGCGGAGGCATTGCGCTGTGCGCGCAACCTGCCGCACCGCGCCGATTTCGCCGGCTGGACCGAGGTCCAGGGGCGCGGCGAGTATCGTCTCAAGCTGGCCGCGCTGCGAGATCTTGCCTTCGAGCTCGGCATGCGTCCTGGCGACAAGGCGATCACGCCGGCGGTCGAAAGGACCTCCAGCGAGTTTCATCGGGGCTTCCTGCGCGGCCTGTTCGATGCCGACGGCTCGGTGCAGGGCAACCAGGAAAAGGGTGTCAGTGTTCGCCTCGCACAGTCCGACCTGGCCCGGCTCGAAGCTGCGCAGCGCATGCTGCTACGGCTTGGCGTCAACTCGCGGCTGTACCGGGACCGGCGTGTTGCGGGCACGTCATGGTTGCCTGATGGCAAGGGCGGACAGCGTGAGTACCCGACGCAGGCGCAGCACGAACTGGTCATCAGCGGCGATAACCTGGCCGTGTATCTCGAGCGCGTGGGGTTTTCGGACGAAGCCAAGTGCGCGCAGCTGAAGGGCCTGCTATCGGGCTATCGCCGCCGGCTCAACCAAGAGCGCTTCACCGCCACCGTGGAATGCATCCAGCCGGATGGCGTGGAGGATGTTTTCGACGTGCAGGTGCCCGGCATCAATACCTTCGACGGCAACGGTCTGCATGCCCATAACTGTGGCGAACAGCCGCTGCCGCCCTATGGCTCCTGCCTGCTCGGCTCGGTCAACCTGACGCGTTTCATCGTCGACGCTTTCAAGCCCGAGGCGAAATTCGACTGGGACAAGTTCCGCGAAGTCGTCAAGGTGTTCACGCGCCTGCTCGACAACGTCGTCGAGATCAACGGCCTGCCGCTGGGCGAGCAGCGCGACGAAATCTACCGCAAGCGCCGCCACGGCATGGGCTTCCTCGGCCTCGGCTCGACCATCACGATGCTCGGCATGAAGTACGGCAGCAAGGCGTCGGTCGCCTTCACGCAGGATATTTCCCGCGAGCTGGCGCTGGCCGGCTGGGAAGCCGGCCTGGAGCTGGCGCGCGAAAAGGGCCCCGCGCCGATCATGGAAGAAGAGTTCACGGTGTCCGAGGAGATGCTGCGCAAGCGCCCGGAGATGAAGGCGGACGGCTGGCGCGTCGGCGCCCGCATCAAGGGCCGCGTGCTGCATGCCCGCTACAGCCACTACATGCAGCGGGTCGCGGACGTCAACCCGGAGCTGGTGGACGAACTGGCCGAAGTGGGCGCGCGGTTCACGCACCACAGCTCGATCGCGCCGACCGGCACCATTTCCCTGTCGCTGGCGAACAATGCCTCCAACGGCATCGAGCCGTCGTTCGCGCATCACTATTTCCGCAACGTCATCCGCGAGGGCCGCAAGAGCAAGGAGAAGGTGGACGTGTTTTCCTTCGAGCTGCTGGCGTACCGCTCGCTGATCAACGAAAAGGCGTTGCCGGGCTCGGAGCGGCCGGAGGAGATGCTGCCGGAATACTTCGTCACCGCGGACGACATCACGCCGCGCCAGCACGTCGATATCCAGGCCGCGGCGCAGATGTGGGTGGATTCGTCCATCTCGAAGACGGCCAACGTGCCGACCGATTATCCCTACGAGGATTTCAAGGATATTTACATGTATGCCTACGAGCAGGGACTCAAGGGCTGCACCACCTTCCGTTTCAACCCGGCGGCCTTCCAGGGTGTGCTGGTCAAGGAGAAGGACCTCAAGAACACGACTTACGTGTTCGAGCTCGAAGACGGCAGCACGGTCGAGCTCAAGGGGGACGAGGAAGTCGAGTACGACGGCGAGATGCATACCGCCGCGAATCTCTTCGACGCCCTCAAGGAAGGCTACTACGGGAAATTTTGAGAACTCATCATGGCAGCACAAAAGATAGGCAAGAAGATCGTCGGTTATCACGTCGCCAAGCCCGAGGAAAAGGCGCCGCCCAAGTTGCGCGTCGAGGAAGGCACCGAGGGCAAGGTCATCCGGATGCACGAGAAGCTCGAGCGTCCGGAAATGCTCATCGGCGCGACCTACAAGATCAAGCCGCCGGTGGCCGAGCACGCGATGTACGTGACCATCAACGACATCCTGCTGAACGCCGGCACGAAGCACGAGGCACGGCGGCCGTTCGAGATCTTCATCAACTCGAAGAACCTCGACCACTACCAGTGGATCGTGGCCCTGACCCGCATCATGTCGGCCGTGTTCCGCAAGGGCGGCGACACGACATTCCTGGTGGAGGAGCTCAAGGCGGTGTTCGATCCGCGCGGCGGCTACTGGAAGCCGGGCGGCAAGTACATGCCCTCGCTGATCGCTGAGCTCGGCGAAGTCGTCGAAAAGCACCTGGTGAGCATCGGCATGATGTCGGCGCCGGGCCTCGATGAGCACCAGCGCCAGCTGGTGGACCAGAAGCGCGCCGAGTTCGAGGCACGCGCCGCGCAGCAGGACGCCTTCGCCGAGAGTCCCTTCCCGGAAGGCGCCCAGTTGTGCGCCAAGTGCAACACCACCGCGGTGGTGATGATGGACGGGTGCATGACCTGCCTGAATTGCGGCGACTCGAAGTGCGGCTGACGCGATAAGCGTGTGGGAGTGCCCCTAACGATGTAGGTGTGGGCAAAAGGCGGGATAGACCCAGATCAGCCCCTCGGAGACCTCTGTTCGCAGAGATCCTCTCCGGGGGGCTGATTTTTTGCAGATATCGGAAAGCGGGATCTGAATTCTGCCAAGCATCAGGCAGTGTGATGCTGGCGGCATCCAGGCTTGAAGCGAGGGTGTGCTCGTTTCTACGAGACAGAGAGGTTTCCGGGGTCGGCCCTGGGGCGGCCCTGGGGCGCCCTTGGGCAAATGGTTATTAAGCTGCAAGCCAACAATCTGCTTCGACGCCTATGTGGGCCAGCGAACAGTACGCACTGTATCGATGATCTAAGGTCGGGCCCGGCCTCGAATTTGCAGGAGTCATGTATGTCAAGCGCTGGAAATGGACTGCTAGCCGGCTTAGCCGCGACGATAGTGTTGTCTGGGCTCATGGTGATAAAGGCGATCATGGGCGTCATGCCTGAACTGGACCTGCCAACGATGATCGCGGGCATGATGGGCTCGCCCGATTCGCCGATGCTCGGCTGGGCCGTCCACTTCATGATCGGTGTCGTCGGATACGGCCTTGCGATGGCGTTCCTGAATGAGCACTTGCCCGGCAACAGCCCAACCGTACACGGCGTAATCGTCGGTTTTGCCGGCTGGTTGCTGATGATGGTCATGGTGATGCCCATGGTCGGGGCTGGCCTGTTCGGAATGAACATGGGCCTGATGGCGCCGATGATGACCCTCGTGCTTCACGTGATCTTCGGAGCAGTGCTTGGATGGGTCTACGGCAAACTGCATTCGGGCGCACCTGGCGCCACCTCGGCACGCGCCTGACTGCCAATCAACCAGGTGCAATGATGGACACGAGAAAAATGGCCGCCGGCAAGAAGTTTCCGGCGATCGGGTGGAATGCCGTTTCGGGTGACCGCGTCGTCCCTGCGGATGGGTCGGGCTGGCGAGCCCTGATGGTCTATCGAGGCAAGCATTGCCCGCTCTGCAAGACCTACCTGGATACCCTCAACGAGATGCTCGACGAGTTCAAGGCCGCCAGTATCGCCGTCGCGGCCTGCTGATAGCCGAGTCTGGAAACGGCCGCATGTCCGGAATGCAAAAGCCGATGAGCAAGCTGCAGCCCTCGATAAATCCGGGCAACGGTAAACGAGACAATCCAGGAAACACCAAATGAACCAGTCCAGGGATCAATCTGTTCAGATCGATGGTCACCGAATCGCTTACACCGAACAGGGCGAGGGTAGTCCGGTCGTCCTGATTCATGGCATCCCGACGTCGAATCTGTTGTGGCGGAAGGTGATGCCGGAGCTGGCCAAAACACACCGGGTGTTTGCGCCTGACATGCTGAATTACGGCAAATCCGATAAACCCGTGGACGCGAACGTCTCGATCGAGGCGCAGAGCCGTGTGATCGTAAAGTTCATGGATAAGCTCGGCATGCAATCCGCGGATATCGTGGCACATGATATCGGCGGCGGGGTCGCACAGCTTATGGCAGTCAATTACGCGGACCGAGTCCGAAAGCTGGTTTTGATCGATACGGTCTGTTTTGATTCCTGGCCGATTCCGGAGTTTTTCCCGCTGCAGAAACCTGATGCCGAGAAAGACATGAGCCTGGACGCATTCCTGGAGATGATGCGTGAGTTCATGCCGCAAGGCGTTCACCACAAGGCGGCCATGACGGACGATGTCATCGACCTTTATCTGTCGCCCTGGTCGACCGAGGACGGCAAGAAAGCTTTGTTCCGCAATTTTCGGCGCTTGAATCCGGAGTACACCCAGGCGATCGCCGGCGAGCTCAAGCATCTTGCCAATGACACGCTCGTCATCTGGGCAGAGAACGACGTGTTTCAGAAACCGGCCTACGCCAGCAAGCTCCAGGAGACGATTCCAGGGGCCAAGCTCGTCTGGATCGAGGACGCCGGACATTGGCTGATGGAGGAAAAGCCCGCAGAGATAAGCGGCCACCTGATCGCTTTCCTCGACGGGAAGTGATGGATCCCCAGCTCCTGCAGCACGAGCGCGAGTTCGGACCGGCCTTGCGCCAGGTCGCTGCTCGCCATCCCTGGGGCTCGCGGACTGCACGCTCCTCGATCTGATCGAAGGTCAACACCACGAAGTGCACTTTGACGCGTGGCTGGTTCGGCCCGCTGCCTGTCCCCTATCCGGCCCGGTCCGGGTAGAATCTTCCCATGTC
>JBLRWC010000038.1:0-23412 GCA_047921455.1 Gammaproteobacteria bacterium
TTCTTGACCAACTCGAGACGCTGACCCGACAGGTCGAAGCACTCAGGCGAAAAGATCCCGAGGGATTTACCAGGAAAAATGCGTCCCGGCGGCTTGCGGCGATTGCCCGGCTGGCCTTCGAGATTATTCCCCAAGACCCGGCACGCCCGGAATGCCGGCAGGGCAAATCGCTGGGCGACCACCACAAGCATTGGTTCCGGGCCCGGTTCTACCAGCGATATCGCTTGTTTTTTCGCTACCACGCCAAGGCCAGGATCATCGTGTACGCATGGGTGAACGACGACACGACTTTGCGCGCCTACGGGCAAAGCAATGATGCGTACAGCGTCTTTCGCAGAATGCTTGAGAGGGGCTTTCCGCCGGACGACTGGAACCAGCTGATGGCCGAGTCGAGGGGGGTGGGGTTTCCGCCTTAGCCCCGATGGCTCACCCCACGAGCCCGCCGGCGCGCATCCTGTAATGCCTTGATTCCAACGCCCGGGTGAACCTTCGATGGCGACGACGACGGTCGCATCGACCGCGGCGAGTTCAAACGCCTCATGGACGCGCTGTGTGCCGACATGCCGGACGAGGAGCTCGACGTGGGCTTCGACAGCATCGACGCAGACGACACGGGCGGAATCGACTTCGACGAGTTCATGATCTGGTGGCGCAACGCTGAGCCGCTGAGCCGCTGAGCCGCTGAGCCGCCGGGCCGAGCGCGCTAATAACCAGCCAAAAGCACCGGTTTTCCGGCCTTGTGTGTATATTATTAACAATATATACACATAAGGAACCATGGCCATGAGAACCAATATCGTGATCGACGACCAGTTGATGGCCGATGCGCTCAAGGTCACCGGCGCCAAGAGCAAGCGGGAGGTTGTCGAAATGGGCTTGCGGACCCTCGTCCAGCTGAAGCAGCAGGAACGCATCCGCGGTTTCAGGGGCAAGCTCAAGTGGACCGGCGACCTCGAGCGCATGAGAACCGATTGATGATCCTAGTGGACTCCAGCGTCTGGATCGACTACTTCAACGGTGTCGCGACGGCGGAGACAGGGCTGCTGGACAGGCTCCTTGGTCGTGAGCCGGTGGCGGTGGGCGACCTGGTGCTCGCGGAAGTGCTGCAGGGGTTTCGCGAGGATTCGGACTACCGGGCAGCCCGGGACATGCTACGCAGCCTGGCGGTGTTCAACATGCTGGGCGCGGCTCGCGCGATCAAGGTGGCGCAGAATTACCGGGCGCTGCGCGCGCAGGGCATCACCGTGCGCAAGACGGTCGACGCGGTGATCGCGACATTCTGTATCGAGGAACGCCTGCCACTTCTGTACTCGGACCGGGACTTCGACCCGTTCGTGGAGCATCTTGGCTTGCAGCGCGTCACCCTCTTAGCGCTCTAGCATCGCCAGGAACGCCCCCGGCTCCATGACACCCGCGCCGCGCTTGCGCGCCCGGCGCGCCAGCTTGATGTCGCGCGTCACCACGACGACGGCGGCGACGTCGCCCGCGACCGCATGCGCTGATACTTGCCTGAGGATGGCGCGGTCGGCACGCTGGTCGCCCTCGCCGCCGGAATAGATCACCTGCAGCCGTTCCGAACGCGCCTCGGCAGCCGGTTCGCTGCCATCGAAGTACAGGTACACGGCCGGGCCCGGCGCAGTGAAGGCGAGCAGCAGCCGCTGCACTAGCGCTTCGCGTGCTGCTGTGCCCGGGTGGCCGTCGACCAGGTGCTCGAAAAAGGCCGGCCGGGCGGCGTAGAGGATGTTGTGGCCGTCGAGGATGAACGTGGGCGTGGCGGCGGGCATGGCCGGGCGATCGCTTACTGCGGCACCCCGGTCGCTTGCCAGGCCCAGTCCTGGCCGTCGGTGAACGAAAGGTGGCGGAACCCGGTCCGGTCGGTGGGCTTGAGTCCCTTGGTGACGGCGGCGCGCGCGAGCATGTCGGGCTCGGGCGGGAGCAGTTTGCGGCAGAGCCTGGTGGCGCCGGTGTGTAAAAAGCGCTCCGGGTCGTCGACCAGGATACTGGCCGTGGTTGCGCACACCACGGTGCCGTAGCCGCAGGCGAGAGTTTGCATGCGGGCCGCGCAGTTGAGCGGGTAACCGACGAAATCGACCTCGCCGCGGTCTGCCGCGGGCCCCTCGAACTGGATCCGGATCGCTTCGCCGACGGAGATGCCGATGCCGTAGCCGGCGGGCGCCGGGCCACCATGCACATCGAGTTGCTGAGAGTAATCGTGGTGCAGTTCGAAGGCCGCGTCCAGGGCGATCGCCAGGCAGCGCGGCAGGTCGTCGTCGGCCGCGGGCTCCCACAGCAGCACGAAGCCGTCGCCCATGAATTTGCGGAATGGCTGGTCATGGCGGCCACAGACCTGGCTGACGCGCTCGAACTGGGTTTTCACCAGCGCGGCGACGTGGTCCAGCGGCCGGGTCTCGCTCCAGTTGGAGAAGCCGCGCATGTCGGCAAACAAGGCCACGACCCTGGAGCGGGTCCCGTGCAGTGTGCCCGGCGCGGTCGCCAGCCCGAATGCGGATTCTTTTTTGTACATGGTCGTTCGTGCGTCCCTCTCCGGCACCTTCGGGCCGAGCCGCGACAGGGTAGCGGCCAAGCGGCTACGAGTCGAGTCAGACGGCTATCTCCGCGGCTATCTCCACGGCTATCTCGCCGGTGTCATTGTCCGGTACCATCGAGCCGCACGGCGGCAGCCACAGGGAACAGGATGCAGCTTTTCTTCGACGTGGAAACCACCGGCTTGCCGAGCCGCCGCGGCGCGACCTACCGCGAGGTGGACGTCTGGCCGCGCATCGTCTCGATCAGCTGGGCGCTGGCGAGCGAGCCCGACCAGGTGGTGGCGCACCGTAGCGCCATCATCCGGCCCGACGGCTTCACCATTCCGTGGGGCGCCGAGCGGGTGCACGGCATCAGCACCGAGATGGCGCTGCGCAGCGGCCGGCGGCTGGACGAGGTGCTGGAGGAGCTGGCCGCCGATTGCGCCACGCATGTCCCGTTCCGGCTGGTGGCGCACAACATGGATTTCGACCGCAACGTGCTGTTCGCCGAGCTCGTGCGGGCCGGTCGCACGCCGCCGGCGCCGAAATTGCTGCGCGTGCTGGCGGGCCTGCCGACCTTCTGCACCATGCTCTCCTCGGTGAACGTGTGTCGGCTGCCGGGCCGCTATGGCGATTACAAGTGGCCGAAGCTCGAGGAGTTGCACCAGCACCTGTTCGGCACGACCTTTGCCGGGGCGCACGATGCGGCGGCGGATGTGCTGGCCTGCGTGCGCTGCTTTTATGCGATGCGTGAATAGCCGCGGGGCGGGGCCAGGCGCCGGGCGCGAACGGGTCCACGGGCGGCGGCAGCAAAACTGGCCGTCTTCCCCTTATACTGTCTGGCCAAACCTGCTGTTACGAGGTTTCACGTGATCCTTGACCTGATTCCGGAATCGACGCGCGCCCGGGGGCTCTCGGCCGTGATGAAGGGCGCGGGCATGGTGACCCGCTACCTGCCCGTGCCCCAGCCCGCTCTCCTTGTCGGACCGGGCTCCAGCGCCCGCCTGGGGCAGGCGATCGCGGGTTTCGGCCACGCGAAGATCCTCATCGTCACCGACGCGATAATCGCCAAGCTGGGCCTGCTCAAGAGCCTGACCGATGCCCTGGACGCCGGCGGCGTGGCCTACGTGGTGTTCGACGAGATCACCCCGGACGCGCCCATTCCGCTGGTCGAGCGCGGCATCGCCTTCTATCGCAAGCACAAGTGCGACGCCATTGTGGCGTTCGGCGGCGGTTCCTCGATGGACGCTTCGAAGGCCATCGCGGTGTCGATCTCCAACCCGAGGAAATCGCTGCGCCAGCTGGCCGGCTACTTCAAAGGGCTGCGCGCGCCGGTGCCGGTGTATGCGGTGCCGACTACGGCCGGCACGGGCTCGGAGGTGACGGTGGCCGCGGTGGTCTCGGACCCGGAGCGGCAGGCCAAGCTGGTGATCGTGGACACGCGCATCGTGCCGCGCATGGCGGCGCTCGACCCGACGCTGATGACCGGGCTGCCGCCGCACATCACGGCCGCCACCGGCATGGATGCACTTACGCACGCGGTAGAGTCCTTCGTGGGCCAGTGGGCGACGCCCTACACGGACGGCCTGGCGCTCACGGCCGTGAGCCTGATTTTCGAGAACCTGCGCACAGCGTTCAGCGACGGCGGCAATCTCGAGGCGCGCGAGAAGATGGCGCTGGCCTCGACCTATGCGGGCATGGCCTTTACGCGCGCCAACGTCGGCTACGTGCACGCCATCGCGCACCAGTTCGGCGGCAAGTACCACACGCCGCATGGCCTGGCGAACGCCATCATGCTGCCGCACGTGCTGCGGTTTTCGGCGCCGTCGATCCACGATCGGCTGGCGCGGCTGGCCGTGCGCGCCGGGCTGGGTACCGAGCACGAGCCGGACCGGGTGCTGGCGCACCGCTTCGTGGACGCGGTGGTCGAGCTGAATCGTGACCTCGGGATTCCCACCCAGCTGGATGCATTGCGCGCGGCGGATATCCCGGCGCTGGCCAAGGCGGCCTGCCACGAGGCGCATACCGGCTACCCCGTGCCGCGCTACATGACCCGGGCGCAGTGCGAGGACATTATCCGCAAGGTGCTGCCGCGCAAGGGCGGTCGCCAGGCCAAGGCCCGGGCTAAGTTAAAAGGCTGACGGGGCGTCCCGTGCAGGGGGAGAGATTGATGAGTATGAAGAAGGTTGCCGCCATCACGCTGGGCTCGTCCAAGCGTGATTTCACGTTCGAAACGGATTTTCTCGGCCACCACTTCCAGGTGAAGCGGCTGGGCGCTGACGACGACACCAACAAGGCCTGGGACCTGATGCGCCGCCAGCAGAACAAGGTGGACGCGATCGGTCTCGGCGAGGTCGGCGACCACTACCACGTCGGCCAGGACACGGTGACCAACAAGGAGACGCAGCGGCTCCTGAAAGTCGTGACCCGCGTGCCCGTCACCACCGGCGCGAAGCTGCGCCGGCTGCTGCAGGTGGGCGCCGTGCGCTACGTGCAGGATCACCTCGGCAACTACTTCAACAACAACCTGGTGCTGTTTTTGTCCGGCATGCGCAACTACGACATGGCGGTGGCGCTGTCGGAGTACACCCCGAACCTGAGGTTCGCGGACGCGCTGGCGCAGACCGGGGCGCCGAAAATGCTCACCTCGCTGCGGCAGCTGGAGCTGTATGCCAAGGGCTCCGACTGGGTGTTGTCCGGCAAGCCGGCCGAGATCCTCGAGGGCGCGCTCTCCGGCCTGAAGAGCCGGCTCATGATGCGCGAGGTGGCCAAGGCCCATGTCGTGGTCGGCACCGTCGCCGAGCTCAAGGCGGTCGGCCGGCCCGGCAGCCTGGCCGGCAAGACGGTCATCACCTCGGCGGTGGACGAGGAGGCGTTCGCCTTCTTCCGGGAGTGCGAGGCGAACCTGGTGATCGACGTGTCGCCGCAGCTGTTCGACCACGTGGTCGGCATCAACGTCATCGAGGCGATGATTCTCGCCACGCTGCGCAAGGCGCACCAGTCGATCTCGGACGACGATTTGCTGGAAATCGTCGACGAGCTCGACATCACGCCGCGCCTGCTGCACCCGACCGGGAAGTTCCGCAATATCCGGCGCTTCGCTTTCGTCATCCACCCGCTCAGCCAGGAATACATCCGCAAGGGCTTTTCGGTGCCCAAAGCGACGCCGAAGTTCGTCATGAACCGGGTGGAGTCGTTTGCCGCGCACCTGCCGCCGATGATCTATTGCAAGATGGAGAACATCGTCTCGCCGACCGGCGCCGAGGCCGAGGGCTGGCTGATCACGGTCGGCGGCACGCCCAAGGAAATGCTGGCGCGCAGCCCCGAGTTCACCTACCGCCGCCTGCTGGCCGCGGCGCGCATGGCCGAGAAACTCGGCGCGCAGCTGATGGGCCTGGGCGCGTTCACCAAGGTGGTCGGCGACGCCGGCGTAACGGTCGCGCGCCGCGCACGCATTCCCATCACCACCGGCAACAGCTACTCCGCCTCGGGCGCGCTGTGGGCGGCCGCCGACGCCATGCGGCGCATGGGCCTGGTGCAGCTGCGTTCCTCGGACAAGCGGGTCATGGCCAAGACCATGGTGATCGGCGCGACCGGCTCGATCGGCTCGGTCAGCGCCCGGCTGCTGGCCATGGCCTTCGACGAAGTGGTCATCGCCGGCCGCAACATGAACAAGCTCGAATGGTTGAAGGCGTCGATTCTCGAGGACACGCCGGACGCGAAGGTGGTGTGCTCGACGAACTACGACGAGCTGCTCGGCGACATGGATATGGTCGTCACCTCGACCTCGGGCGCCGGCAAGAAAATTCTCGATATCACCAAGGTGAAGCCCGGTTGCGTCATTACCGACGTGGCGCGCCCGCTGGACCTGCCGCCCGAGGAGGTCGCCAAGCGGCCCGACGTGCTGGTGATCGAGTCCGGCGAGATCGAGTTGCCGACGCCGGTGAAGGGCTTGCGCTACATCGGGCTGCCGCCCAACGTCATTTACGCCTGCCTGGCGGAGACGATCGTGCTGGCGCTGGAGGGACGCTTCGAAGTGTTCACTATCGGCCGTGACACGGAGTGGGAGAAGGTCAAGGAGATCTACAAGCTGGGCCTCAGGCACGGCATGAAGCTGGCCGCGATCTCGGGCACGCACGGCGTGCATACCGACGAGGACATCGCGAAAGTCGTAGCGCTGGCCAAGGAAGCGCGCAAGACGTGGCGGGGCGGCACGGCGGCAAAGCAGGCGCCGGCCAGGAAGACGAGCGCGAAGCAGGCAAGCGCGAAAAAAGCCCCGGCGAGGAAAAAGGCGCCCGCGAAGAAGGCCGGCGTGAAGAAGGCGCCCGCCAGGAAGGCGCCTCCGAAGCAGTCCGCGGCCAAGTGACCACCCGGCTCAACCCGCTCGACACGGCGTGGGTTTTCACCGAGTCCCGCGCCACGCCGAACCATGTCGGCGGGTTGCTGCAGTTCCGGCTGCCGGATGATGCGCCGGAGGATTTCCTGCGGCAGATGATGGCGGATTTTCGCGACCACCTCGATTTCAGCCCGCCGTGGAACCGTCGGCTGCGGTTTCCGTTTACCAAGAATCCGTTGCCCAGCTGGGTCGAGGACAAGGAGATCGACCTCGAGTACCACGTGCGGCACGCGGCGCTGCCGTGGCCCGGCGGCGAGCGCGAGCTGGGCGAGTTGATCGGGCTGCTGCAGAGCACGCCCCTCGACCTGAGCCGGCCGCCGTGGGAATGCACCATCATCGAGGGGCTCGAGGGCAACCGCTTCGCGATTTTCATCAAGATTCACCACTCCCTGGTCGACGGCGTCAGCGGCATGATGCTGCTGCAGCGGGCCATGTCGACCGACCCCGAGGAGAGCCTGGTGTTGCCGCCATTCTGGGCCATGGGCGAGGGCCAACAGCGGGCTCGGTACCGCGGCGCCCGCCGGCGCCGCGCGAAGCGGGTGGCCGGACCGGCACCCACCATGGCCAACGTCATGGCGTCCGCGATCGGCGGGCTGAGCGCGCAGGTGCGGACCCTGCCGCAGCTGGTGGCGGCCTTCGCCAAGATCCTCCGGCGCATCGGCGCTGCGGAGGAGGGCATGGCGATCCCGTTCGATACGCCGCGGTCCATGCTGAACGGCCGGGTGCGCGAAAAGCGACGCTTTGCCACGCAGCAATTCCCGATGGAGCGGCTGCGCGCACTGGCCGTCGCCGGGCAATGCACGCTCAACGACATCGTGTTGACTGTGTGCGGCGGCGCCTTGCGCAAATATTTGCTTGAGCGCGACAGCCTGCCCGACAAGCCGCTGATCGCCGGTATCCCGGTCTCGGTGCGGCCCAGCGACGACCAGGGCAGCGGCAACGCTATCAGCTTCATCGTCGCCACGCTCGCGACCGATGTCGACACTCCGATCGCGCGGCTAGCAGCGATCAAGGCCTCGGTGCAGCATGGCAAGGACCATATCCGCAGCCTGCCGAAGAAAGCCATGATGCAGTACACCGTGCTGCTGATGGCGCCGACCATCGTGACGCTGCTGACCGGCGTCGGCGGGCGCACGCGGCCGATGTTCAATGTCACCATTTCCAACGTGCCGGGCCCGGAGCAACCGCTGTATTTTCGCGGCGCCGAACTCGTCGCCGTTTACCCGGTATCGATCGTGACCCACGGCCAGGCGCTGAACATCACCTGCGAGAGTTACGCGGGACTGATGAACTTCGGCTTCACCGGGTGTCACACCGCCGTGCCGAGCATGCAGAAAATCGCCGTGTACGCCGCCGATGCGGTCACCGAACTCGAGAACGCGTTGTTGCCGCCGAAGCGAAAGCGCCGCACCAAGCGCGCCGCGCCCGGTGCCGGAGCTTAATCACCTATGAATACCCCTCCAGCTCACGCCGAGGAAGGCCCGACCTTCCTCGGCCATCCGCGCGGCCTGTTCGTGCTGTTCTTCGCCGAAATGTGGGAACGTTTTTCCTACTACGGCATGCGCGGCCTGCTGATCTTCTACCTGGTGCAGCACTGGTTGTTTTCCGACAGCCAGGCGGCGGTCATCTACGGCGCCTACACGGCGCTGGTGTACATCACGCCAGTGGTCGGCGGCTACCTGGCCGACCGCTACCTTGGCCAGCGCAAGGCCGTCCTCTTCGGCGCCGTGCTGCTGACCTTCGGCCACTTCCTGATGGCCTTCGAAGGCGACGGCGGCCAGGACAGCGCGGCACTGAATATTTTCTGGCTGGCACTGTCGTTCATCATCGTCGGCTCGGGTTTTCTCAAGGCCAATATTTCGGTCATCGTTGGACAGCTCTACTCGCGCACCGACATCCGGCGCGATCCCGCCTACACGATTTTCTACATGGGCATCAACCTGGGCGCGGCCGCTGGTGCGCTGGTGGCCGGCTACCTTGGCCAGGTGTACGGCTGGGCCTACGGTTTCGGTGCGGCCGGCATCGGCATGCTGCTCGGCCTGCTGGTGTTTGTCTGGGGCAAGCCGCTGCTGCTCGGGCGCGGCGAATCGCAGTTCCCGGAGCGGCTGGCGCGGCGCGTCATGGGCGTGCGCTTCGAATGGTGGCTGTACCTGATGAGTGCCACCGGCGTCGGCCTGGTCTGGTTCCTGATCCAGTACCAGTCGCTGGTCGGCGGTCTACTGATGATCGCGGGCGTCGTGCTGGTCGCCTATGTGCTGTACACGGCCGTGTTCCGGTTGCCGAAGCATGACCGTGACCGCATCTTTGCAGCCATGTACCTGATCTTCGGTTCGATCCTGTTCTGGGCGCTGTTCGAACAGGCGGGCTCCTCGCTCAACCTGTTTACGGACCGTGCCGTCGACCGGGTCATATTCGGCTTCGACGTGCCGGCCTCGATGTTCCAGTCCATCAATGCCATTTACATTGTGCTGCTGGGACCGGTGTTCGCCATCCTTTGGACCATGCTGGCGCAGCGTGGCCTCGAACCCTCCGCGCCGGCCAAGTTCGGCCTCGGCGTAATCCAGCTGGGCGCGGGCTTCCTGGTGCTCGTGGTCGGCGCGGTCGCCGCGGGCCCGGGCGGCCTGACGCCGGTGTTATTCATCTTCCTGATTTACCTGCTGCACACCACCGGCGAGCTCTGCCTGTCCCCGGTGGGCTTGTCGGCCATGAACCGGCTGGCGCCAGGCCACCTCGCCGGCCTGATCATGGGCACCTGGTTCTTCGCTTCGGCGACCGGCAATTTTGCCGCCGGCCTGATCGCGGCGGCGACCGGCGCGGAAGGGGCCGGGCCGGAGCGTGTCATCGAGGTCTATTCGACGGTGGGCTGGACTGCGGTCGGCGTGGGTGTCGCCATGCTCGCCATCTCGCCGCTGATCGGCCGCCTCATGCACCTCGATACACTCAAGGATGCCGAAGCGGTGCTGCCGGGACAGGCGGAAATCGGCGAACCCGCCGCGGCAGGCACCCACTTGCCGCAGGAGGCGAAATAGCAGGGCGCCAGGGCCGGCAGAATTCAGCTAGGCTTTGGGTGAGCCCTGCATAGGAGGCCGGCAATGAAAGACCTGGACGAGCTCAGAGAAATCTTTGATTACTTCGATGCCGACAATACCGGCCGCATCGACCGGCTGGAGTTCGGCCGCCTGATGGAAGCGCTCGGCGCCGATGCGCCGGCCGAAGAGCTGGACATGGGCTTCGATCTCATCGACGTTGACGACAATGGTGCGATCGATTTCCGGGAATTTTCCACCTGGTGGCTGAATCGCTGAGGCGGGCCGACAACGACTCCCACGGTTGAAATATGCCGTGATTCTTCTATGTTGGGAGAACCCCGTGAGAAAACCCAACGGAGGAGTCGTGTATGAAAAAAAATGAACTGGTAATAGCCCTGGCCGCGCTGGCGGTCAGTGCCGCAGCCTATGCCATGTCGGAGATGCCATACCACGGCGAAGGACACATCATGGTGAATGCGTCTGAGCTCGAGTGGGGCCCGATCGCATCCATGGCGGCCGGCGCGCAATTCGCACTGCTGGAGGGAGATCTCGGCAAGCAGGAACCCTTCACTTTTCGCCTCAAGCTGCCGGCGGACTACGTGCTCGCGCCGCACATCCACCCGGCCTACGAGCGGGTTACCGTGTTGTCGGGCACGCTCCATTTCGGCCACGGGCGCACGCTCGATCGCGCTCGTACCATGGCCCTGGAGCCGGGCGGGTTCGCCGTCATGGCGCCCGGCGAACCCATGTTCGGCTTCACGGATGAGCCGACGGTGATCCAGCTGCACGGCACGGGGCCGTGGGCCATCGAGTATCTCGATCCGGCCGACGACCCGCGCCGCTAAGGCCTAAGTCCGCACTGCCTGCTAACAGCAACCCGGCGCCGGTCAGCTTGCCTTGCTGAGCATGCTCGACGCGGCGTCGGGCAGGCGGTGCTTCAGCCAGTCGAGATCCAGCCTGGCTGGATTGTCGATGTACGTCTGGGGGTCGTCCACCAGCGACTCCAGGTAATCCTGCGAGACCTTCCACTCGGTCTTGCGCTCGGACTTGCCGCGTGCATCGATCTCGAATTTCTTGTTGTGATAGCGGATCGTGAAGTAGTCAAACGGTTTGCCGGGGTCGTCCTTGTAGATCTCCACGCCGGCCTTGTGCCCATCGAGGTACTTGTCGAACGCTGAAATCACGGTCCCCATGATTTTCGTATCACGGTTTTCTTTCAGTGCACGGTTGACCACGTCAAGCGCGCCGGTAAACAGTTCATAGATGTCTCGGTCGGTCATTGCTTTACTCCTTTTCCTCATTGTGTGAATCCCTGTCATCGCTGTGGTCGTCCTGCACCTCGAGTTCGTTGACCACGGCACGGACGCCGACAGGCGACGTCGCAAACTCGCTCGCCAGTTCACGCTGGGCCTCGCTTGCTACCGTGCCCCTGAGAAACACGTTGCCATCCCTGACGTCGGTATCGATCTCCAGCGCACTGAGCTCGTCACTTTTCGCAAACTGCGTCTCGATCGCCGCGTGGATGCGGGCATCGCTCACGACGTGAGGCGTTTCCGCATCGAGGTCCAGCACCTCGTCCGCAGCCGGCTGTCCTTCGCGTTCCGGCGGTTCGTAGCCGGATACGCCGCGGGGCGCCAGCACGAGGGCCGCTGCCCCGAGCACGGCCAGCAGGCCCATGACGCGGATGCGATGCATGTCGTTCATGGTCCTGGTGAGCATGGAGTTCTCCTTCAGCATTTCCATTGGCAGCATTTCTACTAGTCATCCTGCAATCGTCATGCCAACGCAGGCGAAACGCGGGATAGACGGGGGAGGGTGGCGAGACGGACGTGGTTCGGGCCCCACGGGCGCGGCCGGAGGAGAGATTTTTTCCACTCGCGCGGTAAAATTTTCCGCGATGGCTGGTGCTGCTAGGGCGGATCCAGTTGCCGCAGCCCGCGCAGCGCCTCGCGACTGATGGCGAGGACCAGCTGGCGCTCACTGTCGGCCGGGCGCAGCACGCCCCAGGGCACCGCCACGGTGCGGCCGTTTTCTCCTGGTGTCTGCTCGACATCGATCAGGGCATAGCAGACGCTGGGGTTTTGCTGCTGATCGAGAAGCAAGTCGCTGACTATGCCAAGCCGATGGCCCTGGCGATCGACGACCGTAACGCCGAGCAGCGTGCTTGCGCGTATGGTCATATTTCCGGTTCCTTGCCCTGCTTACTGGAAGGCATGCAGGAACCGTGCCGAGTACAAGCGGGCTATGCGCGGTATTTTTTCAGCTTGGTATAGAGCGTCTTCAGGCTGACGCCGAGCGCCTTGGCGGCGGTCTTCTTGTCGCCGCCAAAATGTTCGACGGTCGCGAGGATGGCGCGGCGTTCCACTTCGGCAAGCGGCTGGCCGACCGTGATGCGCAGGAAGTCGCCGTCGATCGGGCCACCGTCGAGCACCTTGTGGGGCAGGTCGTCCGGCGAGATCTGCTCCGCCGCCAGCAAGTGGGCTCGCGTGACGGCGTTCTTGAGTTCACGCACATTGCCGGGCCAGCCATACAGCCGGATGGCCTCGAGCGTGTCGGGGGCGAACGTTTTTTTCACGCCCTTGGCGTCATCCAGCTCGGCGCGGAACACCTCCGCGAGCAGCTCGATGTCCTCGGGCCGTTCGCGCAGCGGCGGGATGCGGATCGGGAATTGCGCCAGCCGATAGTAGAGATCCTCGCGCAACACGCCGGCTTCCATGGCCTCCTCCGGGTCGCGATTCGTGGCCGCAACGATGCGCACGTCGATCGCGATCTCGTCTTCGCCGCCGACCCGGCGCAGCTGCCCGGACTCGAGCACGCGGAGCAGCTTCACCTGCAGTGCAGGTGACATTTCGGTGATCTCGTCGAGAAACAGCGTGCCGCCCGAGGCGCGTTCAAAGAAACCGGTGTGACGCCTGGCTGCGCCGGTGAAGCTGCCTTTCTCGTGGCCGAACAATTCACTCTCGAGGATTTCCGCGCTGATCGCGCCGCAATTCACCGCCACCAGCGGGCCGGCGGATCGCTCGCTCAACTCGTGAATGGCCTGCGCGGCCAGTTCCTTGCCGACGCCGCTTTCACCGCATAGCAATACCGTCATATTCGTCGGGCTGACTTTGCGCAGCACCCTGGCGAGGCGCTGCATGGACTGCGAATTGCCGTGCATGGATTGCAGGGCGTTCGCCGGGCTGCGGCCGGGCGGCGTGGCCTGCTGCGCGTCCTGGCCCTGGGCTGCGATCCGTTCCAGTGCCACGCGGAGCCGTCCGGTATCCGCGGGCTTGGAAAAATAATCCGAGGCGCCGATCTGCATGCCGCGCACCGCACTCGACAGCTTCGGGTCGGCGGTCATCAGCAGCAGCTCGATGACATGACCCAGCTGGCTGCTCTCGAGGAAGGCGACGCCCGCCGAGCCGAGGATGTCGTAGTCCACCAGCGCCACGTCCGGGGTTTCATGCAGCAGGGCCGCGCGCGCTTCCCGGAGCGTGGCCACGACCCGCACCGCGAAGCCGGTTTCGCGGAATACGTCCGACAGCCGCACGACGCTCTCGGTGTCGTCGGAAAAAATCAGCGCATGGAGCATCTTTCAGGGGCCAACTATATTGTGCGTAAAGGAAGCCAATAACGAAAAGGAAAAGCTTGTCATACCATGCTGGATAACCGTAATACAGGGTTGCCGCAGGCCGGCCGCCGGGCGAACAAGGACTGAGTGAGCCGGCATGGACCTGCTGCTTGCCGTTCTCATCGCATTATTGCTGCTGTTGGCCGGCGAGGCGATCCGGCGGCGCACGGCGCTGCTGAAACGCATCTTCCTGCCGAGCTCGATTATCGCCGGCGCCATCGGGTTGTTGCTGGGGCCGCAGGTGCTCGGGCGGCTGGCGGCCTGGCTGGAGTTGCCGGGCATCCCCGAGGGCGGGCTGTTTCCGACGGCCATACTCGACGCCTGGAGCATGCTGCCGGGCGTGCTGATCAACGTCGTGTTCGCCTCGCTGTTTCTCGGCAAGGAGATCCCCGGCCTGCGGGCCATCTGGCTGCGCGCCGGCCCCCAGGTGGTATTCGGCCAGACGATTGCCTGGGGGCAGTATGTCGTCGGCTTGCTGCTGGGGATCCTGGTGCTCAGTCCCGTGTTCGGCGTCGATCCCATCGCCGGCGCGCTCATCGAGATCGGTTTCGAGGGCGGGCACGGCACAGCTGCGGGCATGGCCGATGCTTTCGAGGCAGCAGGCTTTCCGGAAGGTACCGACCTGGCACTCGGCCTGGCGACCATTGGCCTGGTCACCGGCGTCATCATCGGCACCATCCTGATCAACTGGGCGGTGCGCCGCGGCGAGATTGAAATCCTGGAACCCGGCGAAAGCCATCCCTCCGAGCAGGCTCCGGCGGCGGACGAGGTCGAACTGACGAAAGCGGACAAGGCGGAGGCCAAAAAGCAGAAACGCATGGCAGGCTCGACCACCGACGGCATGACCGTGCAACTCGGCCTGATCGGCCTGGCGATCGTCATCGGCTGGCTGATACTCGAGGGATTGCAATTGATCGAGCGGCTCACCTGGGACGGTGAACTGTTTACCTACGTGCCGCTGTTTCCGCTGGCCATGATCGGCGGCTTGCTGATCCAGCTGCTCATTATGCGCTTCGGACTGATGCACCTGGTCGTTCGCAGCTACATCGCCCGCGCCGGCGGCTTTGCGCTGGATCTCACCATCGTCACGGCGCTGGCCGCGTTGTCGCTGCAGGCGATTGGCGACAATATGGCGCCCTTCCTGTTACTGGCGCTGGCCGGCACAGCCTGGTGCGTGTTCGGCGTGCTGGTGATCGCGCCGCGCGTAATCCCTTATAACTGGTTCGAGCGCGGCATCGGCGACTTCGGCCAGTCCATGGGCATGACCATCAGCGGCCTGTTACTCATGCGCATGGCGGATCCGGAGAATCGCTCGGGCGCACTGGACAGCTTCGGGTACAAGCAGCTGTTGTTCGAGCCGGTGGTTGGCGGCGGGTTGTTTACCGGCATGTCGGTCGCCCTGATCGCCACCTACGGGCCAGTGACGATTCTCGGCGTGTGCAGCGTGCTGATGGTCGCCTGGCTGACTTTTGGCCTGCTGTATTTTGGCCCGCTGGTACGGGCAGAGCGCAGCAAGCGCGAGCAATAGTTCAGGCCCCCATCGGCAGGTAAGGATCGCCGTCGGCTGCGGCGAGAATTTTGCGCGGGTTGGGCTATCATGGGGGCGCATTCTCGGCCCAAGCGCATGACAAAAGCATCCCCCCATAGCCCGCTATTCGTTCCCGGTCGCAATTGCTGGCGGCAGGAACGGGCCGGCCGAATCGCGTTCCTGGTGGATGGCGACGCCTATTTCCGCGCGGTGCGCGCGGCCGCCGCGCGGGCACGCCACTCGATTTTCATTCTCGGCTGGGATATCGACAGCCGCATGCAGCTCGTCCCCGAAGGCGCGGACGACGGCTTGCCGGAACCGCTTGGCGATTTCCTTGATGCGTTGACACGGCAGACGCGCCAGTTGCACGTCTACGTGCTCAACTGGGATTTCGTCATGCTGTATGCGCCGGACCGGGAGTTTCTGCCGGGCTACAAGCTCGGCTTGCGCACCCACCGGCGGTTTCGTTTTGAACTGGATGGCGCGCACCCGGTAGGCAGCTCGCACCACCAGAAGATCGTCGTCATCGATGACGCCCTGGCTTTTGTGGGCGGCCTCGACCTGACCAGTTGCCGCTGGGATACGCCCGAGCATCGACCGGATGATCCACGCCGGCGCGACGCGAGTGGCGACCCCTGCACGCCATTTCACGATATCCAGGCTGCCGTGGACGGCGCTGCGGCGGCCGCGTTGGGCGAGCTGGCGCGCGAGCGCTGGCGCCGCGCCACCGGCAAGAAGATTTCCGCCAGCCAGTCGGCGCAGCGCAGCGACCCGTGGCCGGATTCCCTGCCGGTGGATCTTGCCGATGCTGAGGTCGCGATCGCACGCACGGAGCCCGAGTACGACGATTACTCGGGCGCCATGGAGATCAAGTGCCTGTTGCTGGACATGATCGGCGCGGCCGAACAGCGGGTTTATCTCGAGAACCAGTACTTCAGTGCGTCGAGCATTGCTGAGGCCCTGGCGACGCGGCTCGCGGAGCCCGCCGGGCCCGAGGTCGTGATGGTCAGTCGCGAGCGAGAGGAGGGCTGGCTCGAGGAGTCCACCATGGGGGTCTTGCGCGCACGTTCGCACCAGCGATTGCTCGAGGCGGACGCCCACCAGCGGTACGGGTTTTTTTATCCGCGTGTGCCCGGCCTCGGCGACAGTTACGTGAATGTGCATTCCAAGCTGCTGATCATCGATGACGAGCTGCTCACCATCGGCTCGGCGAACATGAACAACCGCTCCATGGGCTTCGATACGGAATGCAATCTCGCCATCGAGGCGCGCGGCGAAGAACGCGTGCGGGATGCCATCCGCGCCCTGCGGCACCGGCTGCTCGGCGAGCACCTGGGCACCAGCGCCGAAAAGGTCGCGGCGTGCGAACAACAGGCCGGTTCCACGCTGGCGGCCATCAAGGAATTGAACACTGGCGAGCGCGGGCTCGAACCGCTCGAGCCGGAGATTTCGGCGGAGCTGGAGGAGTGGGTGCCGGACGAGGAGTTTATTGACCCGGAGCAACCGATCGAGCCGGAGCGGTTGGCGGCCAGGTTGATGTCCCGGGAAACGCGTGCCTCAACGACCTGGCGCGCCCTGGTGGGCGCCGGCCTGCTTGTGCTGCTCGTGGGACTGGCCGTCGCCTGGCAGTGGACCGAGCTCGGCGAATGGCTGGCGCCGGAACGACTGGGCAGCATTGGCGAGGCCATCAAGCGCTTGCCGGGGGCGCCACTGCTGGTGCTCGGCGCCTATCTTGTCGGTTCCCTGCTCGTGGTGCCGATCACCCTGATGATCGCGGCCACAACGCTGGTGTTTGGTCCCTGGCTGGCGTTGGCGTATGCCTTTGGCGGTTCCCTGTTTGCCGCCCTGGTCACTTTCACCCTCGGCCAGTTCTTCGGTCGCGCCACGGTGCGCCGCCTGGCCGGTTCGCGGCTCGACCGGCTCAGCCGGGAACTGGGCCAGCGGGGATTTTTGTCGATCTTGACGGTGCGCGTCGTGCCCGTGGCGCCCTTTACCATCATTAACCTGGTCGCCGGCGCCACGCACATCAGCCTGCGTGACTTCGTGCTCGGCACGGTGGTCGGGCTGGCGCCGGTGATCGTCGGTATGGTGTTGTTCATCGACCGGGCGCTGGCCGCAATCCGCGATCCGGGTCCATGGACTTTCGTGGTGCTCGGTGGGGTGCTGGCGCTGATGGTGGCAGGGGTCGTGGTGTTGCGCCGCTGGCTGCGCGGGCGAGCCGCGGACGGGAAGACGAGTTGAGCCGCGCGCAGCCGGGTTGCGCCGCCTTCAGGCTGGCGACCTACAACATTCATAGCAGCGTCGGCCGGGACCGGCGCTGCGACCCGGCGCGCATCGCCGCGGTCATCCAGGAACTCGATGCCGATGTGGTCGCGCTGCAGGAAGTGCAGTCCTGCCACGGCGCGCTGGATGTGCTGGCTTTTTTTGCCGAGCAGACCGGGATGACGCCGGTGGCCGGGCCGACCATGCTGCGGGGCGACGGGTCCTATGGCAACGCGTTGCTGACGCGCCGCTCGCCGGCCGATGTGCAACGCCTCGACTTGAGCGTGCCGGGCCGTGAACCACGCGGTGCCCTGGACGTCGTGCTGCCGCTGGGCGAGCTGCAACTGCGCGTCATCGCCACGCACCTCGGCCTGCGCCCAGCCGAGCGCCGCTGGCAGATCGAACAGCTGCTCGCGCAGCTGGAAGGCGAGCGGCCCTATCCGACGATACTGGCGGGTGATCTCAACGAGTGGTTCCTGTGGGGCCGCCCGCTGCGCCGCCTGCACGCCCACTTCGGCGACACCCCGGCGGCCGCCACGTATCCTTCCGGCTGGCCGGTTTTCGCGCTGGACCGAATCTGGGTCAAGCCGCTCGATCGCCTGTTGGGGGTCGCCGTGCACGACAGCTCGCTGGCCCGCCAGGCCTCGGATCACTTGCCACTCGTGGGTCGGTTCAATGTTTGACTTTGACAACAGCTACGCCCGCCTGCCCGGGCGCATGTTCGCACGGCTCGAGCCGACGCCCGTTGCAGAGCCGCGGCTGTTGGCGTTCAACCATGCGCTGGCGCGAGAGCTGGGCATGCAGGACACGACGGCGCGCGACCCGGCGGAGCTGGCAGCGATGTTTGCCGGCAACACCGTGCCGGCGGGCGCGGCGCCGCTGGCCATGGCCTATGCCGGCCACCAGTTCGGCAATTTTGTGCCGCAGCTCGGCGACGGTCGCGCGTTGTTGCTGGGCGAGGTGGTGGACGCGCGTGGCCGGCGCCGCGATGTGCAGCTGAAGGGCTCCGGCCGGACCCCGTTTTCGCGCGGCGGCGACGGGCGCGCCGCGCTCGGGCCGGTATTGCGCGAATACCTGCTCAGCGAAGCCATGCATGCGCTGGGCATACCAACCACGCGGGCGCTGGCGGCGGTGGCCACGGGCGAACCGGTCTGGCGCGATGAGCCGCTGCCGGGCGGGGTCGTTACGCGCGTCGCCGCCAGCCACGTGCGCGTCGGCACCTTCCAGTATTTCGCCGCGCGCGGCGACGTCGAGGCGGTTCGCAGGCTGGCCGATCACGTCATCGCACGACATTATCCTGCGCTGGTCGAGGTCGATGCGCCGTACCTGGCCTTGCTCGAGGCCGTGGTCGAAGCACAGGCGGCGCTGGTGGCGCGTTGGCTGCAGGTCGGCTTTATCCATGGCGTGATGAATACCGACAACACCGCTGTGTCGGGTGAAACGATCGATTACGGGCCGTGCGCCTTCATGGACGCCTACGATCCGGCAACGGTGTTCAGCTCGATCGATCGGCGCGGGCGCTACGCCTACGCCAACCAGCCGCGCATTGCGCTGTGGAACCTTGCGCGCCTGGCCGAGACGCTGCTGCCGCTCATCGACGCGGAGCCGGCGGCGGCGGTCGAACAAGCCACGGCGGTGGTGGAGGGCTTCACGGCGCGCTTTGAACGGCACTGGCTCGACGGCATGCGGGCCAAGCTTGGCCTGGCCAGTGTGGCGGAAGGTGACGCCGAGCTGGTCCAGTCGTTGCTCGATCGTATGCAGGCCGGGAGCCTGGACTTCACCCTGACCTTCCGCAACCTGTGCGAGGCCGCGGCGGTGGGGGGCGAGGATCCGACGGTGGGTGGTGAGGCCGCGGCGCTCGGTGACTGGATGGTGGAGTGGCGAGCCCGGCTGGCGCGCGATCCGCAGGAACCGGCGGAACGGGCGGCGGCGATGCGGCGGGCGAATCCTGCGGTGATCCCGCGTAACCACCGGGTCGAGGAAGCGCTGTCAGCCGCGGTGCGCGAGGATGACCTGGCGCCTTTTGAGCGCTTGCTCGCGGTGCTGCGCCGGCCTTACGAGAGTCAGCCGGGCGCGGCTGCGTTCATGGCGCCGCCGCCGGTGCCGGACCCCGCTTACCGCACGTTCTGCGGGACCTGACCACGCTTACGTTCCCGAAAAACCGGGGAATTCGGTCACCTAAGGGCCCTTTGGGGCCTTTTTTTCATAGTAAGATCCCTACAAATCAATGGATTGGTGCGGTCCGACCCGATGTATGGTTTTGGGAAGTCATTGCTGGGAAGTTTCCGGGACCTGTTGCCCATCCTGGCGGTGATTGGCTTCTTCCAGCTGGCGGTGGTGCGCCAGCCCATGGCCGACGTCGGGGGCATTGTCATCGGGTTGGCGCTGGTCGTGATCGGCCTCACGCTGTTTGTTTACGGCCTGGAGATGGGGCTGTTTCCGATCGGCGATTCCATGGCGCATGCTTTCGCGCGCAAGGGCAGCCTGTTCTGGCTGGTCGCTTTCGCCTTCGCGCTCGGCTTTGCCACCACCATCGCCGAGCCGGCGCTCATCGCGGTGGCCAATGAAGCGGCAAGGATGGCCGCGAGCGAGGGCGATATCCCGGCGACGGATACCGCGCAGGCTGCCTACGCCCTGGGCCTGCGCGTCGTGGTGGCACTAGCTGTCGGTACCGCGATCGTGCTCGGGGTAGTTCGCATCCTGAAGGGTTGGCCGCTGCACTACCTGGTCATCGGCGGCTACGTATTGGCGATGGTCATCACCAGTTTCGCGCCAGACGAAATAATCGGCATTGCCTATGATTCAGGCGGTGTGACGACCTCGACGATCACGGTGCCCCTGGTCACGGCCCTGGGCGTCGGCCTGGCTTCCTCGATCAAGGGTCGCAACCCCGCCGTCGACGGTTTCGGCCTGATCGCCTTCGCTTCGCTCACGCCGATCATCTTCGTGCTCATCTACGGGATGATGTTCTGACATGGAGCTCGCTGGCATTCTACTGGCGGTACTGGGCGACACGCTGAGGGACGTGGCGCCGATTGCGGCCGTGATTTTCGGCTTCCAGTTCTTCGTGATACGCAAGCCTATTCCGCATCTGCGCCGCTTCATCATCGGCTTCTCCTGTGTGATTCTCGGTCTTGCCTTTTTCCTTGTCGGGCTGGACCTGGCGCTGTTCCCGCTAGGGCGCTCCATGGCGATTCAGCTCACCCAGGTCGAATTCGTGTACGGCGCAGATGCGGCAGCGGAGGCCATCAACCATCACTGGACGAACTACTATTGGGTCTACGTTTTTGCGCTGGCCATCGGCTTCAGCGCGGTGCTGGTCGAGCCGGCAGTCATTGCAGTAGCGCTCAAGGCCAACGAAGTTTCTGGCGGCGTCATCCACGCCAACGGCCTGCGAATTGCCATTGCCATTGGCGTCGGCGTTGGCATCATGCTGGGTTCCTACCGCATCATCAGCGGTGGCGAGCTGCATCACTTCATCATCGCCGCATACGCAGTGGTGATCGTCCAGACTTATTTCGCCCCGCAGCAGATGATCCCCATCGCCTACGATTCGGGCGGGGTTTCAACGTCCACTGTGACAGTGCCGCTGGTCGCCGCCCTGGGACTCGGCCTGGCCTCGAGCATCCCCGGCCGAAGCCCGATGCTGGATGGTTTCGGCTTGATTGCCTTCGCGGTGCTATTCCCCATCATTTCGGTTTTGGCGTATGCGCAGCTCGCCCGCGCCCGGGAGCTGCTGGCGGCCCGCCGGCGCACGCGAGACACATAGGTAACAGCCATGCATTTCAAGTTGATCATCGCGCTGACTGACGATCACAAGACCGACGCGGTACTCGAGGCCGCGCGGGCGGCCGGCGCTACCGGCGCCACGGTGATCAACCACGCGCGCGGCGAGGGCCTCGACGTCAAGAAGACTTTCTTCGGGCTGTCGCTGGAGACCCAGCGCGACGTATTGCTCTTGCTTGTCGAGGCGCGGTTGTGCCGGCAAATACTCGACACGATCAGCAGCGTCGGCGAGTTCGACACCTCGCCGGGCACCGGCATCGCATTTCAGCTGGACGTCGAGGACGCAGTCGGCGTGGCGCACCAGGTGCAGTCCATCCTGGAATCAAGCAAAGATATCGATACGTGAGCATGAATATGAACTCAGAAAACAGCGGCAACCGTGGCCGCGACATTGTCCGCGTGGGTGATGTAATGCGTTCAAAATTTGAGGTCGTCGACGGTTTCACCACTGTCGCCGACGCCCTTCGGCAGATCCGGCAAAGTGGCAGCAAGGCGCTGATCGTCGATCGGCGCAACGAGGATGACGAGTATGGCATCGTCCTGTTGTCGGACATTGCCAAAAAGGTGCTTGGCCGCGACCGTCCGCCCGAGCGCGTGAACGTTTACGAGATCATGACCAAGCCGGTGTTGTCGGTGCCGCCCGAGATGGATATTCGCTATTGTGTGCGTCTCTTCGAGAAGTTTGGCATCTCGATTGCGCCCGTCATGGCGGAGCGCCGGGTCATCGGCACCATCCGTTATGAAGACATGGTACTCAAGGGCATGGAGTGAACGTCGGACGCTCGTGCTTGCAGCTCAGACCGCCCGGTCATCGACATGCTGGCGTTCAGCCATCGCCAGGACGTCGCCGACGATGTCATTCATGGTGATGATGCCCGCGAGCGTGTCGCCGTCGAGCACGATCAGCCGTGCCAGCCGATGCTTGGCCATGAGTCGGGCCACGTACTTGACCTTCATGTTCGGTGGTACCGAAATGGCTGGCTTGCTGCAGACATCGAAGACGTTGATGAGGTCGATATCGCCTTCCTCGGCCACGATGGTACGCAGGATGGTCGTGTAACTGATGAGCCCATAGGCGTCATGCTGGTCGCGGCGTTCCACGATGAGTGATTTCACCTTGTTGGCGCCCATTTTTGTGATCGCCTCGCGCAAGGTGGCCAGCGGGGAGATGCTCACCACGTCGGTCTTCATCAGGTCCTTGACGAGCATGTTCAGATATCCTCGCGAATGTGTTCGACGAAACTCTCGATCTGCCGGGTATCGATGCCCGCCAGGTGTTCCAGCGGGATGGTGAACACGATGCCCTTGGAGTGCTTTTTGAGCTCCAGTCGTTCCGTCAGCGCCTTCATCACCTCGAGCGACAGCGTGCGCTCCAGGACGCACACTAACAGCGTTTGTGCACCCTGGTAGGTGAGCCCGAAAAAGGTCTTGCGGCCTTCCGAGCCGATGCCGCGTGCGGGCACGATCGTCATGCCTGCGGCCCCCGCTTCCTTGGCTGTATCGATAGCCTTCTCTTCCAGGTCCTCGGAGACGATGGCGACCAGCAATGCAAATTTCATGGTTTGGCTCCCACGCGAGGCTCAAGTCTAGCGGAATCCGCGGCGACTCGAGCATGCATTTCGATCAGGCCTAGAACCGCAGGCCGAGGTTCAGGCGCAGCACGCGGTAATCGACATCTGCCGCCTGGAATTCCAGGCCGATCTCGATGTCGCGCGCACCCAGCCAGGTAAGCCCCGCGCCGTAGACGAAGTCGGTGCCCGAATCGCCCGGCAACAGGTCATCGCTGTTCAGCTCCCAGTAGAGCGCCCCCAGCGTACCGAACAGCGAGATGTTGCGCCCCAGCTGGAGCCGCGGCACCAGCACGAACTGCCAGGCCTCCAGGTCGACTTCCTCGCGGATGAGGATCGCCGGACAGGTGCCATTGTCAGGGCAACGGTTGGTGCTGCGGACGCCCTGCGCGCGTTCATACAGCAGGCGCATGCCGAACATCGACAGGGGCTCGTGGCTGAGCGCCAGCCCGAACGCCGGCCTGCGGTCATCTACCTCGGCCCACCAGGCCCCTTTATCGCGCACCAGGCGATCCACCTCGACGCTGCCCACGTGGCCTGACAGGACCCATGCGCCCGCATCCGGCCCCCTGGCCTGTGCGGCGCCGCCAAGGCCCAGCAGCAACGCCAGCGACACGGCGTAACAACAGTACTTAAGCATCGCGGTATCTCCGAAAAGGTCGATCCGAATTCCCGGATATTAGCGCCTTGGCCGGCGCGGTGCAT
>JBLRWC010000039.1:0-23061 GCA_047921455.1 Gammaproteobacteria bacterium
CCGCGACAGCGACCGGATCATCTTCTTCGATAACGTGCGCCTCACCGATGGCACCTGAGTATTCACTCCTAATAATGAAACGAGTGGTCACTATGACGCATTCAAGCTTCTCAGTTCTGGTCAGCAAGCTCCGCGCACTGCTGGTATTTACGTTCATCGTCTGCGGCGCCTTTGCCGGTGCGGCGCATGCGGCGGATCGGATAACGACGCACAAGGACGAGAACGGCTGGCGCCTGCTCGTCAATGGTGAGGACTACTACATCAAGGGTGTAGTGTGGAGCTATACACCTAGAGGCGAGAACTACAATTACAACCTCTGGCGTGAAGACGAAGCGTTGGTCAAGGCGGTCATCGATTACGACTTCAGTCTCCTGCAGGCCGCGGGCGTCAACAGCATCCGCACCTTCATGATGATCCCGCCGAAATGGATCACCTATATTTACGAGACCTATGGCATCAGGACGGTTATCAACCCCTTGATGGGCAGATACGGATACACCGTCAGTGGCCGCTGGCGGCCGTTTACCGATTACTCGGATCCGGTGACCCGAGCAGTCCTCAAGGCCGACACGCTCTCCATCATCGACCAATACAAAGATGTCCCGGGTGTGTTGATGTTTGCCCTCGGCAACGAGAGTAACTACGGGCTTGAATGGTCCAGTTTCGAGATCGAAGACTTGCCGGTGGGTGAGCAGCAGGCGGCCAAGGCCAGGTACCTCTACTCGCTATTCAACGAGGTCATTGCCGAAGGCAAAAAGATCGCGCCGAATCACCCGTTCTCGATCGTCAACGGTGACATCCAGTACATTGACCTGATCGCGGAACTCGTTCCGGAGTTGGATATCCTCGGCAGTAACGTCTATCGGGGTAAAGGTTTTACGTACCTGTGGCGTGACGTCGACGCTAAGCTTGATCTCCCTGTCGTGTTCTTTGAATTCGGCAGCGATGCCTACAATGCAAGAGAAATGCGCGAAGACCAGCTTGCCCAGGCAACTTACCTGAAAGCGCAGTGGCACGAGATGTATCAGAAGGCCTGGGGAAATGGCGAGGAAGGCAACTCGATCGGCGGCTATGTCTTTGAGTGGCGCGACGAGTGGTGGAAGTATCTCCAGGAAGAGAACCTGGACGTCCACGATACCAACGCCTCGTGGTCGAATGAGGCCTACCAGTTCGATTGGATGCCCGACGCGTCGAACATGAACGAAGAATGGTTTGGCATCGCCGCGCTGGGTACGCCGAACCGAAACGGGGTGTATGAGGCCAGGCCACGCATGGCTTACGATGTCCTTTCGCAGATCTGGCGAATCGACCCGTACCAATACAAGAAAGTCGCCATCGAAACGGCGTTCGACAACATCGACATGGATCGACTCGAGTTGCGCGCGGAGGTGCGCCGCCTGTCCGATGTGACGGAGGAGCAGCGGAAGACACTGCGCTTCACTGGTGGCGAACTGCGCCTGGAGATGGTGCTCAAGGGCGAGCAAAAAGATATCAAGGAGTCCGGCAAGGACGGACTCGAATTTTCCGACGGCCAGATGGTGTTCCTTGATTTTGCGTTCGAGCCGACCGACCGTATAGAAGGCGAGTTCAGCCTGAACATTCTCGGCAACGTGGCCGATACGGAACCCTTGCGCATCCAGTACGGACGAAGAGGCCTGCCAGTTGAACTCATCGTGGATTCCAACGGTGAGCAGATTCCGGTGACCCTCGAGGACCGGGAGCGCGTCGAGATTTATGACTTCCGCGCTAACTATCGCGGTGACGTATTTGATATCGAGGCCTTCTATCATACGCCGCGCTACCACTGGAAATATGAAGGCGATTTCTACGGCCTCATTCGCGAGACTACCGATATCTACGGCATGGATATCTGGAATGCCAAGGCCCCCAGCGGCGTCGAGATGGTGGGGAAGGGCTCGCTGGACGGGCTGACACTCCTGTTCGGTCCGGAGGTGTACTGGGGAGCGAATCCCAAGGTCGTGGTCAAGTACGACTTCAATCTCGGTGGCTTCGATTACACCTTCATCCACTCAGAGGACCTGGCACGACTTAGCGACTCGGCGACTGCAACGTCCGCGACAGAGAGACAGAGTCGGCAAACGACGCTGTACGCCACGCGCACTTTCGCCAATAACATGATCCTGGAACTCGGCGGTATCGTGTCGGCGACCGAGAAAATCGGTGACAACTTCAACCGCTTGTCGAGCCAGGGCGACATCTTTCTCGACGAAATCGAGTTCAAGGATACACTCGGTGTTAAGGGCAGGTTGACCTTCGATCTCTTCAACACCCGCTCGTACGTCGCGTTCGAGCTTGGCGGCCTGGTGGCCGATGGTGGGGATGGACTGAGAGAGTTTGGCACCCGCTTACCGTACTCTTCCTTAGGTAACAAGAACGAATACGAAGCCGGAATGATGATCAATTTCGGCGACTACCTGCTGTTCCCCCGCGTGCTTTACCGGACGAACCTGGTAGATGCGAATAAGAACATCGAAGCCGATATTGGTGCCGGTGGAGTGCTGCAACCCGGGTTGCAGCCGCGGAATCGGGAGACTGACCCCTTTGCGGTGCTCGGCAACCGTGAGGCGCGTTCTGCCGAGGTATTCCTGACCTATGATCCCACCGGCGGCACGCCTTTCTACGCATGGGATAATGACTGGCGGGAAGACGCGCGGTTCGCGTACAACGTCGGGCTGAACTTCACGCGGTATCCGACGTTCACGGACGCGCATCTGTTTTTCTTCGAGCCATCTGGCCAGAACGTACCTTTCGGGGCCGGCTTGCCCGCGGAAGATGTGTGGACTGCATCCAGCCGCATGGTATTCAACCCCTCCGGCCGGGCCAGGTACATCGCCAACTTGCTGGTCGGCAAGGACCAGTCGACCGGTAACCCGGAGCGCGGCACGCGTGAATTCTACGAGGTGGAAGGCAAGGTGGTGCTGCGCAATCGGCATATCATCTCAGCACATTTCAAGAAAGATTCCTGGGGACCGTATGACTTTCACCGGCAGTTCAACGTGACTTACCCGGAGCAGGTCATGGTGGACTACAGGTACCTGATGGACCATCGGCGCGACTGGCTTCGCTCAACCCAGGTCGGGCTGCGCACGATTTATCGCTCGCTCGATGAGGACTCTCCCGGGGGCGAGTGGCAGGACGGTGCCAACGATTACCTGGTCCAGACCCAGTTCTATCTCAGCTACCGGTTCTAGCCGTCGAGCACTGTTCACGAGGAAATCCAGATCATGACCAAGCAATCTAATCGAATGGCTCGTGCGCTCCGGCTTCCCGGCCAGGCGGTTGTCCTGCTGGCGCTGTCTCTCCTGGCCGTATCGGGCTGTGATGGGCGCTCCAGCAGTGACGGCCAGGTGATAAACCAGATCCTTCTACCGACCGACACACTGCTGAACCTTGGTTGCGCAGACGTCGGGATCGCTGCCGAGACCTGTGTTTTGGAGGACCCGGAAAACCCCTTTGCTTTCGTCGCTACGCCCGAGTTTGACGTCAACAATCCCGATGGGCCGAGCAAGTTCGATCTTGCGAACAACATTCCGCCCGGGCCAGAAGGGGCGAAGGCGCGATTCTACCTCTGGGCCACGGCACTCGCGAGAAGGCCGTCGGGCGAAAACCAGTGGTATACCGCCAGGGCTTTGCACGAACTCTACGACGCCAACAGCGATCCCCTCATTCGCGACCAGGCCTTGCGCGCCTATCGTGCGTTGCTGGACAACTTCTTCGGATCGGTTACTTTTTTCCAGTTACCCAGTGGGGTTGCCTTCCCGGCGACATTGAACGAGCGCGTTGCTGACGACTTGTATCGCACGGATGCAACGGGATTCCGGCGGCTCGTCCCCGGCGATCCTGTCAACGTTTTGTCCTTGCTCGGAGAATGGGGTTATACCTACCGTCCCGCAACGCCGCCCAACTTCGATGATGGGCTGGTCTTTGTCAATCGGGGTTGACGGTAAAGCCGGGGCAAACCGGCTTCGTTTAGCGGAGTTCACCCAAAGGCCGAGGGGCACCCGCCGGTAAGGTTCAGGCGGGTGCCGGGCCGGTGGACTCGCGAATCTCGACGGTCCCGGGTACGATCTCGGTACCCCGCCTGGGAACCTCGCGCTTGGAGCACTCTATAAGCGCCCGGGCAGCGCGTTCCGCCATGGCCGCGAGTGGCTGCCTGATGGTGGTCAGGGTGGGATGTATCTGCCTGGCCAGTGACAGGTCGTCACAGCCCGCAACTGACAAGTCGCGGGGAATACTGATGCCGCGTTTGGCGGCGACACGCATGACACCGGCAGCCATATCATCGTTCGCAGCAAAGATGGCTGTGGGCGGCCGCTTCAGGTCCAGAAGCTGATTAGCGCAGACCTCGCCGCTGCCGGTCGAATTGTCGCCTTGGGCTACAAGTTCATCGATGAGACGAATGCCATTACTTCGGAGTCCGTCGCGATAGCCCAGGTAGCGGTTACCGACGGCCTTGTGTTGCCGATGGCCCCTGATGAACCCGATCCGGCGGTGTCCCAGCGACGCCAGGTAACGGGTCATTTCGGCGCATAACTCACGGTCGTTTGTCGCAACCGAAAGATGTTTGCCGTTATCGGTGCCTGGTGAGAGCTTGACCAGCGGGGCCCCGCCAGTCTCGATTGCGCCAACGATCTTGGCGACATTGGACAGCGGTGCCGCAAGAATGATGCCTGCGGGCTTGACGTGCGTGACCAGCTCGATGAGCTCAGCTACGACGCTCTTGCTCGAATAGCGGCACGGATGGATGAGTAACTCGTAGTTGGCCGATTTACAGGCGCGCAGGGCGCCATTCTGTAGCCGGGCCACATACCCCGAGCTTGGGATCTCGTAGGCACTGGGATCGTCATATATGAGCCCGATCAGTCGGGACCGGTGGCTGGCGAGGTTGCGTGCGAACTGGTTGGGACGGTAGTCGAGCGCAGCGATCGCTTTTTCCACCTTCGCGCTCGTGGCAGGTCGCACGTTGGGTTCACGGTTGACCACCCGGGACACTGTCTTCGGGGAAACGCCAGCGAGCTTGGCAACGTCATCGATCGTGGCTTTGGACATGTCAATAAGGACCTGGACGTTTACTCATCGTAACCCGCGGCCAGCGAAGAATATACGTCCTGCATGGCCAGTTTGGGCTTGCGCTCGACCGTGAAGAGCCCCCAGTGTTTCTCGGGTTCCTGCGGATCGGGGGAACCTTTCCAGGGTTCATCGAAAGCCTCGAACACGAAAGTCATGATTTTTTCGCGGTTCGTCCAATCCATGAGTTGCTCGTAATAATACCGTTGCAATTCCTCGGACGCGTTCCATGGCTCGATGCCGCGTCCGTTCGACGCCGTCGTCCAGCCCGCCTCGGTGATCACGACCGGCTTGTCGGGGTAATGCTGCACGACGGACTCGTAGTTCTGTTTCGTGTACGCCAAGGCGTCGTCCATCGTGCGGTATTCCCATGCCGGGTAGGTATGCACCGAGATGAAATCGAGCTCAGCCGCCAGCGGCTCGAGCTTGTATGACCATGGCACGTAGTTCTCACAGAATGTGACCGGCTGCGCGATCCTGTCCTTGAGTGTCCGCGTGTGCGCGATCAAGCGCTCCACCGGCACCATGTGATCGGTCCATTCCACGCTGGCCTCGTTGCCCACGGAGACCGAGAAAACGATGTCTCGGTAGCGGTTGGCCAGCGCGATGGCGCGCTCGACTTCTTTGCCGTTGTGGCGACGGTTTTCGACCAGGGTGTCCTGACTAAAATCGGCTCCCCATGGGCAATGCGGGTTGCTCACTTCGGCGGCCAAATCGAGTCCCAGCATCACCTGGAAAGGCAATTGGTCGCGGTCTATGACCCTTAGCACGATTTCCGCATGCGGGCCGCAGTCATACAGCCGAAGGTAGCGCCAGTTCTTGGCGAGGAGGGTGAGATCCTCGCGGACTTCCTCGTCCGAGGGGTAGATCCGCTCTATCGGGCTCTGGCCATGTCGATAGCCCGAATAACATATCGCGTTGCCATGTTCGAATTTCATGTGCACCCAGCAGGCATCTCGCGCTGCATCTTCAGAAAAATTTTGGCTGCCCGTCCTTGTCCCACAGACCCCAGTAGGCACCCACATCGCCCTCGTCGGCGACTTTCCAGGCTTCGTCGAAGGCCGAGAAATAGAAGACATCGATGCCTTCCTGCGCTGCCCACTGGTAAGTATCGATGAAATACTTGATTGCATTCCGGAATGAGGGGATTGCCCCACCAAAGGCAACCCCGGTACTTGGCCAGCCAGTTTCACTGATGATTACGGGCTTCCCGTCGGCGACGCGGATTACACGGCGGTACATGTCCTTCATGTAGGGCAGGGCATACTCGGCAGGACAACCTTCCCAGAAGGGATAGCAATTCGCGAGTAGAACGTCGCAGGCTGAGGTGATCCTCGGGTAATCCACGAACTTGAAATAAGCGTCCACGTATCCCACCGGGACTGATGGAACGGCTTGTTTTGCCCGCTGGATGTACTCGAGCAGGGCATCCTCGGAAAGCTCGCCGCGGAGCAGGACTTCGTTACCCACAGCAAGGATATCGGCATGACCCGCGCGGGCCAGCTCGATACCATTGCCCAGCTCGATCTCGTTTTTTTCCAGGTCTTCGTCGAGCCAGACGCCAACCATTGTTTTCAGTCCGCAGGCGGTTGCAAGCCGCGGGGTGAGCTCGTTTCCTTCCTTGCAGGAGAACGTCCTGATCCACTTGACTGTTGGCCGTACGATGTCGAGTCGTTCACTGATCTGGGCTTCTTCCAGTGCTGTCCCCGGCCCCTGGCCCTCGCAGTACGGACTGAAGCAGAGGCCATGGATCCCGTCTTCGAGCAGGCCCTGGAGCGTGGCCTGGAGTTCTTGCTGCGACATCGCGGTTGCATCGATGCCGGCCAGTGAAAGTTTCCTGCGGTAAGGGTTAGACATCCTTGTTCCTCAATCGGCTGGTCCGACGAAAAGTGCGTCCCTGGGGAACACGAGTTCCAGCCTGCGAAGTGTGCCGCTGCGGCGGAAAAGCTCGGCGCGCTCGGGAGCTGGCAAGGCGTGACCAGGAACGTGCTGCTGACCGCCATCGCTGCGAATGATCAACAGCGATGGCTCGGCATCGTCGTCGAGTCGGTATATGACCGGGACCTGGCACCAGGTGAAGCCAAGTGACCCGGCCGGCAGCTGAACTTCCTGCCACTGGCCGTCGACATGCAGGTAACGAAACGATCTGGGTTCGGTTACGAATTCAGATGGTCGCAGCAGTGCGGGCTGGAATCGCACTTCGCCTTTTGCAACACGCACACCGAGTTCCCCGAAGCGCGTGATGATTTCCTCCTTGACCTGGCCGGTCATGCCCGGTTGCCGGGCGCCGGCATGGCCCGGCGTGTGGGAGTAAGGATCGGTCGGGAACGCGCCGTATTCCAGCGGTGACTTGTTGAAGCCGATCCCCGCACGTACCTTGTAATAGAGCTCGCCGAGGCGGCGGCAGGTCTCGGGATCTGCATCTTGGTCGAGTGCGGAGAAGAAGTTTTCCTGGACCGCGAGCAATAGCTTGGCGACCATGTGCCAATAAATCGAGCCAAGCCCTTCGAAGCCAAACATGGTGCCGGAGCGGCCGGTGAAGGCCTTGTGGTTGAAGACGGACTCGTACAGCGAAGCGAGCGCCGGGCGGGCCCCCTCGAGTTCGTCGCCATACTCTGCCGCGAGAGTATCGAGTTCCCGATGCAGGTCACTCGCGTTCCGGAACTCGGCACTGAAGCGATAACAGCCCTCTGCATCGCGCCCTATGATTCGCTCGTCACCCGCGGCAAGCATCTTGCGCAGCAGCGGCAGTGATTCTACTGGCCCGGCCGGGACGCGATTTTTCTCAAGGAACGAGGGCAGCTTGCGATCCGGGTACAGCATGAAACTCTGCTGGTCCGGGCGATATATCTCGCTGGCATAAAGTGCTTCCACTACCGTTGCCGCTTCAGTCGGCGGGATCGCACCAGAGCTCAGCACGGCGACTTGTCCCTCCAGCATAGGGTAGAGCTCCTGGATTTCGACTGCGCCCTCGCGCAAATCCATCAGGTTGTATGCGTGAAACAGGCCGTCATCCCGCCGATTTTTCGCGATGCTATGGTCGATGGCCGCCAGCGCATCGGCCAGCATCCCGCGAATCGGGGGTATCGCCTGGCTGGCGGTTCCGGAAAAACCTTCTTGCGCATAGACCCGTTCGCGATAACGACTCGCGGCCTGTCCGAGTTCCAGTAACGCATGGTACCTTGCTGTCGGGCTTACCCGACCGTTCCCGAGTATTTTGCGCAGTTTCCGCAGTGCAGCGGCTGTCTCCACGAACCATTGTTGCAGCTCGGCGGACAACGAAATCTCCCCGTTGTCGTCGGCCAGCAACCCGTCCAGGAACACCACATAGCGGCGCATGTAACACAACGTCACCATCGAGAGCCCATGGCCGACAAGTGCATTGTTGGCGTCGTTCCATTCAGGCCGCTGGGTGTTCAGCCAGATGCCTCCGTCAACCACCAGGTTGCCAAGCTTGGCCAGCAAAGGGACGAGGAGCTTCTCGAGAAGATTGACCTGGTAGACCTGCCCGTCGCTGCCCAGCACAAGTTTTCCATCAGTGCCATGCTGCGCGACACGCTGTTCAATCCGCTCGGCAAGCGCCTCATCATAGATCACGGTGTGTTTCGGGTCCGCGAGCAGCGCGTCCAGTCGCTTGATGCGGTAGGGGACATTAGCGTAGGAAAAGACTGGCTGGCGCAGCAATCCATGCAATCTCGCCGGATGGAAGTGACCCGACAATTCGAGCAGCTTCTGCAGGTAGATGACCTGGTGATCACCCCAGTAGCCAATGTAGCTCCAGGGGTCGTCCGGTTCCTCAACTTCCCAGTCGATCCCTTCCTTGGTGATCCGATATGGGTTGTAGCCATCCATCGTCGAAGCGTTGACGAATTTCGCGATCATGCTCTCGATGAACAGGGGGAAACTGAAGGCGAGGGCTTCCCAATTCTGGAAGATGTCCCGCCAGTTTCCCTCGTAGGACAGAAGCTGCTCGCCCTGTTCATTCTTGAGCCGGATCGAGAATTGGTTCCATGGTCGGCTGGGATCGCCATGCCGCCGACCGAAAGTCAGCGGCAGGTACTCGCTGGCCAGGCGCAGCAACTGTTGATCTCCAGTTTCGCGCACCCTGGCGATGAGTTCCTCAAACCCGATCCTTGGCGGCAATCCATCGAGCAGTGCGCGATTACGTTCGTGTACCACGCGATTGAATTTCCGGATGGTGCGGACAAAATCTGCTGAAAGCACCGCGTACTGGTCAAAAAATATACCGCCGCGGAGCGAGTTGAACAGCACGTTGGCATAGTGATGAACGGTGACGTGTTCCTCGGCAGTCGCCTGGAATGCGTCAGCATTGGCCTGGATCCTGGCCAGTCGATCCGATCCCCTCGCGACCGAAAGCGCGACTGCATTCTCAAGCTGGGCTGGATCGCTCAGCTCCGAGCGCAGCGCGACGATGCGCTGCTGACTTTGCTCGGTGTTGGCCACGATGTGCCATTGCTTCACTGCGCCATGAGGCAGCTTGAGTTCCGCGCCCAGCAGGTAGGCGCCGCGTATGCCGCGCTTATGATTCTCTGCATGCAGCGGGCTGCCGACGCGGAAGGCATCTATCTGCGTCGATGAAATCAGTCGCGTCGAATCTTCAAAGCCGAGGGAGAAGACGGTCGTGGCTTTCAGGGATTCGGCTGGCTCCGCACGATCGGTGATTGCAGAATACAGCGTGAATATGCCGAGACCGGTGGCCTCGTCCAGCTCTGTCCACTTGTAGGCATCGACCAGGTTGCTGACGTTGGTTTGCGTGAACAGGGGCGTGCCGGCCGGCAATATATTCTGCACGCCGTCGAGCAACTCGATATGGAGCGTGCGTGCGCCCAGGTTTTCCAGCTCGCACCGGCGCACAAAGCCATATTCCTGGCTTGTCATCCAGGTCTGTCGGAATGCAAGGCGCAGCTCGTGGTTGATTTCCTCGAAGCAAAGCTTGTCGCCGAGGGTATTCTTGTAAATATTGCGGGTGACTGAAACCCGGCCGACCTGGTCGCGATTAAACGGTTCCCAGAGTTCAAAGCCATGTGAGCCGCGGATGCGGAGCAGGGTGCGGCTGCCGGTGTGGGAGCTGCTTTCGTGAATCTTGTCGACCGTGACGTAGGGAAATAACGCGGTCTGCGGCGACACGCGTCCGGCGGTCAGTCCGCCGGTCGAGGACGCGAATAACCAATGGTCATCGCTCGACACGAGTGTGGTGAAGAAGGGGGGCATCTTGTCGACGTTGCGAATGACGTAATAGCGCTCGCCCGCGAGGTCAACAAACTGACCTCGCACGAGCTGCGATTCGCGATCAGCATGGTGCGAAAATCTATATGCGTCCAACTTGGCCTCGCCCGCCGCAAGAGGGTTAGGAACCTGAGCACAATTGAGGTGCAGATGCAGGCTCGTGGATCACAGCGTCATTCCTCGAGGTCATTCTAGACAATGTTGACAGCGCTGTCAGCCTTGGCAATATGGCAAGGTCGCCGCCCGGCGGCCGTTCCCGGTGTGCTGTGCAGCAAAAATGGCTGCCTGGACGCCAGGAACGCGATTCACCGCGGCGCACCATGCGGGAGGCAGAACAGATGAAATTGAAACGCATGAACGGGCTTTGTGCCGTGGCAAGCCTGGTGTTGTCAGTGAGCCTGGTGACGGCCCAGGCGGGCCACGAGTCCGCGTACTGGGCGACCAATATTGGTGGACCGGCTTACCTCGCGAGCGATGGAACGCAGTACGAGGCGGAGCCTGCATCGGTCACCGGCGGTTCGTTGGGGCGTCTCGAGACGGTGAAAGGCTCCCAGGACCCGGTCCTGTACCAGTCATTTCGGGTCGGTAACATAGAAATTGCGCAGCCCATTGAGGATGGAACCTACGACCTGACGTTTCATTTTGCGGAGCACGAACAGCTTGGCGCCGGCGAACGGCTGTTCGACGTTATTGTCGAGGGCGAGCCGGTAGTTCGCTACCTGGATGTGATGCGGACACGAGATGGCAAGGTGGAATCAGCGCTGACTGTCACGATCCCCGGAATCAGGGTGTCGGACGGAGAACTGAATGTGACCTTCGCGGCTTCAGTGGGACAGCCGGTGCTGAGCGCTTTCGTGGTGCGCGCCCCGCAACCAGCCGGACACTCGTGGGAGCTGGTCTGGAGCGACGAGTTTGATTACGAAGGCGCACCGGATCCGGACAAGTGGAATATCGACGTCTGGCCGGCGCGTGTGGTCAACGACGAGGACCAGGCCTACACCGCCCGCGCGAAGAACCTGCGGGTCGAAGATGGCCACCTGGTGATCGAGGCGCACAAGGAAGACCATGGGAATGCAGCGTATACCTCGGGCAGGGTGCATACGCATGGCAAGAGTGATTTCCTGTATGGACGCTTCGAAGCGCGCGCGATGCTGCCGCGGGGCGTAGGTACCTGGCCCGCGATCTGGATGCTGCCGAGCGATCCTTTCAGATATGCAACGACCTGCGAGGCAGGGGATACCTGGCAAGGCAGCGAGACGTGCGACGCCTGGCCGAATTCGGGGGAAATCGACATCCTCGAACATGTTGGTTACGAGATGGGTCACGTGCATGGCACGGTCCACAATCGCGCTTACTACTGGATCAACTGGGAACAGCGCAAGGGAAGAATCCTGCTCGATGCGGTGGATGAGCGATGGCACGTTTACGCGCTTGAGTGGTCGCCAGACAGGATCGACGTTTTCGTGGATGACACGTTGTATTTCACCTACGTCAATGAGAATGACGGTTGGGAATCATGGCCCTATGATCATCCCTTCCACCTGATTTTGAATATCGCAGTTGGTGGAGTGTGGGGCAGGGCCGGCGGCGGCATCGATGATGAGATATTTCCCCAGCGGATGCTGGTGGACTACGTACGCGTGTACGAGCGTGCGACTAATCGCGATTGAGGATGAAACGGTAGGAGGCGGACCAGGTGGCTGTTTCGCCAGGGGCCAGCACAGCGCGCTTGAACACCTCGGGGCAGAAGCCATCTTCACTCGCATACAAGGCGAAGCGGGTCGGCTCGAACGACCCCTGGTATTGCAGCGTGGTTGCGCCGCCGACCGACAATTCAAAACGGTTATCGGCTGCCGGAACGTCGGTCAGGTTGCTGGCGTAATAGGCAGCTCCCCCCGGGTCCAGGTGCGTTGCCATCTCCAGCGAGGTGGGTTCGACCAGTAGCTTTGTCTCCGCATCCGGAGCAGGGAGTAAAAAGCCGGTAGTGAGGCGGTAAGCAGGGCCGACCTGCTTGTCCTGGAGTCGGAACCAGTGATGGTTATAGTGCTCGAAGGACCACTCGACGTCGCCGGAATTGTGCAGCTCATAGTGAATGGTCAGCCTGTCGCCGGTTTCGATCGTGTAGGTCTTGCGGTAGCTGTATCGATGTGGAAGCTTGGGCGCGGAGTCCTGGCGCACGGTCAGCTGGGTCTCGCTCGCCTCAACCACCACTGGAAAAGAGGTGTGCAGCGGATAGGGATGCGCGAAGTGATAGGGTGCGGCCGTGTTTCGCACCAGTGCACCCACGCCGATCTTCACGAACAGCTCGCCCTCGGTCGCAACCTCGTACCCGAGTACACCGCGGCCGTATAGCCCGAACTCATCGCACAACCCCCATGTGCCGAGGAATTCCTCGCCATCGAGGGTGATGCTGCTGACGATCGCGGTGCGATCGAAGCGCGGCCCGAACTGCGCCAGGTGGCGCTCGTTCGATGTCTCGATCTGTACGCGGAGCGCGCCGTGCGCGAGTTCATGCCGCTCCGCCGCTGCTGCGCCAGCGGCGAGCGAAAGTGCCACAAGCGCGGTGAAATATTTCCAGGAACGGGTCATCTGACTGGTCACTATGCCTCCCCGCTGAGTAGCGTTTCAATCGTTGTCCCAGCCGATATTTACCGAAATTGACAGCGCTGTCACTCCCGCGATAAAAAAGATCAGCAGTAACGAGTCGTAACGTGTCAGTCATCGTCCGGAGGCGAGTCGGCAAGAGCCGGTCACCCGGAGTGGCCGCAGTCCAATCTGCGCCTGGTCGGGATGGCTACGTATATTCGGCCGATACAGCTGAGGTCTATCCTGTCTTTAGACTAATTCTTAACGCGGAGACGTCCATGCCAGCGGGTCGGGAAGCAAGGGGTTCAGGGGTCGCCCGAGGTTGGTGCCCATGACGAACGCTCTTGTGGCCGGCATGGCGCTCGCGGCCCTCGCCGTGACCCTGTCCAGCATCCTGCTGCTGGCGGGACGCTTCTTGCGGGTCGTCGAGGACCCGCGCCTGGAGCGGCTCGTCTCCCTGCTGCCCGGCACCAATTGCGGCGCCTGCGGCCGAGCCGGTTGCCGCGCGTTCGCGCAGGCCCTGCTGGACGGCGAAACCGTGCCGGCGGGCTGTACGGTCAGTACGCCGCGTGCGCACCAGCGGATCGCTGGTTTTTTGCAGATCGCGGTGGGCACCGCCGAGCGCAGGGTAGCGCGCCTGGCCTGTGCCGGTGACCGACGGATGGCGCCGGCGCTGGCGAGTTACGAGGGTGAGCCAACATGCGCCGCTGCGGCCGTGGTCGGTGACGGCGGCAAGGCCTGTGCCTGGGGCTGCCTCGGCTTCGGCGATTGCGAGCTATCCTGCAATTACGACGCGATCCGCATGAGCCCGGCCGGTCTGCCCGTGATCGACGAGGCTCGTTGCACGGCCTGCGGCGATTGCGTGCGCGCCTGCCCGAAGGACCTGTTCCGCGTCGTTCCCGAACAGGAGCCGCTGTGGGTAGCGTGCAACAACCCGCTCTCGGGCAACCGGCTGCTCGAGACCTGCATGGTGGCCTGCACCGCTTGCGGGCGCTGTGTGCAGGACGCGCCTGGCTGGCTGCAGTTTGACAACAATCTTCCCCGGCTGGTCGCCGGCGCGAAGGGCGCACCGCCCCGCAGCGCCATCGATCGATGCCCGACCGGCGCCATCGTCTGGTTCAGCCGTGGCAAGCCGGAACTCGGCGCCGTCGCCCGGCAGCCGGGCGCCCACGGAATCCAGAGGCAAATCGCATGAAAGCATCCAAGCGTGGACTGAATGAAGAGCTCGGCCGGCAGGGTACCCGTGGCAGGACCGAAACGTCGCCGAGGTATCCCGGGGTGCGTTCCGCCATGGACGGCAACGGCGCCGTGGTCGCGGTGGAGACCGAAGCCAGCGATGCGGCCGGCGCCTACCCGATCACGCCGTCAACGCAAATGGGCGAGGGCTGGGCCGCAGCTGCTGCGGCCGGACACCGTAATATCGCCGGCCGGCCGCTGATTTTTATCGAGCCCGAGGGCGAGCATGCCGCCGCTGCGGTCACCGCCGGCCTCGCCATGACCGGGCTGCGGGCGGCGAACTTCTCCTCCGGCCAGGGCGTGGCCTACATGCACGAATCGCTCTACGCAGCCGTGGGCAAGCGCCTGACCTACGTGCTCAACATCGGCTGCCGGGCCATGACCAAGGCGACGCTCAACGTGCACGCCGGACACGACGACTATCACTGCGTCGACGACACCGGTTTTTTCCAGGTGTTCGCGCGCGACACCCAGGCGGCGGCTGATCTCAACCTGATCGCCCACCGGCTGGCCGAGCTGGCCCTCAACCCGGGGATCGTCGCGCAGGACGGCTTTCTCACTACCCACCTGATCGAGTCCTTGATGTTGCCCGAGCGCGAGCTCGTGGCCGAGTATCTTGGCCGGCCCGAGGACATCATCCAGTGCCCGACCCCGGCCCAGCGCATGCTCTACGGTGAAACCCGCCGCCGGGTTCCCGAGCTGTGGGACGTGGACAACCCGATGATGGCCGGCGTGGTGCAGAACCAGGAAAGCTACATGCAGAGCGTGGCGGCGCAGCGCCCGTTCTTCTTCGAACCCATCGCGGAGCTGGCTGAGCAGGCCTTCGCCGAGTTCGCGGCCTTGACCGGGCGCCGTTACCAGCGAGTCAGCGGCTACCGCTTCGAGGATGCCGATTACCTGCTGTTGGGGCAGGGCAGCGTTCTGCCCACGGCGGAGGCGGTGGCCGATTACCTGCGCCGGACGCGCGGCCTGAAGGTCGGCGTGATCGACCTGCTCATGTTCAGGCCCTTCCCCGCGGACCTTGTCGGCAGGCTGCTGCGCGGCCGGCGCGGCGTCACCGTGCTGGAGCGCGTGGACCAGCCGCTGGCGGTGGATCCGCCCCTGGCGCGTGAAATCCGCTCGGCCCTGGGCAAGTGCCTCGAGAACGGGCGCGCCGACGAGCATCGACCCCACCGCGGGTTGCCCGCTTACGACAAGCTTGCGGACATGCCCGACCTGTATAGCGCGTGTTTCGGCCTGGGCAGCCGCGACCTCAGCCCCGGCGACCTGGTCGGGGCGGTGGAGAACATGCTCAAGGGCCACGACGGCCGACGCATGTATTACCTCGGCATCGACTTTATCCGCGAGCGCCCCCTGCACCCCAAGGACCAGATCCGCCAGGAGCGGCTCGCCCGCGATTACCCGCGGCTCAGCGAGCTGGTCGTCAAGGGCAGCGAGAACCCCGACCTGATGCCGGAGAAGTGCGTCACGGTGCGCATGCATTCCATCGGCGGCTGGGGCGCGATTACCACGGGCAAGCACCTGGCCACGACATTGTTCGACCTGCTGGGCTGGCACATCAAGGCCAACCCGAAGTACGGCTCGGAAAAGAAAGGCCAGCCGACGACCTTCTACCTCGCGGTGGCACCCACGCCGATCAAGGTGAACGGGGAGTACAACCACGTCGATGTGGTGCTTTCGCCGGACCCGAATGTGTTCGGGCACAGCAATGCGCTGACCGGCCTGCGCGACGGGGGCCTGTTTATCATCCAGTCGGACGCAGCCACGCCCGAGCAGGCCTGGGAGCGCATCCCCGCACGCTACCGCCGCCGGTTCGCCGAGCGCCGCATCCGGTTGTGCTTCCTGGATGCGTTTCGCATTGCCCGCGAGGAAGCGACCGACCCGGACCTCGAGCTGCGGATGCAGGGCATCGCGTTCCAGGGCGCGTTCTTCGCCGCGACCGGCCTGTTGGCGGAGCACGGCCTCGACGAGGAGAGCCTGATCGATGCCATGCGCGAGCGCCTGCAAAAGAAATTCGGCTCCCAGGGCGCACGGGTGGTCGAAGATAACCTGCGGGTAATCCGCCGCGGCTACGATGAGCTGCGCGAAATCACTGAATTCCCCTTGCCGGCGGGAGAGCAGGGCGCACCGATGTTGCCGGTTCCCATACCGGTGCGGGCGCTGCCGGCGAGCAAGGCGCCGTTGAGCGATATCCAGCGCTTCTGGACCGATACCGGCAGCCTGTATGCCCGTGGCATGGGCAACGACAACCTGGCCGACCCCTTCCTGGCGCTGAGCGTGGTGCCCGCCTCGACCGCGCTGTTTCGGGACATGAGCGGCATCCGCAATGCTCATCCAGCCTGGTTGCCGGAGAACTGCACGGCCTGCGGGCGCTGCTGGACCGTCTGCCCCGACACGGCCATTCCCGGCCTGGTCAACAGTCTCAGCGAAATTCTCAATACGGCTCTCGAGCGGGTGTTCAAGGCCGGGCACCAGCCCACCAGGCTGCAACGGGCGCTCGGCCAGGTCGAGGCGCGGGCGCGCAAAGCCTTCGACGCCGCCGGTGCCGGCACCGCCGCCCGCGGGCTGATCACCGAGGCGATCGAGGCGCAGCTGGCCGCGACCCGGGACAGCGAGGAACGCGCCGGCCTGGCCGCCGAGTTTGCGTGGCTGGAAACGGCGCTGGGCGATTTCAAGTGGGCCCTGACGCGCCCGTTCTATACCCAGCGAGAGGGCAAGAACGCCGGTAGCGGCGGCCTGCTGAGCGTCACCATCAACCCCGAGACCTGCAAGGGCTGCGGCGAGTGCGTCGAAGTCTGCGAGGACGGCGCGCTCGAGCAGGTGCCCCAGACTACCGAGTCGCTCGAGACCCTGCGCAAAGACTGGGCGCTCTGGCGCGACCTGCCAAGCACGGCCGACGACTTCATACGCGTGCAGGACCTCGAGCAGGCGATCGGCGTGCTGGACAATATCCTTTTGAAGAAAGAGGTCTACCTGCCCTTTACCAGCGGCGACGGCGCTTGCCTGGGCTGTTCGCAGAAGACCGTGGTGCGGCTGTTCACGGCCACTGTCGAAGCGCTGATGCAGCCGCGGGTGAAAGCCCATGTCGCGCGGCTCGACGAGCTCATCGAGCAGCTGGAGCAACGGGTCCGCCAGGCCCTGGTCAGCGGCCTCGATATCTCTCACCTGGACGACTTCACCGGCGACGGGGACGCCCGCCTCAGCGTGGCGGAGCTGGTCCGGCAGGCCAGCGAGGCGGGTCCGGGCGGCTCCAGCGTGGACCGCGCCTGGCTGGCGCGAGTGACCGGCCTGGTGCGTCGCCTCGAGACCTTGCGCTGGCGTTACAAAGAAGGTGTGACGGGGCGCGGGCGGGCCGCCATGGGCCTGTTGAACTCCACCGGTTGCTCCTCGGTATGGGGCTCGACCTTCCCCTACAATCCCTATCCGTTCCCGTGGGCCAACCACCTGTTCCAGGACAGCCCCTCGCTGGCGATGGGTGTCTTCGAAGGCCATATGACCAAGATGGCCGACGGTTTCCGCACTGTGCGCGAGGCCGAGCTCGAGCTGGCCGGCGACCGGGCATCCGCCGACGACCGTGCTGCGCTGGAAAATTTCGACTGGCGGCATTTCTCGGACGCGGAGTACGCGCTCTGTCCGCCGGTCGTGGTGGTCGGCGGCGACGGCGCCATGTACGACATCGGTCTGCAGAACCTGTCGCGCGCCCTGATGTCCGGCAAGCCGCTCAAGGTGCTGGTGCTCGATACGCAGGTTTATTCCAACACCGGCGGACAGGCCTGCACCTCCGGCTACTTCGGCCAGGTCTCGGATATGGCGACCTTCGGCAAGGCGGCGCATGGCAAGCAGGAAATCCGCAAGGAGCTGGGACTGCTGGCGATCGCGCATCGCACCGCCTACGTCATGCAGAGCACCATCGCCCAGCCCAGCCACATGATCGAGGGATTCATCGAGGGGCTGAGCGCGCGCCGGCCGGCGCTGTTCAACTGTTACACGGCCTGCCAGCCGGAGCACGGCATTGCCGACGACGCCGGCTATGCGCAGGCGAAGCTCGCGGTCGAGTCGCGCGGCTACCCGCTGTTTCGCTACACACCGGGCCGCGGTGCGACCCTGGCGGACGGCCTCGACCTCGCCACCAACCCGGCGCCCGACGCCGACTGGCCGCGCTACACCCTGCGCTATCGCAAGCACGGCGTGGACCGCGAGCTGGAGCTGCCACTGACCTTCGCCGATTTCGCCGCCAGCGAGGGACGTTTCCGCAAGCACTTCCGCACCGTCCCCGAAGAGGCCTGGCATGACGACATGGTGCCGCTGGCGGATTACCTCGAGCTCGAGGCGGACGCGCGCGCGGGCCTGTTCCCCTACATCTGGCACCTCTTGCCGGACGGCGAGCTCGGCCGACTACTGGTGTCGGAAGAACTGGTCGCCTCCTGCGAGGATCGCCGGGACTTCTGGCGACTGTTGCGCGGGCTGTCCGCGTCGGCCGGCATGGGCGAACCCGAGCGCCAGGAAATCATCGAGCAGGTGCGCGGCGAGATGATCGCCCGGCTGAGCGAATCGCTGCTCAAGCTGACCGGCCAGGAAAGCGCCGCGGCCAGCAACCAGGCGGCGCCGGATACGGCGCGTACTGCGTCCGCGCCTGCGGCCGAAAGCGACGCGGGAGAGGGTAACGACGCCGGCTATGTCGCGCCCTGGATCGAAACCCAGGCGTGCTCGGCCTGCGACGAGTGCACCCAGGTCAACCCGCGGATCTTTGGCTACAACAGCGCCGGCAAGGCGATCATCAAGGACCCGCATGCGGCCCCCTACAGCGACCTCGTGAAAGCGGCCGAGCGGTGCAAGGAAGGGATCATCCACCCGGGACTGCCGCGCGACCGTGGCAGTCCCGAGATGGCGCGCTGGATCGCGCGCGGCGAGAAGTTCAACTGAGGTGAGCTGTGTTCGGAGGCCGGCGAGCGTTCCCAGGGGGTATCACGCTGCCGCGGCGCGAGTCGCGGGCGCCGGATTTGCCGATCCGGCAGTTGGCGTTTGCACCATTGCTGTCCCTGCCGCTGCGCCAGGATGCGGGTGGCGAGCTCAAGGCGGTGGTGCGCGAAGGCGAGGAAGTCGTGCGAGGCCAACTGCTGGCGCGAGCCGGGTCAGAAACGGGCGCGGCGCTGCATGCGCCGGCCACGGGCAGGGTGGTGCGTCTCGTCGAGCAGCCCGATTCGGCGGGCGGCACCGTTGCCGTGCTCGAGCTCGAGCCTTTCCCGGGCGACACCCAGGAGTATCCCGGCAGCCCGGGTCCTGAGCCGGAGACCCTGGACCCGGCACGAATCGTGAGCGACATTCGCGCCGCCGGTATCGTCGGCATGGGCGGTGCGCGGCGGCCGACCCACGCGCGCCTGCACCTGCCCCCCGGCGAGCAGATCAAGCTGCTGGTCTTGAACGGCATCGAGGTCGAGCACGTCTTCAGTCGCGTGCCTGCGTTGCTGCAGGCGGAGGCAGACAGCCTCTTATTGGGCGCCCGCTACCTGCTCCGGGCGATGGGTGCGGCACGCGCGGTGCTCGCCGTGGAAGAGCAGGACGCCGCACTGGCGCGAGCGATGGTTGCGGCTGCGCCCGAGGGCATGCCGCTGGCGCTGCGAGCGCTAACGCCGCGTTATCCGCAGGGCGCCGAGGAGTTGTTGTTGCGGGTCCTCTCGGGCGCGGGCCGCGGCGCGAGCACTTCCGCTCTGCAGCAGGGCGCGCGCTGTTTCAACCTGGCCACGGTGGCCGAAGTCGGGCGGCTGTTGAGCAACGGACAGTGCATGACCGACCAGGTGATCACGCTTGCGGGCAGCGCGCTGCGCGAGCCGGGCAACTACCGGGTGCCGCTCGGCACGCCCGTCCGCTTTGCGCTCGAATATGCCGGTCTCGGGCCAAACCCCGCACGTGTCCTGGCGGGCGGGCCGATGCGCGGAACGGCGCTGGCTTCGCTCGACGTGCCGATCACCAAGGGTGTGCCCGGCCTGTTGGCCCTCGATCAGCAGGCGGCCGGCGCACTCGAGCCGCCACTGCCGTGCATCCGTTGCGGCGAGTGCGTTGCGGTCTGTCCGCTGCAGCTACAGCCGGCCCAGCTGGGCCTGCTGGCGCGCAAGGGAGAAATTAAGGTAATGCATGAGGAATATTATTTAGACGCTTGTTTTGAATGCGGATGTTGTTCATACGTCTGTCCGTCACATATCCCCCTCGTGCAAATGTTCCGCGCGGCCAAGGCGCAATGGCGCCGGCGCCAGCCCGCCGCGGCAGGCGAGGTCGCGGCGTGACGCGCGGACCGGCTCCGCTGCGTCTCAGCGCCGCTCCGCACCTGCATGGCGGCAACGCCGTGCGACGGCTGGGGCTCCACCTTGTCCTCGCCCTGCTGCCGGCCACGTTGTTTGCCGTGGTGTTGTTCGGACTGGCGGCGCTGGCCACGATCGGCGTGGCCGTCCTGTCCTGCCTGCTGGCCGAGCGTCTGTGCGCGCCGCGCGCGGCGCTGGGTGACGGTTCCGCGTTCTTGACGGGCCTGCTGCTCGGCCTGAGCCTGCCGCCCGCGCTGCCGCTATGGATGGTGGCGGTCGGTGGTTTCGTGGCGATCCTCGTGGGCAAGCACCTGTTCGGCGGTCTCGGTGGCCCTGCTTTTCACCCGGTCCTGGTTGGACGGGTATTCCTGCAGGCGGCGTTTCCCCTTGCCATGGCGCAGGCCTGGGTCGCCCCGTTCGCCAGCGGCCGCGCCACCGCCTTGCCCGGCGCCAGCCTGGCGCTGCCTTTTATGACCCCAGAAGCAGGTTACGACAGCATCAGCGGCGCCACCGCGCTGACCGCCATGAAGGCGGGCGAGGCCGCACCGCCGTTGGCAGAGCTCTGGATCGGCACCATCGCGGGATCGGTCGGCGAAACCAGCGCCGTGCTGCTGTTGCTCGGCGGCATTTACCTGGTGGCTGTACGCGCTATCGACTGGCGTATCCCGGTGGCCCTGCTGGGCAGTGTGGCGGCTTTTAGTGGCGCGCTGCATGCCGTCGATCCGCTGCGCTATCCGGACGTACTCACCGTCCTGGGCAGCGGCGGACTGATGCTGGGCGCATGGTTCCTGGCCACTGACCCGGCGAGCTCGCCGATGACCCGCAGCGGGGCCTGGCTCTACGGGCTGGCGATCGGTGCGCTGGTGGTGGTGATCCGGCAGTTCAGCGGCCAGCCCGAAGGCGTGATGTACGCGCTGTTACTGGGGAGCGCGCTGACGCCGCACATCGATCGCTGGACCAGGCCGCGGCCGCTGGGCTGGAAGGGCGCCGGATGAGTGCCTCCGCCGTCCCTGGCCGCCCTGCCTCAATAGTGCGCATCCAGCTCGTGCTGGTGGTCATCGCGCTGGTTTCGGGGCTGTCGATCGCTATGGTGCACGAACTCACCCGGCCGATGGTGCTGGCCCAGCGCGGCGGCCTGCTCGGCGGCGCCGCGCTCGAGGTGCTGCCCGGCGCGGCCAGTTACCGCATCTATGCCCGGGATGACGATGGCGGGCTGGTGGCCTTGCCAGACGCTGATGGCGCCGAGCTGTTTCTTGGCCTGGATGAGCGGGGCGACCCGGTGGGTGTGGCGATCGTGGCCAGCGGCATGGGCTACCAGGACACCATCCAGCTCGTCTATGGGCTGGATCCACGCGCGGGCCGGCTGCTTGGCATGCGCGTGGTCGCCGCGCGGGAAACTCCGGGGCTGGGCTCGCTGATCGTCGACGATGAAGATTTCGTGCAAGGCTTTGCGCAGGTAATGCTGCAGTTCGACGCTGAAGGTGAGCCGGAGCCGCTGCGGCTGAGCGATCGGCCTCGCTACGAGCAGGGTGAGATCGACGCCATCAGCGGCGCCACGGTATCAGTGCGAGCGGTGACGCGGATCATCAGCCGCAGCGTGGCGGAGTGGCTGCCGTTGCTGCGCGCGCACTCCCCCGCGTTCACGGGAGACGAGCATGGCTGAACCCAGCCTGAACAGCGAACCCGAGAGCGGCCTGCGCCGCCTGCGGGCCGGGTTCTGGCGCGAAAATCCCATCCTCGTGCAGGCGCTGGGCATGTGCCCGACGCTCGCGGTCAGTAACACCGCCGCCAACGCCCTGACCATGGGGCTGGCGACGGCCTCTGTGCTGCTCGCTGCCGCGGTGGTGATCGCGCTACTGCGCAACCTCATTCCGCAGCAGGTGCGGCTGGCCTGTTTCGTGCTGGTGATCGCCACCTTCGTCACGTTGACCGACATGCTGATCGAAGCCTATGCGCTCGAGTTGCATCGCAATCTCGGCGCCTTCCTGCCGTTGATCGTGGTCAACTGCATGATCCTGAGCCGCATCGAGATCATGGCTTCGCGGCAACCACCAGGTGTCGCAGCCATGGATGCGCTCGGCATGGGCGGCGGCTTCGTGCTGGGCTTGCTGGCGCTCGGCAGCCTGCGGGAACTGCTCGGCCACGGCGCCCTGTTCGGCGCGCACCTGATGCCGGACGCATTCGAGCCCTGGCAAGTGATGCAGCTCCCCGGCGGCGGCTTCTTTACATTGGCGGCGCTGGTGCTGGGTTTCCGGCTGCTAGATCGGCGGTGGCGGGCGACGCGGGCGGCACAGGCGGCGGAGGCGGCGCCATGATCGACGCCGAGCTGTGGACCTTGTTTCTCAATGCCACCCTGGTGAACAACTTCGTGCTGGCCTATTTCCTCGGCATCTGTCCGTTCCTCGGGGTGTCGGGCCGCCTCGAAAGCGCGGGCCGCATGGGCCTCGCCGTCACTTTCGTCATGCTGGTGGCTTCGCTGTGCGCCTTCGGCATCAACCAGCTGCTGGCGCTGCTCGGCGCCGAGTACCTGGCGCTGATCAGCTATATCGTCGTGATCGCCTCCGCGGTGCAGTTGGTCGAGATGTTCGTGCGCAAGACCAGCCCGGCG
>JBLRWC010000040.1:0-22663 GCA_047921455.1 Gammaproteobacteria bacterium
TCGGCCCGCTGCCTGTCCCCTATCCGGCCCGGTCCGGGTAGAATCTTCCCATGTCCTCGTTGCCAGCCCCGTGGTCGTGCCTGCTGTTGTTGCTGCTGCCGCTTGGCTGGCAGCCTGCCGCGGCGTGCAATCCGAACCCGCCCCGGCCACCGATCCTCGAGGGCTACAGCTACGACGCGATGGCCGCCGGTTACCTGCTGCGCGACTCGAGCTCGGTGGTGGCCGCGCGCCTGGAAACGGTTCTCGAACTCGACTTTGAGGCCGACGAAGACGGTCCGGATGCGACGCGCAAGAGCTACGTATTCGAGGTGCTCGAAGGCTGGCAGGCCGTGACGCCGCGTCGCCTGACCATCGACGGTTACTGGGTGGACTGCGACATCGAGCCACGCCCGGGCCGGGTGTTCCTGCTTTACCTGGACGGTGCGCGACTACTGTATGCCGTGCCGGTGGAGCGCCTGGATTTCGAGCTCACCTTGCTCGGCGAGCCGGGTTGGTTCTATGACGCGCGCGGCCGGCTGGTCCAGGAACCAGAGGCCTAGGGTCCTGTACCGCCGGATGCGCAGTGCGCTGGTGTTCGTCCTGTTCGGCCTGTTCGGCCTCGGCGCAGCGGCGGTCGTGCCCGCGGCCGCGACGCTGCCCGACGGCGTCGTCGAGGTGGACCTCGAGGCGGACATGGGCGGCGTCACCCTGCGGCAGGTGCAGGTGATCCGCACGCTGATTCGCGCCGCGCGCATCATGGACGCGCTCTACCAGCAGCAAGTGACGGGCGAGGGTTTTTACCCGGCGGACATGAGCCGCGAGGAATTCGCGGCCTGGGGTAGTCCGGCCGGCGCGAGTCCTTATACCGTGGTGCGGCGCAACGATGCTGGCACGCTCGAAGCCGTGCCCTACCACGAGGCCTGGCCGGATGAGCTCGCGCAAGTGGCCCGCCTGCTGGCCCAGGCCGCCGCGATCACCGATGACGAGGCCTTGCGCCATTACCTGACCCAGCGCGCCCGGGCGCTGATCACCGGCGACTACCGGCGCGCGGAAGCCGCCTGGCGGGCGATGCGTTACAGCGACCTGGACGTGCTGATTGGTCCGATCCATGCCGGCGCGGATGTCGAGTTCGGCCTGAAGCATGGTTTCGGCGCTTACGTGATGCTGCGCGACTGGGCATGGGGTGCGCGGCTGGCTGCTTACACGGTGTTCCTGCCGGACGTCCAGCAGAGCCTGCCGGTGTCGGCCGCCTTCAAGGCCGAGGTGCCGGACGTCGACATGAAAGTGGCGGTCTACGACTTGTTGTTCCACGCGGGCGCGGGCGCCGTGCGCGCGGCCGCGGACGGGCCGGGCGCCGTGGCGGAATCGCGGCTGCGCCTGCGCGATGGGCCGCAGCGCTTGCAGTTGCGCAATGTCACCCGGGCGCGCTTCGAGGCGATGGTGTTGCCGGCGGCCGCGCTCCTGTTGGCGCCCGGGGAACGCGCCGCGGTCGGTTTCGATGCCTTTCTGCTGAATGCCATGTTCCGGGAAATGGCGCACAGCCTCGGCCTGCAGGAGACCGTCGCGAGCGGCGTGCCGGTGGCGCGGGCGCTGGGTGAACATGCCGAGGTCATCGAGGCGACCAAGGCGGCCGTGCTCTCGCTGTGGCTGGTCGACTGGTTGCATGCGCGCGGCGAACTGCACGACACCACCCTGGCTGCGCATCACGCCAGCTTCCTGGCGAGTACCTTGCATAGCATGCACGCCGATGCCGACGGCGCGGCGGCGCGCGCGAACACGCTGCTGTTCAATTATTTCAGCGACTGGGGCGCATTCCGGCGCGACGCCGCGACCGGCCGCTACCGGGTCGACGCCGACGCGCTCGGTCCGGCCATGGAGGCACTGGCGGCCCATGTGCTGACCCTGCAGGGCAGCGGGGATAGCGAGGGCGCGGCGCAGCTGATCGCCACCATGGCCTACCCGCGCGCAACCTTGCACGCCGACCTGGAGCGGCTTGCAGCGGCGGACATTCCGGCCGCGGTGGTGTTTCGCCAGGGTGAAGAATTGCTGGGATTGTGAACTGGCGCCCAGCGGTGGTGTTTCACCGGGGCGCATCCCCCTCTAGAATACGTAGCTGTGAACCAGCACCCCCAGAGCGCCCGATGACTTTCGCCCGCCGCCTGGCGGCCCTCGTGACGCTGTGTTGCCTGTCCGGGCTGGCGGGCGCCGACATGGCGACGCCGCCGACGGGCGAAGACGCGCTGCCGATGGCGGATCACGTGATCGTGCACAAGGCCGAGCGGCGGCTCGAATTGCTGCACGACGGCAAAGTATTCAACAGCTTCCCGATCGCGCTGGGCGGCGCGCCCGAGGGCCACAAGCGGCGCGAAGGCGACCAGCGTACGCCCGAGGGTGTCTACCGGCTCGACTGGCGTAATCCCGACAGCGCCTTCTTCCTGGCGATGCGCGTCTCTTACCCGAACGCCGACGACGTGCGCCGGGCGCGCGCGCGCGGCGAGGATCCGGGCAACAACATCATGATCCACGGCCTGCCGAACGAGTTGCGCTACCCGAGTGATCATTACCTGTACTCCGACTGGACCGACGGCTGCATCGCCGTCAGCAACTCGGCGATGATCGATATCTGGTTGTCGGTGCCCGACCACACGCCCATTACGATCCTGCCATGACCGACAAGCTCTCCGATATCATCACCGTCTCGCCGGTCGGCTCGATGGACCTGCTCTCGCAGCTCGAGGTGACGAAGCTGCGCGATACCAGCCACGGCGGCCTGCAGGAGCGCTTCCGGCGCTGCGCGCTGGCGGTGTTGAATACCGGCAGCACCCTGGACGACGCGCGCGCCGTTTACGAGCGCTTCGCCGATTTCGATATCGAGTTGCTGCAGGTAGAGCGCGGCATTCGCCTGCGCCTGCGCAATGCGCCGGCCCAGGCCTTCGTCGACGGTGAGCTCATCCAGGGCATCCGCGAACACCTGTTCGCCGTACTGCGCGACATCGTCTACGTCAGCAGCGAGTTCGAGGAGCAGAATGGCCGGGATAAGCCGGTGGAAATCACCGACGCGGTATTCCAGGTGCTTCGCAACGCCCGCCTGCTGAAAACCCGCACGCCGCCCGACCTGGTGGTGTGCTGGGGCGGTCATTCCATCGGTCGCGACGAATACGATTACTCCAAGAGCGTCGGCTACCACCTCGGCTTGCGCGCCATGAATGTCTGCACGGGATGCGGCCCGGGCGCAATGAAGGGCCCAATGAAGGGCGCGGCGGTCGCGCACGGCAAGCAGCGCATCAGCGACGGGCGTTATGTCGGCATCACCGAGCCCGGCATCATCGCCGCCGAGCCGCCGAACCCCCTGGTCAACGAACTGGTCATCATGCCGGACATCGAAAAGCGTCTCGAGGCCTTCGCCCGTTTCGGCCATGGGGTGGTGATTTTTCCGGGCGGCGCCGGCACCACCGAAGAGTTGTTTTACCTGCTCGGCGTCCTGTTGAATCCCGCCAACGACGAACTACCGTTTCCCCTGGTGCTGACCGGCCCGGAGTCCTCGGCCGAATATTTCGAGCAGGTCGACCAGTTCCTGCGCGGCACGATCGGCGAGCAGGTGACGCATCGCTACCAGGTCGTCCTCGGCGACGCTGAAAAAGTCGCTCGCCTCATGCGCTCAGGTCTCCAGCAGGTCAAGGAGTACCGGCGCCAGAAAGGCGACGCCTGGTTTTTCAACTGGCGCCTGCGCGTCGAGCAGCACTTCCAGCGGCCATTCATCCCGACCCACGAGGCCATGGCGGCGCTCGACCTCAGTCGCGACCAGCCGGCGCACCTGCTCGCCGCGAACCTGCGGCGCGCCTTCTCCGGCATCGTTTCGGGCAACGTCAAGGACGAGGGGATCCGTCTTATCGAAGAGCGGGGGCCCTTCGAACTGCGCGGCGACGCGGCCATCATGCAGCTGATGGATCGGCTGCTGCGTGCTTTCGTGGCCCAGCACCGCATGCGCCTGCCCGGCACCGACTACCAGCCCTGTTATCGCCTCGTCACCTGAGGGTGGCGCCGGCAATAACGCGACGCCTTTCACATTCCGGGCGGCGCGGCCAAAAACGACGCTGATGCTGTGATACCGGTCACGGTGCGGACCGCCGCGGACCGCCTACCCTGACGGCCATTCGACACAGAAGGACGTCACCCATGGCTGGACCAGAACGCAAGCGGCGCCCGCGCCGGAGCCGTTTGCCGATCCTGCCGCCGCCGCTGCCGGAGCATATTGCCGGCCGGGGGACGGTGAGCCTGCGCGGCAATGACGGTGGCGAAGATTCCATTTATACACTCCGCGGCTATACCGCCTGGGCGGCGCGCGTCAAGGCGGCCTGGGATTCCGAGCCGACCGGTTGAGTGCGTTTTGACGAGGCCAACTACTGTCCCCGCGCGCGGTGCCGGGGCTGCGCCGAGGGAGCAACGAGTTGAGCAATGATTCCGTTGAGGAACACGCGACACGCGCCGGCCATGGGCAGACGCGGGATGCCTGGGAATGGATCGCGCGGGCCCGCGAGGCCGCTGCCCGGTCCGTGGCCCTCGTGCCCGAGGCGGCAGGCAAGGGCGCCGGACCTGCCCGGCCTGCCCGGTCTGCCCCGTCTGCCCCGTCTGATTGAGTCGGTCGCCAGCTTGCCCCGGACCAGCTGCCCGGACAGCGATCGCTCATGCCGCTGATCACGCTCTTGAGCCTGCTCGTGCTGTTGGCCGGCCTTGGCTGGCTGGCACGCGCCCGCCGGCTCAGGCGCGCGCGCCGCGCCCGCGTGCGTACCCTCCTGCTGCAAGCCAATGTCGGTGGCGAGCGTTTTATCGACGCCTCGGTCGACGCTTTGCCCGCGCCTGCGGCCAGGTACCTGCGCCGTGCCCTGGCGCCCGGTGCGCCGCTGGCGCGCTCGGCAGATATCCGCATGAGCGGCAGCCTGCGCGTCGCGCCGGACGACTGGGTGCCGTTTGCGGCCCGGCAGCGGCTTTGCCCGGAACGCGGTTTCATCTGGGAGGCGCGTATTGCAGCCCTGCGTCGCCTCGGGGTCAGCGGCGCGGACTGGCTGTTCGGCGATGACGCGGGCGTCGAGTACGCCCTGGCCGACTGGTGGTCGATCGTCGCTCGCCACGGTCCCGAGGCCGCGCTGTCGGCGGCCGGTCGCATGGCGATCGAACTGGTCTGGATGCCCGCGGCCCTGACGCCCCAGCGCGGGGCGCGCTGGGTGCGCGGTGATGCCGAGCGGGCCGTGGTCACGCCGGCGGGCGGCAAGGTGCCACTGACGCTGGTCGTGGCCGAGGACGGGCGCCTGCGGGAGGCCAGCGCCATGCGGCGCCGGGTCGGTCCCGACGATGGGACTTCCATCTCGTCGTTCGGGGTCAGTATCGAGAAGGAGGGGCGCTGGGGCGATTTCCGGGTGCCCGAGCGACTGGTGACGGCCTGGGGCATCGGCACGGACGATCGCATGGATTTCATGCGCCTCACCGTCGAGGACATTCGTTGGCTCTAAGCCGGGCCGGCCGGCGCGCCGCTTGCGCGCCCTGCCGGCCCTGCTCTATCGTGCGTGCTCCATCTTCAAGGAGCTTCATAATGCGTCGTTTTGCACTGCTGATCGCCTCGTTCTCGGCCCCCACGATCGCCGGCTGTTCACCACCGGTGGATCCGCCGTCGGAAGCCCCGACCGAACTCGTGATTACCCAGCTCGCGGCAGGCGACGGCGACGCCATCGCGCCCGGCAGCACGGCCGTTATGCATTACACCGGCTGGCTGTTCGATCCAGCCGCCCCGGAAGGCAAGGGCGCGAAATTTGACAGCTCCCGCGACCGCGGCCAGCCGTTTCGTTTCCCGCTGGGGTCCGGCCGGGTCATCCAGGGCTGGGACCAGGGCGTGCCCGGCATGCAGGTCGGCGAGCAGCGCCGGCTGATCATTCCGCCGCAGCTCGGTTACGGCAGCCGCGGCGCCGGGAACGTCATCCCGCCGAACTCTACGCTGGTGTTTGATGTCGAACTGCTGGGTATCGAGTAACCAAGCGGAGCCAGGCTGCCCATGAATCGATTGTTCGCCACCCTCGTGTCGCCGGCCGTCGCGGCGCCGTTGCGATGACGCCGCTGCGCTTTCTCGTTTCGGCGGGGATCGCCTCGGTGATCGTGCTGACCCTCATGGTCGGCGTGCTGTGGGGCTTCGGCCTGTTCGACAAGGCCGAGGAGGTGTACTACGCGCACCCGGTCGAAATCCTCTCGCAGACCGATCGCGTCGACGTCGCCGAGCTGGTGGGCGCCGGCGAGCGGCGCGCGCCGCCGCCGCCGGCGCCGCGCGACATCGAGCCCATGGAAGTGCCGGAACGCCAGGTGACCGGTTTCGTGCAGCTCGAGGTCGAAGTCGATGGCGACGGCCGCGTGCGCCATGCCGAGGTGGTCAACGCGCTGCCCGGCGGCCTTTACGAGGCGCAGGCATTGCGCCAGGTGCGCGCCCGACGGTACCCGCCGCGCGACGGCGGCGGGACCTACATCGAGGTCGTGCCGTTTCGGCTCGCGGCGGACGAAGTGCCGTCCCGGGCCGAGGACGAATAAGCCGGGCTCGGGCCGCCTTTTCAGTCCACCGGCACCGCCGGGTTGAGCGAGTACACGCCGGTCACCTCTGCGCGCGCCAGCACATGGCCGACCAACGCGGTCTCCACGTCCTCCGCCGTGAACGCCCCTTCCACCGGGCAGCGCTCGAGATCGGTGGCGTACAACGTGAAGGTGTAATGGTGCGGCAGCTCGTCGTTCCACGGTGGGCAGGGGCCGTCGTAACCGAGATAGACGCCGCCCATCTCGCGGTCACCCTCGAACCAGCTGGTGTAGTCGTTGCGGCCCTGGCGAGAACCCTCGGGCCCTTGCGGGGAGGGCTTGCCGCGCGGCGTCACGCCGCGGCTGCATGCGCCCTCGGCGATTTCCTCCAGCGCCGGCGGCAGGTCCACCAGCACCCAGTGATAAAAACGCCCGCGTGGCAGCGCGGCGGGCACGGTGCGGTCTTCCTGGTTGACGTCGTCGGGCCGGGAAGGGGCGTCGGTATCGACGCAGATCAGCACCAGCGTCCTGGTGCCCGCTGGCACGTCGTCCCAGCGGATCGCCGGGTTCAGGTTTTCGCCCAAGCGGACATGGTTGTCCGGGTCCTGGACGCCGAAGGCGAATTTCCCGGGGATGGGCTTGCCGTGATCGATTCCTGCGACGGTGAGTTTCATACTGTGTCCTCCATGGTTTCGTGACGACTCAACGGCCAGGCCCGCTACGTCATGGCGGCGAGCACGGCGCGAATCTGGACCAGCGACCACTCGAGCAGCGCCTGCGGGATCGCCAGCGGCGGCGCCAGGCGCACGACCGTCTCGTGGGTCTCCTTGCTGAGCAAGCCGCGGTGCATCAGTTGCTCGACCACGGTGCGGGCCTTCGCCCTCGCGGGGTCGATCTCGACACCGATGAACAAGCCGCGGCCGCGCACTTCCTTGATCAGCGGGCTGTCGATCTTGCGCAGTTCCGCCAGCAGCCACGCGCCCTTGGCGGCACTCTGGCCGACGAGGTCCTCGTCCGCCAGCACGCTGAGCGCTTCGAGGCCCACGGCGGCCGCCAGCGGGTTGCCGCCGAACGTGCTGCCGTGATCGCCGGGACGAAACACCGCCATCAGTTCGCGGCGCGCGAGGAACATGGAGACCGGCAGCACGCCGCCGCCGAGCGACTTGCCCAGCACCAGCCCGTCCGGCCTGACGCCCTCGTGGTCGCAGGCCAGCAGTTTGCCGGTGCGCCCGAGACCGGTCTGGATTTCGTCGGCGATCAGCATGACGTTGTGGCGGCGGCAGATCTCGGCGCACGCCGCGAGGTAACCCGCGGGCGGAATGACGATGCCGCCTTCGCCCTGGATGGGCTCCACCAGGAACGCCGCGGTGTGCGGCGTGATGGCGGCCTCGAGCGCGGCTGCATCGCCGTAGGGTACGGTGCGCAGTCCCGCCGGGAACGGGCCGAAACCTTCGCGGTACTGGCGCTCGGTGGACAGTCCGCAGATGGCGATGGTGCGGCCGTGGAAATTGCCCTCGCAGGCGATGATCTCGGCCGCGCCGTCGGGCACGCCCTTGACCCGCCAGGCCCACTTGCGCGCCGCTTTCATGGCGGTCTCGACCGCTTCCGCGCCCGTGTTCATGGGCAGCGCCATGTCCTGGCCGGTCAGGGTGCAGGCGCGCTCGAGAAAGGCGCCCAGCCGATCGGTGTGAAAAGCGCGCGAGACGATATTCAGGTTCCCGGCCTGCTCGATCAGCGCCGCGACAATCCGCGGGTGGGCATGGCCGTGGCTGACGGCCGAGTAGGCGCTCATCATGTCGACGTAGCGCTTGCCCTGTGCATCCCAGACGTAGGGTCCCTCGCCGCGCACCAGCACCACCGGCAGGGGATGGTAGTTGTGGGCACAGTAGCGATCCTCGAGTTCGATGGTCGCATGCATGGCGCGCATTCCTTGCCTTGCGGCATTCTATACAGATGAGCCAATTGTACCGTGATCAGCCATGGCGGCCCCCGCGGCCGGAAAACCTCGAAATTCCAGGCCCTGCGGGGCCGCTGGAAGCTATCGTGGAGGCGCCCGGAGCGGCGCACGGCGGGCCCCCGCCGGCGCTGGCCGTGGTCTGTCACCCCCATCCCCTCTACCAGGGCACCATGCGCAACAAGGTGGTGCACACGCTGGCGCGCGCCGCCAACCGGCTGGGTGCGCCGGCGGTGCGCTTCAACTTTCGCGGCGTCGGGGCCAGTGGCGGCGCCTGGGACGAAGGCCGCGGCGAAACGGCGGATGCACTGGCGGTCATCGAGTGGGCGCGCGCCCGCTGGCCGGGCGCACCGTTGTGGCTGGCCGGTTTTTCTTTTGGCGCCTACGTGGCGCTGCATGCGGCCGCGGTGGCGCGCCCGGCCGCGCTGGTCACGGTGGCGCCGCCGGTGGGGCGCCTGCCGGTCGCCGATACGCCCGAGCCCGCCGGCCCCTGGCTGATCGTGCAGGGGGCCGCGGACGAGTTACTGGATCACGAGGCGGTGCTCGCCTGGGCGCGGGCGCGGCCGGCTGCGCCGCGGGTGGCGCTCATGCCGGCGACAAGCCATTTCTTTCACGGCCGCCTGGCGGAACTGCAGCAACAGGTGCAGGATTTCCTCGCGGCACTCCAGGAGCAGGAACCATGATTTCCAGGCTGAAACAATTGCTGCGCGAGGCGCTGGGGGAGGAACAGCCGGACTTCGACGGCCACCACGACCTGCGGCTGGCGACGGCGGCCCTGCTGCTCGAGATGGCGCGCGCCGATCGCGACGAAACGCCCGACGAACGGCGCATCGTCGAGGCGCTGCTGGCGCGACATTTTGCTATCGAGCGGGCCGCGGCGGAGAGCCTGCTGGCGCGGGCGGACGAACGCCTCGAGCACGCTGTTTCGCTCTATGAGTTCACCCGCGTGCTGAACGCCACCCTGTCGGCCGCGGAGCGCCGCAGGGTCGTCGAGATGGTGGCGGATATTGCAGCCAGCGACGGGCATTTCGACAAGCATGAGCAGCACCTGCTGGCCAAGCTTGCCGACCTGTTGCACCTGCGTCGCGCGGAGTACGCGACCATCCGCGCCGCGGTGCTGCAAAGCCACCAGGGCGGGATGGAATAACCTGGTGGGGTCACGGGGCCCGGCGCCATTCGCCGGGCCCGCGCCGTCAATGCTTCAGACTATGTCGCTTCAGACCATGTCCTTCAGGCCCTTGAGCGGGGTGACCTTGACGGTCTTCCGCGCAGGCTTGGCCTTGATGGTGATCTCTTCACCGGTAAACGGGTTCTTGCCGAGACGCGCCTTGGTGGCCGGCTTCTTGACGACCCGGACTTTCATCAGGCCAGGCATCGAGAACTCGTTAGCGGACTTGAGCGACTTCTTGATGATGACGTTCAGTTCGTCGAATACCGCGCCGATGTCTTTCTTGGTCAGGTCGGTCTTCTCGGCGAGCTGCGTGATGATTTCGGACTTGGTCGGCGCCTTTTTCACGTTGGTGGCGACTGCTTTTTTCCTTACGGCCATCGGGTTCTCCTGCCTGTTTCGTCGGGATGAAAAGAGCATGCCTTCGAGAGTCCCTGGGTGGACGGCCGGTCCTCTTCGGCCAGTGTCCCCCCGGGTGCCCTGTCCAGCAGGCCCTGGTTGGTGTCAGTCCGTGTAGAACTGTTGCTGGAATCTGAACTGGTGCGGGGCGTCCGAATCGACCGGCCGCACGCTGATGTTGAAATTGATGATTTCCTCGTTGGCAACGCGCAGTTCGCCGATGTAATAAATTGCCTCGCCCTCGCGCAATTCGCGCATCCGCATGTCCTTGAGCTGGCCGAGCAGGTTAGTCGCCTGCACGTCGACCGCGGCCCCCACCGCGTGCTCGCCGTTGGCATCGCTCCGGCGCAGTACCGCGATGTTCAGCATCGCGCGATTGCTGCCGCGCTGGATGCCGAAGGCCCGCGCCACGTCTACCGGCAACATGGTCGTAGACTGCGCATTGAAGTGCACTATGTAATCACCGAAGGTTTCGCTGCTTGCGCGGGTGATTTCACGAGCCTCAGCCGCCGGCCTCGAGCCCGGCGAGGATTCCTGGCCACAGGCGGTCATGCCCGCGGCGATGACGCTCAAGGCGAGGACTGAGCCGAACTTTGCGAGGGTCATGCGGTCACTCCTGGTTCGCTACGCTGGGGGGAACGCCAACTATAGCGCATGTAACGCGTTGCCGTGTGCCGTACGCAATGATTTTAACCTGCATTTTACAGGGCCAGACGATTTCTGCCTCGCCAGGCCGTCAGGCCAGGTAGCCGGGCAGGCGCAGCATGATAAGCAAGGCCTGCAAGCCGATCAGCACGAACAATGGCGACAGGTCGAGTCCGCCGATAGGCGGGATGATTCGCCGCACCGGGCGCAGCACCGGCTGCGTGAGACTGTGCAGGACGCTGATGAGCGGATTCCAGTGACCGGGACTCACCCAGCTGAGGATGACGTGCGCCAGGATTGCGAAGAAATACAATCGCACGGTGCCGACCAGGATGCGCAGCAAGGCGTAATAGAACAGCATCCCTGCTGACATGACGGCGCCGGTGGCCATGAAGGACAGCGTGGCCGTGACCACCAGTTGCAGGAGAAACAGCGCCACCAGCGGTGACAGGTCGAAGCCTCGCCAGCCGGGCACCAGCCGGCGCAACGGCCGCACCGCCGGGTCGGTGATACGCAGGATGAATTGCGACAGCGGGTTGTGAAAGTCGGCGCGCGCCCACTGCAGCAGGAACCTGAGGATGAAGGCGATCAGGTACAAATCGAGCAGCGTCTTGATGACGAAAAACAGCGCGGCATTCATCTCGCGGGTACTCTCCGGTAGTTGTCCTGGCGGCCTGGCCGCCGCTTATTCTTTGCTGAACTGGTCCGCCAGTTCACGGGAGCGCGCTTGCGCCTGGCCCAGCGCGTCGGCGACCAGGTTTCTGAAGTTGCCGGCCTCGAGCGCAGCCACGGCGGCTGCGGTGGTGCCGCCGGGCGAGGTGACGCGCTGGCGGAGGGTCGCGACGTCGGCGTCGCTCTCGATGGCCATGCGGGCGGCGCCGAGCGCCGTTTCGAGCGCCAGCAGTCGCGCCAGTTCCGGCGCCATGCCCTGCGCGGCCGCGGCGTCGGCCATGGCTTCGATGAGCAGGAAAAAATAGGCGGGACCGCTGCCCGACAGCGCCGTCACGGTATCCATTTGCGTTTCGTCTTCGATCCAGCTGACCGAGCCGACGGCGCGCAGGATGGCTTCGGCCAGTTCACGCTGGCCATCGGTGACGTCGCCGCCGGCGCACAGCACGGTCGCGCCGCAGCCCAGCAACGCGGGCGTGTTGGGCATAGCGCGGATGACCGCAACCGCGTCGCCCAGCCAGCGCGCGAGGTCTGCGCGCCGGATGCCGGCCGCGATCGAGATGACCAGCGCGCCGCGCTCCGCCAGCGGCCGCGCCAGTTCGCGCGCCACCCCGGGCATCACTTGCGGTTTCACGGCGAGCACCACCACCGCGGCGTCGGCGGCCGCCGCGGCGTTGTCGGCCGTGCCGCGAATACCGAAGTCGCGTTGCAGTGCCGCGCGGCGTTCGGGGTCGGGTTCGGACACCTGCAGGCAGCTCGGCGCGATACCGTCGGCGATCAGCCCGCCGAGCAGGCTGCGCGCCATGTTACCGCCGCCGATGAAGGTGATCGAAGTGTCTTTCATGTGCTTAGGATAGAGCCACACCACGGAAAGGGCCAATCCCGCCGGCCACGGTCAGGCCGGTTCCCGCGGACCGAAAATGGCCGTGCCGATGCGCACCAGTGTCGCACCCTCGGCGATCGCAGCCTCGAGGTCGTCGGACATGCCCATCGACAGCGTGTCCATCGCCAGGCCGTCGCGCTGCAGGTCGGCATACAGCTCGGCCAGCTGGCGGCACCAGGCCCGCTGCCGCGCCGGCTCCGTCTCGGGCGGCGGTACCGCCATCAGGCCGCGCAAGCGCAGTTGCGGCAGCGCGGCAACCTGCTTCGCCAGTTCGCCCGCCTGGGCCGGCAGAACACCGGCCTTGGAATCCTCGTCGCCGATGCGCACCTGCACGCAGACGTTCAACGGCGGCCGCCCGGCCGGCCGCTGGCGCGCGAGCCGTTGCGCGAGTTTCGGCCGATCGACGCTGTGCACCCAGTCAAAATGCTCGGCCACGGCGGCCGTCTTGTTGGACTGCAGTGCGCCGATGAAATGCCAGCGGGCCGGCGTCGGACCGAGGCTCGTCATCTTCTCCAGCGCTTCCTGGAGAAAGTTTTCGCCGAAGTCGGTCAGCCCGGCGGCCAGCGCCGCGCGCACCGACGCCAGCGGTTGGCGCTTGCTGACGCCGAGGATGCGCACCTCGGCCGGATCCCGTCCCGCGGCGGCGGCGGCGGCGGCGACCCGAGCCCGCACTGCGGCGAGTCGCGCCGCTACGCTGTTTTCTGAGAACCCCGTCATATTCTAGGACACCATGTTATGTATACTTTGGCCTTCGTCGCCGCATGGCTGACCAGGGCCGTTTGGGCAGCAGATCAAGGGACTAACGATGGCCGTAGACATCGAGCAGCTGCTCCGTTTTTCCGTCAAGAACGGCGCTTCCGACTTACACCTTTCCTCCGGCGTGCCGCCGATCATTCGCATCGACGGCGATGTGAAGCGCATCAATATGCCATCGCTGACGCACAAGGAAGTGCACAGCATGGTCTACGACATCATGAACGACAAGCAGCGCAAGGACTACGAAGAGTTCTTCGAGACCGACTTTTCGTTCGAGATCCCGGAGCTGGCGCGCTTTCGCGTGAACGCCTTCAACCAGCACCGCGGCGCCGGCGCCGTGTTCCGCACCATCCCGTCCAAGATCATGACGCTGGATGATTTGAACGCGCCGAAGATTTTCAAGGACATTTCGATGTACCCGCGCGGCATCTGCCTGGTGACCGGGCCGACCGGCTCGGGCAAGTCCACCACGCTCGCTGCGATGATCGACCACGTGAACAACAACCGGCCGGATCACATCCTCACCATCGAGGATCCGATCGAGTTCGTGCACGAGAGCAAGAAATCGCTCATCAACCAGCGTGAAGTGCACCGCGATACGCTGGGTTTCGCCGAGGCGCTGCGCTCGGCGTTGCGCGAGGATCCGGACGTCATCCTGGTCGGCGAAATGCGTGACCTGGAGACCATCCGCCTTGCGCTGACCGCCGCCGAGACCGGCCACCTCGTGTTCGGCACGCTGCACACCAGCTCCGCCGCCAAGACCATCGACCGCGTCGTCGACGTGTTCCCGGCCGGCGAGAAGGAAATGGTGCGCTCCATGCTGTCCGAGTCGCTGCGTGCCGTCATCAGCCAGACGCTCATGAAGAAAGTCGGCGGCGGCCGCATCGCGGCGCACGAAATCATGATCGGCACGGCCGCGATCCGGAACCTGATCCGCGAAGGCAAGATCGCCCAGATGTACTCGGCCATCCAGACCGGCCAGGCGATCGGCATGCAGACGCTCGACCAGTGCCTCCAGGACCTGTTGCGCAAGGGCATGGTGAGCCGCGAGGAAGCGCGCTACCGCGCCCAGAACAAGGAAACCTTCTGATGGAACGAGACCAGGCAATCCGGTTCATTCACGAACTGCTGCGCAAGATGGTCGAACTCGACGGCTCCGACCTGTTCCTCACGGCCGGTTTTCCGCCGGCCATCAAGGTGGACGGGCGCGTCAAGCCGGTCACCGACCAGCCGCTGACGCCGCAGCAGAGCGCCTCGCTGGTGCGTAGCATCATGAATGACAAGCAGACCAAGGAATACGACGCGACCAAGGAGTGCAACTTCGCCATTGCGCCGCCGCGTATCGGCCGCTTTCGCGTCAGCGCCTTCATCCAGCAGGGCGCCAGCGGCGCCGTGATGCGCACCATCAACACCAAGATCCCGACTTTCGAGGAACTCGAGCTGCCGCCGGTCCTGAAGGACGTGGCGATGACCAAGCGCGGCCTGGTGCTGATCGTCGGCGGCACGGGCAGCGGCAAGTCCACCACGCTGGCCGCGATGCTCGGCTACCGCAACGAGAATTCCAAGGGCCACATCATCACCATCGAGGATCCGGTCGAGTACGTGCACACGCACCGCAATTGCGTCGTCACGCAGCGCGAGGTCGGCATCGATACCGAGGGTTGGGCGGTGGCGCTGAAAAACACCCTGCGCCAGGCGCCCGATGTCATTCTCATCGGCGAGATTCGCGACCAGGCCACCATGGAATACGGCATCCAGTTCGCCGAGACGGGTCACCTGTGCCTCGCTACGCTGCACGCCAACAGCGCCAACCAGGCGCTCGACCGCGTCATCAACTTTTTCCCCGAGGCCAAGCGCGACCAGTTGCTGATGGACATGTCGCTGAACATCAAGGGCATCATCGCGCAGCGCCTGTTGCCGCGCGCCAGCGGCACCGGCCGGATCGCCGCGATGGAAGTGATGCTGGCGTCGCCGCTGATCTCCGACCTCATCTTCAAGGGCGAGGTGCACCAGCTCAAGGAAGTCATGTCGCGCTCGAACCGGCTCGGCATGAAGACCTTCGACCAGGCGCTGTTCGAGCTGTTCGAGGCCGGCAAGATCTCCTACGAGGACACCTTGCGCAATGCCGACTCGCGCAATGAGCTCCGCTTGCGCATCAAGCTCGAGAGCAAGCGTGACTTCAAGGCAAGCGACGACGGCGGCGAAAGCCTCCGGCTCGCCGACGACGTGAAGGCGAAGATCTATGGCCGGGACACCTGAGGAAGCGACCGCGCCGCCGGCGCCGGCCTTGTTCCAGCTTCGGCCGTACCTGAAGCTGATGGCCGACAAGGGCGCGTCGGACCTGTTCTTCACGCCCAAGGCGACCATCAAGATCAAGATCGAAGGCCAGATCATGTCGATCGGCAAGGAGCTCTTGTCGGTCGAGCTGGTCAACCAGATCGCCCTGTCGATCATGAACGAAGCCCAGCAACGCGCGGTGGAGCGGGAGCACGAGCTGGATTTCGCAATTTCCGAGCCGGGGCTCGGGCGGTTTCGCGCCAACGTGTTCCGCCAGCGCGGCAACTTCGCGCTGGTGTTGCGCTATATCACGCTCGACATGCCGCAGCTCGACGATCTCGGCCTGCCGCCGGTCCTGAAGGAGCTGGCGCTGAAAAAGCGCGGCTTGCTGCTGATGGTGGGTGCGACCGGCTCGGGCAAGTCGACCACGCTCGCGGCCATGATCAATCATCGCAACGAGCGGCTCAGCGATCACATCATCACCATCGAAGACCCGATCGAGTACCTGCACCCGAACAAGAAATCGATCGTCAACCAGCGCGAGCTGGGGCTGGACACGCATTCCTATGCGCGCGCGCTGAAAAGCGCCATGCGCGCGGCGCCCGACGCCGTGCTCATCGGCGAGATTCGCGACCAGGAAACCATGGAGGCCGCCATCACCCTGGCCGGCACCGGGCACCTGGCGATCGCGACGCTGCACGCCAACAACGCCTCCGAGACGCTCGACCGGATCATCAACATGTTCCCGCAGCCGCAGCACCGCCAGGTGCTGATGGACATGTCGCATTACCTCTCGGCGGTCATCGCGCAGCGGCTGGTGATCGGCGTCGACGGCCGGCGGGTGCCGGCGGTCGAGGTGCTGCTCAATACCCCCCATATCGCCGACCTGATCACCCGCGGCGACATCGGCGCTATCAAGGACGCTATTCGCGAAACCAGCCAGGGCGACATGCAAAGTTTCGATGCATCGCTCTACAAGCTCTTCAAGGAAGGCGCCATCGATCTCGAGCATGCGCTCGCCTACGCGGACTCCAGCGTCGACCTCGAGGCGCGCATCAACTTCGGCTAGCAAGGCATCAATGCGCTGCCACTTCCCCCCAGTCGACCGAGGCGGCGTCGAAGACCGGGCCGTCCACGCACACCCGCTTCATGGCCGGCCCCTCGGGCGTATTGATCCGCACGGCGCAGCCGGCGCAGCCGCCGACGGCGCAGGCCATGTATTCTTCCAGCGACACCTGGCAGGGCAGGCCGAACTCCTGCGCCAGGCTCGCGGCCGCCTGCAACATCGGCGTCGGACCGCAGGCGAACACCTCCACCTGGCGACGCTTGGCCTCGTCCAGCGAGTGCAGCCACGCACGCGCCAGTTCCGTGACAAAGCCCAGGTAACAGCCGTCGAAGCCGGCGCCGCTGGCGAGCCGGCTCGCGACGCCGAGCGCTTCCATCAGCGGCATGGCCGCCGTTACGCCCGCCGGCATGCCGGCGGCCGCGATGCGCGACGCCGCCGGGGTGAACGGAAACGGAATCTCCGAGCCCATCAACACCAGCGGTGCCGGGCCGCCGGGCGTCGCGCGCGCCAGTTCCTCGGCGAGAAACACCATCGGCGGAATGCCCACGCCGCCGCCGATCAGCAGTGGCAGGCGTTTGCCGGGTGTGGGCGCGAAAGGCCGGCCGATCGGGCCGAGTACGCTGACGCGCTCGCCGGGCCGGCGTTGCGCCAGCAGCGCCAGGCCCTCGCCGACCACCTTGAAAAGAAACTCGATGACGCCCGAACCCGGGTCCGCACGCATCAGCGACAGCGGCCGGCGCATCGGCAGCAGCGGATCGCAGGTCACGTGCGCGAAGCTGCCGGCGCGTGCGCGGGTAGCGGTTTGCGGCGCGACCAGGCGCATGATGTATTGCTCGCCCGGCCAGGCCTCGACATCGAGGACCTCGGCGTCCTCGAGGAAAATGGTGCCGCGGACATCAGCCATGGAGCGTCTCCATCACGGTCTGCATGACGGCCATGCGCACGGCCACGCCGTTGGTGACCTGCTCGGTGATCACCGACTGCGCGCTGTCGGCGACGCTGCCGGCGATTTCCACGTCGCGGTTCATCGGTCCCGGGTGCATGACGATGGCGTCCGGCCGGGCCAGCGCGAGGCGTTCCGCGGTCAGGCCGAATTCGCGGTGGAAGTCTGCCGGGTCGGGATTGCGGCTGACTTCCATGCGCTCGTGCTGGATCCGCAGGCACATCACGACATCGGCGTCGCGCACGCCGGCCTCGATGTTATCGAGCAGCGTGGCGCCGCGAAACTCGTCCGGATCCGGCGCCAGCGCCGGTGGCGCCACCAGGCGCAGCTCGCCGACGCCCAGCGCGGCCAGGGCGTGGTGCACCGAGCGCGCCACGCGGGAGTGCTGGATATCGCCGGCGATGGTCACGACGAGGTCTTCGAAAGATCCCTTGTGACGCCGCATGGTGAGGATGTCGAGCAACCCCTGGGTCGGGTGGTTCAGGTGCGACTCGCCGGCATTCAAGACTGCGACATGGGGCGCGACATGATCGCAGATGAAAGCCGGCACGCCCGATTGCGCATCGCGGATGACGAAAATATCCACCTGCATGGCTTCCAGGGTGTAGATCGTGTCGAGCAGCGATTCACCCTTGGCGCGCGACGAGGTGCTGACGTCGAGGCTCAATACGTCGGCGCCGAGACGCCGCGCCGCCAGCTCGAAGGAGGCGCGCGTGCGGGTGCTGGGCTCGAAGAACAGGTTGGCGACGGTGCGCCCGGCGAGCGACCGGTTGCGCGCCGGCAAGGCGCCCGGCACGGTGAGGAAAGTCTCCGCCAGGTCGAGCAACTCGACCAGTCGCTCGCGCGACAAGCCTTGCAGTGTCACCAGGTGGCGGAGCCGGCCGTGCGCGTCATACTGGGTTGCCATGGGATCCTCATGGGTGGTTGTCGAGCCAGTCTTGCAGAATCACGGCCGCGGCCGCGCTGTCGATATCCTTTTTCGCGATCGCCCTGCGGCGTCCCGCGCGTCGTTCGTCCTTGAGCTGCTCGTGCGCTGCTGCCGAGCTCAGGTGCTCGTCCACGGTGTCCACCGGCAGGTTGAAGCGGCCGTGCAGCCGGCGCGCGAAACGCTGGGCTGCCACGGCGATTTCGTCACCCGCCGGACCGGTATTATACGGAACCCCAACGACCAGGCGGGCCGGGCGCCACTCGTCGAGCAACGCTGCGATGCGGGTCCAGTCGGGGCCGGCGTCCGTCGCGTCGAGGGTCAGCAGCGGCTGGGCGCGACCCGTCAGGGTGTTGCCGACCGCCACCCCGATGCGGCGACGCCCGTAATCGAAGGCCAGCAGGGTGCCCCCGCCGGACGCCATGGTCAGGCGTGACCTGCCTCGGAGGACAGCGCCGCGATGCTGACGCCGAGCAGCGCCGCCGCGGATTCCCAGCGGCGCTCGAAAGGCACCGAGAAGATGATGTCTGGCGAGGCGGGCACCGTCAGCCAGGCATTGTTGGCCATTTCGGCTTCCAGCTGGCCGGCTCCCCAGCCCGCGTAGCCGAGCGCCACCACCGCGCGGGCGGGGCCGTGGCCTTCGGCCAGCGACACCAGGATGTCGCGCGAGGTCGTGACCCGCAGGCCGTCCGGCACCGTGAGCGTCGAGCTGAAATTCTCGCCGCCGTTGTCATGGATGACGAAGCCGCGTTCCGGTTGTACGGGACCGCCCTGCAATACCAGCTGCTCGGCCAGTGCCGGGTTGGAAACCGGCAGATCCATCTGCCCGAGCACTTCGCCGAGCAACATGGACGTCGGCCGGTTCACGATAATGCCGAGCGCGCCGTCCGCATTGTGTTCGCAAATGTAGGTGACGGTGCGATCGAAGTTCGGGTCGTCCATGGCGGGCATGGCGACCAGGAACTGGCCGGTGAGATATTGATCTTCACTCATGCCACTAGTATCCGTCGCCCACCGCGGCACGGCAAGCACGACACGGCGTTACTGCGGCGCAGCGCGCAATTCGCCGGGACCGGCGCGGCCTGCCAGGAAGCGCCATTCATAGGCGAAACGCAGCACGTCGTGTTGCGCGCGCACCGCCGGCGGGAAGGCGTCGTAGGGGCTGCCGAGGCGCACCAGGTCGATGGCGGCCTGGTCCAGCGCGCTGTGGCCGGAGGACTGGGTCAGCCGGACCTCGCGCAGCCGGCCATCGGCGGTCACCGCGACTTCGAGCACCGGGTTGCCGCCGCGCCAGCCGTCCGCGGCCGCCGGGTAGTTGAGTGTGCCGAGGCGCTCCATGCGTGCTTTCCAGGCGGCCAGGTACTCGGCGAACACGCTCTCGCGGGCGCTCACCGAGACAAAGTACTCACGCTCCTCGGCCGCCGTCACGCGGGTCTCGCCGCCGTCGGGCGGCGACCCGGCCGGGCGGACGTCGACCTCGGGCTCCCGCGGGGCGATGGTGGCGCGCAGCGGCGCTTGCCACGAGGCGACCATTTCCGCCGCGGGCGTGTCGTGTGCCGGCGGCGTGCGTTCGCGTTCCGGTTCGTGGTCCCTGGCGTCCGTGTCGGGGGTGTCTTTCGGGGCCGGCGGCGCGTCGAAAAACTCCGGTGGCAGCGGCTCGGCCACGTTGCCGGCGCCTTCCTGGCTGGCCTGGGCGAGATATTGTGCATCGACGGGCGCTGCCTGGTCGGGCACCGGCGTATCCAGCAGGGTGACCTCGAGCGTCGGCACCTCGTCGGGCCCGCCGGAGTCCGGCGGCGCAAAGCCGACGCCGAGGATGAGCAGGCCGTGCGCGGCGGCGGCGACGAAGATCGCCCATGCCAGTCGCTCGCCGGCCATGCCGCTGGTGGCCGCGCGGTTCATGCCCGCGTCGCCTCCGGTTCCGGCTCGAGCTTCATGAGCACGCTTGCAGCTATCACGCCGCTCACGATACCGAACACCAGCGCCGCGGTCAGCAAAAACGGCGCCAGCGTCCACAGCGCCGGGTGCGGGATGAACAACAGGAAGGCCACCAGCAGCTGGGTGCCCATGTGGGCGAGGGCGGCGCACACGCTGTAGCCGAGCGCGCCGAGCCAGCGGCCGGCCAGCTGTCGCGCCAGCCACAAGACCAGCAGCGCGGCCGCAGCGCCGCTGGCGCTCATGATGAACGTGGGACTCAGGAAGGTGCCGACCAGCAGGCTGCCGGCGAGCACGCGCAGCGCCGATACCCAGGCCGCCGTGTACCAGCCGTAGCGCAGCAGCACGACCACCGTGACCACGTTGGCGAGCCCGGGCTTGACGCCCGGCAAGGGGCTGGGGAAGGCTGCCTCGAGGATGTGGATGGCGATCGCCAGGGCGGCAAAGCCGGCGATCAGCCGGTCGTCGCGGGCCAGCAGCGCCGCGGGGCGTGCCTCAGAAGGTGACGGCATCGAATTCGCGCGTCGCGCCGATGACTTCGACGATCACGCCGTTCGGCAGGCAGGCGGCGGCATGTCCGCCGCGCGACAACCAGCCCGCGTGGACACAGTAGCGACCGACGCAGGGCGAGTCGGTAAAACGGATGCGCCCCTCGCGGACCTCGAGTTCGCTGACGCCCATGCGGCCCGTCACCTCGAGCGACTGGTCCCGCGCCAGCGACACGCGTTGCGCCGTCATGCCGGGCGCGCTGAGCAGGGCATGTTCGGCCGGGCCCCCGCCGGCCCACAGCGCGGCCCAGCTGGCGCCGACCAGCAGCGCGGCCAGCGCGACCACGATGGCGTCCGCCGGTCGCACCAGGCTCATGGCAGGCGGCGCACGCGCGCCTGTTGCGCGTGTGCCTCGTCCAGGAAGGTGACCCGCGGGCGCATCGCCTCGGTCAACTCGATGCCGCCGTCCGCGTGCACCACCATGACCGCCGTGACGTCGAGCGCCCGCGCCATGGCCGGCCAGTCGGCCGGGCCCGCCACGAGTAGCGCGGTGGCGGCGGCGTCGGCGCGGCCGGCGTCGGGGTGCAGTACCGTCACCGCGGTGAGTCCCTCGGTCGGGTAGCCGCTGCGCGGATCGAGGATGTGGTGGTACCGGCGCCCCTGGTATTCGAAATAGCGTTCGTAATCGCCGGAGGTGAACACGGCCTCGTCGGCGCGAATCTCCAGCGCGGCCAGGATGGCGGCGGCGCGCGGCGTGCGGATGCCGATGCGCCAGGGCCGGGGGCCGCGCCGGCCGATGGCGCGCAGGTCGCCGCCCGCATTGACGATGGCGTGCTCGATCCCGTGCGCCCGCAACACCGCGATGCCGCGATCCACCGCCGCGCCCTTGACGAAGCCGCCCAGGTCGATGCGCGCGCCCGGTGGTCCGCTGACCCGGCCGTCCGCCGCGAGCAGCGCCGGCAACGGCGCGGCGCCGGCCAGCGCGGCTGTGATCTCGTCCGCCGGCGGCGGTGCGGTGGGCTGCGACTCGTCACGCGAGAAGCCCCACAGGCGCACCAGCGCGCCGATACCCGGGTCGAACAGCCCGTCGCTGGCCTCGGTCAGCGCGGCGGCCTCGGCCAGCAACGCCGCCAGGTCGGCATCGGGCACGGCGGGCTCGCCCGCGGCGAGCGCCTGGTTGACGCGCCCCAGCGCGCCGTCACCCCAGGGGTCCCAGGCGCGGTGCAACTCGTGGAACAGCGCCTCGACGGCGCGTGCGGCCGCCGCGGCCTCGGCCGGCGGCGCCCCCCAGGTCGTGACGTCGACCAGCGTGCCCATGGCCATGAAGCGGTGCCGGGTTTCCTGTTCTGCGGCGCCCCGCTCGCAGCCGGCGGCGAGCAGCGCCACGGCGGCGAGTACCACCAGGGCCAGCCAGCGCGGCGACTGCGCGGCGCGGCCGTTCAACGCGTCTCCAGGCGCTGCTCGATGGCGTCGAACAGCCCGCTGCAGATGTTGTCGCCGTACAGCGCCTCGAGTTCCCGCACGCCGGTCGGACTGGTGACGTTGATCTCGGTGAGCTGGTCGCCGATGACGTCCAGGCCGGCAAACAATATGCCCTTGTCGCGCAGCACCGGGCCGACCTTGGCGCAGATCTCGCGTTCGCGCGGCGTCAGGTCGCGGCCCTCGCCGCGCGCGCCGGCCGCCAGGTTGCCGCGGTTCTCGCCTTCAGCCGGAATGCGCGCCAGCGCGTGCGCGTAGGGTGCGCCGTCGATCACCAGGATGCGCCGGTCGCCGCCTGCGACGATTTCCGGCACGTAGCGCTGGATCATGGCGTAGCGCTGGTCATGCCCGGTGAGCGTCTCGAGGATCACGCCAGTGTTCGGGTCCCCCTGGCGGAGCACGAAAATAGAGCGTCCGCCCATGCCGTCCAGCGGCTTGACCACGGCGGCGCCGAACCGCTCGACGAAGCGGCGCATGTCTTTCATCGAGCGGGTCACCATGGTCTCGGGCGTGAACTCCGGGAACCACATTGTGTAGGCCTTTTCGTTGAC
>JBLRWC010000041.1:0-21390 GCA_047921455.1 Gammaproteobacteria bacterium
ATGGTGATCAGCGAGTCGACGTACTTCGACAACTCGGTGATGCCGTTCTCGGCGATATCGAGCCGCTTGCGGCCTTCCATGCCGAACGGCTTGGTGACCACCGCGACCGTGAGGATGCCGAGCTCCTTGGCCACTTGCGCGACGATCGGCGCCGCGCCGGTGCCGGTGCCGCCGCCCATGCCGGCGGTGATGAACAGCATGTCGCTGCCCTCGATCGCTTCGCGAATGCGATCCCGGTCTTCCATGGCCGCCTGGCGACCGAGATCCGGGTTCGCCCCGGCGCCCAGCCCCTTGGTGATGTTGCAGCCGATCTGGATCGCCGTCTTGACGTGCGAGTTCTTCAGCGCCTGCGAATCGGTGTTGGCGCAAATGAACTCCACGCCGTCGATGCCGCACTCCATCATGTAGGACACGGCGTTGCCGCCGCCTCCGCCCACGCCGATGACCTTGATCACCGCGTTCGTATTGTATCCGTCTACCAGTTCAAACATGCCGCTCTCCTCGGGATTTTGGTCCCTGCCCCTGTGTTGCTAGAAATTGCCCTGGAACCACGCTTTCATGCGGCTCCAGACGTCCTTGATGCCGCCACTCATGGGCGACTCACCTTGTCGGTGCTGCATCTCGTGCAGCGCGTATTGCAAAAGTCCCACGCCGGTCGCATGGATCGGGTTGCGCACCACGTCCGCGAGTCCGCTGACGCCCTGCGGCACACCGAGCCGCACCGGCAGGTGGAACACCTCTTCCGCCAGTTCGATCGCGCCTTCCATCTTGGCGCTGCCGCCGGTGAGCACCAGGCCGGCGGCGATCATGTCGCCGAAGCCGCTGCGCGCCACCTCGTTACGAATCAGCGTGTATAGCTCCTCGTAGCGCGGCTCGACGATCTCGGCGAGCGTCTGGCGCGCGAGGCGCCGCGACGGCCGGTCGCCGACGCTCGGCACCTCGATGGTCTCGTCGGGATTCGCCAGCTGCGACAGCGCGCAGGCGTAGCGAATCTTGATTTCCTCCGCGTACTGGGTCGGCGTACGCATGGACACCGCGATGTCGTTGGTGACCTGGTCGCCGGCGATCGGGATGACCGCGGTGTGGCGGATGGCGCCGCCCGAGAACACGGCGATGTCGGTGGTGCCGCCGCCGATGTCCACCAGGCACACGCCGAGGTCCTTCTCGTCCTCGGACAACACCGCGTGGCTGGAGGCGAGTTGCTCCAGCACGATGTCGATGACGTTCAGGCCGCAGCGCTGCACGCACTTGATGATGTTCTGCGCGGCGCTCTCGGCGCCGGTCACCATGTGCACTTTCGCCTCGAGGCGCACGCCCGACATGCCGATCGGCTCGCGGATGCCCTCCTGGTGATCGATGAGAAATTCCTGCGGGATGATGTGCAGGATCTTCTGGTCGGCCGGGATGGCCACCGCGCGCGCCGCGTCGATGACCCGCTCGACATCCCCGGGCGTGACTTCCCGCTCGCGGATGGCGACGATGCCGTGCGAGTTCAGGCTGCGCACGTGGCTGCCCGCGATGCCCGCGTAGACTTCGGTGATCTCGCAGCCGGCCATCAGCTCGGCTTCCTCGACCGCGCGCTGGATGGACAGCACGGTGGACTCGATGTTGACCACCACGCCCTTTTTCAGGCCGCGCGAGGGATGGCTGCCGATGCCGATGACCTCGATGCCGCCCTCGTCCGTGACCTCGCCGACGATGGCGACCACCTTCGAGGTGCCGATATCCAGGCCGACGATCGTGTCCCTGGCGCTGCGCTTAGCCATAACCAACCTGCCTTGCCATGTTTTGTCCGCTGCGGCGCGCCGCCGCGTTGTCCCCATTTCCCGCGCCTGTCCGCCAGCCGATGGCGAACCCGCGGCTGTAGCGCAAATCCACGTAGTCGACTTCGGCGACCCGCGGCGTGAGCAGCGGCGCGGCGACGCGCGCGAAGCGCCGCAGGCGTGTCTCGAAGGCCTCGCGGCCGAGCCGCAGCTCCATGCCGTTGGTCAGCGTGAGCCGCCAGGCGCCGCGCGCATCCAGCTCCAGTGCCTGCAAGCGGAAGCCCACCGCCGCCAGCGTGGCGCGCGCATCCAGGTAGCGGCGCGCCACCAGGCGCTCGCTGCCCTCGGGCCCGAACAGGCGCGGCAATTCGGGCGGCACATGGCGCGCCTCGCGCACGAACAGTTCGCCGCGGGTGTTCAACAGGCCGCTTTCGCCCCAGCGCGCCGCCGGCACCTGCTCGATGACGGTGATCTCGACCTCGGCCGGCCAGCGACGGCGGACCACCGCATCGTCCACCCAGTCGATCGCCACCAGCCGCGCGCGCACCTCGTCGAGACGCACGCGCAAGAAGCCCGTCTCGCGCAGGTCGCCGACCGCGGCTTCCACCTGCAACACGCTGACGCGCTCGAACGGCCCCTGCACGGTGGCCTGGCGAATGGGCCGGTCGAGCAGCACGGCGGCGCCCCACAGGCCGGCGGCCAGCACGCCGAGCGTCATGGTGACGCCGGCGAGTTCCCGCCACGGCCACGCCGGCAGGCTCGGCCAGCGCCACTGCCACAGCCATTGAAAGCGCGGCTGCGCGGTGCGCTTGCGACTGCGCCGTGCTTTAACCGGTCGCGCCATCGCGCACCTCCGTCGCCGCCGCGCGGGCCTCGAAACTCGTTTCCAGCACACGCCAGGCCAGTTCGTCGAACTCGATGCCGGCCTGGCGCGCGCCCATCGGCACCAGGCTGTGGCCGGTCATGCCGGGGATCGTGTTGACCTCCAGGAAACGCGGCACGCCGTCCGCGGGCAGCAGGAAATCGACCCGTCCCCAGCCGGTGGCCGCCACCGCCTCGAAGGCGGTGCGCGCCTGCGCGGCGAAGGCGGCTTCCTCAGCCGGTTCGAGACCGCAGGGGCAGTGATAGCGCGTCTCGTCGGAGAAATACTTCGCCTCGTAGTCATAGAAAGTGCGCGGCGTCTCGATGCGCACCGCCGGCAACACCTCGTCCTGCAGCACCGCGACCGAATACTCGCCGCCGCTGATCCATTCCTCGACCAGCACCGGCCCGCTCCAGCGGCTCGCCTCGGCGTAGGCGGCCGGCAATTCCTCGGCCACGGTCACCTTGCTCATGCCGACGCTCGAACCCTCGCCGGCCGGCTTGACGATCAGCGGCAGGCCGAGCTCGGCGACGATGTCCGCGGCCTCCGCCGGCGCGTGCATCACCCGCCAGCGCGGTGTGCCGAGCCCCCAGGCGGCGAACAGCTGCTTGCTGCGCAACTTGTCCATCGACAGCGCCGAGCCGAGCACGCCGCTGCCGGTGTATGGCAGGCCGAGCGTCTCGAGTGCGCCCTGCATGACGCCGTCCTCGCCGCCGCGGCCGTGCAGCGCCAGCCAGGCGCGGTCGAAATCGCCACCGCCGAGCAACGGCGCAAGGCCGTCGGCCGGATCGACGCGGTGCGCATCCACGCCCCGGCGCAACAGCGCCGCCAGCACGGCTTCACCGCTCAACAGCGAGATCTCCCGCTCGGCCGAGTGGCCGCCCATCAGCACGGCCACGCGGCCGAAGTCCGCCGCCACGTCGATCCTGGCGCGGCTCATGACGCGCTCCTCGCGGGCAGCAGCTCGGGCAGGCGCGCCGCGAGTGCGCCGATGCTGCCGGCGCCGAACGTGACCACCAGGTCGTCGGGCCGCAGCACGCCCTCGAGCGCCTCGGGCAAGGTTTCGATGTCCGCCACGAACACCGGCTCGACCTTGCCGCGCGAGCGGATGGCGCGCGCCAGCGCCCGGCCGTCCGCATTCGGGATGGGCTCCTCGCCGGCCGCGTACACCTCGCACAGCAACAGCACGTCGGTGTCCGCCAGCACGCGGGCGAAGTCATCCATCAGGTCGCGCGTGCGGCTGTAGCGATGCGGCTGGAACGCCACCACCACGCGCCGGCCGGGCCAGGCGTCGCGAATCGCCTCGAGCGTGCGCTGCAGCTCCGTCGGGTGGTGACCGTAATCATCGACCAGCAGGGCCGTGCCGTCGCCGGCGGCGAGCTCGCCGAGTTCCTGCATGCGCCGATCGATGCCGCCGAAGCCGGCCAGCGCGCGCAACAGCGCGGCGTCGTCGACTTCGAGTTCCTGCGCGACGGCGATGGCGGCAAGGGCGTTCTGGACGTTGTGGCGTCCGGCGAGGTTCAGTTCGACCTCGAGCGGCGCGGCGCCGGCGGGCCGGGTCACGCTGAAGTACGACACGCGCCCTTGCTGGCGGAAATCGGTCGCCCGGAGATCCGCGCCCGCGTTGAAGCCGTAGGTGAGCGCGGCGCGGGGCACGCGCGCCTGCAACGCCGCCGCGCCCGGGTCGTCGCTGCAGATGATCGCCAGGCCATAGAACGGCAGGTTGTGCAGGAAATCCACGAAAGTCTGGTGCAGGCGCTCGAGGTCGCCGCCGTAGGTCGCCATGTGGTCGGCCTCGACGTTGGTGATCACGGCGAGCATCGGCTGCAGGTGGATGAAGGACGCGTCGCTCTCGTCGGCCTCGGCCACCAGGAAGCGGCCGGCGCCGAGCCGCGCGTGCGTGTTCGCGCTGTTCAGCCGCCCGCCGATGACGAAGGTCGGGTCGAAGCCGGCCTCGGCGAGCACGCTGGCGACCAGGCTGGTCACGGTGGTCTTGCCGTGCGTGCCGGCCACCGCGATGCCATAGCGGAAGCGCATCAGTTCGGCGAGCATTTCGGCGCGCTTCACCACCGGGATGCGGCGTTCCCGGGCGGCGACGACTTCCGGGTTGTCGGCCGGCACCGCGCTGGACACGACGACGACATCGACCTGTTCGAGATGCGCTTCGCTGTGGCCGAGCATGACGCGCACGCCGAGTGACTCGAGCCGGCGCACCACCGGGCCCGCCCTGAGATCCGAACCCTGCACCTCGTAGCCGAGGTTGAGCAGCACTTCGGCGATGCCGCCCATGCCGGAACCGCCGATGCCGACGAAATGAATGCGGTGGACGCGGCGCATGCGGTTTTTCATGCGTGCTCCTCCGTGTGCAGCTTGCCGACGTCCAGCAGCACGCGCTCGATGGCGGCGAGCGCCTCCGGCCGGGCGGCGGCGCGGGCGCGGCGCGCCATGTCCAGCAGGCGGCTGCGATCGCCGAGCAAGCCGGCCAGCACCCGCGCCAGGCGCACCGGCGCGAGCTGGCGTTCCGGGACCAGCACGGCGCCGCCGGCTGCGACCAGGTAGCCGCCGTTGAGCGTCTGGTGGTCGTCCACCGCGGTCGGCAAGGGCACCAGCACCGACGGCAGCCCGGCGGCGGCCAGCTCGGACACGGTCAGCGCGCCGGCGCGGCAGATTGCCAGGTCGGCCCAGCCGTAGGCCTCGGCCATGTCGTCGATGAATTCGAAAATCTCGGCCTTGACGCCGACGCGCTGGTAGGCGGCGCGCGCGTTGTCCAGGGTGGTGTGGCCGGCCTGGTGGCGCACTTCCGGGCGCAGTGGCTCGGGCAGGCGCGCGAGCGCCTCGGGGACGGCCTCGTTCAAGGCCAGCGCGCCCTGGCTGCCGCCGACCACCAGCAGCCGCGCGCGGCCGCCGTGCTGCGCCAGCGCCTCGCTGGGCGGCGGCAACGCCGCGATCGCCGGGCGCACGGGATTGCCGACCACCGTGGTGCTGACGCCGTCCGGAAAGGCGCCCGGGAAAGCCGCCAGCACGCGGCGCGCCAGTCCCGCCAGGATCCGGTTGGTGGTGCCGGCGACGGCGTTCTGCTCGTGGATGACCAGCGGGCGGCGCGTCAGCCAGGCCGCCACCCCGCCCGGGCCGGCCGCGTAGCCACCCATGCCGAGCACCACGGCCGGGCGCACGCGCAGCATGATGCGCAGCGCCTGCACGATGGCCAGGGCGACGTTGAGCGGCGCCGCCAGCCGGGTCCTGAGGCCCTTGCCGCGCAGTCCGGCCACCTTGATCCATTCCATCGGGATGCCGGCCGCGGGCACCACGCGCGCCTCCAGGCCGAGCCGCGTGCCCATCCACACCACGTCGATGCCACGGGCGCGCAAGGCTTCGGCGACCGCCAGCGCCGGGAACACGTGGCCGCCGGTGCCGCCCGCCATGATGAGCACCCGCCCGCTCACTTGCGCACCCGCCGCGCGCGCCGGCCGGCATAACCGTCGGCGGTCAGTTCGTAGTGGATACGCAGCAGCAGGCCGATGGCCGCACCGGTCACCAGCAGGCTGCTGCCGCCGTAGCTCACCAGCGGCAGCGTCAGTCCCTTGGTCGGCAACAGGCCCATGTTCACGGCGATGTTGATGAAGGCCTGCAGGCCGATCCAGGTGCCGATGCCGAACGCCAGGCACGCCGCGAAGACACGGCCCGCCGCGGCCGCGGCCGCGCTGATCGCATAAGCGCGCCACAACACCACGGCGAACAGGCCGATCATCAAAAACACGCCGACCAGGCCGAACTCCTCGGCGAACACCGCGAAGACGAAGTCGGTATGCGCTTCCGGCAGGTAAAACAGTTTCTGCACGCTGCCGCCGAGGCCGACGCCGAACCACTCGCCGCGCGCGATGGCGATCAGCGACTGGGTCAGCTGGAAGCCCGAGTTCCACGGGTCGGCCCAGGGATCGAGAAACGCGGTCAGGCGGCGCATGCGGTAGTCCGAGGTCAGCACCAGCAGCGCCAGCGAGGCCAAGCCCGCGACGCCCATCAACACCAGGTAGCCGAGCCGCATGCCGCCGACGAACAGCACACCGATGGCCATGGCGAACAGCACCGCCGTGGCGCCGAAATCCGGTTGCAGCATCAGCAGCATGCCGGCGGCCGTGACGACCACCAGTGGAAACACCAGCCCTTTGAAACTCGACTCCAGCACATCGCGCCGCCGCGCCACGTAGCTGCAGAGGTAAATGAGCAACAACAGGCGCGCGGGCTCCGACGCCTGCAGGTTGAACGGCCCGAGGCGCAGCCAGCGGGTGGCGCCGTTGACCTCGTGGCCGATGCCGGGCACCAGTACCAGCCCCAGCAGCAGCATCGCCACGGCGAGCAGCAGCGGCGCCGTTTGCTCCCACAGGCGCAGCGGCGTCAGCATGAAGAAGGCGGCGGCCAGTCCGCCCACGCCGAGGTAAATGACTTGCCGCACCAGGAAATAGAACGGCTGGCCATGCAGCCGGTCGGCCATGGTGATGGAGGCCGAGGCCACCATCACCGTGCCGAGCAGGGCGAGGGCGACGGCGCTGCCCGCCAGCCACCCGTCCACCCGGTAGCTCGGCGCGGCGGCCCGGGTGATGACGGCGCTCATGACGGCAGCCCCCGCGCCGCGGCGGCGAAGCGCCGCCCGCGCTCGGTGTAATCGCTGTACATGTCCGTGCTCGCGCAGGCCGGCGACAGCAACACCGTGTCGCCCGCCCTGGCGAGCCGGGCGGCCTCGGCCACGGCCGCCTCGATCCCCGTCACCGTGACGGTCGGACAGGCGCCGTCCAGGACGCGCGCCAGCGCCGGCGCATCGCGTCCCAGTAACACGGCCGCGCGCACCTTGTCGCGCGCCGCCTCGGCCAGCGGGCTGAAATCGGCGCCCTTGCCGTCACCGCCGGCGATCAGCACCACGACGCCCGGCATCCCGGCGATCGCCGCCACCGCCGCGCCGACGTTCGTGCCTTTCGAGTCGTTGATGTACGTCACGCCCGCGCGCTCGGCGATCCATTCGGCGCGATGCGCCAAGCCCGGGAACGCCGCCAGCGCGGCCAGCAGGCCCGCTGCGGCCGGGCCCGACGTCGCCAGCCCCAGGGCCTCCGCCATGGCCAGCGCCGCAAGCGCGTTCGCCAGGTTATGGCGGCCGCGAATCCGGAGCTGCGCCGCCGGCAGCAAGCGCTGCGCGCCGCGCGCCAGCCACAGCCCGTCGTCCGTTTCGAGCAGGCCGTACTCGTCCTCGCCGGGCGCATCGAGACCGAAACTTATGCACGGCGTGCGGCCGTCCCACATCGACATCACCAGGCGGTCGTCGCGATTCAGCACCACCGTGCCGGCGCCGGCCAGGATGCGCGCCTTGGCGCCGGCGTAGCGCTCCAGGCTGCCGTGGCGGTCGATGTGGTCTGGCGTGATATTCAACACGCAGGCCACCTGGGCATGCAGCGACGCCGTCGTCTCGAGCTGGAAACTCGACAGCTCCAGCACGTACAGCTCGGGCGGCTCGCCGGCCAGCAGGTCGAGCGCCGGCGTGCCGAGGTTGCCGCCGGCACGCACCGTCATGCCGCCGGCCGTGGCCAGCTCGGCCAGCAGCGTGGTCACGGTGCTCTTGCCGTTCGAGCCGGTGATCGCAGCAATCGGCGCCGGCGCCGCGCGCGCGAAGATCTCGATGTCGCCGAGCACGTCCAGCCCGCGGCGGCGGGCCTCGACCAGCACCGGCTCGTCGAGCGAGACGCCGGGCGACACCACCACCTGCGCCACGCCGTCGAGCGCCGCGATATCGAAGCCGCCCAGCCGCAGGTCGAGCTGCGCGCGCAACTCGCCGAGCCCGGCGAGTCCCGGCGGCTCGGCGCGGCTGTCGAGCACGCGCACCGGCTGGCCGAGCGCGGCGAGATAGCGCGCGCACGACGCCCCGGTCGCGCCCAGCCCGACCAGCAGCACCGGCGCGGCGCCGGCCTGTGCCCTGGGCTCGTTGGACGCGGCACGAATGTTCATCGGACTTTCAACGTCGCGAGACCGAACAACACCAGGATCACCGTGATAATCCAGAAGCGCACGATGACCTTGGGCTCGGCCCAGCCCTTGAGTTCGTAGTGGTGGTGAATCGGGGCCATGCGGAAAATCCGCCGCCCGGTGAGCTTGAAAGAAGCGACCTGCAGGATGACCGAGACGGTCTCGAGCACGAACACGCCGGCCATCACGAAGAACACGATCTCCTGGCGCACGGCGATGGCGACGGCGCCCAGCGCGGCGCCCAGCGCCAGCGCGCCGATATCGCCCATGAAGACCTGTGCGGGATACGTGTTGAACCAGAGGAAGCCCAGTCCCGCGCCGACCAGCGCCGCGCAGAACACCAGCAGCTCGCCCACGCCCTGCACATAGGGGATGCCGAGGTAGTCGGCGAACACCACGTTGCCGGTCACCCAGGCGAACAGGCCGAGCGCGCCGCCGATGAGCACCGTCGGCATGATCGCGAGCCCGTCGAGCCCGTCGGTCAGGTTCACCGCGTTGCTCGAGCCGACCAGCACGAAGTACACCAGCACCATGAAACCGATGGTGCCGAGCGGCAGGGCGACGTCCTTGAAAAAGGGCACGATCAGGGCCTGTTCGATCGCCGGGTCCACCGTCGTGTACAACAGCGCCAGGCCCGCCAGGATCGCGCCCACCGACTGCCAGAAATATTTCCAGCGCGCGGCCAGGCCGGTGCTGTCGCCGACCACCAGTTTCTTGTAATCGTCCACGAAGCCGATCAGCCCGAAGCCGATCATCACCGCCAAGACGATCCACACGAAACGATTGGCCAGGTCAGCCCACAGCAACGTGGCGAGCGCGATCGCCACCAGGATCAGCGCACCGCCCATGGTGGGTGTGCCGGCTTTCGGCAGGTGGCTCTCGGGACCGTAGCTGCGCACCTGCTGGCCGATCTGGTGAAACGTCAGCTTGCGGATCATCCACGGCCCGAGCAGCAAGGAGATCGCCAGCGCCGTGAGCGCGCCCAGGATGGCGCGGAAAGTGAGGAACTGGAAGACGCGAAAGCCGGACTCGAAACGCATCAGGTATTCGGCGAGATACAGCAGCATGCTAGCGGCCCTCCGGTGCGACAAGGCGCTCGATGACCGTCTCGAGGCGCATGGAACGCGAGCCCTTGAGCAGCAGGTTGACGTCGGCCGGCAGCTCCGCTTCGAGCGCCGCGGCGAGGGCGTCCGCCGCGCTGAAATGGCGTCCCTCGCCAAAGGCCGCCGCGGCCGCCGCGGACTCGGGCCCGAGCGTGTACAGGCGCGCCACGCCCTGCGCCCGCGCGTACTCGCCGGCAGCGGCGTGCAGTTCTTCCGACGCCGCGCCGAGCTCGCGCATATCGCCGAGCACCAGCCAGGTTTCGCCCGGCAGCGCGGTGGCATAGTCGATCGCTGCGTTGAGCGCGACCGGGTTGGCGTTGTAGGTGTCGTCGATCAGCAGCGCGCCGCTGCGCGCCTTGCGCAGGCTCATGCGGCCCGCGACGCCGACCACCGTCGCCAGGCCGGCGACGATTTCGTCGAGCGACCAGCCGGCCGCCCAGGTGGCGGCCGCCGCGGCCAGCGCATTGAGCGCATTGTGCCGGCCCGGCAGGGTAAGACAGGCGTCCGCCGTGCCGTCGGGCGTCACCAGGCGGAACTCGAGCAGCGGGCCCGCCGCGTCCAGCGACTGGCGCACTTGCTCGGCACGAAACTCGGCATCCGGCCCGAAGCCGAAACCGACGCAGCGGCGCGCGCCGGCGATGTCCCGCCACAGCGGCGCGAACGGGTCATCGCAATTGATGATCGCGACGCCGTCTTCGGCCAGTCCCGCGAACAGCTCGCCCTTGGCGCGGGCGACGCCCTCGAGGCTGCCGAAGCCCTCGAGATGCACCGGCCCCGCGGCGGTCACGATGCCGACCGAAGGGCGACTGATCGCCGCCAGCCGGGCGATTTCGCCGGCGTGGTTCGCGCCCAGTTCCAGCACCGCGGCCCGGTGGTGCTGCGCCAGGCCGAACAACGTCAACGGCAGGCCGATCTCGTTGTTCAGGTTGCCGCGCGTCGCCAGCACCTCGCCGCGGGTCGCGGCGATCGCCGCCATCATTTCCTTCACCGTGGTCTTGCCGAAGCTGCCGGTCACGGCCAGCACCGGCAGCTCGAAACGGTTGCGCCAGTCGGCCGCCATGGCGCCGAGCGCCTGCTGGCTGTCGCTGACGCGCAGCCAGGGCAACGACGAGTCCACCGGCCGTTCCACCAGCGCCGCCGCAGCGCCGCGCCGCATCGCCTCGGCCACGAACGCGTGGCCGTCGAAGTTGGGGCCGCGCAGCGCGACGAACAACTCCCCGGCGCGCAGCGAGCGGGTGTCGGTGGACACGCCGGCGAAACCCAGGTCCGGGCCAACCAGCGTGGCCGACAGGACGCGGGCGAGACTGCTCAGGTTGCCGCTGATCATGACGCGCTCCCGGTCGGGCGTCCGGTGAGTTCCGCCACCCGCTGGCGGTCGCTGAACGGCCGCTGCACGTCGCCGATGATTTGCACAGACTCGTGGCCCTTGCCGGCGATCAGCACGACGTCGCCGGCGCGCGCCGCGGCCAGCGCCAGGCTGATCGCCGCGGCGCGATCGCGCTCGACGCGCGCGCGGCCGGGGTCCGCCAGTCCGGCCAGGATGTCCGCGACGATGGCCGCGCCATCCTCGGTGCGCGGATTGTCGTCCGTGATGACCAGCTCGTCGGCGCACTGCTCGGCCACCCGGCCCATCTCCGGGCGCTTGCCGCGATCGCGGTCGCCGCCGCAGCCGAACACGCACCACAGGCGCCCTTTGCAATGCCGGCGCAGGGCCGTCAACGCCTGCTCGAGCGCCGCCGGCGTATGCGCGTAGTCCACCACCGCGAGTACTTCGCGCGCGGTGTCGGGAAAGGCTTCCATGCGGCCGGCCGGCGCACCGACCGCGCCGAGCGCGCGGGCTGCATCCGCCGCGGGCACCGGCAGCGCCAGCAGGATGCCGAACGCCAGCGCCAGGTTCTCGGCATTGAAATCCCCGACCAGCCGCGAGCGCACCGCGACGCGCCCGAAGTCGCCGACGAGCTGCAGCGCCAGGCCGTCCTCCAGCGCGACCACGTCGCTCAGCCGCACCGCGTCCGCGCCCGCGTCCGCCGCCAGCGGCGCCGTGCGGCCGCCGACGGCAATGCGGCGCGCGCCGGCCGGCAGGCGCGCCAGCAGGGCACGGCCGAAGGTGTCGTCGACGTTGATGACGCTCACGGCGGGAGCGTGCGCCAGGAACAGGCGGGCCTTGGCCTCGCCGTAGGCCTCCAGGCTGGCGTGGTAATCGAGGTGATCGCGACTCAGGTTGGTGAAGCCGGCCACCGCGTAACGCACGCCGTCGACCCGCCCCTGGTCGAGCGCATGCGACGACACTTCCATCGCCACGGCGCGCAGTCCCTGGCCGGCAAGATCCGCCAGCGCGCGGTGTACTTCGATGACGTCCGGCGTGGTCAGGCTCGACGGCGTAAGACGCGCGACCGGGCCGCTGCCGAGCGTGCCGATGACGCCAGCGCGGCGCCCGAGCCACTCCAGCGCCCCGGCGACCAGGTGCGCACAGGTCGTCTTGCCGTTGGTGCCGGTGACGCCGACCACCTGGATCCGGCTCGAGGGCGCATCGAAAAAACGGTCCGCCAGTTCGCCGAGCTGCGCGCGCAGCGCCGGCACCGGGAAGGCCGCACAGCCGTCCGGCAGGCGCGGCGCGCCTACGCCGTCGGCAGGCTCCCAGGCGACCAGCGTCGCGCCGGCGGCGGCCGCCGCCTCGGCATGGCGCAGCCCGTGCTCGCGGCGCCCGCGCACGGCCAGGAACATCGCGCCGGGGACGATGCGCCGGCTGTCCAGGCTGAGATCGGCCACTGGCTGCTCTGCCAGCGCGGCCGGGGCGAGCGCGCCCATCAATTCGCCGAGCGTCATCACCGGGGCGCTGTTCGCGGCGGGCATCATGGACGCCCCATCGCTTGCACCAGCGTGCCCACGGAGGGCGCGTCTTCACCGTCGTCCGGCGCAATGCCGAGAATGCGCAGCGAATCGCCGACGACGCGCGAGAACAGCGGTCCCGCCACCTCGCCGCCATAGAAGACGCCCGCCGAAGGCTCATCGATCATCACCACGGTCGCGAGGCGCGGGTCCGACGCAGGCGCCACGCCCGCGAAGACCGACAGGTAGCGATCGGCGTGGTAGCCGCCGGCCATGAACTTGCGCGCAGTGCCGGTCTTGCCCGCTACGCGGTAGCCGGTAATGGCCGCCTTGGGCGCCGTGCCCTGCACGCTGGCGACCGGCTCCATCATCCGCAACACGGCGAGCGCCGCGGCCTCGTCCACCACCTGGCGCGACGGCGCCGGCCGATCCAGCGCCAGCAGCGACACCGGCGTGGCGCGGCCGCCCGCGCCGAGAATGGCGTAGGCATGCGCAAGCTGTAACGGCGTCACCGACAAGCCGTAGCCATAGGCCAGCGTGGCCTGGCCGATCGCGCGCCACAGGTCCGGCTCCATCAGCACGCCCGCGGATTCGCCGGGAAAGCCGGTGGCCGACACCTCGCCGAGACCGAAGCGGCGCAATTCGCCCCATAACTGCTCCGGCTCCAGCGCCAGCGCCAGCTTGGAGGCGCCGACGTTGCTGGAACGGGTCAATAGCGTGGTGAAATCGATGGTCCCGAGGTTGTTCTTGTCCTCGATCGTCTTGGCGCCGACGGTGAACCAGCCGGGCGCCGTATCGATGGTCGAGCTCGTGTCGAACTTGCCGCTGCTCAGCGCCGCGGCGACGATCAGCGGCTTGATGGCGCTGCCCGGCTCGAAAATATCGTTGGTGGCGCGATTGCGGTAACGCGCCGCGTCCAGCTGGCTGCGGTCGTTGGGATTGAAGCTCGGCTGGTTGACCATCGCCAGCACTTCACCGCTGCGCACATCGAGGATCACGATCGAACCCGACTGGGCGCCGTGCGCCTGGATGGTGCGCTTGAGTTCACGGTAAGCGAGGTACTGGATCCGCAGGTCGATGCTCAGGCGCAGGTCGCGGCCCGGCCGCGCGTCGCGAATGCTCTCCACGTCCTCGATGGTGTTGCCGAGCCGGTCGCGCCGAATGCGCTTGCGGCCGTTCTCGCCGGCAAGCCAATGATCGTACGCCAGCTCCAGGCCTTCCTGGCCGGCGTCGTCGATGTTCGTGAAACCCAGCACATGGCCGATCACTTCGCCGGCCGGATAAAAGCGCCGGTACTCGCGCTGCAGGTGCACGCCGGGGATCCCCAGGCGCATCACCGCCTGCGCGTCGGCCGGCGACAGGTGGCGGCGCAGGTAGAGGAATTCGCGGTTCGGCTGCGAGCTGACCGCGCGCATCAGCCAGTCGGGATCGCGGCCCACCGCGGCCGCCAGCTGCGGGATCGCCGCCGGTGAATTGCGCAGCTCGCGCGGGTTGACCCAGACGCTGTCGACCGGGCTGCTGACGGCCAGCGGTTCGCCGCGCCGGTCCATGATCGAGCCGCGATGCGCGACGATCTCGACGGCCCGCATCTGCCGCGCATCACCCTCGCTGGCGAAAAACGCCTGGTCGACGAATTGAAGGTTCACCGCGCGCGCGCCGAGCGTCACGCCGAGGCCGGCAAACAGCAACGCCGCCAGCAGCATGCGGCCCCGGAAACGGCGCTGGAACACGGCCTGGTCCGGCTTGCGCTTCATGGCCGCACCACCTTGATGTCGGCCGGCGGCGGCACACCCATCGACAGCTTGTCGCGCGCGATCTGCTCGACGCGGGCATGCGCCGCCCAGGTGCTGCGCTCGATCTGCAACTGGCGCCACTCGACGTTCAGCTCATCGCGATCCCGGTTGAGGCGCTGCAGTTCGATGAACAGCTGGCGCGCCTGGTGGCGTGCGTCCACCGCCGCCACGGCCGAACCGGCGACCGCGACCGCCAGGGCTGCGGCGAGCAGCAGCAGGCGCGCGGCCGTCACGCCGCCATCCTTTCGGCGGCACGCAGCACCGCGCTGCGCGCGCGGGGATTCGCCGCCACTTCGGCTGCGCCGGCCCGCACCGCTTTACCGACCGGCCGCAACGGCGGACGCGCATGGGCGGGAATGTCGGGCAGGCCGCGCCACGGCTCGGCCACCTGGGAATGCCGCCGGATGAAACGCTTCACGCGGCGATCTTCCAGCGAGTGAAAACTTATGACGGCCAGGCGGCCGCCCGGCTTGAGCAACGCCAGCGACTGCGCCAGCGCGGCATCCAGCGCAGCGAGCTCATCATTGATAAAAATGCGGATCGCCTGGAAGCTGCGGGTGGCGGGGTGCTTGCCCGGCTCGCGGCCCGGCACGGCGGCGGCAATCAGGTCGGCCAGCTGGCCGGTGGTCGTGATCGGCGCTGCGGTACGCGCTTGCAGCAGCGCGCGCGCAATGCGCCTGGCATGGCGCTCCTCGCCGTACTCGAACAGGACCCGCACAAACTCGCGCTCCGTCACGTGCGCCAGCCACGCCGCGGCGCTCGTGCCGGACTCCGGATCCATGCGCATGTCGAGGGGTCCGTCGCGCAGAAAGCTGAAGCCGCGCGCCGGGTCATCGAGTTGCGGGGACGACACGCCGACGTCGAGCAGCACGCCGTCGAAACCGGCCTCAAAACCGGCCTCCCTGGCGATGCTCTCCAGCTCGGCGAAATTCCCCCTGGCGATCGACACTCTCTCATCCCCGGCGAATCGCCGCTGTCCAGCCCGGATGGCCTCCGGGTCCCGGTCAACGGCCAGCAGTCTGCCCGCCTCGCCAAGTCGCTCGAGGATCGCCGCCGTATGCCCGCCCCGCCCGAGCGTGGCATCGAGGTAGCTTCCTGCTGCGCGTATGGCGAGGGCCTCCAGCGCCTCCCCAAGGAGCACCGGCGCATGTTCCGTTGCGCCCGACTCCACTAGAAGCTGAAAGTTTCGAGTTCAGCCGCGAGTCCGCCTTCGTCGGCGGACTCCTCGGTCAACCATTGATCGCGACGCTCGTTCCAGCGCTCGTCGTCCCAGATCTCGAACTTGTTGCCCTGGCCGATGAACATCACCTGCCGGTCGATGCCGGCAAATTCCCTGAGTTCCTTCGCCAGCAGGATGCGGCCCTGGCCATCGAGCTCGACCTCGGTCGCGTGGCCCACCATCAGGCGCTGCAGGCGGCGGGCTTGCCGGTTCAGGGTGGGCAGCCGCGCGATGCGCCGCTCGATGTCCTCCCATTCGGGCAACGGGTAGACGAGCAGGCAATAATCACGATCGACGGTAATGATCAGCTGGTTGGCGCAACGCTCATCGATGCGCGCGCGATAGCGCGTCGGGACCGCGAGGCGACCCTTGGCATCCAGCGAAATTCGATTGGCGCCGCGAAACATAGTGCTGGTCCGAGGGAGGCGACTCCCATTTATTCCCACTTCTCCCCACTGAGGCGCCACTATATGAACCGGCGTGCCCCCCGTCAACCGCCCGGAAGAAAAATTTTCTTTTAGCTACCGGCACTTAGACGCGATTGAGAATGCAGAATCGGACCCTATCGTCTGGCTAAAAATCAACCAGTTATGGCTGTTTGCTGTGGAAGCACTTTAGCTGCTGGGCGGGTTGCCACGATTTTCGCCGCATCTGCGCGGCGGCGGAAAGAAGTGGGAGCCGGCCTGTAAGCCGGGTTCTGTCGAGGACAGTCATTCCTCTGGGACGTCCGTCACCGAACGCCTCAAGCAACCTACCCGGAAGCCCGCGCGGGCCGCGCGTCGCGGGCGAACCCGCATGCTTCCCTATTTGGTCTTGCTCCGAGTGGGGTTTACCGTGCCGCGAACCGTTACCGGCCGCGCGGTGCGCTCTTACCGCACCTTTTCACCCTTACCGGCGCCGAAGCGCTTAGGCGGTATGTTTTCTGTGGCACTTTCCGTCGGCTCACGCCGCCCAGGCGTTACCTGGCACCCTGCCCTGCGGAGCCCGGACTTTCCTCCCCGGCGTTAGCCGGAGCGACTGTCCGGCCGACTCCCGGGCGTCATCTTACTAGGTTGACCGCGGGCGCGGGCCGTCATGGGCTCCCTTGCTCCGGAAATCTTTATGTCGCTGCGGGAGCCCATGACGCCCCACCCCCGCTGCCACCCTGCAAATGGCGGCGCTGTTGGCTGCCGTGCCCGTCAGGCCCCGCCACCGAGCTTGAGCGCCAGGTCGTAGGCCCGCTGCCGCGGCACGCCGGTGAGCTTCGCGGCGATCTTGACGGCGCGGCTCGGCGGCAACTCCTCGAGCAGGGCCGGGAGCAGTTGCGCGAGCAGCGCCTCGTCGCCGTCGCCGGCGGCGGCCGGTGCAGCGCCCGCGATGACCACCACCAGTTCGCCCCGGCTGGCGTCCGGGTCCGCGGCCAGTTGCTCGGCCAGCTCGGCGAGACTGCCGCGGTAGAGGGTTTCGTGCAGCTTGGTGAGTTCTCGAGCGACCGTGACCGCGCGGCTGGGGTCCAGGACGGCCGCGGCGTCAGCCAGCATCGCCGCGGCGCGATTGCCAGCCTCGAAAAACACCATGGTGCGCGACTCCTCGACCAGCGCCTGGAGACGCGCGCGGCGGGCAGCGCTGCGGGCGGGCAAAAAGCCCTCGAAGGCGAAGCGGTCGGTGGGCAGGCCGGCGACCGACAGCGCGGCCAGTACCGCGGAGGGCCCGGGCACGGGACTGACCGTAACGCCGGCCGCGGCGGCCGCGCGCACCAGCCGGAAACCGGGATCGCTCATCAGGGGGGTGCCGGCGTCGGACACCAGCGCCATGTCCTCGCCGGCCGCGAGGCGCGCCACCAGGTCAGGGGTCGCGCGCTCCTCGTTATGCTCGTGCAGCGCGGCAAGACGCGCCTGCACGCCGAATGCGGCCAGCAACCGGCCGCTGTGGCGCGTGTCCTCGCACAGCACGAGGTCCACCTCGCCGAGCAGGCGCTGCGCGCGGGGGGACCAGTCCTCGAGATTGCCGATCGGCGTCGCGACGATCCAAAGCGTACCTGGCGTTTTTGCCACTATAATCGGCCTTCTCGAGACGACGTCTGAACTGGACACTACCCGGCATGCTGCAACGTCCGCGCCACACTGCGCAAACTTTACTTGCCCTGGTCGCACTCGCGGTCTTGCTGGCGGGCTGTGCGCCGCTGCTGGACCGCGGCGCGGCCGAGGTCGCCGTGCACCGGGCGGACGCGCTCGAACTGCAGGAGGCCGGCGACTGGTCGGCCGCCGCCGAAGCCTGGTTGCGCGCGGCCGAGGCGGCGCGGGGCACAGCGCGCGATGTGCCCTTGCTGGCGGCGGCGGAAAACTGGCTGCGCGCCGGCGAAACACAGCGGGCGCGCGCGGCGCTGGCAGGCGTGTCGGCGGCGCCCGGCGCCGTGGCCGAAGCCCGGCGCGCGCTGGTGGAGGCGCGCTTGCTGTTGCGCGCCAACCGGCCGGAAGAGGCCCTGGCGCTGCTGGCGAACGTGCCCGTCGGCCCGGGCGATCCTTATGCGGCGGAGTTGCTGGCGGTGCGCGCCGATGCGGCCTTCGCGAGCGAACAGCCCGTCACGGGCGTCACGGCCCTGGTGCGGCGCGGTGCGTTGCTGACTGACCCGGCCGAGCTCAGCGGCAACCAGCGACGCATCTGGAGTCGCATGCAACAAGCCACCGCCGCCGGCATCGCGCTGGACGCCCCGCCCGGAACCGATCCGGAGGTCGCGGCCTGGCTGGAACTCGGCCAGGTGGCCGCAGCCAGCGGCGGCAACCCTTTCCGGCTGCGCGCCGGGCTGACGGAATGGCGGCATCGACATCCGGCCCATCCGGCGGCGCTCGACCTGGTGAGCATGCTGCTGGCCGAATACCGGGCGATGACGGAATACCCGCAGCGCGTGGCGCTGTTGTTGCCGCTCAGCGGCCGGCAGGCGGCGGCCGCGAGCGCGGTACGCGACGGTTTCATCGCGGCCTACCTCGCACAGGGCGAGGACGGCGAGCGGCCCGCGCTGGCGATCTACGACACCAGCGCGCTCGGCGCGACCGGCGCTTTCGAGCGGGCCGCGCGGGAAGGCGCGGAGTTTATCGTCGGCCCGCTGCTGAAAGAGGACCTGGCGGAACTCGCCGGCGCCGAGCTGCCGGCGGTGCCGAGCCTCGCGCTGAACTGGAGCGACGACGAATACGCCCTGCCCGCCTACGTTTTCCAGTTCGCCCTCGCGCCCGAGGAAGAGGCCGCCGCGGTGGCGCGGCGCGCGGCGCGGGACGGGCACCAGCGGGCGCTGGCGCTGGCGCACGACACCGAGCAAGGCCGCAGGATGGTGGAGAGTTTCATCAGCGCCTTCCGGGCCGAGGGCGGCGAAGTGCTGGGCGCCCAGTACTATTTCCCGCGCGACGTCGATTTCTCGGTGGAAATCACCGGCCTGCTGCTGCTCAGCGAGAGCCGCGCCCGGCACCAGCAGATCCAGCGCATCCTCGGACGCAGCCTGGAATACGAGCCGCGCCGGCGCCAGGACGTCGACTTCCTGTTCCTCGCGACGCGCCCTGCCGAAGCCCTGCTCATCCGGCCGCAGTTGCGCTTTCACTACGCCAGCGACCTGCCGATCTACGCGACGTCCTCGATTTACGATCGCAGTCGGACCGACAACACGCATCTCGACGGCGTGCTGTTCGCCGACATGCCGTGGCGGGTAAACGGCGACGGTGACAGCGGCGAGTTCATGGCGCAATTCCGTGCATTCGGCGTGAATGCGCTGGACCGGAACGGGCGGCTGTACGCCTTTGGCGCCGACGCCTACCGGCTGGTGCCGCTGCTGCACAACCGGAGCGAGCTCCTCGGCACCGGCGTAGATGGCCTGACGGGCGTGTTGCGCGTCGGGACCGACCGGCGCGTGCACCGCGAACTGGCGTGGGGGCGTTTCGAGCGCGGCCGCGTGCGCCATGCGCCCTCGCGTTCGCTCGTGCTGGACGAAATCGCAGCGGACGAGCCGCAAGCACCCGCCCTGCCAGGGCCATGAACCAGGCGCGCGGGCGCGACGCGGAGGACGCCGCGCTCCGCTTCCTGGAATCGCAGGGCCTCGAGCTGATGCAGCGCAACTACCGTTGCCGCATGGGCGAGATCGACCTGGTGATGCGCGATGGCGGTAGCCTGGTGTTCATCGAGGTGCGCGCTCGCGAGAGCGACGCGTTCGGCGGCGCCGCGGCCAGCATCGGCATCGCCAAGCAGCGCCGCCTTAGCGCGGCGGCACGCCATTTCCTCATGACCCACCCCCGCGCATCCGCCCTGCCGGCGCGCTTCGACGTGGTGGCAATATCGGGACGCGACGGCGAGAATTCGCCCCACTGGATACGCGCTGCATTCGACAGCGCAAGCTGAGCCGGCCACACGCACATGGACTCACCAAGCAACATCGAGGCAGCGCTCCGCACGGCCGTCGGCGCAGATGGCCTGCTGACCGACCCCGCGGATTGCTGGACCTACGGCTATGACAACAGCCGCGGCCAGGCGCGCCCGCGCGCCGTCGTGCTGCCCGCCGACACCGCAGCCGTACAACGGATCGTCGAGGTCTGCCGCCGCTTTCGCCTGCCGCTGACGGTGCGCGGCCGCGGCACCGGCACCACCGGCGCAGCGGTGCCGGAGGACGGCGGCGTCGTGCTGTCCACGGAGCGCATGGCCGCGGTGCTCAAGATCGACCCCGCCAACCGCGTGGCTGTCGTGCAACCCGGCGCGACCAACGGCGCCGTGCAGGCCGCCGCCGGCGCGGCCGGTTTTTTCTGGCCGCCCGATCCTGGCTCGGCCGAGTACTGCACCATCGGCGGCAACCTGGCGTGCAACGCGGCGGGTCCGCGCGCGCTGAAGTACGGCACGCCGCGCGAGAACACGCTGGGCCTCGAGGCCGTCACCGGCGAGGGCCGCATCATCCGCGCCGGCTGCTACACCACCAAGGGCGTCGTCGGGCTCGACCTGACGCGCTTGTTGATCGGCTCCGAGGGCACGCTCGCCATCATCACCGAAGCCACGCTGAAACTGAGCGCGCTGCCGGAACGGGTCGCGACGCTGCGTGCCGCGTACACCGACATGCACGCCGCCGCCGCCGCGGTCAGCCGGATCATGGCGCAGCCGGTCGTGCCGCGCGTCCTCGAGTTCCTCGACGGCGCCGCGCTGGCGCTGCTGCGGGCACGTAATCCCGGCGACCTGCCCGCCGGGGCGGGCGCCCTGCTCATGATCGAAGCCGACGGGCTCTCCGAGCACCTGCCCGCCGCCGTGCAAGCTTTGCAGCGCGCCGCCGCAGGCGAGGGACTGCTGGAATGGCGCGCCGCCACCGACGCCGCCGAGGCTGCCGCGCTCTGGGCCGCGCGCAAGGCGCTGTCCCCCGCCCTGCGCAGCCTGGCGCCCAAGAAAATCAACGAGGACGTGGTGGTGCCGGTGTCACGCATTCCCGAGCTCACCGACGGCCTTGCCGCCCTCGCCGCGAAACACCGCGTGCAAATCGTCAGCTTCGGCCACGCCGGCAACGGCAACCTGCACGTCAACGTGCTCGGCGAAGAAGCCGACCTGCCGCGTATGCACGCCTGTGTCGACGAAGTGTTCCGGCTCGTGCTGGCCCTGCAGGGCACGCTCTCCGGCGAACACGGCATCGGCCGCAGCAAGCGCGCTTTCGTCGGCCTGGAGATCGGCGCGGACACGCTCGAGCTGATGTGGCGGCTGAAGGACGTGTTCGACCCCGACGGGATCCTGAACCCGGGCAAGTCGCTGCCGGATCGTTCCTGACCCCGGCCTGACGGTCGGCTGCTTGGCGCTGCGGTTTGAGGTCGGCCGCGGAGGCGGACCG
>JBLRWC010000042.1:0-20788 GCA_047921455.1 Gammaproteobacteria bacterium
CTCGAGGGACAGTCCCCGGATGCGCAGCAAAACCAGGAGATGGAACACCAGGTCCGCGGCTCCCTCGGCCGACTTCTGAGCCCTGTTAAAAACGGGGGGATTACCTTGGAACTGCTGCGCCGCACAATCGACGATTTGGAAAGAACTTTATTGTCTTGGAGAGGATTTTATTGCTTTAGAAAGAGCTGTATTGTTCGATGACAGGGATCAACTCCCCGATGGACTTACTCCACCGTCACGCTCTTGGCGAGGTTGCGTGGCTGATCGACGTCGGTGCCTTTCAGCACGGCGACATGGTAGGCGAGCAGTTGCAGGGGCACCGTGAATACGATCGGCGCCTGGAAATCCTCGATGTGAGCCGGCATTTCCAGCACGGTCACGCCCGGGCCGTTTTCGATACCGGCATCGGGGTCCGCAAAAACGAATAATTCGCCGCCGCGGGCACGCACTTCCTGCATATTCGCCTTCAGTTTCTCGACCAACTCATTGTTCGGCGCGACGACAACCACCGGCATATCCGCATCCACCAGGGCCAGCGGACCATGCTTGAGCTCACCGGCCGGATAAGCCTCGGCGTGGATGTAGGAAATTTCCTTCAACTTCAACGCCCCTTCCAGCGCCACCGGGAACTGGATCCCCCGGCCGAGAAACAGGGCATGGTGCTTGTCGGCAAACCGTTCCGCCAGCAGCTCGATGGCGCCGTCCATCTCGAGCGTCTTTTCCAGCAGGGCAGGCACGCCGGCCAGTTGCCGCACCAGGTCGGCCTCGACCTCCGTGCCGCGCCCGCGGCGCGCCAGGGTCAGCCCCAACAGGGACAAGGCCGCCAGCTGGGTGGTGAAGGCCTTCGTCGAGGCCACCCCGATCTCGGGGCCCGCGCGCGTCATCAGCACCAGGTCGGATTCACGCACCAGGGCGCTTTCCGGCACATTGCAGATACCCAGCGTGCCGAGATACCCCATGGTCTTGGCCGCGCGCAGCGCCTCGAGCGTGTCAAGGGTTTCGCCGGACTGCGAGATCGTCACGAACAGCGTGCCCTCCGGAACGACCGGCTCGCGGTAACGGTATTCGCTGGCGATTTCGACCATGCAGGGGATGCGAGCGAGCTTCTCGATGAAATAACGCGCCACCAGTCCGGCATGGAAACTCGTGCCGCAAGCGACGATCTGCACGGCGCGGGTGGCGTCAAAAATCTCCTGGGCACCCGGCCCGAAGGCCGCCTCGAGCACTTTGCCGGCGCCGATCCGTTCGCTGAGCGTTTCGGCAACCGCGCGCGGTTGCTCGTGGATTTCCTTCTGCATGAAGTGCCGGTACTGGCCACGCTCCATGGCGTCGGCCGACAGCGCGCTTTCTTTTTCCGGGCGGCGCGCCGGCTCCCCGGCGGCGTCCCACACTGTCACTGACTCGCGCGTCACCAGCGCGATGTCGCCTTCCTCGAGGAAAATGAACCGGCGCGTCACGGGCAACAGCGCGGCCACGTCCGAAGCGACGAAGTTCTCGCCGATCCCGAGGCCGATCACCACCGGGCAACCGGCGCGGGCCACGACAATCCTGCCGGGGTCCTCCGAGCTGATGACCGCCAGCGCATAAGCTCCTTCGAGGTCCTCCACGGTGCGGCGCACGGCATCCAGCAAGCCCTTGTGGTTGTCGAGATAACTGCGAATGCGGTGCGCCACGACCTCGGTGTCGGTCTCGGACTCGAACTGGTAGCCGGCGGTCTGCAGTTCACGGCGCAGCGACTCGTGGTTCTCGATGATGCCGTTATGGACCAGCGCCACGCCGGGGCCGGAGACCTGGGGATGTGCATTGCGCTCGCTGGGCACACCATGCGTCGCCCAGCGCGTGTGCGCGATACCGCAACCGCCCGCCAGCGGCGCTGCGTCCAGCGCTTCCTGCAGGCGCTGGACCTTGCCCTCGGTGCGGCGCCGCTCGATGACGGTGCCGCCGGTCACCTCTACCGCCAGCCCGGCCGAGTCATAACCGCGATATTCCAAGCGGCGCAGCCCTTCCATCAGGATGGGAACCACGTCGCGCTGGGCGATGCCGCCTACGATGCCGCACATATTGAGCTGTCCTCTGGCCTTGCGCAGCAGTCCCGCGACGCTCGCGCTATGTATTTACTGCGTTTTCTTCACCGGGCGGGACCAGCCTCGAACCGTCGACTGCCTGGCGCGCGCGACCGTCAATTCTCCCGGCGGCGCATCCTTCGAAATGGTCGAGCCGGCGCCGATGGTCGCCCCCGCGCCGATCTCGACCGGCGCTACCAGGGCCGAGTTCGAGCCGATGAACACATCGTCCCCGATCACTGTCCGATGCTTGTTCGCACCGTCGTAATTACACGTGATCGTGCCCGCGCCAACATTGACGCGCGTCCCAATCTCGGCATCGCCCACGTAACTCAAGTGGTTGATCTTGCTGCCCGCGCCAAGCCGGCTGTTCTTCACTTCGACGAAATTACCAACCTTACCGCCCTCGGCCAGCTGCGTGCCAGGGCGCAGCCGGGCAAACGGCCCGAGCTCACAGTGCGGGCCGATATCGGCGTCTTCGATGACCGTATTGGGGTGCACCACGCAACCGGCGCCCAGGCGACTGTTGCGGATCACGACATTCGGGCCGATCCGCACGCCCTCAGCCAGCACGACCACACCCTCGAACACGGCATTGATATCGATCTGCACGTCTTGCCCGCAATCGACCCGGCCGCGCACATCGACCCGCGCGGGATCCACCAGCGTTACGCCGGCCGCCATGAGATCCCTGGTGATGCGCGCGCGCAGCGCGGTTTCCATGCCGGCCAGCTGGGCCCGGTCGTTGATGCCCAGCACTTCGGCGACCGTCGGCGCGAGCATCAAGTCGACCGGCACGCCCTCCGCGACGGCCGCGGCGACGACGTCCGTCAGGTAGTACTCGCCCTGCGAATTCGCATTCGACAGGCCCGCCAACCAGCTTCGCAGCCGGCCGGCCGGCGCGGCCAGGATGCCGGTGTTGACCTCCTTGACGGCAAGCTCCGATTCGGAGGCGTCCTTCTGCTCGACGATGCGCACCACACGGCCACCCGCGTCGCGGATGATCCTGCCATACCCGGTCGGGTCCTCGAGCCGCACACCGAGCAGCGCCAGCTTGCCTTTCCCGGCCGCCTGCACCAGCGGGCGCAGCGTGGCGGCCTCGATCAGCGGCACATCGCCGTAGAGCACCAGCACAGTGGCATCATCAGGAATATTCGGCATCGCCTGGGCGACGGCATGGCCCGTACCCAACTGCTCGGCCTGCAGCACCCAGCGAACATCGGCGTCGGGGAAGGCCGCCGGCACGGCATCACCCCCGTGGCCATAGACGACGTGGGTGGCATGCGCTCCCAAACCGAGGGCGCGGCCGAGGACATGCGCCAGCAGCGGCCGACCTGCGAGGGGCTGCAGGACTTTCGGATACGCCGACTTCATGCGCGTGCCTTGACCGGCCGCGAGGATGAGGACATGTAATGCCATGATTCCGGGTCCAGCAACGATGACGACGCCGGATGATAACTGTTTTGCAGCAATGCCTGTAGCGAGCGTGCCCGCCGTCGACACGGCAGCTCCCGACCGTTCAGAACGAATGTTATCCACAAGCCCACATGGACTCATGCCAGCCTGTGGATAACTTATCCACACGCCAGGCTGGTTTACTCAAAGCGGCTCAGCGCCTGGCGCAAAGCAGCTGTCAACCGCTCGGGCTCATCGGTGCCGAGGCGAAGCCGGGTGCCGTCCCGCCTGGTGATTTCGACGGCCGACAGGCCCGAGACGTTGTACAACATGCCGCGGGGCGTCACGCGCAGGCCGATGCCGTAATACCAGGGATTCCGGACCGGCTCGACACCCTCGACCTCCCGCAATGCAATCGTCTTGCGCAGCACCCCGGGGCCGAACCAGAACACCAGCGAAGATGGCGTAACGATCACGGTCAAGGAGGAGCAGCTCACCGCGACAAAGACCAGCAGGGCCAGCAGGACCAGTAACAGGGGTTGCGAGCCCAACTGGCTGACGAGCAGCAGGACAACCAGGATCCCGATGACCGAGGCCAGCAGGGAAATGCCGCCAAACTGCTTGTGCTGATAGGACGTACGCATCGTGGCCTCACCGGCGCCGAACGAATTCCTGCTCCCGCAGCCCCGAGGATAGCGCGGCCCGCGCCAAAAAAGACGCCCCGCCGGTCCCCACGCTTAAGGTTGCGCCGCGATCACGCCGAGCGCATCCGGTTCCCGTCCCGTGGCCCAGCGATCCACGATCCGCCAGCCGTCTGTCTCGATGACCGCCACTTCGTCGCCGCCACTGACCGCGACATAGGCGCGACCGCCGTCGGGATGAATGGCAATACCGATCGGCAGGGCGGCCCGTCCGAGCAGGGTTTGCTGGTACTCCGCGTCGGGGTCGGCGACCTGGATGGTGGCCACCAGTTCGCGACCTGCGATGCTGAACACGGACAGGGTGGCGGCACGGGCATTGGTCACCAGCGCATGCCGGCCATCGGGCGTGATGGCGGCCCGGATCGGAAAGCCCGACGATTCGAGCGTGGCGAGAATTTCAAGGCGCTCGGCATCCACCACCGTGACCGTATCGTCGGCCCGGTTCGTGACCCAGACTTCGCGGTCGCCACGCGCTAAGGCGACGCCCTCGGCGCCGGCCCCGGTGCGCACGGCGCCGACGACTTCGCCCGTGGCCAGGTCGATCTTTTCCAGCGTGCCGGCAGAAATATTGGTCACCCAGGCAAAACGCCCGTCCGCCGACGCGGCCACCATGTGGCCGACCCCTGCACCGATCGGGATGCGCTGCACGGCAGCGCCGCGCTCGATATCCACCACTACTACGTGGTCGCTGCCTTCCGTGGTGACGACGAGACGCCCATCCGGCAGGAAGGCCATTCCGTGGGGCAGCGTGTCCGCGCCGAGGTCCACCACCCGCGCCACCGTCCCGGCCGGCCAATCGACCACCGTCAGGCTGTTGCCCGGCGCGCCGCGTTCGCCGTAATTGCTCACCACTGCATAGCGGCCGTTCGGCGACACTTCGACTTCGTGCGGGCCGAGGCCGGTCTCAAACGCGGCGCGGCGTTCGCCGGTCTCGAGATCGAGGGCGTATAGCGTATGGCCACTCTTGTTGCCAACCAGCAGCACATCCGCCTGCGCCGACAACGCGGTCAACAAGCACGATGCGGCGATAACCAGCGTGATAAATCTCATGTCAATCAGTCCTCGCAGCTTTGCATTCAGGTGCTGAAACAACTGCAACATCTGCGGTCACCGACGGTCACGCTCACCTGCGGATCACGACACGCTGTCCTCCGGCTGTTGGCGTGTCACTGTCTGCGAGTCGCTGTCGGCATGGCCCTCGGCGGAGGGTCCCGCCTGTGGTTCAGCAGCCGAATCGTCAGGCCCGCCCGCCTTGCGTAGCCGTTTATCTTCTTTCTTCTTTTTCTTGGCCAGGTCTCGCTGGCGTTTCGCAAAGGCGTAATTGGGCTTGGCCATAGGGCAGCTGTCTCCACTCGATTCAAGAATCCAGCAGACAGGGTAAGCCATTTTGACGCAACGTGCGCCTCAGTCGCTGCCACGCGTGATCGGCGTTACTTCGCGAATCAGCAACAAGCCGTCATACATATCGGCCGGCACGATCAGTTGCTCGTTCAAGCCCCACTCGAAACTTGTCACCGGCTGGCGCGTCCAGGGATGCTGTCGGGCTGCCGCACCACGCAGATCCAGGAATACCGGGTCGCCGGGGAGTTCCGCCAGGCGTGCCTCTAGCGAACCGGGCTCCGGGGGACGGATGTCATAGTCCTGGTTGATGAACCAGGCGTAGCCTCGCCCACTCAGCGGATAGATGCCGACAGTGTAGCTTTCAGCGCCCAGGGCGCTGTGGACGAACTCGCCCTGGCGCCGCACATCGCCGACGAAGTCGCTGTAGGCATGCGCAATATGCGCGTTATGCGCCCACACGATCACCCGGGCGCCGGGCTCGCGCTGCAGGTGGCCCAGCAGGTTGATCGCCATGCGTCGCTCCCGCTCCCGCTCGAAGACCGCGCGATCGAAGTCGGCCGGCTCGAAATCGAGCGTCGCCAACCGGTCCTCGATAATCATGCGCAGCATGGGGTCGTCCAGTTGCTGGCGGGCGCGACGGTACTGCGTGACCGCCCGTGCTTGAATCGCAGCGAGCGTATCGCTTTCATCAGCAGCGCCCGCGAAGATGCGCAGGAACTCTCGCTCCGCCGCCAACAGGGCGGGCGGCAGATCCGGCCGACCTTCCAGCCAGGCAACAAAAGCGCGGCTGGTGGGGCTGTTGTCAAAGCCGACAAGCCGCAGGGGACGGTCGCTGGCCGCCGCGTCGCGCAGGTACTCGAACAAGGCTGCTGCTTCCTCGCTGGCCCAGGCGTCCCAGAAACAGGCCTGCATGCTCTGTTCGGCGGGCCATGTCTCAAGGTGTTGTGCCGCCACCCAGCACTCCGCCAGGCCGCCCTCGACGGCCAGCACGTCGAAACCGTGCCGCTGGTGGAAATAGCGCACGGCCTCAGTCTTGAGGCGGTAGGTTTCCGCCATGCCGTGGCCGCTCTCGCCCAGCTGGAGCACCCGCCGTCCCGCGGCTGCGGCTGCGACTGCCGTGCGCCAGTCATCCGCGTCCGGTTCCGCGTGGCGCAGCGGGGCCTGGGGCGCGCAGGCCGTCAGAGCAGCGGCCGCCAAAAAGGAAATCCAGCTCTTCATGTGCATCTCCTCTCGTTCCCCGGGTGCGCCTCGTCGGCGTTGCGGCACCTCGGCGATTGCGCTAGCGTGGGCGGCTGGAAGGGCCGCCCGTCGTCAACCAGCGCCACAAGATCTTCTCCATGCACAATTAAAACACGAGACTGGGAGCGGCATGGTTATCTCGCATCGGCACCAGTTCATCTTCATCAAGACCAACAAAACGGCCGGCACTTCATTCGAGCTGGCGCTGGCCCGGATTTGCGGGCCGGACGACATTATTACGCCGGTATCGCACGAGGATGAGAAGGTGCGCCGTGCGCTCCGCCTGCCGGGGCCCCAGAACCACCGGTTGCCACTGCGCGAGGTCGGGACCGGCAAAGCCTTGTCGGCACTGTTGCGCGGCCGCGCGTCGCGTGAGCTGTGCTACTACAACCATATCTCCGCCGCCGAGATCCGCTCGCGGTTAGGCGAGGACCGCTGGCGCTCCTATTTCAAGTTCTGCTTCGAGCGCAACCCTTGGGACCGCGTAATCTCGCTGTACTTCTGGAAGCAACGCAGGCAGCCCCGCCTGACGCTGGCGGAGTTCATCCGCTCGGAAAAGGTGCAAGTGCTCAAGCGCCGCGGTATCGGGCTGTACGCGATCGACGGCCAAGTCGTAGTCGACCGCGTCTGCCGCTTCGAGAACCTGGCGGGCGAACTCGATGCGTTGCGCCGGCAGTGGGGCATCGCCGAGGCGCTGGAACTGCCGCGGCTCAAGGTGCAGTACCGGCGCGACAAGCGGCCCTATCACGAGTTGCTCAGCGACGACGACCGCCAGTACATAGCCGAGCTGTTCCGCGACGAAATCGCCCTGATGGGATATCGCTATGACCGCTAACCGGTTGTCGTACGCCAGCGACTCAACAGGGATGCCGCGGCACAAGTTTGTTCGGGCCTGAGCTAGAATAGTGCGGATGAAACCCAAGGTCTTTTGCATCGGCTTCCACAAGACCGGGACCACCAGCCTGGGTCGCGCGCTGATGCGTCTCAGTTACCGCGTGACGGGCTCCTTCGGCACCAAGGACCCGGACATCGCCAGCAAGGTCCGTGAGCTGGCATTTGCCAAGGCAGAGCAGTATGACGCCTTCCAGGACAATCCCTGGCCGGTGTTATACAAGGAGCTCGACCAGCAGTTCCCGGGCAGCAAGTTCATCCTGACCCGCCGACCGGCAGACGCCTGGATCCAAAGCCAGGTGCGGGATTTCGCCCGCACCGAGACCCCCATGCGCCGCTGGATCTATGGCGAGGACGCCGGCTGCCCGGAAGGCAACGAGGATACTTACATTGCTCGCTACGAGCTCCACAACCGGGAGGTGCTCGAGTATTTCAAGAGCCGCCCCGACGATCTCCTGGTGATAGACCTGCCCAACGAAGACGGTTGGACGCATCTTTGCGCCTTTCTCGGCGTCCCGGTCCCCGCCGAGCCATTTCCCCACGCCAACAAGGCGAGCCTGTCGCGGGCGGTGAAGAATACCGTGAAGAAATGGCGGCGGCGCTAGACAGGCCGTAATACGGGTACGCGCGCTCGACATCGACCGCGCACCACCGTCGCGCAGCGCGGCTCACGGGTCCCGGGCAAGGCGAATCCGCTTGCGGACTCGGGTCAGCGCCGAGTCATTCCCGTAACGGCCCTTGGCGATGTGCCGAATCTGGCAGACGCCCGGGATTTGAAGCGGCGTGCCATGGGTGCCGATCAGCCAGCGGAAGGCGCGATCCTCGTACGTTTTCATCCAGCGGTTAGCGGGACTCTGGTAGTAGGCGATTGAGTCACAGTAGCCGCAGGCGCGCGCAATGTCGCCGTGGGTGATCTGGTGCGGCCCGGTAGCCTTCTTGCGAGGACCGCCGTAGGGCCGGAACTCGGACAGTGGCACGTCCAGCAGCATCGGCCCCGCCCGACCGCGGGCAAGGATCTCGTGGTCCTCCGGCAGCAGAGCCGTGCCCAAGGCAGTGCGGGGATGCACCAGCGCGTCATCCCGACCCTGCAGCAAGTCTGCGAGCGTGTCGAGGCAGTGCTCGTGAAACAGGATATCGGCGTCGGTAAACCAGATCCAATCAGCCTGCGTTTCCTTGGCGGCCAGATTCCTGCCGATGCCGCGGCGAAACAACTGTTCCTTGTCCAGGGGACGCCAGTTCCAGGTCACTCCGGGCACCTGGATTCCCCCGAAGTAGTCCAGAACCCGGGTCACGGCCTCATCCCCCGGGACGTAGAAGACCGTCATGGTGATATCGAACTTGTCGGTACGGTAGTTGACCAGCGAACTCAGCTGGTACGTAAGGAAGTGGCCGTAGCGCCAGCAATGGCTGACGATCTCGAGGCTCAACCGCCCGGTCTTGCGCGCCCTTGGGACCGTAGCGGGGTCCACGTCGCGGAACCAGGCCACGGGCAGAAACCCGGATACCGCGAAACGGTAGAAAAGGCTATGCGCCTTTTCACTGAAGATGGAGAGCGGCTGGTCTATGGCCATCCGGGTTCACCTCCGGGCGCGACGGTAACTAGCAACTTTACGCGCGGCGTCAACGCGCCGCATCCAGCGCAGCAGACCCGGGACTTTCTCGGGGTAGCGACTCCGCGAGAAGTCGGGCTCGACGTCGTCCAGCAGCCGTTCCCAGTCGGCGGATGTCTCGTAACCAACGTCCACCAGGTCGGGGGTCAGCGAGCCGTGGATCTGCTGCTGGCCCTTGAGCCGGCCGAGATGCTTACGCCAGACCCCCACGCTGGTCGGGGCGATCGGGCGCACCTCGTGCATCGCCAGCGCCGACTTGGCAGACACTTGCGCATGCTCGTGGTAGCGGGAAAAAGGGTGGAGTTGCTCCAGCCAGGGGAACTGGCGGGCAAGCGCACGCTGGGTGGCATCCGGGTCCGCCACGAAATCCTCGTAGCGCACCTGGTGAAAACGCGGGTGTCCGTACATCAGCTGTGCGCGGGCATGCAGATCGCGCCACAGGCGGATGTTCGAATAATACATGTTGCCGTCCTTGCCGTGGCGGCTGACGATCACGTCGCGCGGGTCGCGCAGCACGTAGACCACGTAAAGCCCGGAATCTTCAATGACATCCGGCATATACAGCGTGTCCTTCGGGCGCTTCGAGATCACCGTCTCACCCGGTCCGCCACGCACCAGGTTGAACCGCCTCTCGTGGTCGTAATACCGGTCGAACCTGAAACAAGTGACCATAGCTTCGTGCAGCAGGGTCGTGCCGCTGCGCGGCGAGCAGGCCACGATGTGCAAGTGCGTCCACATTTTCTTGATTCTACTCGCGGCGTCCACTCAAAGCATGCCCAAGGTTCACCGACACCAGCGATGCCGGCCGTCGGCGGCTAACTGTTTTATGTCGGCAACGACTCGGTTGGGCCGACGCTCCCCAATGCCCCCGGCCGCCGGGCGATGCCGCGCAGCAGCCGGCCGAGAATATCGGTGCCGGTAACGATCCGCCGCTGCGCGCCCCACAGCAGGATCACGTCATCGCCGACGATGTCGTCGCCGCGGTGACGTGGCTGCACCCTGAAACGCTGGATGAGGTCGCCGAGCTTCTCATGAGGAGCGCGCGCGATGATCGGTCGATGGCAGTGACGTTCGGGATGGAAATCACCCGGCGAGAACAGCGCTTCGCGGGTGAAATCCTCGGTCCTGAGCAAAAGGCGTGGCTCATGTTGCGCATCCACGATCACCACCCAGCTCTTGCCCGCGTCATTGATAGAGCGCAGGAACTCGTTGTCCACGCTGGGCTCGATCGACGGGAACAGCGGATGTTCGCCGTCGAACTCAAGCTGCAATACGCTGTCCGGATCAACCGGCACGCCTTCCTCCTCCAGCGGCACGTCGTCGAGCTCAAGGAAGTTCAGCGCACCCTGGCCTTCGACGTACGCAATATCACTGCCGGCCGCATCCATGTGCAGCTGGATCACGTGGCGCAGGTCACGCTCCGGGAAATAACGGATCGCCTCGCTGCCAAGCCATTGGTCCAGCGCGAGTGCGGTCAGCCGGGCGAAAGGATAGAGAAGGACCTGGTAGATACGTAACACGGGCGCCAGCATGGCGGCCATGCGCAGCGCGTTGCGCGAGAAATAAGACTGCGGAATGATTTCGGCGAACACCGTGATGATGACCGTGGAAAACAGGAAGGCCGCGACGCCCGACAAGATCGAGCCGGACAACAATGCCAGCAGGACATTCACCGCGACATTGCCCCAGAGGATGGTCGCGAGCGCAAAATTGGCGTCGTCGCGGATGCGTAAAACCCGTTGCGCCCGGGCATCGCCCTTGTTGGCCTGGACCTGCAGTTCCAGCTTGCCAAGCGAAAACAAGCCGAGATTGAGGCCAGAGAGCATTGCCGACTGCGAGAGGCAGACCAGGATGCCCAGCCAGGTAAGTGTGTTCATGGCGCCAGTGCTCGTTCAGCGTGCTGCATGGTGAATTCCTGGGGGATGGCGAGATTCAAGCGAACTGGCCCGCGGCGTGGCCGGAAGCCCAGGCCCACTGGAAGTTGTGGCCGCCGAGGTGGCCCGTGACGTCCACCACCTCGCCAATGAAATACAGGCCCGGATAGTCCCTGCAAGCCATGGTTTTCGACGACAGGGCGCTGGTGTCCACGCCGCCGAGCATCACTTCGGCCGTGCGATAACCCTCGGTGCCGGACGGCCACACTGTCCAGGGCTGGCAGGCGGCCTCGATCCTGCGCAGGTCCTCGTCCCGCAACTGGTCGAGCGGCTTGTTTTCCAGCCAGAGCTCGCACCAGCGTTGCGCGACACGCCGCGTCAAGCGCTCGGCCAGCAAGCTCTTGAGCTCCAGCTTCGGGCGCTCGCGGCGTACCGCGCGGATGTGCGCCGTGATATCGAGATCCGGGAAAAGATCGATCAACAGCGGCTGGCCGGGCTCCCAGTACGACGAGGCCTGCAGGATCGCCGGGCCGCTGAGCCCGCGATGCGTGAACAGGATATTTTCGCGGAATGCCGTGTCGTTTGCGGCGGTCATGGTATCGAGCGAGATTCCTGCCAGTCCTTCGAATCGTTGCAGCTCGCGCGGCGCCAGGGTAACCGGCACCAGCGCGGCCCGGGTCGGCAAGACTGGAATGCCCAGCGAGCGGGCGAAATCCAGCCCGAAGCCCGTGGCGCCCAGCGAGGGGATTGGATAACCGCCCGTAGCAATGACCAGGGACTCAGCGCTCACCTCGCCCTGTGGCGTGCCGACCAGGTGCGGCGCGCCGACCCGCGTGATGGACACCGGTGAATGCGTGCGCACCGTGGCGCCGACCGCTGCACACTCGTCCAGCAACAAGCGCACGATATCTTTCGAAGAGCGGTCGCAAAACAGCTGGCCCAGTTTCTTCTCGTGGTACGGCACGCCGTGCTTTTCGACCAGCGCAACGAAGTCTGCCGGCGTGTACCGGCTCAGTGCCGACTTGGCGAAATGCGGGTTGGCCGAAATGAAGTTCGCCGGAACGCTGTGCACGTTCGTGAAATTGCAGCGGCCGCCGCCGGACATGAGAATTTTCTTGCCGACCTTGTTGGCGTGATCCAGTACCAGCACGCTGCGACCGCGCGCACCGGCCGTGATCGCGCACATCAGCCCAGCAGCACCCGCACCAATCACGACGACGTCGTAATGCTGGATCGGCATCGCGAGAATCCCTATGCGGACGCATCCCGCTCAGCGATGGTATTCACCAGCACGCTCGGGCTGGTACAGCACCTCCGCAATCCGCACCTGCAAGGTCCCGCCGCCCGGCCGGGGCCACTCGATCTCGTCACCCTCGGAGAGGCCGAGCAGCGCGCTGCCGACCGGCGCAAGAATAGATATCTTGGTGCCGGTGCCGTCGACGTCCTTTGGATAGACCAGCGTCAAGCGAAACTCCTCGTCAGAGTCCGTCACGCTGAAGCGCACGGTCGAGTTCATCGTCACAACGCCGGGGGGGATTTCGGCAGGATCGACGAAATCGGCCCGCTCCAGCTCGCCTTCCAGCGCGGCCTTGCCGGGAAAAGAATCCGGCGGCAGCGCAGCCAGCAGTTTTTCCAGCCGCTCGGCATCGAGCGCCGATATGACCACGGGCGGTTTTTCAGACACGGTAGCGATCTCCCTGGACGCCCTGCGGCGCCCGATGTTGAATGTTGCTTGTACTTGCGGTCATTGTGCCTGAGGCAGCGACTCAGCGGGTTGGATGTCCGACAGGCTGACCCTGAGGGTCTCGCCCTGGCCGAGGGTACGCAGTTCACCGCGCACGGCCAGCCTGATCCCGTTCTCGCAGCCCTGTTCGCAAGAAATGGCAACCTGGTGATGATCGACCTCCAAAGAGAGCACGTGGCGGCGGTAGCGGATGCGAAACGAGAGCTTTTTCAACTGGCTCGGCAAACAGGGATCGAGCCGCAGGACACCATCCCGGGTTTCCAGCCCCATGTAGCAACTTTGCACCAGGTCAACCGTGCCGGCCATCGCACCGAGGTGGATCCCTTCAGCGGTCGTGCCGCCCTGGACGTCGGAAATGTCGCTCTCAAGGGCGTCGCGAAACAATTGCCATGAATGCTCCCGATCGGCCCGCGATAACACCCAGGCATGCACCACGCGGCTGAGTGTCGAGCCATGCGAGACCCGCTCTAGGTAATAGCGGGTATTGCGGGGAATCATATCGGCATCGAAATCGTAACCGAGGCGCGCAAACACCTGCTCCAACTCCTCCGCGGAGAACAGGAAGAACAGCATCAGTACGTCCGCCTGCTTGCTCGCCTGGTAGCGGTTCGTCGTGTCGCCCTCTGCTTCCAGGATTCGGTCCAGGCGCGCCGTATCACCGTATTGCTCCCGGTAGCGCTGCCAGTCGAACTCCGCGAGTTCCTCGTAACCCTCGAACTGGCTGATGATGCCGTCGCCATGCAACGGCACGAACATCCGCCGGCTGATATCGTCCCAGGCGACGAGTTCCTCACCGGCGATTGCGAGGCGCTCGAGCAATTCGCTGCGGCGGTCATGTCCCACGATGTCGAGTACGTCCAGGGCCCGCCGCAACACCCAGGCGGCCATGACATTGGTGTAGGCGTTGTTGTCCAGGCCGGGCTGGTCCGCCCCGGGGTACCGGGTATGGAATTCGTCAGGACCCACCACACCACGGATTTCATACCGGTCGCGCTCGATGTTCAGGGTCGCGATGCTGGACCAGAACCGTGCGATTTCCAGGATCATTTCCGCGCCGAAGTCGACCAGGAATTCGTGGTCGCCGGTGCCTTCGTAGTATTGCCACACGTTGTACGCGATGGCGGCGTTGACATGCCGCTGGAGCAAGGTCTCGTCCGGCAGCCAGTTACCCGACGCCGGGTTCAGGTGCACGCGCTGGCTTTCTTCCCGACCGTCGCTGCCGCTTTGCCAGGGATACATCGCTCCTTCGAAGCCGGCTTCGCGCGCCGCATGCCGCGCCTCCTCCAGGCGCCGATAACGATACATCAGCAATTCACGAGTCAGCTCCGGAAGTCGCAAGTTGAAAAACGGGAAAACAAAAATCTCGTCCCAGAAGATATGACCCCGGTAGGCTTCGCCATGCCAGCCGCGCGCCGGAATGCCGACGTCGCGATCGACGCTGTTGTGCGACGCCGTTTGCAATAAGTGAAATATATGGAGTCGCAGCACGAATTGCGTGCGCGCATTGTTTTGCAGCTCCAGGTCGCAGCGTCGCCAGAGCTGCGTCCAGGTTAGCTCATGCCGGGCCAGCAGCTGCTCGAAACGAGGGGCCCGGGTGACCAGTTTGCGGGCCTGCAGCGACGGCTCGCTCTGGGCCACGCCATGTGAGCTGCACAGCGCGACCACCTTTTCCACGTGAACCGGCTTGTGCTGCTCGACGTGAACCAACAGGCGCTGCCCAATGCGGGCGGTTTCGCGGTACGTAGACCGGTCTGTGCACGCCAGGTCGGTCTGACCCGGGCTGTCGATATCATGCTCGGTGAAAACCTGTGTTCGGGCGGCTTGCGCCATGCGGACCCGGCTTTGGTTGGTCTGTACCACCAGGTAGATACCGTCTTCCTGCAGCCGGCCACTGTCGAGCATTTCGAGGTGTTGCCCGTTCAGTGCCCGATAGCGCGCAACGCCGGCGTTGGTAACGGCAGCGTCCAGCGCCGAATCGATTTCGATCTCGCCCAACCAGTTCTGCGGAATCAGCTGCCACTCGATCGCCGCCAGGTCCGCGTGTTCCATGTGGACGATCCGGCGGCTGACCAGGAGGGTCTCCCTGTCCTGCGGATCACGAAAGCGCACCCGCCGCTCCAGCACACCACGCCGCACGTCCAGTTCCTGGCGGAACTCGAGGAGCTGCACGGCGTCCAGGTTGAACCAGTCGCCGCCGACAGGACGAAAATTCAGGCAGAGCCAGTTCGGCCAGTTGACCAGGTCTTCGTTTTCGATAATGCGCCCGGCCACCCCGGATTCCAGCCGGTTATAACCGCCCGCCAGGTACGTCCCCGGGTAGTGATGGCCGGTCGCGGCGACCTCCTCGGCTGCTCCACGCGTGACGAAGTTACCGTTGCCGAGCGCGCACAATGCTTCCCGCAGCGGCTGGTCCTCGGCATTCCATTGCTCGTAAACCAGGCTCCACGGTGTCGTACTAAACCGGTCCATGGCTCAACTCCGTCGTGATAACTCCAGCAACGCCTGGAGAAACTGCTGCACTTCAGCACAATCATGCAGGTAATAATCGGCGCGCGTGGCGGTGTCGCCAGGCTCGACGATCATGCCCAGCCCGAGCTCGTTATCCGCGAGCGCAGCAAAGGCGTCCTCGTCGGTGTCGTCATCACCGATATAGATGGTCGCCACATCCGCCCGGTCGAGCCCGAGCGCCTGCCGCAACCAGAGCACGGCATGACCCTTGTGCCAGGGCACGTCGGGTTGGAGTTCAAAAATTTTCTTGCCGCCTTTTTTACGCAGGGCGGGATGCTCTGCATGCACCTCGTCCACGATGGCCGTGATGGCAGGCAAATCCGCCGCCGCGGCAAGCCGGTAGTGAATCGCGATCGCGAAATGCTTCCGCTCGACCAGCACGCCCGGCGTCGCTGCCAGGCGGGCGCGGAGCAGCTGCTCGGCGGCCGCGAGCTCGGGCAGCTGCTGTTGCGCGCCTTCATGTTGCAGTTCCAGCCCCCCGGGGCCGGCGATATCGAAGCCGTGGCTGCCTGCGAAGACCAGCTCGGGCAGGGACACCATCTGTCGCACATCCGCCAGGTCACGGCCGCTGACGATCGCGACCGTCAGGCGCGCCGACAACGCGGCCAGTAACGCTCGCATCGGCTCGGCCAGCGTCGCGTCCTCCGGCCGATCGACAATCGGCGTGAGCGTGCCGTCGTAATCCAGGAATAACGCGATTTCACGGCCCGCGAGCCGTCTCGCGATGGCGTCAAAATTTTCCAGTGCCGGCTCAGGAATCTGGCCGGAGACGCCGGGGCTCATAGTCATCAGCTTGCCTTTCTGATTGCGAGTTTTCTCAAGTCGTCGACCACCAGGTGCGCGCCCTGGCGCCTCATTTCCTCGGCGTTGCCGTGGCGCGCCAGGCCAACCGCCAGTCCGAAGCCGCCGGCGCGTGCCGCCCGTATCCCGGACAACGCATCTTCGATCACCACCGCGCGCTCAGCCGCGACGCCGAGCTCGGCTGCAGCACGCAGGAAAATATCCGGCGCCGGCTTGCCCGGCAGCCCGAGCCGCTCGAGATCCTTGCCGTCCACGATCACCTCGAAAAACTCCAGTACGCCGGCGGCTTGCAGGATTTCCCGGCAATTGCGGCTCGAGGAAATGGCCGCCAGCCGGAACCCCTGACGCTGCCAGTCCGCGAGGCACTCGAGCGTGTCCTCATAGGCTTCGACGCCTTGCGCCGCCAACAACGCATGAAACATCTCGTTCTTCCGGTTGCCGAGTCCACAGTAGGTCTCGGCTGTCGGCGGATCGTCGGGCGTCCCGGCCGGCAATTCTATGCCCCGGGCGTTGAGAAAACTGCGCACGCCGTCGTAACGCAATTTGCCGTCCACATACTCCAGGTAATCCGACTCGATATCGAACGGCGCGCCAGATTCCCCGGCACGCGAACCGCGCTTGGCGAGATACTCGTCGAACAGCTGCTGCCAGGCCCGTGCATGCAGCGTCGCCGTGCGCGTGATGACGCCGTCCATGTCGAGAATGACCGCTTCAAGCAGCGGCTGCTCGCTAGCGGGCCTCATCGACCATCTGGATAATCTGCTCCTCGACTTCGCGAGCCACCTCGGCCAACGCCGGATCATCCGATAACGCCGCCAGCATGGGCACCGGCTTGAGCAACCCGATCCTGGTCTTGCCTTGTTCCGTAAACACGGACACCCGGCAGGGCAACGCCATGTTCAGGCGCATGTCTGACGACAGCACCTTGACCGCCTGGCCGGGATTACAGACTTCGAAAACCCGGCATTCTTCCTTGAAGTCGAAGCCTTTCTCCCGCAGGGTGGCGCCCAGGTCGTGGACGTGCAACACGCCAAAATCATGCCGCTTCACGGCCGCATCAAGATCGGTCGATGCCTGCTCGAAAGACTTGTCTGTTTCGCATAAGTAATACATGGCCATACCTCGCATTCCGTGTCGGGCGTAGGCGGCGCCGCCATGGTGGCAGCGCACTCCTCATCAGGATCCGGCACCGGCGATACCGATGTGAGTCCTGACAGGTACTCCCCAGGTAAATCGTAGTACCGCACGCCGGCGATCACCAGTGAGTGGTCAGTCACAGGGCCTGAGTGCATCGTCTATATGCGAGCGGGTGGCAAGGTAGTCGAGCTTCGTCACTTAGATCCTGGCGGCAGGTGAAAGGTTTGCGTGACCGGACCCGATGTTAACGCGCTCAGGCCGGGCTGGCCGGCAAGCGCAATCGCTGGATCAAGCGCACGACCGGCCAGGCAATGGCCATCGAAACCGCCAGCGAACTGAAAAATATAATGTTTTCGTCGGCCAGGCCGATGCCGAGGATGCGCGCCAAGGCGCGCGCCAGGTTGCTGATGCCGATGATGATCGTGCTGAACACCACGAGCCCCATCAAGGCATTGAAGCGATGACTGTTGATGGCGGTCGCATTCAAGAGGCGAATGTTGTTCATGATGATCAACAGAAAAACCGCCACCAGCGGGAGAATGACGCCGTTGAGCGCCTGGGCGAGGATGATGGCCGGGATCGGCGCCAGCTGGACAAGGCCGAAGCCAACGCCCGTGAACAGCACGGCCATCCATATCAGCCGGTAATACCACCCGTTGTCCTGCCACGCTGCCGAGTTGCGATCGGCGGCCAGCATGCTCCTGGCGGTAATCGCGGCCGCCAGGGGCGCCGTGACGGCGGAGGTGAAGCCCGCGCCGAACAGGCCGATGGCCAGCATGGCGGCTGCCCATGGGCCGAGCGTAGCCGCCAGTTCATCGGCAAGCGCCTCGAAGGTGAATGCCCCCATGATCGACGCCCCGACCACCAGCACGGCCATGGAGATCAAGCCACCCAGCCCGATGGCGATGCCCAGGCTCCAGCGCATTTCCCGCAGCGACTGCGTGTTGGCCAGCCCGGAACCGAGAAACAGGTTGTAGGGCACCACCGTGGTACCGACCAGGCCGAGAATGAGCATCTCGGCGCCGCGCGGGAAACGGGGTACCAACGCGCCGGTCAACAACTCTCCCAGTGGCGGCCTGATGACCAGGACGGTGACCACGAAGCACAGCCCCATGAAAGCGACCACGCATCCCATGACCCGGGCGATTTGCGCGGTCGAGCCGAACCAGAACAGCGCGAAAGCAATGGCCCCGATCGCCAGCGTGACCGGCGCCGGCGGCAGATCGAACACCAGCGAAACACCCGCCACCGCGCCGAGAATGTTGCCGGTCTCATAGGCCGCGCAACCGAGCAGGATCGCCGCCAGTACCAGGTAGACGGTCAACCGGCCGGCCAGGGTGGTGGAGAGATAGAGCTTCAGCGCTTCGCCGAGATTGCGGCCAGACACGGCGCTGAGCCGCGCTGCAGACTCCTGCAACACCATGCAGGCCAGCGTCGAAAAAACCAGCGCCCAAAGCAATGTATAGCCAAAGCCCGCACCCGCCGATGCGGCGACGGTGATGGTGCCCGGTCCGATGAAGGCCGCGGAAATCACCGACCAGAACAGGATATTGAGCAGTCGCTGTTTCACCGGTTACAAGAAGGGCGTGAACACCCGGGCCGCCCCGTTGCGCAGCCGCACGGGCAAAGACCAGCTGTTGACGTCTGCCAGGGTGCGCTGGCTGGCCTTGTCGAGCGCGGCCTGGAATAACGCCTGCAGTGGTGCGGCCAGTTCAGCGCCGTAAGCCTCGACGTTGAACTCGAAATTCAGGCGCAGGCTGCGCGCGTCCCAGTTGGCGGAGCCGAAACAACACCATTCCCCGTCGACGACGAACAGCTTGGTGTGGTCGAAGGGTTCGGATTGAATCCAGAGCCGGCAACCATGCTCCAGCACCTGCCAGTAATGCGCCTGCGAGGCCCAGTCCACGATCGAATGGTCACTTTTCTCCGGCAACAGGATATCGACCTCCACGCCGCGCAATGCAGCGGCGTTAAGCGCGGCAATCAGGGCCTGGTCGGGCACAAAGTACGGCGTCCAGATACTGACCTGGCGACGGGCGGCATGCAGGGCGCCGATGAACACCCAGCGTAGCCGGTCAAGGTGCTCGTCCGGGCCTTCCTCGATGCCCCGCGCCGCCAGCGTGCCCGCGTGGACCGGCTCGGCAAGCCAGGCCTCGTCGTCCAGCCGTTCACCCGTGGTGAACTCCCAGTCGTCTGCGAACACCTCGGCCATCTGCCGCACCGCGGGACCCTCGAGCCGGAAATGCAGGTCCCGCTCAGCGGTCTCCGGCGCTGCCGGACGCCAGTAGGGCTGGTGAATGTTGATCCCGCCGGTGAAGCCGACGCGACCATCGGCCACCAGGAGCTTGCGATGGCTGCGCAGGTTTATGGCATGCAGGCGGGCGGGGATCAGCGGCGAGTTGAAGACGGCCACGGGGATCCCGGCGCGCCGCAGGGGCTTGAATGCCGAGCTGCGCGACAGGCGGACATAGACATCGTCGATCAGCACCCGGATCGCGACCCCGCGAGTCTTGGCGCGCGCCAGTGCATCGATGAACATCTGGCCGATGCTGGCGCGGTCGAAGATGTAGGTGGACAGGACGATGGTTTTTTCCGCGGCATCGATGGCCGCCAGCATCGACGGATATGCCTCTGCGCCGTTGACGAGGGGCTCGATGCGGTTGCCGGGCACGAGCTCCTGGCGGGTGATGCGGCCAGCCATACCACGCAGACCCTCGAGACCGTCGGGAGACGTCGGCGGGATCGCCCGGTCGGCGGGCGGGGCTTTCCCGGCGCGCTTGCGGCTGACCGGCTCGCGCACCACCGAGGCCTTGCGCCGCACCCGGTTGATACCGAGGAGCAGGTACACCGCCCAGCCGAGCATCGGTACCAGCCAGATGACGACCAGCCACAACGTGGCCGAGCGCGGGTCACGCTTGTAGACCAGCGCATGGGCAGAGGCGGCGCTGGCCGCGACCAGCGCCGCCACACCCAGGGCCCACCACGACCATTGCACCAGGCTCATGCGAGCGCGCTCACCCGGCCAGGAGCGCGAACGCCCAGTATGCGGCTATGGCCATTTGCACAGAAAATGCTACGAACCTCGCGGTGACTGCAGCCGGAGCAGTCGAGGCGAGATGAATCGTTGACTGGACGATGCGCGCGCCGAGCAACACCGGCGCCAAAGCATCGGTAACGCCGGTCAGCACGAGCTTCGACCGGATAACCTCCATGGTGATCAGGAGCAGCAAGGCCCAGGCTATGAATCCAGCGAGCGCTGTCAGAGTCGGTGTCATGGCATCGAATACCTCACGCATGCGCTCAGCGGCACCAGTAGCGAGCACCGACAACGCGCCATTTACTCAGTCGCTACGAGGGAGGTGGATCATGAAGGTGGTCCCCCGAGCGTCGGAAGACTCTACTTCGATCCGTCCACCATGTGCGTGCACGATGCGCTCGGCGATGTAGAGACCCAGGCCCAGGTTTCCCGTTGGACCGTGGTTTA
>JBLRWC010000043.1:0-8589 GCA_047921455.1 Gammaproteobacteria bacterium
GGCCCTCTCGACCTCCATCTCTTAGTGCGCATAATGTATATTATGTTAACTCCGAGATACAGCAGAGATGGAGGTAAGGCCGCCATGGGCAACTTATCCGCCTCCTATTCTCTCGCTATTACATGCGGTTACGCGTTGAACATCCCGCCATTTCTAACTATGGCCGCTTTCGAGGGATATCGGTAACCGACTTATTTCTTGGCAGGCGCTTTCTTCCCGAGCAGTCCGGTCAAAGACTTCCGTCGCAGGTACGCATAGACCTCGCGCAACGGCAACTCCTTCGGGCAAACGTCCTGGCAGGCCATCAAGCCAAGGCAACCGAACACGCCCTCATCGCTGGCGACGACATCGAACCAGTCACCCGTTTCGCGCCGATCGCGCGGATCCATCATGAAACGCGCGATACGGTTCAACCCGGCCGGCGCTACAAAGGCCGGCCGCGTATTGGCGACCGCGCACGCTGCCACGCAGCAGCCACACTCAATACACCGCTCACGCTCGTAAATCGCCTTGGCGAGCGCGTTGTCCATGCGCGCTTCCTGCGCCTCGGGGTCAAAAGGCTCTTTTTCCTCGATCCAGCCATTGATCCGCTCGGACATGCCGCGAAACCAGCTGCCGGTATCGACAGACAAGTCGCCGACCAGGCGGAACGCAGGCAAAGGATGCAGCCGTATGGTGCTATCCAGCTGAGCAGTCAGTGTCTTGCAGGCCAGCGACGGCCGCCCGTTCACCATCATGCCGCAGGAGCCACAGACGGCCGAGCGACAAACGAAATCGAATTGGAAGGTTGGGTCTTGTTGTTCACGTAAAGTGTTAAGTGCGAGGAACAGGGACATGAACGGCGTCTCGCGCAGTTCAAAGGTCTCCATGCGCGGTTCAGAGGCCGGATCTTCCGGGTTGTAGCGAAAGATTTCGAACTTGAGCTGGCGCCCGGTGTGTTTTGACATTGCTATTCGTCTCCAGCTGCCGGGGCGCTGAAAGCACCTCGCCAGGCTCCAGGGCGCAGCCGCGCCCCAAGCGGTTCGACCGTGGCCAGGCAACCCGCCCCGGCCTGAGCCGCTGCCACCGCGGCATTGTAGTCCTCGATAGAGCCCGGCATTTCGAGCTGGCTGCGCGCGCCGTAGCCGCGGTGTCCGGGGGGCAGATCCAACAGCCCGACGGGCTCATAACTTAGCTCGGGTCGATCCGCGCCCGAGCGCCAGTGCGCCAGGGTGCGATTCAGCCATTCCGCGTCGTTTCGCTGCGGGTAGTCGAGCCGATAATGCGCGCCGCGGCTTTCCTTGCGGGCCAGCGCCCCCATGGCAGTGATCAGCGCCAAGCGCAGCATGCCCGGGAACCTGAGCGCGAAGGTCAGCTCCGGATTCGGTCCGGGCGTGGTGGACCGCAGGCCCACCTGCTCGACTTCGTACAACAGGCCATGCAGTTCCTCGATCGCCTTCTCGATTTCGTCGCCGGTCCGGAATACGCCAAGACGATTCATCATGATTTCGCCCAGGTCGTCGCGCAGTTCGTACAAGCTGCGGCCCCCGCCCGGGCGTGCCGCGAGCGCGGCCAGGCGTGTTTGTTGTTGACGTAACGACTGGGTCGCGAGGCTCGCGTCCGGGGTAAATGCCGACTGGCTGACGAAGCTGGCAATGCGGTCGCCGACAATGCGCCCGGCGACGATGGTTTCCGCGAGGCTGTTGCCGCCGAGCCGGTTGAAGCCGTGCATATCCCAGCAGGCCGCCTCCCCTACCGCAAACAGCCCGCCGAGCCCGTAGGCCTGGCCATCCTTGTTCACCCGTATGCCGCCCATGGAATAGTGCTGGGTCGGACGCACGGGCACGAGCGATTCCCAGGGCTTGATGCCGAGAAAATCGCGACAGATCTCGTGGATTTCGCGCAACCGGGTCGTCAGGTGTTCTTCGCCGAGATGGCGCAGGTCCAGCCAGAGATGCGGGCCGTGCGGGCTTTCGACGCCGCGTCCGGCGAGGATCTCACTCATCATGTGGCGCGAAATTACGTCGCGGCTCGCCAGTTCCTGTTTTTCCGGCTCGAGGTCGACCAGGAATCGTTCCCCGGCGGCGTTGAGCAAGTAGGCGCCGTCACCGCGGCAACCCTCGGTGACCAGGATCCCGCCCGGCCACAGGCCGGTGGGATGGAACTGCACGGCTTCCATGTTGCCGAGCGGCACCACCCCGGTATCCAGGGCGAGCGAGGCACCGGTGCCCTCGTTGATGACCGCATTGGTCGTATACCTGCCGTAGATGCGACCGTAACCACCGGTGGCGATCACGATGGCCTTGGCCATGATGGTGTCGAGGCGACCGGTGCGCAGGCAGCGGACCACGGCGCCGTGGCAGCGCTCACCGTCGTGGATCAGCGAAATCGCCTCCATCCGGTCGAGCACGTCGATGCCAAGCCGGATAACCTGGCTGTCGACCGCATACAGCGTGGCGTGGCCGGTGCCGGCCGCCGCGTAACAGGCGCGCCACTTCGCGGTGCCGCCAAAGTCACGGTGCATGATGAGGCCGGCGTTTTCGGCCGGTTCCTCGATATCAACCTGTTCACCCTTGATGTGATAGCGGTTGGTGCCCGGCTCGAGACGGGTCCAAGGGACACCGAAATGGGCCAGTTCCCGCACCGCCACCGGCGCGTTGTCGGCGAAGATGCGGGCGACTTCCTGGTCCGCACCCCAGTCCGAGCCGCGCACCGTGTCGAGGAAGTGCACATCGGGCGTATCGCCCGCCGCTTTCGCGCAATTGCCCAGGGCGGCCTGCATACCGCCCTGGGCGGCACAGCTGTGACTGCGGCGCGGGGGCACCAGCGAGAGGATCAGCACGGAGTGCCCGGCAGCCGCGGCTTCGATGGCGCAGCGCTCACCGGCCAGGCCGGCGCCGATCACGAGGACGTCGGTAAATTTCAAATCAGGACCCCACCAGGAATGCAAACGGCGCCGGAATCCAGCCCGCCATCACCGCCAGCACGATCACCCCGGCCACCATGAAGACAAGGCCGAAGATGCGCACGAAGCGTTTCACCGCCGGCCGCGAAAAACGCGCGCCGACACCCCATTTCATCGCCAGGCGGTACACGCCCACCAGCATATGCACGGCAATCAGCGCGAGGAATACGAGGTAGAACCATGACAGGCCGGCACTGACGCGGCCCATAGTGGTGGCCGCCTCCAGGCCGTGCCGCGTTCCCCACAGGTCGGTGAAGGTATCGAGTGTCACCAGCCCGATATGGAAACTGCCGAACACCAGGATCAGCATGCCGGTTCGGATCTGCCAGATCCACCAGCGGGAATCCTCGTGCGGCCGCTCCGCGCCCTCGCCGGCGTCCCAACCGCGACTCGAGCGCGCCAGTTCCTTCGCCAGGCGATTGAATCGGCGCCGCTCGCGCATACGGGCCGGAATCTTGCGCGCCGCAGCCACCGCGTGCGTCAGGAACAGCAGCGTGATGACGAACACCAGCGGTTGTGCGATGTAGTAGCCCTCGAGGAAATCGGCCAGCCGGTCGAAGGCCTGCGGCCCGAACAGCAGCGAGCCGATGTCAGCTATGTGGAACCACATGAATACTGTGAGCGCGAGACCGGTACCGCCACTGGCGATTTCCCACAATAATTCGCGCCGGGCAGCCGCCCGACCAGTGGCACGCGGAATGTTATCGCCACCGACACGTTCAGCGTCGATGACGTCGGCAGACTTTCGCATAGGGCTCCCCGAACTCTCTCAAAGCCGAGTCTAAGGGCCATTACCCCCGGAGGCGTACTGTGGATTGCCGCAAGCGTGGGTTTTCTTGAGCCACGGTATATACTTTCCCTTAACGCGGCGCCCTGGGCCTCCCCGGTCCACGCGGGTGTCAAAAAGCGGGCCCGATCGACCGATCCCCGCATGAATAGAACCTACGGAGGCCAATCGGATGGCAACGCGTTTTTCCCTGGAACAGTACGGCATTGATGTTACTGATGTGCACCGCAACCTGCCGCCGGCCGTGCTCTACGAGCACGCCCTGCGCTGGGATCGCGGCTCCGCCATCGCCGAATCCGGTGCGCTCATTGCCATGTCCGGGGTAAAAACCGGCCGCAGCCCGACCGACAAGCGCATCATCGATGACCCGAACGTTGCCGAGGACGTCTGGTGGGGCAAGGTCAACATGAAGCTTGGCCAAAAGGCGTTCGAGATCAATCGTACCCAGGCGGTCGATTTTCTCGGCACGCGCGACCGGCTCTATGTTGTCGATGGCTATGCCGGCTGGGACCCGCAATACCGCATCAAGATCCGCGTCATCTGCGCCCGCCCCTACCACGCCCTGTTCATGCACAACATGCTGATTCGCCCGACGGTCGAGCAACTGGCGGAATTCGACGAACCGGATTACATCATTTTCAACGCAGGCAGCTTTCCGGCCAACCGCCACGTCGCGGGCATGACCTCCGGCACAAGCATCAGCCTGCAGTTCGGCCACCGGGAAATGGTTATTCTCGGCACGGAATACGCCGGCGAGATGAAAAAGGGCGTGTTCACCATCATGAATTACCTCATGCCCGCCCAGGGCGTGTTGTCCATGCACTGCTCGGCCACTGAGGGTGCGGACGGCGATACTTCCATCCTGTTCGGCCTGTCCGGCACCGGCAAGACCACCTTGTCTGCCGACCCGAAACGCCGCCTGATCGGTGACGACGAACACTGCTGGAGCGACGAGGGCATCTTTAATATCGAGGGTGGCTGCTACGCGAAGGTCATCGACCTCTCCGAGGAAGCGGAACCCGATATTTATCGCGCGCTGCGCTTTGGTGCGGTGCTCGAGAACGTAGTTTTTGATGAGGATTCGCGGGTGGTCGATTACGCTGACACCTCGATTACCGCCAACACGCGCGGCTCATACCCCATCGAATACATAGAGAACATCAAGTTGCCCTGCGTCGGCGGGCACCCGAAGAACATCATCTTCCTGACCTGTGACGCCTTCGGCGTCTTGCCACCGGTCAGCCGCCTCACACCCGAGCAGGCCATGTACCACTTCATCAGCGGGTACACAGCGAAGGTCGCGGGCACCGAGATGGGCGTGAGTGAGCCCGAGGCAACCTTCTCGCCGTGCTTCGGCGGGCCGTTCCTCGTCTGGCACCCGGCGAAATACGCCGAACTGTTGGCTGAACATATCCGCAAGCACAACTCCGACGTCTGGCTGGTCAATACTGGCTGGTCGGGCGGCGCCTACGGCACCGGCAAGCGCATGAAACTGGCCTACACGCGCGCCATCGTGGATGCGATCCATTCCGGTGCGCTCGCCGAGCAGCCGACCGAGGTGGATCCGGTATTCGGCCTGGCAATTCCCGTCTCCTGTCCGGGCGTGCCCGACGAGATTCTCGTGCCCCGTAACACCTGGTCCGACAAGGCGTCCTACGATGAGACCTGCCGCAAGCTGGCCAATCTTTTCATGGAGAATTTCCAGCACTACGAGGACGTCGCCGGACCAGACATCACCGACGCCGGCCCGCGCGTCAAGGTGGCCTGAGCAGCCTGGGAGCGATACCGACGAGGCTTAAGAAGTGAGAGACACCCGGCGCGCTGCAAGGCGTTTCGTTGCCGCCGCCGAGTTCGACGATGTCGGCGCGCTGTTGCGGGTGATTGCCTGCCTGGTGGTGGCCGCGCTCATTGCCTTCCTGCCCGATTGGCAAGGCCTTGAACCGGCGGGGCGGCACTGCCTGTTCATCCTGGTATTGGCGGCCGGATTATGGGCCACGGAAGCGATCCCCGCCTTCGCGGTGGCCTTTTTGGTGATCGGCCTGTCCATCCTGTTGCTGGGGCGCCCGGACGGGGTGTTCGCCGGGCCCGATGAACCCGATCGCTGGCAAATTTTCATCGCGCCCTTTGCGAGTCCGCTGATCTGGCTATTTCTCGCGGGCTTTATCCTCGCCGAGGCCGCCTCCCGCACGGGACTCGACCGCACCCTCGCCGGCGCGGTGTTTCGCGCGGCGGGCTCCCGCGCCACGGCGGTGCTGATCGCGGCGATGGGCATTACGTTTGTGCTGTCGATGTTCATGTCGAACACCGCGACTGCGGCCATGATGATCGCCGTCGTAGCGCCTGTCATCCGGACGCTGAGTCCGGGGCACCCTTTCCGCCCCGCCCTGCCGCTAGGCATTGCCGTAGCCGCAAACCTGGGCGGTATGGGCACCTTGGTCGGCACACCCCCCAATGCGATTGCCGCGGGGTTCATTACCCGCGCGGGCACCGAGCTGACGTTTCTCAACTGGATGGCGCTGGGCCTGCCACCCGCGCTGTTACTTGCGGCTGGGCTGGGCGCATTCCTCGTTTACCGTTATCGCGCCGCCGGACTGTACCTTGATCGCCGCGCCCTGGCCGCGGCCGAGTCGAGCGGCCCACGGGCGCCAGCCTGGCAGCGCGGCGTGGTGGTGGTCGTATTCGCTACAACGCTGCTGCTATGGATGTTCGGCCCGGCGCCGGCCGCGGTGGTCGCCTTCGTGCCCATCACCGTATTGTCGATCACCGGCGTCATCGGTGTCGCAGAAATACGCCAGCTGCGCTGGGACGTGCTGATCCTGATGGCGGGCGGCTTGTCGCTCGGCGTCGCCGTCACCGAAACCGGCCTGGCCGGCTGGCTCGTGGACGGGTTGCCCATCGACGGGCTGGGGCTGGTGGGCGCGGCCATCGCCTTTGCGCTGCTCACCGCGATACTTTCGAACTTCATGAGCAACACGGCGGCCGCTAATATCCTGGTTCCTCTCGGGGCTGCGGTCGCCATCAGCGTGGGCGGCGCGCCTGGAATTCTGCCGGTAGTCATTGCGCTGTCAGCGTCCACCGCGATGTGCCTGCCCATCGCCACGCCGCCGAATGCAATCGCCTATTCGACCGGTGAACTCAACGCGCGGAATTTCTTGTTGCCTGGTTTGTTGCTGGCGTTCTGCACGCCTTTGCTGACGGTGCCCTGGGTAAGCTGGTTGTTGCCGAGAATCACCTGACGACCGCTGGTGCGCGGGTCAGGGCTGGCCAGGATTCCAGCGGCCCGTGAGATGCGGCGTCGCTCGGTCGGCGGACACCAGCCAGAACTCCTGCTCGCCCGACTCGTCGGGGGCGCCGACATGCAGGCCAACGTGGCTTGGCAGCAGCAGCGGCTTGAGAAATCGCACCGACAGTCGCGCGCCAGGACCCGGAGAACCCTTGGCGAGCCAACTTAGACACCGCGCCACGGTCCACATGCCATGCGCGATGGCGCCGGGGAAACCGAATGGCCGCGCCAGCACGCCAGCCAGGTGGATCGGATTCCAATCGCCCGAGACGCGCGCATAGCGCCGCCCGATGTCGCCCGGGACTGCCCACTCGCCCAGCAACGGGGGATATTCGGGAGCGGTAGCGGGCATCCGCAGCGCCTTGCGCGGCGACGGGGCCAGGATACTCGTGGTTTCCCGCCAGGCCAGCTGGTCGTTCCACAGGGCCTCGGTGACCAGTCGGAACTCGTCTCCGCGTGGCTTGCTGCGGCCGCTTTCCACCCGACAATCCAGCGCCAGGCGCGCATCCGCGGGTAACGGCACAAACAGTTCAATATCGTTGGCCAGGTGCACGACGCCAACCATGCGGACGGGGAACTCGCGGTGCAGCAGCATGGCCATGTGCACACCGCTCGCCAGGATGTGCGGGTAGGTCAGCGGCAGAAGTCCATCGTCGGGCAACTCGCAAACATCGCGGTAGGCGGCGAGGCGACCCGGTTCAGCCTGGATCGCGCCGACTTCGGCTTCCACCGAGATGGTCCCCGTACCGGCGGGCACACGCCGCGGCCGGCGATCGAACAGGGCTCGGAGATAGGCGGCCGCAATGGACGGCGCCGCTGGAAATCGCAGGTGGGCGGCCAATTGCGTCAGGCGCCGAGAGAGCGCACCTTGTCGATATAGCGCTGCCGGGCCTCGTCGGCGTCAAGGCCCTTCAATTCCTCCCAGGCCTCGTACTTGGCCCGGCCGACAAAATCGAAGAAGCCGGGCTTGTTACCCGTGGCATCACCTTCCGTCGCTTGCTTGTACAGGGCATACAAAGCCAGCATGTCGCTGTCGCTGGGACGCTCGGTCAGCGCCTTCACATCCACCGAGGCTTGCTCGAAACGCGCCTTGAGATCATCCGCCATGCCGTGCTCCTTCAGTAGCTATCTGCAGCTATTCTGCCACCCGGTCAATCCTGATGCGGGTCGTGCCGCTATTACCGCGCACGTAGTCTACCGTACCAAACAGGTCGCCGGGGTTTTGCGCCGGGCTCCCGGACAGCGCCACCCGCGCGATCAATTCGAGTTCCGGTTGGTCTGAGATCGTGACACCTTCCATCATGGCGTTTGCGTCGGTCAGGCGCACCGAAATCGGCAGTTCGGCCGAATTGGCGCGAATGACCGCGAGGGGCGCTCCGCCACCGGGATTGCGCGCAATAATAAACAGTGGCGTCGGTCGAGAGATCCGGCTTGCTAGCGCTGGATCCAGGCTGATTTCAAGACTGATGCCGTTGGCTGCCGGTTGGGCCTCGGGGGCAGGTTCCGCAGCCACGGCGGGCGCCTCGTAAGAGGGTTCGGCGGGCGCTTCCGGCGCAGGGACCGGCGCAGGGACCG
>JBLRWC010000043.1:8689-20097 GCA_047921455.1 Gammaproteobacteria bacterium
GACCGACTCAGGGGCCACCTCGGGCGCCGGCGCTCGCGCCTGCGGTGGCATTTGCGGCGCGTCCGCCCCGCCACCGGCATGCGCACGGGCCGCCTCGATGCGTTCCTCGATCAAGGGCACCAGCGTCGCCGGCGGACTCATGGCCAGCAACAGCGTGAGTCGCTCGTCGGCCAGGGCCCAGTTGGCGTTCTCGTAGGCATTCAGGCCACCGTACCAGAGGCCCTTGGGATGCGATGGACTCATCGCCAAAACGCGCTCGAAGATCGCCCCGGCCTCGCCCTGTAGTCCCTCCGGATCAGACAGGGCCAACGCCTCCCCCAGGTCCGCCAGGATCTGTGGGGAATTCTGGCCGTCCAGCGCGGCCGCCCGGCGAAACGCCTGGGCCGCGTCATTGAAGCGGCGCAGCGACATGTAGGAGCGGCCGAGCAACATCCAGCTCTCGATATCCTCCGGCTGCTGCGCGAGTCGCCTCTCGAGCGCCACGATCGCCTCGTCCATTTCGTGGACGGCGTCCGAGTTGGCGGCGCGCATGGTGCCGCCGGTGCTCCAATCCCACGTCGTCCAGTGGGAATACAACATCATGGAAAGTACCGGCATGGCCAGGGCGATGACGATCCCCACGCCCAGCGCGGCCGAGGACCGGTCGGTCTCATGTGTCGCCCAGGCGCGCAACACGGGCACGAGCACGATCGCCGCAGCCACCAGCCCGAGAGCCAGGGCCGCGATCCAGAATTGCGTCATGAATTCTCTCCCATCCCTTCGGCGTCGTCGCTTGACTCGCCAGAACGCTTCCCGACAATGGTCACCATCACGACCGCGCCCGCAAGCAACAGGATTACAGGTGCGCCCCAGAGCAGGTAGGTCGTGGGATTCAGGGGCGGGTTATACAGCACGAAGTCACCGTAACGATCGACCATGTACTGCTCGATTTCAGCGTCGGTCCGGCCAGCCAGGATCATGTCGCGGGTGATACGCCGCAGGTCCCGGGCCAGGTCAACCTGGGATTCGGCCACGCTCTGGTTCTGGCAGACCACGCAACGCAGATTATTGATCATGCGTTCGTAGCGGACGAGCTGCTCGGGGGTTTCGAAGACGTCCTGGGGATTCATGGCCAGCACGCTGTCCGCCTGGGCCGCGGTACCGATGCCGAACGCCAGGCTGGCCGCCAGGAGCAGGGTTGCAACGTGTTTCATCGCGCGGCCACCTGCATCGCGTCGATGCGGGGACGGAACTCGCGTTGCCAGACCGCCGGGGACAGCGGGCCCGCGTACTTGTAGACCACGATGCCCTGCGGATCGAGCAGGAAGGTCTCGGGCGAGCCGACGATACCCCACTCCACCGCGCCGGTCCCCTCAGGGTCATAGGCCACGCTGACATACGGGTCGCCGAGGTCGCGCAACCAGCCAAGCGCCTTGCGGCGCTCGTCGCGCGAGTTCATGCCGTAAATGGCGACTTCGCCCGAACGCGCCAGCTGCATCAGGAAGGGATGCTCGTGCCGACAGCTCACGCACCAGGTGGCCCAGACGTTCAACAGGGAGGGCTTGCCGAACATGTCCGCCGTGACGAATCGCTCGGCCGGATCTTTCAGTTCCTCCAGGTCGACTGCCGGCGCCGGCTTGCCGATAAAGGGCGACGGCACTTCCCGCGGGTTGAGGAACAGGCCGACGTAAAGGAAGAGCGCCAGGACGACAAAGGCCAGCCCTGGGATGAGGTATTTCATGGACTTCATTAAGCGAGGCCCTCCTGCAACTTGCCGCTGCCGGCGGCGGTTGCTTTCTCCCCGGCTTCTTCCTCGCGACGGGCATGGCGGTAACGCTTGTCCGTGATACCGAAGAATGCAGCCAACGCCATCACGAGCGCGCCCAGCCAGATCAGCCGGATAAACGGCTTGTACTGGATGCGCATACTCCAGGCGCCCTGCCCCAGCGGTTCACCCATGGCAACGAACAGGTCACGATTGAGGCGCGGGTGGATGGCCGCCTCGGTCATCGGATTCTGCTGCACGAGATACGTGCGCTTTTCCGGATACAACATGGTGACCTGCCGGCCGTCCTTCTCGACGATGAATTCCGCCTGGATCGCGCTGTAGTTCGGGCCTTCCACGTTCCGCGTGCCGGTGAAGGTGAACGAATAATCCTCCACCACGGCGGTATCACCAGGCTTCATGCCGATATCCCGGGCGATGCCATAGGTCTCGACCATGGTCACACCAATGACAAACAAGCCGATCCCGAAATGCGCGAAACACATCGCGATCATGGTGCGGGAGTAACCCCGCAGCGAACGCTTGCGCAGCCAGTACTTGACCGGATCGATGAACGCCACCGCCATGACCCACACGCCAAGGAACACGCCGATGAACTTCATCAGGCCGAACTGGCGATAGACGATCAACGGCACGATCAGCGCAAACAGGAACGTACCCGCAGCATACGGCCAGAGCTTGCCCTTGAGCTGGCTCCAGTCGGTTTTCTTCCACGCGGAGTGCATGCCCATGCCCATCAGCAACACCAGCGGCAACGTCGGAATGATGAACACCGTGTTGAAATACGGCGGTCCAACCGAGATCTTGCCGAGTCCCAGTCCGTCCAGGAACAAGGGATACAAAGTCCCGAACAGGATCAGCAGCGTCGCCACCACGAACAACATGTTATTGGCCAGCAGGAAGGTCTCGCGCGACAACGGCGCAAACCCGCCCTTCTGCGCCAACTGTGGCGCGCGCCATGCATAGAGCGCGAGCGCGCCGCCGATGAAGAACACCAGCATGGCCAGGATGAACATGCCGCGATCCGGATCGGTCGCGAAGGCATGCACCGACACCAGCACACCGGAACGCACCAGGAAGGTACCGAGCAGGCTGAGCGAAAAGGCCGATACGGCGAGCAACAGGGTCCAGCCCTTGAACAGGCCACGCCGTTCAGTCACGGCCAACGAGTGCAGCAATGCGGTGCCGACCAGCCAGGGCATGAACGAAGCGTTCTCGACCGGATCCCAGAACCACCAGCCGCCCCAGCCGAGTTCGTAATAAGCCCACCAGCTGCCCAGCGCGATACCGATGGTCAAAAACGCCCAGGCGGCGGCCGTCCACGGCCGGATCCAGCGCGCCCACTGGCTGTCGAACTTGCCTTCGATCATCGCCGCGATCGCAAAGGCGAATGCGACGGCGAAGCCGACATAGCCCATGTAGAGCATCGGCGGATGGATGACGAGTCCAAAATCCTGCAGCAGGGGGTTCAGGTCACGCCCGTCGAGCGGCGCGGGAATCAGGCGGTCGAAGGGATTCGAGGTGACCAGCATGAACAGCAGGAAGCCGACACTCACGATCCCCATGACACCGATCACCTTGGCGGCGGTTCCCAGCGGGATACGCTTGGTGTACCCGCCAAGCAGCGCGCCCCATGATGCGAGCATCAGTGCCCACAGCAGCATGGAACCCTCGTGGCCACCCCAGACACCCGAAATCCGGTAAACAAGCGGCAATGCCGAATTCGAATGACCGGCCACGTAAGCGACAGAAAAATCATTCGTAATGTGGGCATAGGTCAATGCTGCATAGGCGATGCAGACAAACACGAAATGACCGATCGAGACGGGCTTGGCCGCTGCGCTCCAGCCCGGCTTGTTGAAAATCGGCCCGGCGAGGCCAAAAAAACCCTGCGAAATCGCCAGCAGTAGCGCCAGTACCAGCGCTACGTGGCCCAGTTCAGGTATCACTAGTAGTCTCCGGCGGGGGCTTGCTGGGAGCGCGTGTGATCGAGCGATGCCGCAACTTCGGGCGGCATGTAGTTCTCGTCATGCTTGGCGAGAATCTCGTCGGCAACAAATTCCTTATCCTGCATCCGGCCGTGCGCGATGATGCCCTGTCCTTCGCGGAACAGGTCCGGCAGGATGCCCGTGTAAACCACCGGGATCACGTGCGCTTCATCGGTCAGCGCAAAACGGACTTCCATGGTGCCGTCCGTGCGCGCGATCGACTGCTCGACTACCAGGCCGCCGACGCGGAAGCGCCGGTCCTCCGGCGCTTCGCCGGCTTCCAATTGGGTCGGGCTGTAGTAATAGAGGATATTCTGGTTCATGGCCTTGAGCAGAAACGTGGCGCCCAGGCCGACGCCGGCGAGTACCAGGCCGATCGCAAACAAACGCTGGTGACGAGCTTTCATTCAAACCTCCTCTGCGGCCGCCCGACGGCGAACCAGTTCTATACGCGACTGCAAGCGGCGACGCGCCAGGTAAACATTCAGGACCAACACGAAGAACGTCAAAGCCGCGCTGGACCAGACGTACCATGTGTATTTACCGAAAGTAAGGAATTCCATTTTTATTCAGTCTCTTCCGATGACATCGCGGAGCCACTTTTTGTTCCGCTCCCGGCCAATTATTTCGCCGCGAGTACGTATCATCAACACTGTGAAAAAGAAAAACGTAAAGCCGAGCCACATGATCAGCAGCGGCACCAGCATGGCCGCGTCCATGGCCGGTTTTTCCATCAGGGTGATCGTGGCGGGTTGATGGAGCGTATTCCACCACTCCACGGAATACTTGATGATCGGAATGTTAATGACGCCGATGATCGCCAGCAGCGCGCTGGCACGATCCGCCCGGTTTTCGTCGTCAATGGCCGAGCGCAGCGCCATGTAACCGAAATACAGGAACAGCAGCACCAGGGTGGACGTCAGGCGTGCATCCCAGACCCACCAGGTGCCCCACATCGGCTTACCCCAGATCGAACCCGTCGCGAGCGCGACGAACGTGAAGGAAGCGCCGATCGGGGCGCAGGCCGCCGCAACGGCGTGCGCCAGCTTGATGCGCCAGACCAGGCCGACCGCCGCGGCGGCCGCCATCAACACGTAACCGAATTGCGACAACCAGGCGCTGGGCACATGGAAGTAGATAATCCGGAACGCATCCAGCTGCTGGTAATCAGGCGGCGCAATCCACAGCCCGGCGACCGTGCCGATGACTATCAGCACCAACGCGATCGCACCAAACCATGGAATCATGGCACCGGACAGCCGCCAGAAATGGGGCGGCGAACCAAACTTATGTATAAATTCCCACATCGCGGCTATTTAACAACCATCTAGAACGAGTCTCAATTGCGAAGAATACTCATGCGCGGCGATTGAAAATGAGTTTCACCCGCCGAACAGAGCACGTATTCTGCGAATTATCCGCTGTTTTCCAACTCGACGCGAGCGCTAGTCGAGACTGATGCGCATGGCCGCGGCCATCCCGGCCGGCGCCAGGCTGGCCGCCAGCAAGAGCACCGCCGCCAGCAGGTACATCACCCCACTCACTTCGAGTCCCTGCATCGCCATGTCGGTTGCACGCGCGCCAAAAATCAGCACCGGCATCACGATGGGAAGGATCAGCAAGGACAACAAGCCGCCACCACGACGCAATCCGACAGTGAGCGCGGCCATCACGGCCCCCGCCAGGCTGAGCACCGGCGTAGCCAGCAACAAGGCCAGCATCGTGGCAGGCACTGCCTCGGCCGGCAAAAACAGCGCGTGGCCGACAATCGGCGCCATGATGACCAGCGGCAGGCCAGTCATCAGCCAGTGCGAGGTGGTTTTCGCCAGCAGCAGCAAGGACAGTGGCTGCGGCGATAACGCCAACTGCTCCATGGTGCCGTCCTCGATGTCCTGGCGGAACAGGCTTTCGGCCGCCAGCAGCGACGCCAGCAGTGCCGACACCCAGATCACGCCCGGCGCAATCGCTCGCAAGAGTTCCGGCGCCGGGCTCAGGGCCAGCGGGAACAAGGTTGTCACCATGACGAAAAACATCAGCGGATTAGCCGCCTGGCCGATATGCCGGAACGCGAGCTTCAGATCACGCGTCAACTGCAGCCAGAAGGCGGTCCCGAGGCCTGGCCACTCCATCAGCCGAGCTCCAGCAGGCGTTTGACGCCACCGGTGACGCCATGAGCCTGGTGGGCGACCAGCAATACCAGGCCGCCGCGGGCGAGATGTTCGCTCATCATCGTGTCCACCAACTCCCGCCCGGCAACGTCGAGATTCGTGTAGGGCTCGTCCAGAATCCATAATTTCGCGCCGCTGGCCAGCGCGCGCGCCAGCGAGACCCGCCGCTTCTGGCCGGCAGACAAGCTGCGCGCCGGCACGTCGCGGCGCTTCGACAAGCCGACCTTGTCCAGCGCCGCCTCGATCTCCGCGGTCGTCAGCCAGGCGCGCAGGCCAAGCTGGAACACCAGGTTTTCCTCGGCCGTCAGGTCAGCCTTCAAGCTTTCCCGGTGCCCGAGGTAGCACATGCCGGCATGAAAATTTGCGCGGTTGCGCGCCAGCTTCTTGCCGCTCCAGTAGACCTCGCCGGTCTCGGGCAGGGTCAATCCGCAGAGCACGCGCAACAAGCTGGTCTTGCCACAACCGTTCGGCCCGACAATGTGCAGCAATTCCCCCGCGCGTAATTCGAACGAGACGCGGGTGAACAGGCGGTGCTCGCCGCGCCACAACTCCAGACCCCTGCCCTCGAGCAGTACGTCGTTGTCGCTCACGGCGGCGGTCATGATGTATGCCACCGGCTGCGGCATCGGGTTTGGCTCGCTCGTGCTGGCAAGGCAGCTCTCCATCCTGAATATGGATTTCCCGGCCGGGCGAACGGCGTTGCCAGCGGCCTGCGGCGCCCCGGACTCGGCTTCCGGGCGCCGCGCAGTATACACTCCCTCAAAAGAGACAATGCATCAGGGTGGACCGCAACCGGTCTGCCGATACCGGTAACGGGAGCTGCAGCCAAGGGGAATCAGACATGGGATACAAGGAACTCTACCAGCAATCCATTGAGCAACCAGAAACATTCTGGGCCGATGCCGCGCGCGGAATCGCCTGGGACAAGCCCTGGAGCAAGGTGCTCGACGACAGCAAGGCGCCGCTCTATCGCTGGTTCGCGGGCGCGGAGCTCAACACCTGTTACAACGCACTGGACCGGCACGTGGAAAACGGTCGGGGCACTCAAACCGCGCTCATTTATGACAGCCCGGTAACCGGCACCAAGGCCCGCTACAGTTATGCCGAGCTGCGCGACCGGGTGGCGCGGCTCGCCGGCGGGCTGACCGCCCTCGGCGTAACGAAAGGCGACCGCGTCATCCTTTACATGCCCATGGTGCCCGAGGCCGTCATCGGCATGCTCGCCTGCGCGCGCATCGGCGCCATCCACTCGGTGGTCTTCGGCGGTTTCGCAGCGCGGGAACTCGCCACGCGCATCGACGACGCCAAGCCAAAAGCCATCCTGTCCGCATCCTGCGGCATCGAAGGCAGTCGCGTGATCGCATACAAGCCCTTGCTCGACGAAGCGATTCGCAGCGCGGATCACAAGCCTGCGCACTGCGTCATCCTGGCGCGGCCGGAAGCGCCTTCCGACCGCCTGGAAGGGCGCGATCTCGACTGGGCCGAACTCGAGGCTGAAAGCACGCCAGCGGACTGCCTGCCGGTAGCAGCCACCGACCCGCTGTACATCCTGTATACCTCGGGCACCACCGGGCTGCCCAAGGGCGTGGTGCGCGACAACGGCGGACACGCGGTCGCGCTGGCCTGGAGCATGGACCATGTTTACGGCGTACAGCCCGGTGAAGTGTTCTGGGCGGCCTCTGACGTCGGCTGGGTGGTTGGCCACAGCTACATCGTTTACGCGCCCCTGTTCCACGGCTGCACCACCGTGCTCTACGAGGGCAAGCCGGTCGGCACCCCCGATGCCGGTGCATTCTGGCGGGTGATCTCCGAATACGGCGTCAGCGTGATGTTCACGGCGCCGACGGCATTTCGCGCCATCAAGCGGGACGACCCCAAGGGCGAATTCATCGGTCGGTATGACCTCAGCAAGCTGCGCGCCTTGTTCCTCGCCGGCGAACGTTGTGATCCCGACACCCTGAACTGGGCCACCGAGAAGCTCGGCATTCCGGTTGTGGATCACTGGTGGCAGACCGAGACCGGCTGGCCGATCGCGGCCAACTGCCTGGGTATCGAGCAACTGCCGATCAAGCCCGGATCACCGACACGGGCCGTGCCCGGTTACGACGTGCGCGTCCTCGGCGATGACGGCCAGGAAGTGCCGGACGGCGATATCGGCAGCATCATGATCCGCCTGCCGCTGCCGCCCGGGACGCTGTCGACCTTGTGGGGCGATGATGCGCGTTACATCGAGTCTTACCTGAGCGCGTATCCCGGCTGGTACCTGACCGGCGACGCCGGATACCGGGATAGCGACGCGTACCTCTGGATCATGAGCCGCATCGACGACATCATCAACACGGCGGGACACCGGCTGTCCACCGGCGGCATGGAAGAGGCGCTCGCCGCCCATCCGGACGTGGCCGAAGCGGCCGTCATCGGCGCCCACGACGAACTCAAGGGCGAATTACCGGTCGGCCTGGTGGTACTCAAGTCCGGCGTCGAGCGTTCCCACGAGGACATCAAGGCGGACCTGGTGCGCATGGTGCGTGAACGCATCGGCCCGGTAGCCTCGTTCAAGAAAGTCGCCATCGTGGATCGGCTGCCCAAGACCCGTTCCGGCAAGGTGCTGCGCGCCACCATGCGCAAGATTGCCGACGGCCAGGAGTACCGCGTCCCGCCGACCATCGATGATCCCGCGATTCTCGACGAAGTCACCGATGCGTTGCGCTCGATCGGTTACGGCAAAAGCGAATAGTCCAGGCTGCCCCCGGCGCCGTATGGCGCCGGGGGGACATTTCAGGCGCCGCGGGAAACGCCAGCCGTCAGGACGAAGCGCAGCGCATCATGCACCGACATATCAACCTCGGTTAACTGGTCGCGCGGCAACATCAGCATATAGCCACCGATCTGGTAACTCATCGGCAGGTAGACCGCGACCGTCTCCGCATCGTTGATCGGCGCAGGCAAGTCGGTGGTATCAGTGCGCGTGGTAAAGCCCAGCAGTTGCGCATCAGTACCGGGCAACCGGAACGCGACCACGGCGCCGAACTGGCGATGCTTGTTAGGCGAAAACATCAGCGTGATGTCCTTCACAGCACCGTAAACGCTGTTCAGGAACGGCACCCGCAGGAACATGGTCTCAAAGTGGCCGAAAACCCGCTGCGCGAGCCAGGTGCTCATGATCACGCCGACGACGAAAACTACCACGAGGCCGGCCAGGAAACCCATGCCGGTGACATACAGGCCCTCCGGCAGAATCCACGCCAACACGCCCCCCAGCACGCTCTCCAGGATGCTCGCCAACCAGACGAGAATCGCCAGCGTGACCACCACCGGCAACACGGTAAACAACCCGGTCAGCATGAGGCGCGACACGGTTTTCAGGAGTGACGGCTGTTGCATGGTTGCGATCCTGCCTGTGCTGAGAATGCCGAAGATTAATTGCCGGCTAGTTGACCTCGCCCGCAAAGAGTCCCTCGAAGAACATCACCGTGGCCGCCTGGAAATAATCGCGGTTGGGCTTCTTGGCAAAGCCATGACCCTCGTCCATCGCCAGCAGGTACCAGACCTCGACGTCGTTCCCACGAACCGCTTCGACAATCTGTTCGGATTCCGTGTAAGGCACCCGTGGGTCATTGTAGCCCTGGGCGACGAATAACGGCGAGGTGATCTTGTCCGCATTGTTCAAGGGTGAGATGTTTTCCAACAAGGCACGCATTTCCGGATCCCGTTCGTCACCGTATTCCGCCCGCCTCAGGTCGCGGCGGTACGCCTCGGTGTTCTCGAGAAAGGTCACGAAGTTACTGATGCCCACGACGCTGACGCCGCCCAGCAGCTGTTCGCCATAATGCACCAGCGAAGCCAACACCATGTAACCGCCATAGGAGCCGCCGTAGACGATGACCCGCTCCTGGTCGAGATCCGGCTGGGTGGCGATCCATTCCAGCAGTGCCCCGATATCCTTCACCGAATCCTCGCGCAGCGCGCCATCGTCCAGCCGCAGGTAGGTCTTGCCGTACCCGCTCGAGCCACGCACATTCGGCCGGATCACCGCGGCGCCTAGCTCGTTGGTCCAGTAGGCATACAGGGAATTGAAGCCCGGTCGCGACTGCGACTCGGGACCGCCGTGAATCTGCACGATGACTGGGTGCGGGCCGTCGGTTGGCGGCCGGTACACCCAAGCGGGCACCTCCAGCCCGTCGAAGCTGGCGAAGCTGACCAACTCGGGGACGGGGAATTGCGCAGTATCCAGCCCGCCAACCTCGCTTTCGGTCCAGCGCGTCAGCGTCCGCTTGCGGAATTCGTAGATATAGACGTCGCTGGGCGACTGCGGCGTGTTGACTGTCATGGCGAGAGCACCGCCGTCAGGCCGGAACGCCAGCCCGCCCAATAGCCCGACCGGCAGTGCCGGCGTCGGCAAGGCGCGATTGCGTTTCAGGTCCAACAGGTGCAATTGCGCCATGCCGCCTTCGTTGGTGACGAACGCCAGCCGTTCGCGATCCCGCGTCAATGTAAAACTGCTGACATCCCAGTGGATGTCGGCGGACAACGACGTGCTCTTGCCGGTGGCGAGGTCATGGTGATGCAGTTGCTTGAACTCCGCGTCATGGTCGTGCACCAGGTAGACGCCCTGCCCGCTGCGGTCAAAGGCGCCGCCCGCATAGCCAACGGGGTCATCCTGGACATTCACCTGGCTGACCGTCCCGCTCTCAAGGTCCACGACATGGACTTCACTATCGGTGATCGATCGATAATTGATAACCAGCAGACGCTGATCGTCTGGCGACCAATCCATTGGCACCCACAGTCCACTCCCCTCGAAGACCAGTTCATGACTGGTATGGTCACCGGCCGGCGTGCCGACATAAATGTCGTAGTTGCGGCCGTCGCGACGGGTGCTCGCATAGGCGAACCGATCCCCGCGGTTGGACCAGGCGGGACCTTGGTTGCGCGAACGGCCGTCGGTCAACAGCCGGCTCTCGCTGGTCGTGAAATCAAACCAGTAGAGCTGAAAGAATTCATTGCCGCCGACATCGCGGCTGAACACGAAACCGTTCATCGAGTCGTCGGGCGAAACGGAGGCGCCACGCAGGGGCTCATTGAAGAACGTCAATTGCTGGCGCGCGCCGAGCGGCTGGCGCACGCGGTGCACCTGGCTGGTGTCGCCGAAGCGGGTGGTAATCAGGATGCTGTCGTCATGCAGCCAGCTCGCCAGCGCCGCAGACCGGGTGTTCTGGTATTGCTCCAGCCGCGTCGTGACCTGCGCGGGAATTTCCGGCACATTCTCAAGCCGCAGGCTGCCCCGTTCGATTCTCTCGGGTCCAGCGTGGGCAATCGAAAAAAGGCACACAGCTGCGCATGCGCCGAGCAATAGTTTCTGCAAAGGCATAGTGATTTCCTGGCTGGTATTGGTTCCTGGCGTGCCACCCGAACGCAAGGCTGGGTTGATCTGGTGCCCGGGGCCGGAGTCGAACCGGCATGGCCTTGCGGCCGAGGGATTTTAAG
>JBLRWC010000044.1:0-19936 GCA_047921455.1 Gammaproteobacteria bacterium
AAAAAGCCCCCGCTTGCCGGGGGCTTTTTCGTTCCGGGCGAGGGAAAAGAGCTTGCGCCGCCCTTAGTAGTGGTCGTGGGCCTCCACCGTGACCTCGGCCTCCTCGAGGATGGCCTCGTACCGGTAGCCCATGCCGAAGTCCTTGTTCACGGCGAGTACGCCGGTCACCAGGACGATGTCGCCGACATCCGCCAGTTGGTCCGTCGTGATGGTGATGTTGTTGCTGCCCTCGGCGCCCGAACCGTCGCGGACGTGCAGCCAGTTCGTGCCCATGATGCCAGCGTTGACCTTGACGATCTTGCCGCGCAACGTGACGGGCTCGCCGGCCAGTTCGTCTTTGCTGGCATATAGCTCGGCGACTGTCACGCCGCCGTCGGCTCGCGCAATGCCCGACAAGTCAACGTCGGCGACGCCTTCGGTCGGCATCGGGTGCGGCTGTTCGGCGGACATGGGGGCGGCCGAGCCGGCCGGAGCCGCGGTGGGCGCTGCGGGTTCATTGCTGCAACCGGCAACGGCGAGCAGGGAACCCAGGGCAATGAGACTAAGATACTTTGATTGAGGCACAGCGCGATCTCCGGTTGGTGTCTTGGTGAGTTGGGGTTTGCTGGCTTTGGGCCGGCAAGAGTCAGAGCCGCATTGTAACGGACAGCGGCTGCTTCTTTCGGGTTCCAGGCAGGCCTTACTGCCGGGCCTGGTAGGCGGCGAACTGGGCCAGCGTGAAGCGTACCGTCCAGTACGCCGCCACCAGGCCCGGGAGCCCGAAGGCGACCGCCCGCGACCAGTTGGCAGCGCCGATGGCCACGTAGGTGGCGACCAGGAGCATGGTCGTGAAGAAGGTGGCCAGGACTGACAGCCCCAGGCCCTCGAACAATTCTCTGCGTGCGGCGTTCATGGCTTTATCGGTAATCGGGGTCCGGTTCAGTGTTGCCGGCCAGTTTACCTTCCTGTCGCCCGGTTTCATGTTGCGGATGGCCGCATCAGAACGCACAGCCCGGGTCGGACCGTGTTAACCGATTAATTATAAACAGAAAACAGGCGAGAAACTGGCTCCTGGAGGCCTTAGAACGGCCATTAACCGCCAAAATCGGTTCTGTAAGCGAATCCTGGTTCTCTTAGAACAGCGGTTTTGCCCCCAAAATCGTCCTTCTAAGGTAAGTTTTCGGCCAAATATAGAGTGAAAAACTAACGAAATCAGTTAGATGATGCGGTCCGACCCGTGGGTTTCAGGATCTCGCGGGCGGCGTTCATGCCGGGTAAGCCGGTCACGCCACCGCCCGGATGCGTCCCCGAGCCGCAGAGGTACAAGCCGGGCACCGCGCCGCGGTAATTCGCGTGGCCGAGCAGCGGCCGCGCGCTGAACAGCTGGTCCAGCCCCAGCGCCCCGTGAAAGATGTCGCCGCCAAGCAAGCCGTACTCCCGTTCCAGGTCCAGCGGCGACAACGCCCGCCGCCCCAGCACGCTCGCCGCAAAGTTGGGCGCATGTCCATTCACCGTCTCGATCGCCAGGTCGGCGAAGGTTTCCCGGTGGGCATCCCAGCCCCCATCCGGCGCCGGATTCACGTGCTGGCAAAACAGGCTCGCCACGTGTTGCCCCGGCGGCGCGAGCGAATCATCCAGGGCCGACGAGATCACCAGTTCCACCACCGGCTCCCGCGCCCAGCCCGGATTGTGCTCCCTGGAGCGCGCATCAAAGTACGCGCGCTCGAAGTACCCGAGCGAGTCACCGATGAGAATCCCGCTCGCGTGGTGCGGCTGCAGCTCTTTGCCCGGGGATGCGCGGAAGTCGGGCAGCTCGGCCAGGGCTACGTTGATGCGGAACGTGCCCGACGCGCAGCGGTAGCGCCCGAAGCGCTCCAGCAACTCCGGTTCCAGGTCCGCCGGGTCGAACAGCCGGGTGTACAGCAGCTTGGGGTTGATCCCTGCCACCACGCGTCGTGCCTCGATTTCCGATCCGTCGGCCAGCGCGACGCCCACCGCCCGGCCGCCGCGCACCAGCACCTGCGCCACCCGCGCCCCGGTCCGGATCTCGACGCCGCGAATGCGCGCCTCCGCCGCGATCGCTTCGCTGATCGCACCCATCCCGCCAATGGCATGACCCCAGGCGCCGCTCCTGCCGTTCACCTCGCCCCACACGTGGTGCAACAGCACGTAGGCCGTTCCCGGCGTATACGGGCTCGCATAGTTGCCCACGATCGAGTCCCAGCCCAGCACGGCCTTGAGCGGTTCGCTTTCGAACCAGTCATCCAGCAATTCCCCGGCGCTCTTGGTGAACAGCTCCACCAGGTCCCGCCGACCGCGCATGTCCAGCCCCTTGAGTCGGCGCGCCACCGACCACGAGGCCAGCCAGTCCGCGAGCACGAAGCGGTCCGAGACGTTCGGCGGCGTCGCCGTGGCCAGTGTGCGCAACACGGCGACTACACGCTCGAGCATGCCGAACCATGCCGGCAGCCGTGCCGCATCGCGGCGCGAGAACCGCGCCACCTCGCGCTCGGTCCACTCGCCCCCGAAGCGGAACGCGTCACCTCCGGGCAGCGGCAAAAAATTGGCGAACGGCCGCTCCACCACCCGCAACCCATGGGTCGCGAGGCGCAGGTCGTTGATGACCCGGGGATTTAGCAGGCTGACCGTATAACTGCAGCTGGAATTGCGAAAGCCCGGGTGGAATTCTTCGCTCACGGCGGCGCCGCCGACAATGTCGCGTGCTTCCAGGACGGTCACGCGCTGGCCTGCGCCGGCCAGGTAAGCCGCGCAGACCAGGCCGTTATGGCCGCCGCCGATGACGATCGCGTCGAGAACCTGCTGCCGGGCCATGTTCGCTCGTGTAAGTCGGGATGACAGCCGGCACTCTAGCGGGCCGCGCCGGGAACACCAACCATCGGAAGCGATCTAACCTCTTGGCGCGACGCGCGCCGTCAGCCGCGCCGGTGGACTAGAATTGGTTCATGGAAGCCCGCCGCATACAGCGCGGGCCAACGCCCCAAGCAGAGGTCAGGCCAAATGAATTTAACCTGGATACGGACCAAGCGAGCGTTGGTGCTCGGGATTCTCACGCTGGCGCTCGTCGCCTGTGCGACCAGCCCCACCGGGCGGCGCCAGCTCATGCTGGTTTCCCCCAACGAGGCGATCTCGGCTTCGAGGGCCGCCTACGTCCAGCAGATGCAGGCTTTCGATGAGAAAGGCCTGATCAGCCAGGACAGGCAACTGGTCGAGCGTGTGAATCACATCACGGGGCGCCTGGTGGCGCAGGCCATCCAGATGCAGCCGCGCACGGCGGACTGGGACTGGAGCGTCGAGGTCATCGACGAACCCGAGACGGTGAATGCCTGGGCGATGGCGGGCGGTCGCATGGCCATCTACACCGGCCTCATCAAGCAGACCGAGGCCACCGATGACGAAATCGCCCAGGTCATGGGCCACGAAATCGCCCATGCGCTGGCTGACCACACGGCTGAACGCATGTCCGTGGTCATGGCCAGCCAGCTCGGCGTGCTGGCGGTGGGCATCGGCACCCGCGATGACCGGGCGATGGCCGGCGCCGCGGCCGCCGCGTTGCTGGCGATCAACCTGCCGAACAGCCGCACCGCCGAATCCGAGGCTGACCGCATCGGCATCGAACTGGCCGCCAAGGCCGGTTATCACCCGGACGCCGCCGCATCATTGTGGAGAAAGATGGCCGCAGTCGGCGGCGGCGGGCCACCGCAGTTTCTCAGCACGCACCCCGCACCCGGCAATCGCCAGGAGACCCTGGCCCGACTGGCGCCGCGAATGATGCCGTACTACGAGGCGGCCCGAAACCCGCCCGTGTACCCGATCAAGCCGGGCAATTACTGAAAAGAAAGGTCCTGCAAAGAAAAGGCCCTCGAACTTGCGTGCGAGGGCCAAAACCAAGAGGAGAGTGTCGGGAGTCGCGACCATCGGGACCAAGACCGGCCGGCAATGCCTCCCTGGCGTGCCGACCGGCGCCACGTCCGTGTGGTCTCGACTGCCACGTACATTTATATGATTGGTGCACCGCAATTGCATTGACCAGGGTCAAATTCAGGTGCATCTGCGGAATGTCCCTATGGCGCCGGCGCGCTCGCGCTACTGGCCGGGTATGCCGTTTGTGCCTGGCTGGAAGCGGTACACGCGATAAGGACCGTGGTCGCGAATAAGCCCGCGTCTTTTCAGCAGGACTTCCGGTAATGCGCTGTCCGACAGGTAAAGCCAGCCGCCCGGACCGTATGACAGCCCGTCGGCCCAGCGAATGCGCGGGGAACGCACGATGGTGCGCAGTTCGCCGTCCGGCGCCATGCGCAGCACCGCGCCGTGTTCGACGTCCGTGACGTACACATTGCCGGCCAGGTCGGCGGACAGGCCGTCGCTGAGCGGTTTCTTGCCAACGGCCTCGATACGTTCGCCGAGCGCATGCGCCGACAGTTCATCGTTCAACAACGCACTGGTGGGAATCCGGTAGAGCGTGTCATGCGTCATGGCGCCGTAATAGAGCCATTGACCCGTGGGATCGAGAGCGATGCCGTCCAGGCCGAGCTTCATGGGCACCAGGCCGCCGAAAAAGCGCATTTCGCGCGTCGCCGTCTCGATTATCCAGTCCTGGGCCCGAGTGGAGTGGTGCTTCTCAAGGACCCGCCGCGATTTGCGCGTGGCGCTGTCGTAGACGATGACAGCCGGCGATTTTCGCCAGAAGCTCGCGTCGGCGATAAACACCATGCGGCCGGCGCGGTCCACCTGCAGATCCTGCAGAAAAGACCCACGCGGCGCGATACTGCGCGGGAACACGTGCTCGTGAACGATGCGGTCGGTAGCGAGGTCGACGGCGATGATGCGCGGTCGCCCGAAACCGTGCTGTCCCGGATCGATCACCCAGAGGCGGTTTTGTCGATCGACCACGACGCCGAGCGGTGTTGCCAGGATGTCGGTCTGCGCGTCGGCCGACGGATAAGGCTCGGCACGGTCGTTACGCCACTCGAGCAGGCGTGGGCCGTCCACGCGGGCCTCGGGGTGTACCGTGAAGAAGATTCTGCCGGTCGCACTCACCGCGACATTGCCGATCGGCTCGGGATAGGCCAGTACTTCCAGTAGTTGGGCCTCGCTCAGCGCAGGCGCAGCCGCCAGCTCCGGGTACGGCACGCCGCCGCCGAAGTACAGGCGCAGGCCGCCGAGCGCGAGGGCGCACGCGGCCACGAGGATGATTAAAGCGCTGAAAATCCGACGCATTGCTGAAGCGGCCATTCGCTGAGCTTAAAGGCGAGCATAGCCCGTGGACACGACCTCCGTCACAAAGTGAGGCAGGCGCCACGCCGGCGGCGGGCGGCTAGACGCTGGTGTGCTCGAGTGCGTCGCTGACCCGGCGAAGCAGGATGCGGTCTATGACGGGTTTCTGGATGAAGTCTACCGCCCCGGCGCGGATTGCTTCCACCGCGGTGGCCACATTCGACGTCCCGGCGAGCAGGATCGTGGGCGCCTGGCGCCCGCGCGTGCGCAGTTCGTGCAGCAGCTCGAGACCGCTAAGGCCGGATAGCTCCAAGCTGACGACCAGGACGTTTATAGGGGTATCGTCAAGCGCGTCCAGCAGCGCTTCCGCCGAGTCGAAGGCGCTGACTTCATGCTGAAGATGGCTCAACAGTTGCGACAGCGCTGCTCGTTCCTGAGCATCGCTATCGACGACGCAAATCGTCGCCTGATGTGCCTCAGCGCTGCTTTCCGGGACTGGGGCCATGGTGTTGGGACCGGATAATGCTGGCGGGTTCGCCGGCTTCGTCCGGGCTGACGTCCTCGCTGATGTTCTTTTTGTCGCTGCCCGAGTATTGATAACTCGCCGCGCGCAATGAAATACGAACATCTACCTAAGTCGCGCCGCCGCCCCCGGCCTGAGCGGCGCTGCCGGCCGCCCCGGCAGGAGGCTCAGTTGCCCGACTGGTTTTCGGCCACCATGACCATGCGGACGAGGTGTGCCAGCGAGTTGGCCTGCATCTTTTCCATGACACGGGCCCGGTGAATCTCGACGGTGCGCTGGCTGACCCCGAGGTCGCCGGCGATGACCTTGTTGGCCTTGCCGAGCACCACCTGGCCCATGACCTGCTTTTCGCGCGCCGTCAGGCTCTCGATACGATCGAGAATTTCGAGGCGCTCAAGCTCGCCCTCCCGCTGTTGCGCGGCCTGCTTCATCGCGTCATTGATGCGATCGACCAGTTCCTGGTCCTCGAAGGGCTTTTGCAGGAAGTCCACCGCGCCCTTGCGCACGGCTTCCACGGCCATCGGGATGTCGCCATGCCCGGTGATAAACACGATCGGGATGTTGCAGCCGATCTCGGCCAGGTGTTGTTGCAGTTCCAGTCCCGTCATGCCCGGCATCCGGATATCCAGCACCAGGCAGCCGTAATCACGCGGGTCGAAGGCCTTGAGAAATTCCTTGGCGCTCGCATAGCAGCGCGCGCGGTAGCCGACCGATCTCAGCAGCAGCCCAAGGGAGTCGCGTACCGCCTCGTCGTCATCAACGATAAATACTGTCGCTTCGCTTTGCGCCATTATTCTTCCTCCGGTGCCGTGGGCAGCCTGATTCTGAAAATACTTCCAGTCCCGGGGCCGGAATCGTATCGCAGTATGCCGCCGTGCGCCTCAATGATCGAACGACTGAGTGACAGGCCGAGCCCCATCCCCTCGGGCTTGGTCGTGAAAAAGGGCTCGAAAAGCTGCTCCAGCAGGTCGTCAGACACACCGGGCCCGGAATCCTCGACCGCCAGTTCGACCTCGTCCACGCCAAGCGTTTCGCTACGGATTACCAGGCGCCGCGCTTCCGGCGCGCACACGCCCATGGCCTCTACCGCGTTGCGCGTCAGGTTGAGCAGGACCTGCTGCAACTGGATGCCGTCCACCTGGACCTTCGGCAGGTCGGGGTTGAACTCGAGCTGCAGGTCCACGTCGTGCGAACGGCAATCCATCTCCACCAGCGGCAGGATTTCCCGGATCAGTTCATGCGCATCGCGATGCCGGCGATCCGGCGTATGGCGACGCACGAAGGCCCGCAAGCGGTGGATGACGTCGCCGGCGCGGCGCGCCTGTGCTGTGACACGCCCGAGCACCTGGTCGAGCTCTTCCTTGTCCATTTTTCCAGCCGCCAGCAGCCGCTGGCAAGCCTGGGTGTAGTTGGCGATCGCCGCGAGAGGCTGGTTGAGTTCGTGGGCGATGCCGGCCGCCATTTCACCCAGCGTGCCGAGTCGTGCCACGTGCGCCAGTCGCTCACGTTGCTTTCTCGCTTCCTGCTCGGCGTGTACGACGTCGGTCCGGTCAAGAATCTGGCTGATAATCAGCAAGGGTTTGCCGGCATGGTCGTAAATGACGCTCAGGTGAACCAGGGCGTGGACCAGGGAGCCATCCTTGTGGATAAAACGCTTTTCGTATTTGACGTTTTCTGCGCCAGCCAACAGCAGGTGGAACTGCCGGATGGTTTCGTTGATATCGTCGGGCGGTGTGACTTCCCGCACCGAGCGCACCAGCAATTCGCTCTCGGTGTAGCCCAGCATGTTGCACAGCGCCTGGTTTACGGACAGGTAGCGGCCGTCGATTTCATGAGCCGCAGACAGCGTGGCCATGCCAATCGGGGCGCGGCGGACAATCAACCGTAATTCTTCCTCGGCCTGGCGCAGCTGCGACTCGATGGCGCGCTGCTCCGTGACGTCTTCGCCGGCGCTCAGGACGCCGCTGATCCGACCGGTTTCATCGCGCAGGAACTGGTTACGCCAGAAGACCCGCCGCTGGTGACCCTCCCGGGTCAGAACCGGGCCCTCCAGCAGGCTGAAGCCCTCTTCCCGCCCGGCCAGCGCCTCTTCGAACAGGATGCGCGAGCGGCCTGCGAAGCCCGGCGGCTGGCACGCCGCGAAAAAATCCTTGCCGAGCAGTTCATGTTCGGGATAGCCGAACAGTTCGCAAGCCTTGCGGTTGACCAGCGTGATGCGGCCGTTGCGGTCGACGGCAATGACCATCACGTTGACGAGGTCCAGGTAGCGCTGGGCGCGGTCCCTCTCGCGACGCAGCGCTTCCTCGGCGTGGCGCCGGAAAGTCTGGTCGAGAATCGTGCCCTGGATACGCCGCGCGTCGGTGAGCGGATTCGTCACGATCCGGTAAATGGTCTGGATGTGGCGAATGGTGCCGTCCGGCCGGATAATCCGGTACTCGAGCTCCCCGCCGCCGGAGGTTTTCCCGGCGTCTTCCGCCAGCCTGGTCTCGACGCGCGCGCGATCCTTTGGGTGGGCGAAGCGACGTACGAACTCGCCGGGACTCAGTGGCGGCTGGTCGGGATCGAGCCCCGCGATGCGGAAGTATTCGTCCGACCAGAAATTGGACCCGGCTTCCGGCCAGTCACCCTCGAAACTGCCGACATGCGCCAGCGCCTGCGCCGTCACGAGGTTGGCTTCCACCTGGTACAGGCGTGCTTCGGCTTCCACCCGGGCGCTGATATCGCGAATGATGCCGATGTAGCTTGATACGCCTTCGCCTTCGACCTGGCCCACCGACACCTCGGCCGGGAACACGGAACCGTCCTTGCGGCAGGCTTTGACTTCGCGGGGCGCCAGCATGAAGCGGGCCTCGCCCGTTTGCTCGTAACGCTGGAGGTAGCCGTCATGCCCGGTCCTGAACGGCGCCGGCATCAGCAAGGCGACATTCTGGCCGATGATTTCCTTGGCGGTGTACCCGAAGATTCGTTCGGCGCCCGGATTGAAAGATTCAATAATGCCATTGCCATCGATCAGCACCACCGCATCGGGGGTTGCGTTGAGCAGCGCGGAGAGCCTGCTTTCGGCCCGCCCGGGGGCTGTCCGCGCCTGGGCGCCCGAGTCTGTTTCGCGGCTAGTCATTGGCGGGTCGAATTCCTCTGCGAACACGGTAGCCACGGGGTGGCACATGGTTGGGCGGCGAAATGCCGTCTAGAATAACTGTTGGGAAGCGTACAGCGCATCCCGCGGTCTGCGGGATGCGCCCAATCCATCCGCTGTGGTCCCGAAACCATGAACAAATTCGGCAGAGTCCTCGTCGGCGTCGATCCACACACCAGCTCCATGGCGGCGGCGGCGCTGGGCGCACGGCTCGCCAGCGGCATGGGCGCGGGCCTGGAGTTGTTCACGCCGGTCTATAACCCCCAGGTATCCCTGGCGCACTTCGAAAATCGCGAGAAGCTCCAGCACGCGCGCGACATGCTGGTGAAAAAGCACCAGCAACATCTCGAGGAGCGGGTTCCCGAGCTGGGTTTCGAAGGGCGGGTCGAATGCCATGCGACCTGGGACCACCCGCTCGAGGAGGCGCTCATCCGGCGAGTGCTTGACCGGGGCGTGGACCTGCTCGTGGTCGCGCTGCCGGCCGGCGAAGGCGCCGGGGGGCGTCCGCTGTCATCCTCGCTGTGGCAACTGGTGCGCAATTGTCCGTCGCCGGTGCTGTTGACGCGGGGTCGTGACTGGCAAGCACAGCCGGTCGTGGTGGCAGCGCTGGATCCGGGCGGACGGCATGGTCGCAGTGACGAACTCGATGTGAGGATTTTGCAGGTGGCGGAAGGCCTCGTGGAAGGTGTCGGTGGCACTTTGCATGCTTTCCACGCCTGGCAGAGAACCCTGCGGGCCATGATCGGCGAGGCGGAGCAGCCGCTGAGCACGGACTTGCCCGAAACCGTCCTGGAGCAGCGCCGCCGCGAGGCGGTGTATGGCGTACTGGGCGCAGCCGATGCCAGCCCGGCCCGGGTTTCCTTCGTCGAGGGGCGGCCCGAGCAGGCGTTGCCGCAGTACTGTCGCGATACGCGGGCCGACCTGGTGGTCATGGGTGCTATTGCGCGTAATCCCTTTGGGCGGATTTTCATCGGCAGCACGGCGGAGCGGGTGCTGGAACAGCTGCCCTGCGACTTGCTGGTAGTGAAGCCCGATACCTTCAGAACCCCCGTGTCGCGCGAGCGGTGGCCGCGTGACGATGCGGCGGCGCCCATCCTGGGCGTGCCGGGAATTTGAGGCTGAATGTTCCCGCCGGGCAACTGGCCGTGATTCTTCCAGGTGCCTGAATCGAGACCTGGTCAAGGACTCCGGGCCGGGATCATGGTAATTTCGCTTGCCATTGCCCAAGGATTCCAGGTTGCTGATGTCCCAGTCGCTGCGCATTCTGCTGATTGCCGATGACCCCGACGTCATTCGTCGCATCGGGCACAGCCTGCGGCGTCAGGACGCTGGCCTGGTCATGATCGAGGGGGCGGACAGCCTGGCCACTGCGCGTCGTCGACTCAGTGCGGCCGCCTACGATCTCGCGCTGGTCGACCTGGGACTGGGGCACGGCGATGGCCTGCACATGCTGTCGGACCTGCATGAAATGGCGCCTGACCTGCCCGTGGTGGCTTTGAGCGCGGACCGCGCCAGCGCCGATACTGCGGCCTGTATGGCGCTGGGCGCGCAGGACCGGCTGGCACCCGAGGCGCTGGACTCCGCCGGCCTGCTCGACCGGCTGCAAAGCGCCACCGCGCGCGCGCGCGCGCTGTCGAAGTCGCGGCGGCGCAGCCAGCGGATCGCCGCCAGCCTTGGTGCTGCCGGTGATCTCGCCTGGCATTACGAGCAAGGCCAGGGCGAGGTCTGGCTGGCCGCGGCAAACCCGCTGGACTGGCAACTGCCCGCGCCCGAGTGCCATGAGTCGCTGGAAGCGTTGCGGGCCCGTGTGCATCCGGACGACCGCGAGATGCTGTTGCGGCAGCTCGAAGGGCTGCTGGACAGCCGTCAGCCCTGGCAGCTCGAGGGCCGCTTCAAGGTCGGCGGCGGCGCCTATCGCTGGTGTACGCTGCGCGGGCGGTCGCACCTCGACGGCCGTGGCCGCCTGGAACACGCTTCCGGCGTGTTGTCCGACGCGCAACGCCAGCAGAAAAAACTGCGCGAGACCCGGCAGGGCCAGCGCTTCTTGCGGGCCGTGTTCGATTCCGAGCATCGGCCGCACGCAATCCTGGATTCCGCCGGGATAATCACTGATTGCAACCAGGCCTGGGTCGCCCTCGATGAACCGGGCTGCCATGCTGGCCGGGCATTCAGGCTCGGCGACAAATTCCTCGATGAGCCTGATGATCCGGACGCTTTCGGAGATCTCGATCGCGCGGCGCTGGCGCGGGGTATACGCCAGGTACTCGGTGGTGTGGCCGAGCATTTCAGTTGCGAGTATGGCGACGAGCAACAGCGCTGGCGGATCGACGTCGGCCCACTGCTGAACCCGGGCATTGCCGGCGCCGTGATCTGCCACGAGGAAATCACTGCAACCCGGCGAGCGGAGACCGGTCTGCAGGCGACCCTGGAGGCGCTGGAGCGGGATTTCAGCGCCCTCGCAGGGCCCATGTTCCGGGTGGCCCAGGATTTTGCAGTGTTGTCGGCCAACGCAGCGGCCGATCTATGCGGCCGCGCGCCGATCGTCGGCCGCGATGTGCTCAGGGTATTGCCGCGCCCGGACGCCGAAGCCGTGGGGGACGCGCTCGCCGCGATCGCGGCCGGCGCAGACGCCGCGGTGCGCGATACCAAGGCCGCGGACGGCCAGGCGATGCGCTGGTTGGTCGCGACGCGACGGGCGCCCGACGGCGGCCCTGACGGGTTCTTGGTGCACGGCGTAGATGTGTCCGACCTTGTGGCCGCCGCTGCGGCGCCGCCGCCGGCGACCGCAGACCCCGGGCAGGAAAAGCTGGCGGCCGAGTTGCGTGCTGCCCTGGCCACGACGGAACGTGAGCGCGATCGGTTGCGCGCTGAATTGGCCGAACAGCACCGGGCGGTCGCGGCCGCGCGCGGCGAGGCGCAGGCGGCGCTTGGCCAGGCGGAACAACTCCGCGACCAGGCGGTCCAGGCGCAGCACGAGGCTGATGAAGCGCGTGCCCGGGTGACGCGCGCGCTGGACGAGGCCGAGGAGGCGCGGACCAGGATGGCGCGCGCGCTGGATGACGCTGAAGACCTGCGCCGCATGGCGGCCCAGGCGGCAGAACGCGGCAGCGACCTGGCCGAGGCGCTCGAGTCCGAGCGAGCCAGACATAAACAGGCCCTGGCTGCCTTGGCGGCGGCCAGGCAGATTCCGGTCGAACTCCGCGCGGCGCTGGACCAGGCACGACGTGACCTGCGCGCCGGCCTGGTCGAGCAACTCGACAGGGCATTCGCGCCCTTACTTGACGAGCCCGGCCGAGCGAAGTCCACTACCGCGGGCGACGCCCCGGACAAAGAAAAAGCGAGTTAACAGGTGCATGAAAGCATGACGATCCAACGCCTGCTGCTGGTGGGCGCCGACGAGTTTGCAGCCCAGGCGGTAACGGAGCGAGCAGCTGAGCTCGGCATGCTGACGCGACACATTTTCGCCGAGGACGATGTCGTGGCGGCGGTCGGGGAGTTTGGTCCCGACGTGGTGATTCTCGATCCCGGCGCGCTCGAGGACCACGCAAGCGCGACGCTGCGTGCCGTGGCGGCATCCGGCGCCTCGTTGTTATTGCTAGGCGGTCCTGAAGACCAGGCCACGCGCACGGCCCGGGAGCTGGCTCGGGCCGAGGGCATCAAGGTAGAGGGACTGCTTGCCAAACGCGTTTCGGCCGAGGGCCTGGAGGTCGCCTTGCGCGCCCTGCTTGGCGAGATGGTGTTCTCGGCGGCGGATATTGCGGCTGCGGTGATGCGGGGCGAGATCACGGCGTGGTACCAGTTGCAGTTGGTCCGCAGCGGTTCCGAGTGGCGCGCCGACGGCGCCGAGGCACTGGCCCGCTGGGAACATCCGGAGCAGGGCGTGGTCCTGCCTGACGCGTTCTTGCCGGTGGCGGAGGCGGAAGGCCAGATCGCCGCGATCACGGACTGTGTATTGTTGAGTTCGGTCCAGCAACTCGGTGTCTGGCACCAGGTCGGCATGCCGCTGCGGGTTGGCGTCAACCTCTCGCCTGTGCTGGTCACCGATCCGGATTTCCCCGAGCGACTTGCCCGCCTGCTGCTCGAGTACGAAGTGCCGGCGCGCGCGCTGGTGCTGGAGATTCCAGAGGCGGGCATTGCCGATGCCTCCAGCGCCTTCCTGGGTATGATGGCCCGCCTCAGGATGCATGGTTTCGGGCTTTGCCTGGAGCATTTCGGCAGTGGACGCTCCTCGCTGACGGACCTCTACCGCACCCCGTTCAGCGAACTGAAAATCGACCGGCGATTGATCAGCTACCTGGACGAGGACGAGGACGCCCGGCGCATGGTGCGCGGCATCATCCGGCTGGCGCATGAACTGGGCCTGGAGACCACGGCCGAGGCGGTCGAGACCGAAGACACGCTCGAATTTCTGCACGCAGCGGGCTGTGACCGGGTGCAGGGCTTTGTCATCAGTCCACCGGTAGCCGCGACCAAGTTCCAGGCGCTGGTGGATAAACGGCGTTGAGTGCGGCGGCCGCGCGAGCCGTATAATCGGGGCAACGGGCGTCTTGTCGACGCCGCCGACAGGAGTTCCTCCTGATGTCCAGATTTTTGCAGATCATTCTTGGCCTGGTCGGGCTGGTCGTCGTCCTGGTGCTGGCCGCGGTCATCATCATTCCCCTCGTGGTGGACCCGAACGACTACCGCGACCGGATTGCCGAAGCGGTGGAAGAGTCCACCGGACGCAGCTTCGAAATCGAGGGCGAGCTTTCCCTGAGCGTATTCCCCTGGCTCGGCCTCGAGGTCGGGCGGATGCGGCTCGGTAACCCGCCGGGGTTCGGGGATGCGCCGTTTGCAGAAATCGCTGCCGCCGGCGTCGGGGCGAAACTGGTGCCGTTGCTGTCGCGCCGGCTGGAGATCAGCACGCTGCGGCTCGACGGCCTGCGGCTGAATCTCGTGCAGCTCGCGGACGGCACAAATAACTGGGACGATCTCGGTGACGAAAACGGGGCGGCGGCCGAGCCCTCCCCGAGACCGGATGACGCCGGTGCATTCCGCCTTGAACGGGTCGACGGTCTGCGTATCACGGATGCAATTATTCGTTACGAGGACCGCCAGGCGGGTACCATCGTGGAAGCCGCGATCCCGAACCTGTCCACCGGCGAACTGGCGCCTGGCAAGGCGTTTCCGCTCGAGGCCGAGGCCTCGCTGCGCTTCGCCGAGGGCGCGATGACTGTCGACGCGACGCTCGACGCTCGGGTGGCTCTCGCGGGTGCGGTGCTCGAACTCGAGCGTTTCGGGCTTGATTTCGAGTTGCGCGGGGACGAGGTCCCGGGCGGCCGGCAAGCGGGGCGGCTGAGCATGCCGCGGCTGACGGCAGACTTCGACGCCGAGACCCTCGCGATCGACGAATTGACCGCCGAGCTGGCGGGCGTGCGCGCCAGCGCCGACGTGGCGGGCACCCGCATCGTGGCGGCGCCGTCATTTGCCGGGCGCATCGCGGTGCAGGAATTTTCGCCGCGCGCGCTGCTCGAGCGGCTTGGCGAAGCGGTGCCGCCAACGGCGGATGACGCCGTGCTGCGCAGTGCATCGCTGGCGGCGCGCTACCGGGTCGGGACCGAGGACCTGGAGCTCGACGAGTTGCGCGTCGTGCTTGATGACAGCACGCTGAGCGGCACGAGCGCGATCGGGTTTGCGGCAATCACGCGGATTCGCGCCGAGCTGGCGCTGGACTCGATCGACCTCGATCGCTACCTCCCGCCCGAAGCCGACGAGCCGGTCGAGACCGCCCCCGGCGAAGACGTCGAGCTGGCCTTTGACTGGCTCGAAGGTCTCGACCTCGATGCCTCGCTCCGCGCCGACCGCCTCAAGGTGACCGGCCTGACGTTCACCAACCTCGAGGCCCGCGCGGTGGCCCAGAACGGCGTGCTCACTTTGCAGCCGTTCGGGGCGGCGTTGTATGGCGGCCAGGTGAACGGCATGGCGCGGCTGGACGGCCGCCAGTCGCCGGCGACTTTTCGCCTCGAGCAGTCGCTGGCGGCGTTGCAGTTGGCGCCGTTCGTGCAGGACCTGGCCGGTTTCGACCGGCTCACCGGCATCGCCCAGCTGGACGCCCGCTTGAGCACGACCGCCTCGAGTACGGCCGAACTGATGTCGGGGCTGTCTGGCGAAATCGAGTTCGACCTGCTGGACGGGGCGCTGCAGGGCGTCAATCTCTGGTACGAGATCCAGCGCGCCAATGCCCTGGCAAGGGGCCGGGCGGCGCCGGAGCGTACTTCGCGTGATACCGATTTCCGCCAGCTCAAGGGCACGGCCGTGATCCGCGACGGGCTGCTCGTCAACGAGGACCTGGTTGGCGGCCTGCCTTTTCTTCTGCTCACCGGTCGCGGCGAAATCGACCTGGCCCAGGCCGCGCTCGATTATCGGCTCAATGCCAGCGTGATCCGCGAGGCGATCGACGAGGCGACCGGGGAGCGCAGCGAGCTGGCGGGATCGACCCTGCCGCTGCGGCTCAGCGGGTCGCTGGATTCGCCGTCGGTCAGCGTGGATCTTGGTGGCCTGGTGCGCGATCGCCTCCAGCAGGAGGCGCTGGATCGGCTCGGCATCGACGCCGAGGCGGGCCGGAGCGTGGAGGAGGAACTCAAGGAACAGGCCCAGGACAAGCTGCGCGGACTCCGTGACCGGTTACGCCGGGACAATTGATGTCGTTGCGCCCCAACTTCTTGATCGGCGTGCTGGCCGTGCTTGCGCCGCTGGCGGAGAGCGGGGCCTTCGAGTTGCTCTCAGCCGATACCTCGCGCGACGGGCCAGCCTATCGGCTGGAAATTGAAGCCGTTTTCCTCGCGACGCCGGCGCAATTGCTCGCCGTGCTCACCGACTACGACCGAATCCACAGACTGCATCCGGACATGATCGAAAGTCGTACGCTGGGCCGGGTCGGCCCGGGAATCGAGGAGGTCTACACGCGCTTTGACGGGTGCGTGCTGCTGTTTTGTCGCACGCTGCACCGGGTCGAACGAATCCAGCAGCGCAACACATCGCTCTACGCCGAGGATGTGCCCGGGCGCGGCTCGTTCAGCGAGGGCGCGACCGAATGGCACTTTTCCGCCACCGCTGACGGCACGCGGCTGCGTTACGAGACGCGCTTCATTCCCGCCTTCCGGGTGGCGCCCGTGTTTGGCGCGACGGTCCTGGCCAGCTCCATCGAGCGCATGACCCTGGAGACCATGGCCGAGGTCGATCGACTCGCCGTGTTGCGCGATGACTGACGAGTTCGCTGCCGCACTGCTCGGTTGGTACGACCGGGCCGGCCGGCATGATTTGCCATGGCAGATCGATGCGTCGCCGTACCGCGTCTGGATTGCCGAGGTGATGCTGCAGCAGACCCAGGTCTCGACGGTGATTCCCTACTTCCAGCGTTTCATGGCGCGGTTTCCGGATATCGCGTCGCTCGCTGGCGCGCCGCTGGACGAGGTGCTGCACCATTGGTCCGGGCTGGGCTATTACGCGCGCGCGCGTAACCTGCACCAGGCGGCGCAGACGGTCATGAGCGCACATGCGGGCCGCTTCCCGACCGAGTACGCTGCGGTTCATGCCTTGCCCGGCGTCGGGCGTTCCACGGCGGGCGCAATCCTGGCGCAGGCTTGCGGCCAGCGGCACCCGATTCTCGACGGCAACGTCAAGCGTGTGCTGGCGCGTTTGCACGCCGTGCCGGGCTGGCCGGGACAAGCCGCGGTCGAGCGTCGCCTGTGGGAACTCGCCGAGCTGCATACGCCCACCGAGCGGCTGGCGGATTACACCCAGGCGATCATGGATTTCGGCGCGACGGCCTGTCGGCGCAGTCGTCCGGACTGTACCGACTGTCCCGTCGCGGCACTGTGCGAAGCGCGCCGCCAGGGTCGGCAGGATGAGTTCCCCGGCGCGCGGCCGCGACGGTCCCGGCCGCTGCGCCGGGCGCGCATGTTGCTGTTGCAGGACCAGGCCGGCGCCCTGCTGCTCGAGCAGCGCCCGCCGCAGGGCGTCTGGGGCGGCCTGTGGTGCCCGCCGGAGCTCGGCGAGGAATCCCCCGCGGACTGGGCGGCCCGCGTGCTGGGCGCCGCGGTCGAAGCCGCGCCGCCGCTCGCTGCAGTGCGACACGGCTTTACGCACTTCGAGCTGGAAATCGAGCCGGTGCCCGCGCGCGTCACGAGCGACGGCGCCATCCTGATGGAGCCCGGCCGGTGGGTCTGGTATAACGCCCGGTCTCCGGCCCGGCTCGGGCTCGCGGCGGTAGTGAGCCGACTGATCGATGCCCAGGCGCACCGCAGCGCCGCTGATTCACTGAAGGAATTGACATGAGCAGAACCGTTCAATGCGTAATGCTCGGCCGCGAGGCCGAAGGCCTGGCCCGGCCCCCTTACCCGGGGGAGCTCGGCCAGCGCATCTATGAAAACGTTTCGAAGGAAGCCTGGCAGCGGTGGCTCGGCCACCAGACCATGCTGATCAACGAGTACCGGCTGGTGGTGATCGAGCCGGAGGCCCGCGAGTTCCTGCGCGAGCAGATGGAGCAGTTCTTCTTCGGCGAGGGCGCGGCCAGGCCGGAAGGTTACGTGCCCCCCGAGGAGCTCTGACGAAAGTCCAGGGCGGCGGTTCAGCCCTGGTCTTGCGCTTCCAGCAGCTGCACTGAGAACAGCCCTGCCGGGTCCGTCCATACCCGTGCGACCGTGAAGCCGTTGGCCTGCGCCAGCGCGCGGAAACCGTCCAGCGAGTACTTGTGGGAATACTCGGTGACGAGAATCTCCCCGGCGGCGAAGGCAAAGTCCCGGCCCGCCAGGCTGGCAGTCTGCGGCCGCAGGCTGACCAGGCGCATTTCAATCCGGCCGGCCGCAGCATCCCACACGGCCTGGTGGCGAAAGGCATCGATGTCGAAATTCGCGCCCAGCTCCCGGTTCAGCCTGGCCAGCATATTGAGATTGAATGCGGCGGTTACGCCGGCTGAGTCGTTGTAAGCACGCTCCAGCGTCGCGCGGTCTTTTTCCAGGTCTACGCCGATCAGCATGGCCCCGCTTTGCCCAACCTCGCGACGGGTGTTGCGCAACAGGTCGGCCGCCATGTCGCGCGGAAAATTGCCAATGGTCGAGCCGGGGAAAAATGCCACGTTACGACGTACGGCGCCGTGTTTTGGCTCCGGCAGGTCATACGGCTCGGTGAAGTCCGCCGTGACGGGCAGCACCTCCAGCTGCGGGAAATCCTCGGCGATGCGGGCCGCGGCCGCGAGCAGGTGCTCGCGCGATATTTCGACCGGCACGTAGGCGGCCGGCGCTTCGAGGTTGGCCAGCAGCACCTCGGTTTTGACGGCTGAACCGGAGCCGAGCTCGATCAGCCGCACGCCCGGACCGAGCAGGGCGGCCATTTCCGGGGCGTGCGTCGTGAGGATCGAGATTTCGGTACGGGTCGGATAGTACTCCGGCAAGTCCGTGATGGCGTCGAACAGCTCGGAACCACGCTGGTCATAGAAATAAAGCGAGGGGATGCTCTTTTGCGGCAGCGCCAGGCCATGCAGCACGTCCTCGAGCATGACGGCTTCGTCCGGGCTGAAATCCGACACGAGACGAAGGTTTTCGGTCATGCGGCGTCCTTCGCCAGGCGGACACCGCCGAACTGCCAGCGCTGCGCCGGGTAGAAAAAATTGCGGTAGCTGGCCCGCACGTGGCCGGCCGGCGTCGCACACGAACCACCACGCAGCACCATCTGGCTGCACATGAACTTGCCGTTGTATTCGCCGAGCGACCCGGCCAGGGGCCGAAAGCCCGGGTAGGGCGAGTAGGGACTCGCGGTCCATTCCCAGGCGTCGCCGTAGAGTTGTTGCAGCCCGGCGCTGTCCGCCGCGGGACGCGGGTGCAGGGCGCCGGCGTCGGCGAAATTGCCGGTCACGGCCAGCCCGCCCGCGGCAGCCTCCCATTCAAACTCGGTTGGCAGGCGGCAACCCGCCCAGCGCGCGAAGGCGTCGGCTTCGAAATAGCTGAGATGAGTGACAGGGGCGGCCGGCTGAATGGGTTGCAGCCCGCCGAGCGTGAATTCCTGCTCGAGGTCCGCTTGCCAATACAGCGGTCGCTGCCAGCCTTCGCCAAGGATCGTGGACCAGCCGTCGGACAGCCAGAGCGCCGGATTCGAATAGCCGCCGTCGTCGATGAACTCGCGAAACTCGGCATTGCTCACCAGGCGCGAGGCCAGCGAGTGCTCTCCGAGCAGTACCGGGTGGCGCGGAGTTTCGTTGTCGAAGGCGAACTCGTCACCGGCATGGCCGATCGCCGCGGCGCCGGCCGTGCCCGGGATCCAGCGCAGGGGCGCGGTGCGCACTTCCGTTGGCGCCGGCAACTCGGTGTAGGCCGGCAGCAGCGGGTTTTGCGCGAACAGGTGCTTGATGTCCGTGAGCAGCAGTTCCTGGTGCTGCTGTTCATGGTTCATGCCCAGCGTGAGGAGAAACGCCAGTTCGGCATTGCCTTGCTCCCGCGCGACCAGTTCTTCCATGGCCGCGTCCACGTGGGCCCGGTAGTCGAGCACTTCCGCCAGCGACGGGCGCGTCACCAGGCCGCGGCGCGGGCGGGCGTGCATTTGCCCGACCGTGAAGTAATACGAATTGAACAGGTACTCGAAGCGCTCGTGGAACAGCCGATAGCCCGGCAGGCGCTTGGCGAGGATGAAATGTTCAAAAAACCAGCTGGTATGCGCCAGGTGCCATTTCGCCGGGCTGGCATCCGGCATGCTCTGGACGCAGGCGTCTTCGGGCGACAGCGGCGCCGCGAGGGTGGTGGTCCAATCGCGCACGCGCCTGAAGGCTTGCCCGGCGGCATCGGCCGAGGATTCAGCTTGCATGGCCGGATCGGCAGTGCTTGCAAGAGTCATGCGCCGCTTCCCTGCAAAACTTCAGGATAGCGGCTGGGACTTCGGCGGGTCAAAGTCCCCTGTTGGGGCGCCCGCCTTGACGGCCCAGCGGCGACGCGGGTCTAATACGCGCCTCGCACCGATGGCCAGGTAGCTCAGTTGGTAGAGCACGTGACTGAAAATCACGGTGTCGGCAGTTCGATTCTGCCCCTGGCCACCAT
>JBLRWC010000045.1:0-3757 GCA_047921455.1 Gammaproteobacteria bacterium
CGTCCGGCGCGTCCGGCACCGGCGGACCTGGCGTGACTGGCGTGGCGCGAAACGACACCAGGCCGCGGGTACCGGGTGAAAACTCACCGGCCAGGTCCCAGCGAATATGGGTGTATTCCTCGGGTTCGGCGCGGCGCGCGGCGGAGGCATGTGCGGTCGGGTCGACCGCCATGGTCAAGGCGTTCGGCCGGGCAAACGTCTGCCCGCCGTCCACCGAGAAGCTGACCTCGGCGCCCGGCCCGGTGGCACTGTCGGCGACATAGTGCGTGCCCGCCGGGATCGGCAGGACGATGCGCAGCCCGATGACCGACTCGCCGCCCTCGTAGTGGAACCGCCCGGTGAAAAGTTGCAGGGACGTGGGTTGCCCGGTGAGTCGCGCATCCCCCGTCTCCGCGTCGACCGCCAGCCAGGCGGATTCCGTCACCACCACGGGCTCGACGGGCGGCGGCAGCGGCGGGGCCTGCTCGATTTCGGGCGCCTGCTCGATTTCCGGCGCCTGCTCAACTTGTGACACCGGCTCGACTTCCGCCGCCGCCAGGCCCGGCGGCGCCAGCAACACGCACAGCACGAACGCCGCGAAGACAAGCGGGAAACCGAGCAGCGCGCGGGGCAGATCTTGGAACACTCGAATCCTCCGGGAAATTAGCCCGTAATTGATACAGGGCGGTTGACTCTAAACCATCCAGGGTGTATTGTGCATTGCATCAATTGTTGCACTGCGTCAAAACAACCGAGGCTAGAGATTATGATGAACCGAATCGAAAAATTTGCCGACACCCTCAAGAGCGAGTCCCGCCAGTTTGCCGATCGGGCCATTGCGAGCCTGCGCACTGCCGGCCTCGAGACCGCCAACCTGATCAGCAAGGCCAAGACCCCTGTCAATGTCTTTGCCGACACCAGCCTGAAGCTGAACAACCTGTCGCACAAGAGCATCGAGAAGCTGCTCAAGCAGCAGGTCGCCATCCTGCGCGACATCATCGATGGCGGCGTCCGTCGCCTGGAAATGGCGTCGCGCGCCCAGAGCGTCCGGACGCTGGTCGACCGCCAGGTGTCGACCCTGCCCAAGACCCGCGATCATGCCATGCAGAACGCCAGAAAGACCGTGTCCATCGTGCGTAGCACTGGCGAAGCCTTCGGTGACCTGTTCAAGGACGTGGTCGTAGACATCTCCAGCGCCCGCAAGGCTGGCAAGCCGGCTGCCAAGAAGAAGGCCACCGGCCGCAAGCCCGCCGCCAAGAAGGCGTCTGCCAAGAAGAAGACCGCTGGCCGCAAGCCCGCCGCCAAGAAGGCGTCTGCCAAGAAGACGGCCGCCAAGAAGACCACCACGCGCAAGGCGCCGGCCAAGCAGGCCGAGTCCAAGGCGCCCGAGGCTGCCCAGGCCGCCTGAAGCGCAGCGCCACCGGCGCCGGAGCGGATCCCGCAACAGGGTTCGCTCTTCTGAAAACCGACAAGGCCCTCTCCGGAGGGCCTTGTTGTTTTGGGGGGCTCGCCCGCCAGGCGGAACGCCGCCCAGCGAACACCACGCAGCGCTCAGCTTTTCGTCGTGCGGGTCTTTTTCTTCGCCGGCCGGCGCCGCTTGCTGGCGGCCGGCGCTTCGGCCGCGCTGTCCGCTTTCGGCTTGACGGTGGTCTCGACGGTCACGGGCCGGCCGGTCTGCAGCGCCCGGCTGATGATTCGTTGCCAGTCGCTGAGCGAAGCCAGGCCCTCGGGCACCAGGGCGCGCAGCTGCGCCACCGCCTCGGAGCCGCTGGTCGCGCCGGAGCGCAGCTTGTTAACCACTGCGTCCAGCGCCTCCTGCTGGACGCTCGCGACGTCCGGCAGGCCCAGGAATTCGCGCAACTCGGTCGGGCCGACTTCGACTTCGACGCGGATTTTCAAGCTAGTCTTCCTGGATGAACGTGATCGCCTGGGCCGAGCCCGGCTGCACCACGCGGCCGAGGCCGATGGCGCCCTCGCCGCTGATCGGCACGCTGTCGCGCCGCACGAAGGACTCTTCGCCAGTGCGCGTCACCACGAACGACCCGTTGGTGGACTGGTCGATCAACAGGAAGCGATCGCGGCTCATTTCGATGCGGGCATGCAGGCGCGAAATCAGGTTGCCCTTCACGACCAGGTCGTTGTCCTCGCTGCGCCCGAGGGTGGCGTGCGGGCGCACGGAATCCACCGTGACTTCCTTGCCGAGATAACGAATACGCATGCGGCCGCGGGTCTTTTTCTTCTGGTCACCCCAGGTGATGGTCGGCAGCATGCTGGTGATGTCTTCGGACTGCCACAGCGCCTCGTACATCGCCACCTCGCCGCTCTTGCCTTTCAGGGGCGCGAGGTCGATCTGGCGGACGGCGGCGCGCCACTCGGCGCCGAGGTTCGCCACCATGTTGTCGGTGATCAGCACCTGGGCCGCCTTGGCCTGGCTGGTGACCCGGTTGGCGGTATTCACGGTCGAGCCGAACACGTCGCGCTGCTCGGGGATGACCGGGCCGAAATCGCAGCCGATGCGAATCGCCAGCGGTACGCCGCCGCCGGACACCACCTCGCCCTTGCTGATGGCGACCTGCATGTCGCGCGCGGCGTTCATGGCGCCGTCAGCCGAGGGAAAGGTAGCCATGACCTCGTCGCCGATGGTCTTGACCACGCGACCGTTATAGGTCTCCGTGGCACGGGACATCACGTCGAGGCACTGGCCGACGGTTTCGCGCGCCTTGAGGTCGCCCAGCACCTCGTAAAGCTCTGTGCTCCCGACCACGTCGGCGAACAGGACGGCGACTGAAATTTCGCTTGACATGAATACCCGGCCTTATTCCCTGCGGCCCGCCCGAGAAAGGGCAAATCCAGCCCGAGCATACTCGCTGGAGCCCAGCACATTCAACTCTTTAGACACGAAATCCGCGGCTTTCATGAGCTTCCAGTGCCGCCTTTTACCGCCGCCACGTAGGTGATCCATGCCGGATCCGCCTCGCCTCGCTCGACGATCGAGAATTCGCCGCTCGGCTCGCCTTTTTCGTCCTCGCCTTGCCAGTAGACCACCGAGCGCGCAAAGCCGGCCTCGGCCAGCAGCTCGCGCAACTCAGGCAAGGTCCAGAGGCGCCAGTCGTAGCTGAACGCCCGCGGCAGCTCGGAGCCGTCCGGGAAGCGGAAATGGATGTAGCAGATGTAGCGCGCGGTGATCGGATCGAAACCGTGCTGATCCCAGACATAGGTGAACAGCCCGTAGTCGGTCTCCTCTTCCTGCTCCGCGTAGGCATCGGAACCGCCATAGATATCGAGCACGAACAGGCCGTCCTCGGCCAGCGAAGCGTGCACGGCGCGAAAATACTCCAGCAGCGCGGCGCGCGTCTTGAAGGTCCACCAGCTGAAATTGAACGCGACGGTGATGTCCGTCGGCCCGGTCTCGGCAGTGCGCACATCGCCCTCGATGAGCCGGACGCGCTCGCGTTGCTTTGCCTTGAGCGCCTCGACGTGGTGCGTGCGGCCCCATGCCAGCACCTGCGGATCGATATCCACCGCCACCGCGCTGCGGGTGCGCCGGCTACGCACCCACTCGCAGGCCGCGGCTGCCGTGCCGCAGAAGTCCTCGCGCAACGTCAGCGGCTTGCGCCCCACCAGTTCGTCGAAGGCCGACTCGAGGAACTCGACCTCGTGAGCCACGCTCTGCACCGAGGCCTCGTAGAGCTCGTGGCGATCGGCGAGATCCGCCATGCGCACCGTCGGCTTGTGCTTGCCGCGCTTGGCGCTCTTGCCGTCCTTGCCGTCCTTGCCG
>JBLRWC010000045.1:3857-6559 GCA_047921455.1 Gammaproteobacteria bacterium
TTGCCGCTTTTTTCGGTTTTGCCGCGCTTGCCGTCCCTGTCTCGCTTCGCCGCCATGCTCGTGCCCCTGCCGTGTGAGGCGGGCATTCTAGCCCAATGCGACCGACAACGCGGCGGTAACGGTGCACTTGTGGCGGCTTCGCTTGGTGTACATTAGTCACCAGACCCCCCTGACCTGGAGCCGCCTTGATGTCCCGCCGCCTGATTGCGGCGCTCGCAGCCTTTTTGCTGAGCGCCATGCCCCAAGTTTTCTCTCCCGCCGCCGCCAGCAATGCGGCTGATGACGAACCCGCCGGCGCGGTGGAGCCGTCGGTCGCCACGCCCGATACACCCGCCCCGCCCGCCGCCAACATGGGTCCGTTCGCCAGCGGCGAACCGTCCGCGGCATTGCTCCGGCAGGCTGCCGCGTTGCGCGACACGGCGCTGGCCGAGAGCGACGCCTGGCGGCATGCCTGGTCGCTGACCACCGAAGTGGGCCCGCGTTTTGCCGGCTCCTCGGGCGACCGTGCGGCGGTGGCCTGGGCGCTCGCCAACCTGGCCGATCTCGGCTTCGACGAGGTGCGACCGCAAACGGTGATCGTGCCCGCCTGGGAGCGTGGCCAGGCCGCGGTGCGCGTTACCCAGCCGTTCCCGCAACCATTGGTCGCGGTTGCGCTCGGTATGACCGTCGGCACGCCGGAAGAAGGCATCGAGGCGCCGGTGCTGCGTTTCGAAAGCCTCGCGGAACTCGAGGCCGCCAGCACCGCGACAGTGCGCGGCCATATCGTGTTCATCGATGAGCGCATGGAACGCACCCGCGACGGCAGCGGCTACCGCCCGGCGGTGCAAAAGCGCAGCCGGGGTCCGTCGATGGCCTCCGAGCGCGGCGCCGTGGCGATGGTGATTCGCTCGGTCGGCACCTCGGACAATCGCCTGCCGCATACCGGCGGCACGCGCTTCGCTGAAGGCGTGCGCCCGATCCCGGCTTTCGCGCTGGCCGGGCCCGACGCGGACCTGCTGACGAACCAGTTTGCGACGGAACGTGATGTGCTGCTGCACGTGTACTCGACGGCGCGCCAGCTGCCGCCGGAACGCTCCGCCAACGTGATCGCGGAACTTCGCGGCGCCGAGCGTCCCGACGAGATCGTGATCCTGGCCGCGCACCTCGATTCCTGGGATCTCAGCACCGGCGCGCAGGACAATGCCACCGGCGTCGCCATCCTCATGGAAGTCGCGCGCTACATCGCCATGCAACCCGCCCGGCCGGCGCGCACCGTGCGGCTGGTGCTGTACGCGAACGAGGAAGCGGGGCTGGACGGGTCGCGCGCCTACACGGCGGCGGCGCTCGAGTCCGACGAACGCCACGTAGTCGGCATCGAGGCCGACGCCGGCGCGGGCCTTGTCTACGAGTTCAACAGCGGTGTCGGCGAGGCGGCCCTGCCGGTCGTCACGGCGATGCGGAACGTGCTGGCGCCGCTCGGCATTTCGGGCGGCGACAATACCGCCACCGGCGGCGCGGATCTGTCCACGCTGCGCGCCGTCGGCCTGCCGGTCCTCGCGTTACAGCACGACATGTCACGCTACTTCGACCTGCATCACACCGCCGACGACACGCTCGACAAGGTGGACCCCGCCGCGCTGAGGCACGCAGTGGCGGCCTACGCTGCGGTGGTGTGGATCGCGGCGAACGTCGAGTAGGCGTCAGGCGCCGGGGATTGCAGCGCGGATGACCTCGGCGCCTGCGCCGCGTGCGCAGGCGCCCTCACCCAGTTGCCGCCGCCAATGGCGCGCGCCGGGCTGGCCGAGATACAGGCCGAGCAGGTGGCGGGTCATGGCCGACAGCCGCACGCCTTCGGCGAGCCGCGCCTCGACGTACGGCAGGAAGCGCGCCAGCACGGCATCCCGCGACGGCAGCTCGACGCCGTGCAGCGCGTGCTCGAGCTCCGCCAGGAAATAGGGATTGTGATACGCCTCGCGGCCGATCATGACGCCGTCCACGCGCGCCAGGTGGAGACGCGCGCTGTCGAGATCGCGCACGCCGCCGTTCAGCATGATGTGCAGCTGCGGGAATTCCTCCTTCAGCCGGTAGACGAAGTCGTAGCGTAACGGCGGCACGCTGCGGTTTTCCTTGGGCGACAGGCCGGCGAGGATGGCCTTGCGCGCGTGCACGATGAACGTGTCGCAGCCTGACTCCGCCACCGTGCCGACGAAGTCGCGCAGGAAGCTGTAGTCGTCGTGCGCGTCGATGCCGATGCGGCTCTTGACGGTGACGGGGATGTCCACGGCGGCGCGCATGGCGGCGACACAATCACGCACCAGGGCCGGCTCGGCCATCAGGCAAGCGCCGAAACGACCCGACTGGACCCGGTCGCTCGGGCAACCGACATTCAGGTTGATCTCGTCGTAGCCGAAGTGCGCGCCGTGTTGTGCGGCGCTCGCGAGCAGCGCCGGCTCCGCGCCGCCGAGCTGCAGGGCCACGGGTGCTTCCGCCGGATCGAAACCCAGCAGGTGCTGGCGATCGCCGTGGATAATCGCCTGGGCCGTCACCATTTCCGTGTACAGCAGCGCGTGCGGACTCAGCAGCCGCAAAAAATACCGGCAGTGCCGGTCCGTCCACGCCATCATCGGCGCCACCGCCACCACGGGTCGGACCGTGGTAAGTGATTGTTCCAAAAGCATTTATGCCCTGATTTTTGCGAAAATTAGCGCTTAGCCGAGCGATTT
>JBLRWC010000045.1:6659-12614 GCA_047921455.1 Gammaproteobacteria bacterium
GCGCCCTTACCTGGCCACGCACCCGCGCAACTTCACCTGAAGCACCGGCTCAACCCGGCGAGACCTGCGACTCCTCGATCAGCATGTCCACCACCGCATCCAGCGCCGCGCGCTGCGACGCGCCGGCGGCCAGCGCACGCTCGTAGGTCGCCACCTGGCGATGGGCGCTGGTGCCGCGCTCGAGAATCTTCCACGCGTGCTCGACCTCGGCCGTGCACCCCAGCGCATCCGAATCCTCGCGCACCAGCTCGATCAGCTCGCCGAGGTTTTCCGCATGCGGCACGATCGCGCCACGCCCGAGATCCACCAAGCCCTCGTCGAAACTGTAGCGCATGGCGCGCCAGCGATTTTCCATCAGCAGCATGCGCGCATACGTCCGCCAGCGCTGGTTCGAGCGGCGCAACCGGTACAGCATGCGCAGCAGCGACACGTTGATGGCCGCAATGCAGATCGCATCCTCGATGCGCGTGCACACGTCCATCACGCGCGTCTCCAGCGTCGGGTAACGCGCGCTCGGCCGCACGTCCCACCAGATCTTCGAGCCGTCTTCGATCAGCCCGGCTTCCACCATCAGGTCGATGTGGCGCGAGTACTCCGCCCAGCTGGCAAAGTTCTCCGGCATGCCCGTACGCGGCAGCGCGTCGAACACCGTCAGGCGAAACGACTTGAGGCCGGTATTCTCGCCTTCCCAGAACGGCGACGAACACGACAAGGCCAGCATGTGCGGCAAAAAATAGGCGAACTGGCCCATCAGGTCGATGCGGGTTTCCTCGTCCTCGATGCCGACGTGCACATGCATGCCGCAGATCAGCAAGCGGCGCGCCGTGGCCTGCAACTCGCGGCCGAGGCTGTCATAGCGCTCCTTGTCGGTATGGCGCTGGTCAAGCCAGCGCGCGAACGGATGCGTGGACGCGGCGATCGGCGCACAGCCGTGCCGATCCGCCACCTTGCTGACGCAATCGCGCATCCGCGACAACTCCTGGCGCACTTCGGCGATGCTCTCGCAAACCTTGGTGCCGACCTCGATTTGCGCCCGCAGGAACTCGGGGCTGACCTGGCCGCGCGCCTCCATCTCGTGCTCGCATTCCTCGATCATGGACTCGGGCATGTCCGTGACCAGGTCGCGCGTCTGGCGATCGACCAGCAGGTATTCCTCTTCGACGCCGACCGTGAAGCTGGGCTCTTTGTCACTCATCCAGGCCACCCCCGAATTTCCGGTACAAGTCTTCGTTGGCAAGAATCCGTTCGAGCACATCACCGAGGATGTCCGCCCAGCGGCGGACTCCTTCAGGATGACTGATCAGGTCCTGCCGTATCTCGATGGAAACGTGGGGGAGGCCGCCGCCTTCTGCGTGGTGATCCACGGTGTGGTCCGCGGGCGCGCGACCGGAATAAGGTTCGTTATCACCCACTGCGACACCCTGGGCGCGCAGCATGGCCAGCAGCGGCGCCGGAATACGGGGATCCTTGTCCCACAGGATGCCGATCTGCCACGGGCGGCGAACTTTCTTGAAAATCGGCGTGAAGCTGTGCACCGCGACGAAGGCCGGCACGATATTGCGCCGCTCGAAGCTCTCCAGCCGACGCCGGATCGCATCATGGTAGGGATAAAAAAACTGCTGCGCGCGCTCCGCCTTGTCTGCGTCGCTCAGCCCCTGGTTGCCGGGAATGAACTCGCCGTCGCTGACGGCCAGGATCGAGGTGGGGTCATTGAGGCCGCGATTGCAGTCGACCACCAGGCGGGAATAGCTCGCCAGCACGGCCGGCGCGTCCAATCGCGTCGACAACAACTCGGCCACCTCGCCCGCGCCGATATCGCTCGCGATATGCCGGCCGAGCGCCAGCTCGTCGAGCCCCAGGTCGTTCATCCGCGCGGGAATTCGATTGCTGGCATGATCGCAAACCACCAGCAACCTGGCGCGGCCCTTTGGATTGAGCACGCGGAACGGCCCAGGTTCCCCCGGTTCGATCAATACATTATTTCGCCCCAGCGCATCCCGGCCAGTCAGCCGCCCGACTTCTCCATGTGCGCCGGGCGCACCGCCCGAAATCCTTGTCATGCGCCGAGTGTATGGGACGCCAACGCAACGGGCAAACGGCGGTCCGCCCGCTCAGGCCAGGCGTAGCATCGGGCGCTTGCCGCGCGCTGCAAGGCGCGGAAACTTCGTCACCGAGGCCGGCGCGGCGATGTGAAAGCCCTGCACATACTCCACGCCGATGTTCTCCAGCAACTCCAGCGCCTCGCGTGATTCGACATGCTCGGCAATCATGCGGATGCCCATCGCCTTGCCGACACGGTGAATGGCGTCGACCATGCACTGGTGCACGTGGTTGCTCGCAATATTGCGCACGAAGTTGCCGTCGATCTTGATGTAGTCCACCGGCAGGTTCTGCAGGTAGCTGAACGATGACAGCCCGTTGCCGAAATCATCCAGCGAGAATTCGCAGCCGCGCGACTTCAGCTCGTTCATGAAATGCACTGCCCGGCCGAGGTTCTGGATGGCGGCAGTCTCGGTGATCTCGAAGCAGATGGTGCGCTTGCACGGGCCATATTCATCGATCGCCGCGATCACGAACTCGAGGAACTTGTCGTCGTTCAGCGAGGTGCCCGACAAGTTGATGGCCAGCGTGTAGCCTTCGCCCTGATCGTAGTCATCGGGCCGGCAGACAAGATGCGCCAGCGCCTGGGTGATCACCCAGCGATCCACCATCGGCATGATGTTGTAGCGCTCCGCCGCCGGGATGAACGCGTTCGGCGGCACCATCCGACCGTTCTCGTCGCGCATCCGGATGAGCAGCTCGTAGTGGCCACGCTTGTCCGGGTTCGCGCCAATTGGCACGATCGGCTGGAAAAACAGCTCGAGCCGGTCCTCGTCGATCGCGCGCGTGATACGCGAGACCCACTGCATTTCGGCATGCCGCTCCGGCGCGGCGCCGTGCTGGTAGACATGCACCCGGTTGCGGCCGAGGTCCTTGGCCGAGTAGCAGGCCACGTCGGCCGCCGACATCAGGCTCTCGATACTCTCGGAGTCCTCGCGGATCGCGACCAGGCCGATGGACACGCCGATATCGAACGCCGCCTCGCCGGCGACGAAGCGGTAGTCGCGAATCGCGCCGCGCATTTCGTCGGCAATCTCGATGGCCCGGTCCAGCGCGCAGTTCTCCAGCAACACGCCGAACTCGTCGCCGCCCAGCCGCGAAACGGTGTCGGCGGAGCGCACGAAACTGCGGATGAGCGTGGTGACCTGCTTGAGCAGCTGGTCGCCGGCGTTATGCCCGCAGGTGTCGTTTACAACCTTGAACTGGTCGAGATCAAGATACAGCAGCACGTGGGACTCGCCGTTACGTGCACTGCTGAGAGCGCTCTCCAGCCGCACTTCGAACTCGCGGCGGTTGATCAGCCCGGTGAGCGAATCGTGCGCCGCGTGGTGCGCCAGCTGGCGACGCAGCTGGCGTTCCTTGCTGACGTCGTGCACCACCAGCACCGCACCCGCCAGTTGGCCGGCGGCGTCGCGAATCGGCGCGGCCGAATCCTGGATGGGGATTTCCTGCCCGTCGCGCGATACCAGCACCGAGTGTTGCCCCACGTCGGTGACTTTGCCATCGCGCAGGCAGACCAGTGCCGGGTTCTGCAGCGTGTGGCCGCGCGTCTCGTGGCGCAACATCACCACTTCGCCGACGGGCCGGCCGCGCGCCTCCGCCAGCGACCAGCCGGTGAGTGTTTCGGCCACCGGGTTGAGGTAATCCAAGCGACCTTCATTGTCGGTCGCGATGACGCCGTCGGCGATGGAGTTCAGCGTCACCTGGGCGCGTTCGCGCTGGGCATGCACTTCGAGTTCCGCGCGCTTGCGTTCAGTGATGTCCGACAGCGTGCCCTCGTGACCCACCAGGTTGCCGTTTTCGTCGAGCAGCGTGCGGGCATTTTCCAGCACCACGATCTCGCTGCCGTCCTTGCGCCGCAGCCGCAACTCGGCGTTGCGCAAGTTGCCCTCGCGATGCAGCGCCTCGAGCATCAAGGCACGCTCTTCCGGATCGACGTACAGCTCGGCGATGCTGCCGAGCGCCATCAACTCGCCGGCCGAGTCATAGCCGAGCATCTGCACCAGGCTCGGATTGCATGAAATGAAGTGGCCGTCGTAGGACACCTGGTACACGCCGTCGAGTACCTTTTCGAACAGGCCGCGAAAGCGCCGCTCGCTGATTTGCAGCGCACGCTCGGCGCGCTTGCGCGTGATGGCGATGCCGGCCAGCTGGCTGATGCGATCGAACAAATCGAGATGCTCGACCAGCTCCACGCCTTCTCCGGCCAGGTACACGGCGAAGGCGCCGATGACCCGCCCATCTGCATCCTGGATGGGCATCGACCAGCAACCGCTGTAGCCGTGGGCGGCGGCGCGTTTTTTCTGGATGGCCCACATCGGCGAGGTGCCGATATTGCCCATGCAAGCGGTTTCATCGAAGGCGCTGGACTTGATGGCGGATCGTTCGAAGTCGCTGAACACGATGCGGCCCACATCGGCGTGAAATTCGTCCGGCAGGCTTGGTGCCGCCAGCAGCTCGAGTTCGCTGCTGGACTCGTCCAGCACGTACAGCGCCGGGTGCAGCGCCGGCACGATGCGCGTGATGGTTTCCGCTGCCGCGGCCAGGATGGAGGACAAGCTGGCGTTGGCCGCGATGCGCTCGAGAATCTCGCGCTCGCCGGCGGCGCGCAGCCCGGCGTGCTTGCGGGCGCGGATGTCGATGACGGAGGCGCGCATCATGGCGCGGCCACCGAACTCGATGCGCGCCAGGCGTACTTCACAGGGAATCTGTTCGCCCGTGGCATCGCAGTGCAGCCACTCGAAGCATTCCTCGCTGCCGGCGAGCACGGCCTCGATGCGGGCCCGCGAAACCTCCGGCGACGGCGTGCCGTCGGGCTGGGCGGGCGGACTGAAATCATCCGGCCCGCTCGCCAGCAGGCTTGCGCGGTTAGTCTTGAACAACTTCAGCGCCATGTCGTTGGCGTCCACGAAACGACCCGTCTCGGGATCGAGCACGACGATGGCCTCGGGTGCGCTGTCGACCAGCGAGCGGTAGCGCGCCTCGCTTTCGCGCAAGGCCCGCTCGGCCTCGAGGTGCTCGCTCATGTCGCGAATGGCCAGCACGTAGATGCCGCATTCCTCGGGCTCGGTGGCGCAGGCGGCGAGGATATCCACTGGGAATTCGCGGTCGTCGGCGCGCTTGCCGAGGCCACGGGTCGCCGACAAGTCGAGCTGGGTATTTTCCTGGACGCGCGAGAGTTTCTTGAGGTACTCGGCTTCGCGGCCGATGGTGGGCACGACCAGCACGTGGCTGAGTGGTTGGCCGATCAGTTCGTTCGACTGGCGACCGAACATGCGCTCTGCCGTGATGTTGATCGAGCGAATGAACCCATCCGCATCGACCGAAACAATGCCGTCCTTGATATTGTCGAGCAACAGCCGCAAGCCTTCGTCGCTCTCGGCGTTGCCGGCCTCCGCCTGCTTGCGCTCGAGCTCCGCCAGGCGGCTTTCCAGGGTACGCAGCTCTTTCTCGTAGTTGCCGTACTGGTGATGTACCGCCGTCACCAGCGCTTCCAGCCGCGCCTTGTGTGGCGAGGCCATGCCAAGCGAGGACTGGAGCTGCTTGCGCAGGATCGGATGCATCAAAAACTCACTTCGGGTCGGGCCGCCGGTGTGCCCCACTGTCACTAAAAACATTAAGACAATTGGCTAACTGTTAGCCTGGGAAGCAGTTTTTAGCACAGAAATCGTGACCTGAGCGGCATTTCCGGCCGGCATTATGCAAAGTTGAGACCTGGCCCACAAAATTGGGCCGGATTAACCGTCGGCGGGCCGGGGCCGACCGGGAACGGCCTGGCCGTCGGCGTCGAGACTGCCTGGACTGCCGATGGCCGAGGATGGCCGGCGACGACTGGGCGAATGCTACTCGGCGACG
>JBLRWC010000045.1:12714-18744 GCA_047921455.1 Gammaproteobacteria bacterium
CGGCGACGACTGGGCGAATGCTACTCGGCGACGGCCGACCGGCTGGCCCGCTTGCGCTCATGCTCCTTGAGGAAGCGCTTGCGCACGCGGATGGCGGCCGGCGTGATCTCGACCAGCTCGTCATCGTCGATGAACTCCAGCGCCTGCTCCAGCGTCAGGCGAATCGCCGGACTGAGCGTCAGCGCCTCGTCCTTGGAGGCGGCGCGGATGTTGGTCAGCTGCTTGGCGCGCAGCGGGTTCACGGTGAGGTCGTTTTCGCGGCTGTGAATGCCGACCACCTGGCCCTCGTAGACTTCGTCGCCCGGCCCGCTGAACAGCCGGCCGCGCTCCTGCAGGTTGAACAGGCCATAGGCCAGCGCCTTGCCGGTGCCGTTGGAAATCAGCACGCCATTGCCGCGTTGTGCGAGCGGCCCGGACTTGACCGGCGCATAGCAATCGAACACGTGGTGCATCAGGCCCGTGCCCGAGGTCATGCTGCGGAAATCCGACTGGAAGCCGATCAGGCCGCGGCTGGGCACGCGGTAATCGAGCCGCACGCGGCCGAGGCCGTCCGGCGCCATGTCGAGCAGCTCGCCGCCGCGCTCGCCGAGCTGTTCCATGGTCGCGCCCTGGTGGCGCGTTTCCACGTCGAGGGTGACGAGCTCCCACGGCTCTTCCTGCACGCCGTCAGCGTTCAGGCGGGTGATGACCTTGGGGCGCGACACCGCCATTTCGTAGCCTTCGCGCCGCATGGTCTCGAGGAACACGGACAGGTGCAGCTCGCCGCGGCCCGCGACCAGGAAGCGTTCCGGGTCGTCGGTGTCCTCGATGCGCAGCGCGACGTTGTGCACGGCCTCGCGATAGAGGCGCTCGCGCAGCTGGCGGCTGGTGACGAACTTGCCGTCGCGCCCGGCGAACGGCGAGGTGTTGGTCTCGAAGGTCATCTGGATGGTTGGCTCGTCCACCGTCAGCGGCGGCAGGGCCTCGGGCTTTGCCAAATCGCAGATGGTATCGGAAATGCGCGGATGATCGAGGCCGGCAAAGCAGACGATCTCGCCGGCTTCGGCCTCGGCGACTTCGACGCGCTTCAGGCCGAGGAAGGAGTAGACCTGCATGACTTTTTCGCTGCGCACCGAGCCGTCCGCGCCGACCACGGCGACCGGCGTGTTGCGCGTGATGCGGCCGCGCTTGACCAGCCCGATGCCGATGGCGCCGACGTAGCTGGAGTAATCCAGCGCGCTGACCTGCAGCTGCAGCGGGCCTTCGGCCTGCACGTCGGGCGGCGGGCAGCGCGCCACGATGGTCTCGAACAACGGCTCCATGTTGTCGGTCAGTGTCTCGGGCGAGTGGCCGGCCTGGCCGAGCAGCGCGGAGGCGTACACGATAGGAAAATCGAGCTGCTCGTCGCTGGCGCCGAGGCTGTCCATGAGATCGAAGGTTTTCTCGACGGCCCAGTGGGGGCGCGCGCCGTCGCGGTCCACCTTGTTGATGACCACGATCGGCCTGAGGCCGTGGTCGAAGGCCTTGCGCGTCACGAACCGCGTCTGCGGCATCGGCCCGTCGACCGCGTCGACCAGCAACAGCACCGAGTCCACCATCGACAGCACGCGCTCCACCTCGCCGCCGAAGTCGGCGTGGCCGGGCGTGTCGACGATGTTGATTCGATAGTCGTTCCAGCGGATGGCGGTGTTCTTCGCCAGGATGGTGATGCCGCGCTCGCGTTCCTGCGGGTTCGAGTCCATCGCCCGTTCCTGCAGTTCCTCGCGATCCGCGAGCGTCTGCGACTGCTTCAGCAGCTTGTCCACCAGCGTCGTCTTGCCGTGGTCTACGTGAGCGATAATGGCTATGTTGCGCAACTTCATGGGGTCGGACCGTGGCAAGTGATTGAAAAAAATAAGAAAAGGGCCAAAAAAAGCCCTCCTGGCGCCCTTAGGCGGCCGTTTTCCTAGCAAAAACCGTCTTGTAAGGCAGCCGAGCATTGTACCGCTAAACGGCACTCGTGCTTAGAAGACTGATTCAGGCCGGTTTTCGGTCCGCTAAGGCCGTTTCAGGGCCGGTTTTCGGCCGTAACTTCATTGTTTTCATGCTGTTGCGACGGTCCGACCCCGGGGGAGCGCATCGTTTTGATGTGCTTGAGGCGGGATTTTTCTTCGCGGTCGCGCTCTTCGAACTTCATCCGCAGCGCATTGATGGTGCGCTCCAGGCTCGGCACGACCCGGTGCTCGAGCGCATTCGCGATCCGCTTGGTGCGCTGAATCTCAGCGCCGAGGACCTCCAGCGAACGCTCCAGCTCGGCCAGCCTGACGATGGCGGGCAAGGCCGCGCGCCCGGCCTCCGCCGCCTCGTCCACCATCGACGAGGTCCGCGCCAGGTCATACGGCGGCATCTCCGCATCCGGCAACGACAGCGCCAGCGCCGGAATGCGCGCGCCCGCCACGTTCCTCGTGCCGACCTGCACGCGCACCTCCCCCTCGCTCGCCGCGAGCGCCCCATCCAGCGCCAGCGCGCCGTGATAACCCTCGGCCACAGCCGCCGCCCGCACGGCGCGCTGCACCGTCTCCGCCATCTCGCGCCGCGCCTTGATGGCCTGGCGCGCCGTATCGATGAACGCCTTGGTCAGGATCGCCAGCCGATCCTTCAGAATCTTCTTGACGCGCCTGGACAGCCCCAGGCGCCGCTCGAGCTTGACCAGCTCGATCTTGGTCGGCCGCACCTTGAGCATGCGCGCCATGCCTCAACGCTCCTCGCGCTCGTCATCATCCCCATCCGCCGGCAGATACTTGTCCAGCAATTCCTCCTGCACCAGCTTGAGCTCCGCCCGCGGCAGCTGCGCGAACAACTGCCAGCCCAGGTCCAGCGTCTGCTCCACCGAGCGCTTTTCGTCATCACGCTGCGCGATAAAACGCTGCTCCATCCAGTCCGCGGCATCGAGGAACTGCCGATCGCGATCCCCCAGCGCATCCGCGCCGATGATGGTCGAAATCTCGCGCAGGTAAGACCCCTCCGAATACGCCGCGTACAGCTGCATGAACACGCTGTTGTGATCCTCGCGCGTCTTGTCCGCGCCGATGCCCTCTTTCATCATCCGCGACAGCGACAAGAACACGTCGATGGGCGGGTACACCCCGCTGCGCTCGAGATCGCGCGACAACACGATCTGCCCCTCCGTGATATAGCCCGTCAGGTCCGGAATCGGGTGCGTGATGTCGTCGTCCGGCATGGTCACGATCGGCATGATGGTCACCGAACCCTTGTGCCCCGCAATGCGCCCGGCGCGCTCGTAAATCGTCGCCAGCTCCGTGTACATGTAGCCCGGATAGCCGCGGCGCGACGGAATCTCCTCGCGCATCGCGGACAGCTCGCGCAGCGCCTCGCAATAGTTCGTCATGTCCGTGAGGATGACCAGCACGTGCATGTCCTGCCGCCACGCCAGGTACTCCGCCGCCGTCAGCGCCAGGTGCGGCGTCGAAATGCGCTCGATCGCCGGGTCCGACGCCGTGTTGATGAACGCCACGGTGCGCTCCAGCGCGCCCGTGTCGCGCAGGGTGTTCACGAAGAACGCCGCCTCGTCATAACTGATGCCGACCGCGCCGAACACGATCGCGAATTTTTCGTCGCTGTCACGCATCGCCGCCTGGCGCAGCAATTGCGCCGCAATACGGTTGTGCGGCAGGCCCGAGCCGCTGAAGATCGGCAGCTTCTGGCCGCGCACCAGCGCATTCAAACCATCGATCGCCGAAATGCCCGTCTCGATGAACTCCGCCGGCGGCTCGCGCGCCGCCGGATTGATGGCGTCGCCATTGATGTCGAGATAGTCCTCCGGAATGATCGCCGGCCCATCGTCCTTCAGGTTGCCCATGCCATTGAACACGCGGCCGAGCATGTCCAGCGACACCGGCAGCCGCAGCGTCTCGCCCTTGCAGCGCACCCGCGTGCTCTTCAGGTCCACCTCGCTGACGCCGCCGAACACCTGCACGACCGTCATCTCTTCGCTGATGTCGATCGCCTGGCCGACCTTCACGTCGCCATTCGCCAGGTGCACCTCGACGATCTCGTTGTACTGCGTGCCCGGGATCGCCTCGGCGATCAGGATTGCGCCGCTCGCCCGGCTGATGACGCGGCCTTCACGTACATACAGCGCCTCGTGCTCGGCCAGCTTGCGCCCCGCACCGCCAGCCCTGAACTGCGCCGTGCCCCGCCGATAGCGCGTCTTCGACCGCTTCATTCCCTGCCCTCCGCATCGCGCTCGCGTGACTCGTTATCATCTTGCGACCCATCCCCCGCGCGAGACTCGTCACCCGCGCGCGACGCGCCACGCCAGTTGTCCAGCTGCAGCTCCTCGTCCAGTTCCTTGCGCAAGGCCTTGTTCTTCTCCTCGAACTCGTCGTTGCCGATCTCCTTCATGCGCGCGATGCGACCCACCATGGACGAGGCCCGCAGTTTCTCGAACGGCACGCCAGCGTCCAGCATGGCCGTGGCGCGCTCGTGAAAGCGCAGGATGGTCTTCAGCATCAGGCCGGCTTTTTTCGGCGTGCAGTAAGTGTCCGCGGCCGACATCGCGTTTTGTTGCAAAAAATCCTCGCGGATCATGCGCGTCACCAGCAGCAGCAGCTTGTCCTCGTCGGGCAGCGATTCCGGCCCGACCAGCCGCACGATTTCCTCCAGCTCCGATTCCTTCTGCAGCGCGCGCTCCGCCGCCGCGCGCGTCTTCTCCCAGCCCGGATCGAACTCGTTCCACCAGTCGCGCACCTCGGTCACGTACTGGCTGTAACTGGTCAGCCAGTTGATCGCCGGGAAATGGCGCTTGTTGGCCAGCTCCGTGTCCAGCGCAAACACCGCGCCGACGATGCGCAGCGTGTGCTGCGTGACGGGCTCGCTGAAATCCGCGCCCGGCGGGCTGACCGCGCCCGCAATCGTCACCGAGCCGGTACGTTCCGGCGCGCCGAGACAATCCACCCGCCCGGCCCGCTCGTAAAAGCCCGACAGCCGCGAACCCATGTACGACGGAAAGCCCTCCTCGCCCGGCATCTCCTCCAGCCGCCCGCTCATTTCGCGCATCGCCTCCGCCCAGCGCGAAGTCGAGTCCGCCACCAGCAGCACGTCGTGGCCCATGTCGCGGTAATACTCCGCCATGGTCACGCCGACGAACACGCTCGCCTCGCGCGCCACCACCGGCATGTTCGAGGTGTTGGCGATAAAGATCTCTTTCTCCTTCAGCGGCCGGCCGGACTTCGGTTCCTTCAGGTCGCGAAAGCTGCGCAGCACATCAGCCATCTCGTTGCCGCGCTCGCCGCAGCCGATATAAATATTCAGGTCCGTCTCCGCCCAGCGCACCAGCTGCTGCTGCGTCACCGTCTTGCCCGTGCCGAAGCCGCCGGGCACCGCCGCCTTGCCGCCCAGCGCCAGCGGAAACATGTAATCGAGAATGCGCATGCCCGTGGTCAACAGCCCCGAGGGATCGCGCCGCGCCAGGTAAGGCCGCGGCTTGCGCACCGGCCACTCCTGCATCAGCGTGAGCTCGCGCTTCTCGCCGTCCTGCTCCACCACCGCCACCATTTCCTCGACCGTGTACTCGCCCGAACGGATCTCCGCGATGCGGCCCTGCACGCCGTGCGGCACCATCACGCGATGTTCCACCAGCGGCGTCTCCGGCACCGTGCCGATGATGTCGCCATAGCGCACTTCATCGCCTTTTTTCACCGTCGGCGTGAACGGCCAGCGATGATCGCGCGGCAGCGCATGCGCCTTGTGGCCGCGGCGAATGAACGAGCCCGTGCCCTCGAGCAGCGCGAGCAGCGACTTCTGCAGACCGTCGTAAATCGAGCCCATCAGGCCGGGGCCAAGCTCCACGCTGAGCACCCGCCCGGTGGGACGCACCGCCTCGCCCGCGCGCAGCCCGAGCGTCTCCTCGTGCGCCTGGATGATCGCCTTGTCGTGGTCGAGCCCGATGACCTCGCCGACGATCCCCTCCTCGCCGATCTCCACGACTTCGTACACGCGCGTGCCGCGCATGCCGTCGGCAATCACCAGGGGTCCCGATACTCGCCAGAT
>JBLRWC010000046.1:0-18595 GCA_047921455.1 Gammaproteobacteria bacterium
TCGCGCTTTTCCTTGTAACCGATGCGGTGAAACGGGTTCACGATCCCGCTCACCAGGTTGCGCGAATGCGCCGCGATGCGTTTCAGGTAACGGATGTAGAGCACCAGCGTGGCGGCATCGCCGGCCGCAAGGTCGGTGACCTCGCCGCTGACGATCCGCACCACGATGCCCTCGCACTCCGTGGCCAGGCGTTGCTTGTAGTCGGCCATGATCTGGCGCGCCTTTTCGACGTCGCTGGTCTTGACGGCGTCGACCATGAGCCGGAACAGGGCCGCGACGCGCGTCTCGATGTCGGTCACCTCGGCTTCGAGCGAACCCGCTTCGAGCCGCCGCGGGTGGTACCGGGCGAGGTCGAAGATGTTCTTGGCGTAATCCCCGATGCGCTCGATGTCGATGACGACGCTGACCAGCACGAGTCCGGAGGCGACGTCGGCGGGGCCGCTGACGGTAAGGTGTGTCATGACCTTGCGGCGCACGTTGCGCTCGAAACGATTCACCTGCTTGTCCATCTTGTAGACGTCCACCGGCAGCGTACCGTCGTCCCAACGCCGCAAGGACTCGACGGATGCCTCGAACATCTGCAGGTCGATGTCGAGCATCTGGTGCGATTCTTCGAGCGCCTGCGTGAACAGGTCGTCCTTGCGGAACAATGACAGCACGTTCTTCCAGGACATGACGGTCTACCCCGTGAAGTGAACGACAGCCACCATGACTGCCGGAATGAGAAAATACAGTAACAGCACGAACACCGGCGGGAAGGTGCGCACGCGAAACGCCCAGTCGCCCATGCGCAGGGCAATCTTGAGCGGTATGACGCGAATAAAAGGTATCGGCCAGATGATCAGGATGCCCAGCACGTTGAACAACAGGTGTGCGAAGGCGACGGTGATTGCGGTCGGGTGGGCGGTCGCGAGGGCTGCGATGATGGCCGTCAGCGTCGTGCCGAGATTGGCGCCGAGGCTGAACGGATAGATCTGCATCAACTTGATGACGCCCGCCGCCGCCAGCGGGATCGCCAGGGCCGTCGGGATGGAGCTCGATTGCACGGCAAAGGTAATGACCAGGCCGAAGAACAGCGCGCGGGCCGGCGTGCGGAAAATGTGGCGGTCGAAAACATCCTCCAGCCGATGCAGCATGAGCGTGCGCAGCAGCTTCACGATGGTCGCCAGCATCCCGTAAGTCAGCACGATGGCAACCACGAGCAGCGCCACGCCGCGATGTCCGACCAGCCACGACAGGAACGCCACGGTCGGCTCGGTAGCGGCCTTGAGCGGGTTGGCGAGGTGCATGCCGCCGACGTCCTGGAATAATGCTCCGAGCAGGATGGCGGTGTTCGAGACGAAACCGGTCAAAAGCTCCAGCGGCAACAGGATCAGCACGCCGAGCATGTTGAAAGCGCAGTGCAGCGAGGCGGCCGCGAAGCCCCGCTGCAGTTCGAGTGGGCGACGGATGTGGCCGAGCGAGACCAGCATGCTGGTGATGGTCGTGCCGATGTTCGCGCCCATGATGATCGGGATCGCGCCCTCGACGGAAATTGCGCCGCCGGCCACCATGCCGACGATGATCGAGGTCGATGTCGAGGAGCTTTGCACCAGCGCGGTTGCGAGGATGCCGATGAACAGGCCGAGGATCGGGTTCGCCGTGGTTTCCAGCACGGCCTCGGCGAATTCCCGCCCGAACAGGTTGAAGGCAGCCGCCATGGCGCCGATGGCGGCGATGAACAGGTAGATGGCGAGAAGAATGCCGCCGATTCTCGCGTAGAACTGCAATTGTGCCGTGCGTGCGGGCATTACAAGGGGAAGCATAGTCAAACGGCGTGCCGACTGTCGGGTGGCGGCACGATCGCGGCAGCTGCTTCGGCCGCTGGCATCGCGACCGGCCGAGGCTCTCCGGCTAGCGCCAGGCCTTGTGCAGCACCGCCAGCGCTTCCTCGCGGCTGACCTCGACCGGGTTGTAGATGATCGAGCCGTCGTCGAGCGCCATGGTGGCGATCTGTTCCAGCTGCGACTGCTCCACCTTGCCGGTTTCCGCCAGGGTTCGCGGCAGACCGCAGCGCGCATGGATTTCGTCTTTCAGGTTTTTCAACCGCGCGATGGTCTGCTCCGCGCGGTCGGCGGCGGGCGTAGAGGCATACACGTCCGCGCCGGCCAGCGGCAACAGCAACTCGCCAATCGCGCCGCGACGGGCCGCCAGGTTGTATTCCAGCACCGCCGGCAAGAGGATGCTCATGCACGTGCCATGGTGGACATGGCAAAGGGCGCCGACCGAGTGGCCCAGCGAATGCACCAGGCCGACCATGGAGTTTGAAAACGCGATGCCGGCCATGGCCGCGCCCTGGGCGAGGGCCAGGCGGCCGGCCACGTCGTCCGGCGTATCGAGCACCTTGAGCAGGTTCTCCGCCACGGCACGCACGGCCGCCGTGGCATAGGCATCGCTCATGGGATTCTTGGCGAGGCAGATAAACGATTCGCAGGCGTGCGTCATGGCGTCCATGGCGGTCGCGGCGGTGATCTGCGCCGGCAGGCTGAGCGTCATGCGCGGGTCGAGGACCGCGGCGTGGGGCATCAGGAACGGCGAGGCGAACGGTACTTTCACACCGCGCTCCTCGTCGCGCACGATGGACACGAACGTCACCTCGGAGCCGGTGCCGGCGGTGGTCGGTACGACCAGCAATGGCTTAAGGGGACGCGGCAGGTTGCCGGCGCCGGAGTACTTCAGCAGGTCCTCGGTCTGGTAGGAGGCGAGGATGTTGGCCGCCTTGGCGGTATCGATCGGCGAGCCGCCGCCCAGCGCGATCAGCGCGTCGCAGTCCGCCTCCCGGTAGCGGCTGGCGATGGCGCGCACCGCCGCCAGCGAGGAATCCGGGGGCACCTCGTCATAGACGGCGGCGATCTCCAGGCCGCCCGCCGAGAGGATCTCGCGCAGCTTGTCGACCAGCCCGGCGCCGGCCACGCCGCGGTCGGTGACCACGAGCGGCCGCTTGGCGCCCAGCGAGCCGAGCTCGAAGGGAATGTTCTCGAGCGCCCGCACGCCGACGATCAGCTTGACCGGGCAGAAAAATTCGTAGTAGTCGTTGTTCACGTCAATTCCTCGTCACGAGATCGAGCGCGATGCGGCCATAAATCCTGAGATTCATGCCCAGCTTGTAGCCGAGGCCGAGATCCGCCGGGTAGCGCTTCATACCGCGGGAGGCAATAAAGCGCGGCATCAGCAGCGCTTCTAACCGGTACATGCAACGCACCAGGCGGATGCCCGCGGAAACGTCGCCATCCACCACCATGCGGGCCCGCGCGAAAGCAGTGGGCGTACTCTCGATGAAAGCGAGCACGCGGAACGCATAGTCGAGGTGCTTGAAACGGATCGCCAGGTCCGTCTGCTCGGGCACGCGGCCGCCGAGATAGCGCAACCGGCCTGCCGCGGTTTTTTCCAGCACCATGCTCGGCCCGTCGGGCATGGTCGTCATGGCGATGATCATGCCGTCCGGAAAACCGTCGGTTTCCGCACGCACCACGGGGTCCACGCGGCTCATGGCCCGCAGACCCCAGCCGACGATGCGCAGCATCACGGCCACGTAAAGGTGCTTGAGGTACCAGCGGAAGCTGCTCATGAATCGGGTTCCTCGGATCATTTGCGGCAGGGCATCATAGTGTACCGCCGGTGCGCCGGGTCGTGGTGTTTTCGGATGCGGACGCGGGCGCCACCGTTACAATAACCGCAGAGGTGCACTGTCATGCCTGCCGATACATTGAATTGCTGGCGCTGCGGCGCGGAAGTCATCGACGAGCCGTTGCCCTTGTCGCGTACCGCGGAGTGTAGCCAGTGCCGCGCCGAACTGCATGTCTGCCGGATGTGCGAGTTCTATGACACCAGCAAGGCGAAGGCCTGTCGCGAACCGGTCGCCGAGCCGGTGGCCGACAAGACGCGCGCCAATTTCTGCGGCTGGTTCCGGCCGCGCGCCGGGCTGGCGGGGACGCCGGACGATGCCGCGGCAGAGGCACGTCGCCAGCTGGACGATTTGTTCGGCTAGCGGCGGAAACGTATCTCGCTGGCCCACTCGGGCACGCGACCGATCTTGTCGGCATAGAAATCGCGCAGCAGGGCGATGTCCAGGGCCGCGTCGCCGCTAAAGCGCACAAAAGTCTCGAGCCCGATCGTTTTCGTGCGGTAGTCGATGAAACCCAGGCCGCATGGCACATCGGCGCCGCGCGCGATCTGGTAAAAACCCGACTTGAGGTGATCGGTATGCTTGCGCGTGCCCTCGGGAGCCAGCGCCAGCCACATCCAGTCGCTGGCGGCAAATTGTCCAACGGCACTGCCGATGAAGCCGGATGCTGCGCGCCGGTTGATGGGCACGCCGCCCATGCGCAGGAACAGTCGCCGGACCGGCCAACGGAAAATGGTGTCCTTGCCCATCCAGTTTGCGCGTAGCCCGGTCCCGAAACGGTACAGCAGGCCGAGCGGGAAATCCCAGTTTGAGGTGTGCGGGTAGACGATGATGACGCCCCTGGGACCCGGTAATGGAGCCGACACGGCGCGCCAGCCCAACAGTCGCAATAGCCCGAGACAGGCTCGCTGCAGCAGTGTTTTCTTGTCCGGCGCGGGTCCGGGCAACTCTTGCTCTGGCGTCATGGGTGGTGCAGCTCCGATAGCTGGACTATCTTTTAGGGGCGAATGTTGCAACTACCGACAAGCATAAGGAGCGGTGCAGCAGAAACCATCTGGAGGAGAAACGATATGACAGCTACTGTCTGCAGGCAATGCAGCGCCGACACCACGCCGACCCGCCTCGGGCGTCTCGAGGGCGAAGAGAGCGGCGTCAATGTAAGCATCGAGGGGTTGCCCGTCGTCGATTGCGCCAACGGCCACAAGCGCTTCCCGACGCCCGAATTTCCGCTCGAGTTCATCCAGCGCGTGCTGGGAACGGATGGGCTGATCACCGCTGAGCCCGCGGTGGAGAAGGGCCTGTTCCGCAAGCGCGCCCACTGCCCCGCCTGCGGCAAGCAGCTGGCTGACGAACCGGACGAACAGAGTCGTCACCAGGCCGACGTGCCGATGCCCGATGATGGTGCGGTGGCGGTCGAGCTGGCGGTGCCCCTGTACCGCTGTGAGCACTGCCAGAAAGAGGCCACGCTGCCGAAGACCGGGGTCGAGCGCGGCGTCATGCAGGCGGTTGCGAATGCCTTTCGCAGCGCGGATATTCCGCCGGGCTAGTCGTCCCGGAGCACGCTCCCGGAGGTCAGCATCACGGGCAATGCGTTACGAGCTTTCCTTGCCCTGCACGACGGCCTCCATTTCCGCCAGGTCGATGTGGCGCACGTCGCGGCCCTTGACCAGGTAGATCGTGTATTCGCACATATTGCGGGCGTGGTCGCCGGCGCGTTCCAGCGCACGCGCCGCGTGCGTGATGTCGAGCATGCGCGAGATGCTGCGCGGATCTTCCATCATGTAAGTAATGTTCTGGCGGATGATGGCTTCCTGGTCGTCGTCGATGGCGAGGTCCTGGTGTACCACGTCCAACGCCGCGGCGGCGTCGAGGCGCGCAAAAGCATCGAGGGCGTCGTGCAGCATGGTCAGGACCCGATTGCCCATGGTGTCGATGTCGCGGAAGATTTGCTTGCGCGGCCGCGGGCCATCGGACTGGCGAATCGCCATGCGCGCAATGGACTTCGCGAGGTCGCCGATCCGCTCCAGGTCGGTGATCGTCTTGATGACGGCGACGATCAGGCGCAGGTCCATGGCCGCGGGTTGCCGTCGAGCCAGGATCTGGACGCAGCGCTCGTCGATGCCGACCTCGAAACTGTTCACGCGCGTGTCGTTCTCGATCACCTCGTGCGCAGCCGTGGCGTCCGCTTCCAGGAAAGCGCCGAGTGCCTGTCCCAGCTGGGCTTCGACTAGGCCGCCCATGGCCAGCACGCGGTTTACCACTTCCTCCAGCTCCGCGTCGTAACGGTGCGAATAATGTCCGCCGATGCGATTCTTTTCCATGCCGACCTCTTGTTGCCGTCCTGATTTGATTTCGGGGTATGTGCAGGCGCGCTGCGCGGCGCTCAGCCGTGGCGGCCGGTGATGTAGTCTTCGGTCGCTTTCTCGCGCGGATTGGTGAACAGGTGCATGGTGTCCGCGTATTCGATCAACTGGCCGAGGTACAGGTAGGCAGTGTAATCCGACACCCGCGCGGCCTGTTGCATGTTATGCGTGACGATGAGGATGGTGTACTGCTCTTTCAGTTGCTCGATCAGTTCCTCGATTTTCGCAGTCGAAATCGGGTCGAGCGCCGAGGTCGGCTCATCGAGCAGCAGCACTTCGGGTTCGATGGCCATCGCGCGCGCAATCACCAGGCGCTGCTGCTGTCCACCGGATAAACCGAACGCATTGCTCTGCAGCCGGTCCTTGACCTCGTCCCAGAGCCCGACGGCCTTGATCGAGCGCTCGACGACCTCGTCGAGGGTGCGCTTGTTTTTCACGCCCTGCAGCCGGAGCCCGTAAGCGACGTTTTCGTAGATCGTCTTCGGGAAGGGATTCGGTTTCTGGAACACCATGCCGACCCGGCGCCGCAGTTCGGCCACGTCGGTGTCACGCGCGTAGATGTTTTCGCCGTGCAGGTTGATTTTGCCCTCGATGCGGCAGGAATCGACCAGGTCGTTCATGCGATTGAAGCTGCGCAGCAGCGTCGACTTACCGCAGCCGGAGGGCCCGATGAAGGCCGTGACCCGCTTGGCGGGAATTTCCATCGAGATCGACTTCAATGCCTGGGTGTCGCCGTAGTAGAGATCCAGGTTGTCGACCGTGATGGCGATTTCCTCGTCGTGAAGAAAGCGAATCTTGCGCTTGTCGTCGTTGAAAAACCCGGTGTTCATGCGGGTCTTGGCGGGGTTGCTTTCGCTCAAGCGTTTCTCCGGTGTCATGTTCTGTCTTCCTCGCAAGCGCGGACCGAGCCGCTTCAGTCGCTCTCGGCGCGATATTTTTCGCGCAAGTGGTTACGGATGGTAATCGCGGACAGGTTCAGCACGACGATCAACAGCACGAGAATCAGCGCCGTCGCGTACACCAGTTGCTCGGCCGCTTCCGCGTGTGGGCTTTGGAAGCCGACGTCATAGATGTGAAACCCGAGGTGCATGATCTTCCGCTCGAGGTGGATGAACGGAAAATTGCCGTCGATCGGCAGTGTCGGCGCCAGCTTCACCACGCCGACCAGCATCAACGGCGCAACCTCGCCGGCGGCGCGGGCGATCGCCAGGATCAGGCCGGTCATCATCGCCGGTGTAGCCAGCGGCACGACCACTTTCCAGAGAGTCTCACCCTGTGTCGCGCCCAGCGCCAGCGAGCCCTCGCGGATCGTCGAGGGGATGCGCGCGAGGCCTTCCTCGGTGGAGACGATGACAACCGGCAAGGTCAACAGCGCCAGGGTCAGCGAAGCCCAGAACAGGCCCGGGGTGCCGAAGGTCGGAGCGGGCAGGGCTTCCGGGTAGAACGTCCGATCCACCGCGCCGCCGAGAAAGTATATGAAGAAGCCCAGGCCAAACACGCCGAATACGATCGAGGGTACGCCGGCGAGGTTGTACACCGAGATGCGGATGGTTTTCAGCAACAACCCCTGCTTGGCATATTCGCGCAGGTAGATGGCGGCCAGCACGCCGAATGGTGTGACGATGATCGACATCACCAGCACCATCACCACGGTGCCGAAGATCGCCGGGAAAATACCGCCCTCGGTGTTGGCCTCGCGCGGATAGCCGAAAATGAAGTCGAAAAATGCGCGCGCGTAGAACGCGAGTTTCGCCGGTATCGACATGTCGTTCGGTTGCCAGGCCTTGACGATGTCGGCGAGGCGGATGGTGACTTCGCGGTCGCCGGCAGCCCACATCACGATACTGTCGCGCGCGGCCTCCTCGTAAAGCTGGTTGAGGCGCGTCTCCAGCACGGCATATTCAGCCTGTAAATCCGCCCGGCGCTGGTCCAGCTGCGCCGCCACTTCCGGCGTCAGTTCCCCGCGCAATTCCGCGCGTCGCCGATCAAGTCGCACGCGCTCGATGCGGAAATTGATAGTGCCGATGGCGCCGCGCTCGATGCTCCGGATCTCGTCGGACAAGTCGTTGCTGCGTTGCAGCCGCTGCTGGAATTCAGGCCACAAGCCCTCGCCCGCGGCGACTGTGGTGTCGTTCTCGAGCAGGCGCAGCGGCCGGCCGAAAAAGTCGCCCCACTCGCGCCGCTCGAGGACCGTCATGTCGTCCGGATAGCGCCATTCGCCCATGAAGTCGTCGATGTAGTAGGCGAAGTCCCGGCCGGTGAGATCACGATTGCCAGCCTTGACGAGATGTCGCGTCACCAGCACCTGGTCGGCAGGAATATCCACCCCGGCTTCCCGGATCGCCTGGCCGGTGAGCGTTTCCGAACGACGCAGCAGGCCGACCACTTGTTCGGGCCCGTCGGCGCCGGGGGCCTGGTAGGTCGTCTCCAGCACCGCGTGCGGCCAGAACGTGCCGAAGCCGCGGACCAGGATCAGCAGCAACAACCCGAACACCATGATCATGCTGATCGTTACCGCGCCGCCGTTGAGCCAGATCCAGGGCGCGCCGCTTTTCCACCATTCTCTCATTCCGTCATCCTCGATCCGGCAGCCGGGTTACAGCGACGCATAGCGCTTGCGCAGGCGTTGGCGGACGATCTCGGCGGCCGTATTCAGCACAAACGTGAACAACAGCAGCACGAGCGCCGAGAGGAACAGCACGCGGAAGTGCGTGCCGCCGACGGCGGTCTCGGGCAGTTCCACCGCGATGTTCGCGGCCAGTGTGCGCATGCCCTCGAACAGGTTGAAATTGACGATCGGGCTGTTGCCGGACGCCATCAACACGATCATGGTTTCGCCGACCGCGCGGCCGAAGCCGATCATGATCGCGGAAAAGATGCCGGGGCTCGCGGTCAACAGCACCACGCCGGTGACGGTCTGCCATGGCGTCGCGCCCAGCGCCAGCGAGCCCTGGGTGAGGTGCCGCGGCACATTGAACACCGCATCCTCGGAGATGGAGAAGATGGTCGGGATCACGGCGAAGCCCATGGCCATGCCGACGATCAGCGCGTTGCGCTGGTCGTAGGGAATACCGACCTCGGTGAACCACTGCCGCATCGAGCCGTCGAAAAACGCCACCTCGATCCACGGGCTGCTGGCGATCACCAGCCAGCCGGTGGCGATGACGACGGGGATCAGCAACGCGGCCTCCCAGCCGCCGGGAACCAGGCGCCGAACGGCCTGCGGCAGGCGCGACCAGGCGAAACCGGCCAGCAGGATGGTCAGCGGGAAGGCGAACGCGCCGGTAAAAACAATCGGCAGGTTGTTCTCGATATAGGGTGCAAGCCAGATGCCGGCGAGAAAGCCGAGGATCACGGTGGGCAAGGCCTCCATCAGCTCGATGGACGGCTTGACCACGCGGCGAATGGCCGGGGACATGAAGTACGCGGTGTAGATCGCGCCCATGATGGCCAGCGGCGTCGCCAGCAGCATCGCGAACAGCGCCGCCTTCAGGGTGCCGATCGACAGCGGCACGATGCTGAACTTCGCTTCGAAGGCGTCATCGGCCGAGGAGGACTGCCAGATGTACTGCGGCTCGGTGCGACCTTCGTACCAGACTTTGCCCCACAGCGAACTCAGCGACGTCTGCGGGTGCGGATTGTCGATGTCGAGTACACGAACCAGGTCCGTCCCTTCCGTGGCAACCAGGGCGCGACTGTTGTTCGGCCCCATGGCCAGCCGCGTAACCGGGCCCTGGCCCACCGCCTCCATCGCCAGGGTGACCCCGGAGGTCGCGTAATGCAGCCCGACGTTGCCGGCATCGTCACCGGTCAGGAAACCCTTGCGCAGGTACTCCGGTTCAATGAAGGTGACCGCGCCCGGGTGATCCTGGAAGGTTCGCACGCGGGCCATCCGCAGCGTTCCGGTTGCTTCGTCCCGGACGAGGAACCATTGGCTGACGGTGCCGTCCGAGCCGCCGACTATCAGCGAACGCGAACCGACGAGGAACTCGGCCGCAGTGACCCGCTGCCCCGCGTCGACCAGGTTCACTTCCTCGATCAGGAAGGGGTTGTTGCGATCGACAATGTCGAACACGAACAACTGGCCGCGGTCGTCGATCGCGAACAGGTTGCGCAGCGACTCGTTGACCAGGATCTGGCGCACCGGCTGCCCGATGTTGGGCAGCCTGAAGTCATTACGCTGCACCTGGACGGCGCCCGTCATCAGGTTGGTCCGGGAGGAAAACAGCGCCATGGCCAGGTGGCCTTCGTCGGTGCCGCCGGCAACGATATAGCCGCCACGTCCCTCGACGACCGCCAGGGCAGAGTAGGCCTGGGCGTCGCGACTACCGATGCGAATGGGTTCCTCACCGAGCGGAAACGAGAGTTCCGGCTGGATCTGTCGCTGGCCGGCAACGAATAGCTGGGTGAATTCGAGCTTGACCGGCAGCACGCTGCCGTCTGAAAAGCCATAAACGAACAGGCTGCGCCTGTTCTCGGCGCGCCCGAACCGGTTCACCGACTCTCCCGCGGGGGTCGGAATCTGCAGCCGTTCGCGCAACACGCCGGTGCCGGCGTCGAAGAAGGTGATGGCACCCGATTCGGAAAACCGACCGCCGATCTGCTCGAAGCGGTCCAGCACCAGGTGCAGGGAAGGGGCGGAGTCGGCATCCTCCGCGACTGTGAATTCGGTCGCCAGCTCCACGCTCACGGGCTTGAGCAGGGGCAGGGTCTCGTAGAACAGGTAAACGAAAATCAGGGCCAGGGCGAAGATCACACCGATTCCGCTGGCGCCCACGCCGTAACGCGACAGGCCATCGCGGAGCGCACGCTGCTTGCGCAGCTTCTGGCGCCGCTCCGTGCTCGGGAGCAACGAGCCCTCGGCAAGCGGTTCTTCGCGCGTCGATGCAGACATGCTCTACCCCTGGTTTTTGACTCGACTCTGAAACGAAGGGCCCCGGCATGCTAGACACCGGGGCCCTTGGCTACCAATCCAAACCACCTCAGTCGAGGTTCATCTCCTTGCGGAAGCGCTCGGCGGCGGCAGCGGACAGGGTCACGTAGCCGTCCTTGTCGACGACAGCCTGCCCTTCCTTGGAAAGCACCATCCGGAAAAATTCTTTCTCCATCGGGTTCCAGCCGTTGTTCGGGTGCTGGTTGGCGGCCACGTACAGGAACCGGGCCAGCGGATAATCGCCGGTAGCCGCGTTGTCGCCACTCGCCTCGAAGAACTCACCACCGTGGGTCGCGGCCAGCGGCACCACGCGCACGCCGGAGGTGCGATAACCGATCCCGGAATAGCCGATGCCGTTCAGGGTCTGCTCGACGCCGCGCACTACCGCGGAAGAACCCGGCTGCTCGTTGATGCTGGACTTGAAGTCGCCGCCGCAGAGCGCGTTTTCCTTGAAGAAGCCGTAAGTGCCGGAGACGGCGTTGCGGCTGTAAAGGGTGATGTCCCGGTTCGCCCAGGCGCCGGTCATGCCAGCCGCGCCCCAGGTGCCGATGTCCTTGTCATGACCGCAGGCGCGGGTGGCGGAGAAAATCGCGTCCACCTGCGGGATCGACAGGCCTTCGATCGGGTTGTCCTTGTTCACGTACACCGCGATCATGTCGATGGCGACGGGCACCAGCGTGGCGGGGTAGCCGAAACGTTCCTCGAAGGCGCGCTGCTCGGAGTCACGCATCCCGCGGCTCATCGGGCCGAAATTGGCAGTGCCTTCCGTCAGCGCCGGCGGTGCGGTGGAGGTGCCGGCGCCCTGGATCTGGATGTTCACGTTCGGGTAGAACTTCGCGAATTCCTCGGCCCACAGGGTCATGAGGTTGTTCAGGGTGTCGGAGCCGACCGAGCTCAGGTTCCCGGAGATGCCGGAGACGCGCTCGTAAGAAGGCAGGTTCGGATCAACTTCCGCGGTGGCGACGGAGACGGACAGGCCGAGGGCGGCAATGGCGCCCGGGACCAGGGATTTCTTCATCATCATGATCAATGTTCCTCGATTGGGATGGTGGTCACGAACAGGCCGGGCTGGGAGGCCATTGCCTTTGATTCGCTGACGCCAGTATCCCGTCGGCGGGTCACAACTATATGAAGTAAATGTGACAAATAAATGACAGCCGGGGGCTCGTCCGGCAGTCAGTTCAGGCCGGGCACCCGCCGTTCCCACTCGGCCTGCTCCCGCGCGGGTTCCGGCGCCACGAGCGCCAGCAATTCCAGTTCAAAAACCAGCGTTTCCTCGGGGCCGACGTGGCCGCCGCCGGCCCGTCCATAGGCGAGTTCCGGGGGCACCACGAGCCGCAGCCGGGTGCCGACCGGGAGCGACGCCAGCGCCTCGCGCCAGCCGGGAATCGTGCGCGCCACCAGCACGGTCACCGGCTCCTGCCGGCGCCAGGAGTTCTCGAACTCGCGGCCGTCGAGGCGCCAGCCGCGGTAATGCAACTCGACCCAGTCATCGTCGGTGGGAACCGGTCCGGCGCCGGTGTGCAGGATTTCCACCTGCAGGCCGCTGGCCAGGGTCACGACGCCGGCCCGCCGGGCGTTGGCGCTGCGATAGGCGGCGCCTTCCGCAGCGTTGAGTTCAGCCAGCAGGACGCGATCCTCGACCTGTTCCGGCGTCAGGCCGCAGGCGCGCGCGCCGAGGTATACCAGCACGAGCATCGCGAGACTGAAAAGAATGACGCGTAGCATGGCGGGCCGGCTCAGCGATGTTCCAGCGCCCAGGCGAGGGCGCGCTGCCGAACTGCATCGATTTCCGCGGGCGTGAGGTCCGCTTCCAGCGCGACGCGCAACTGTTGACCAAGGTTGTCCCCGTTGGCGGCCGCGAGGTTGGCCCATTTCGCCGCGGTCAGCAGGTCCTGGTCGGCGCCCCGGCCTTCCATGTACATCTGGGCCAGCCAGCCCTGCATCCGGGCATGGCCATCCTGTGCGCCGATCCGCGTGTAGTGGATCGCCATGTCATCGTCGACCGGATGCCCGCCGATGCCCTCGATGTACAGGCGCGCCAGGAAATACGCCGCCAGCGTGAGCCCGTCCTCGAGCGCGCTCTCGAGCAGCGCGCGCGCCTCGCCGACGTGTTCGGACTCCTGCTCGCCAAGCGCATCGGCGATCAGCACCGACGCCCAGGCGAGCCGCGCGGGGACATGCCCGGCCTCGATGGCCTGCAGAAACCAGCGTTCGGCCAGGGCGCGGTCGCGCGGTACGCCGTCACCGCCGAGATACATCCAGCCGAGCTTGACCGCGAAGGCATGGGCGCCGGCGTTCGCCGCCCGGGCATACCACTCGGCTGCCCGGGCGCCGTCACGCGGGGTGCCGTGGCCCTGCTCGTGCAGCCAGCCGAGATAGCTCATCGCCGACGGCGAGCCGGCTTCGGCCGCCGCCTCGAAGGCAGCGCGCGCGGCCGCCCAGTCGGGGGGGCTTTGCGCCAGGTATTCGTGCGCGCGCGCCTCGGCGTCCGGCGTGGCGGTCGCCGGGGGTGCGTCGGTGGCGCAGGCGACCGTCCCGCAATACAGCAGGGCGATGGCGAGACAAAACGCTTTTTTGCACATCGACATGAACAAGACTCAGGATGCCGCGGCGGGTGCTGGCCGGCGCACGATCCTGTCGGAGAACGAACAGGTGAACGTGCTGCCCTGGCCCGGTTGGCTGCTGATGTCGAGGCGGCCGCTGTGACGGAGCAGCACATGCTTGACGATGGCCAGGCCGAGGCCGCTGCCGCCGTTGCACTGGGCGCGACCCTTGTCGACCCGGTAAAAACGCTCGGTGAGCCGCTCGATATGCTGCGGCTCGATGCCGATGCCGTTATCGCGCACCTCGAAATGCGCGCCCGATTCATCGGCATGCCAGCGCAGGTCCAGCCGGCCGCCGGCCGGTGTGTAGTGGACTGCGTTGAACACGAGATTCGCAAATGCGCTGTGCAATTCCCGCTCATTGCCCCGTAGCAGCAGCCCCGGCACAGCCTTGAGCGTTATCTCGTGGCTACGTTCCGCCGACAGCAGCCGGGCTTCGTCAGCCAGCTTCGCCAGCATCTCGGGGACATCGACCCAGGCAGCGTCGACCGGGCGATCGTCCGTCTCGAGGCGCGACAGCATCAGCAGGTCATCCACCAGGTTCTTCATCCGCCGTGTTTGTTCGTGCAGCAGTTGCACGGAGCGCGCGAGCTCCGGGTGCGCGGCTGTTTCTTCGTCCATGTTTTCGGCCAGGCCGTAGATCACGGTCAGCGGGGTCCGCAGTTCATGGGAAACATTGGCGACGAAGTCCCGCCGCATGGTTTCCAGCCGCTTCAGTGCGGTGACGTCACGCGCCAGCAGCAGGTGGCGCTTTTTGGCGTAGGGCACCAGGCGGAGTTCGAGCCACAACTGTGCATCCACTGGTGAGCGCAGCGTCAGCATCCGGGCGCGATCCGTTGGCTGGGCGAGGAACGTGACGAATTCCGGGCGGCGGAAAATGTTGCCGATCAGCTGGCCTTCATCGCGCGGCCACTGCAGGCCCAGCAACTCGCGCGCCGCCTGGTTGCACCACTCGATGTGGTACTCGAGGTCCATCACCACGGTGGCGTCGGGCATGGCCCGGACCGAGTCCCGGTAGTTGCGTACCAGCTTGCGGCGCTGCTTGTCCCGGTCACGAGCGCGTTTCCGCATCCGGTGGAGGCCGTCGAAAATCGCTCCCCAGAGCCCCACGGATTGTGGCGGCTCCAGCTTCCGGCCGAGCCGCAGCCAGTATTCCAGCCGCCGCAGGTTGACCAGGTTCCAGGCGATGGCCGCGAGGGCGCCCAGCAGGAACATGAGTATCCAGTGGCCGGTAAACCAGCCGAGCAGTACCACCGCCAGCATGGCCAGCAGCATCCTGACGACGAATGCCGGCCAGGGATTATGCGGTTTCATGGCCATTCGTACCGCTGCGTCATGCTGTCCGGCGCAGTATGCGCGGTACTTCAGGGTTGCCGGGAGAAACGATAACCCGCGCCTCGCACAGTCTGCACCATGCCATCGAGGCCGGAGTCGGCCAGCACCACGCGCAAGCGACGGATGTGGACATCGACCGTGCGTTCCTCGACATAGACGTTTGTGCCCCAGACATTATCCAGCAATTGCCGGCGCGTGAAGACGCGATCCTCGTGGGTCATGAAAAAATGCAGCAGGCGATATTCTGTCGGTCCCACTTCCAGGGGGCGGCCCTGGGCCGTGACCCGGTGGCTGACGGGATCGAGCCGCAGGCCGTCGACCTCCACCGGTTCGTCGCTGGTGGTCGGCGTCGTGCGCCGCAATACAGCGCGGATCCGCGCCACGAGCTCGCGGGGAGAAAACGGCTTGGTGACGTAGTCATCGGCACCGACTTCCAATCCCCGGACGCGGTCCTCCTCCTCGCCCCGCGCGGTCAACATGATGATCGGCAGGGTGCGGGTATGGGGTGCGGATTTCAAGCTGCGCGCCCACTCCACGCCGCTGGTGTCGGGCAGCATCCAGTCAAGCAGCACCAGGTCCGGCAATTCCTCGAGCAGGGCCTGTTTCGCCTGCTTCACGTCACCGGCTTCGGTGACGTGGAAGCCGGCTTTGCGCAGCGGCCGCGACGCCACTTCCCGGACTGCGGCGTCGTCCTCGACGAACAGGATATGGATTGTCATCGGCCTATTCCGGTATCGAACCTGCGCGCATTAGATATCAGGCATGTTACAGAAAGTTGACAGCTGGGCGACGCTCCGCGCGGGACGGGGAAATTCCCGAACGCTCTCAGGGCGGGGACGCATGGCTGCGTGCAGCCGGGAACCGTGCGACTTCGAGGCCGTGGTATTTCGCGCCCATTGAAGCATGTTCGGGTCGGCCACGCCTGGCGAATGGACGTCGTTATTCCCTGCTGCCGCGCTTGGCCGCGAGGTGGCCCTGCACGATTTCGAGCGCGCTGCGCTCGAGGGGCGGCAGGTCGGCGTCGCTTTCCCCCAGCGGCGTGGTGCGCTCGCCCCAGCGCAGTATGTGGGCGGACCAGGTGAGGCCCGCGCCGAAGCCGGTCAGCAACAGGTTGGCGCCGGGCTTGACGCGCCCGGTCTCGAGCGCCTCGACCAGCGCCACGGGTACCGTGGCTGCCGACATATTGCCGTAGCGTTCCACGTTGACGAAGCAGCGGCTCATCGGGACGCCGGCGCGCTTCGCGACGGCCTCGATGATGCGCAGGTTGGCCTGGTGCGGCACGACGAGATCGATGTCGTCGGGACCGAGGCCGCTTGCCTGGAGCACGGTTTCGCAGGCCCGGCTCATGCCGACCACGGCGCGCCTGAAGATCTCCTGTCCTTCGAAATTCCACTGGGTGTCGCCGAGCACCCAGTCACGGTTGGCATACCGCTGGCCCATGCCGTGCACCTGGAGGATTTCGCGAACCTCGCCGTAGCAACCGAGCTTGTGCTCGAGCGCCCCCTCGTCGGCCTCGGTCGGCTGGAGGATCGTCGCCGCGCAGCCATCGCCGAACAGCACCGCCACGCCACGGTTGGTCCAGTCCATGAGCGGCGAGATGAGCTCGCCCCCGATGAGCAGCACGTTGTTGACGAGGCCCTGGGAGATCATCGCGCTCGCGGTCGCCAGGCCATAGAGATAGCTCGTACAGGCGGTGTTGACGTCCATGGCACCGGCGTTGTCCGCACCAAGTCGTTTCTGCACGCCCGAGGCCATGTTTGGCACCTGTTCGTCGAAGCTGCACGTGCCGAAGATAATGAGGTCGAGATCCTTGGCCTGCAGGCCAGCGCAGGCCAATGCGCGCCTTGCGGCGACATAACCGAGCTCGCCGAGGGGCACGTGCGAGATACGCCGCTCGCTGATGCCGGTGCGGCTGGTGATCCACTCGTCGTCCGTGTCGAGGAAAGTCGCGATGTCGTCGTTGGACAACACGGCCGGCGGCATGCACTTGCCCCAGCCGGTGATGGTGGCGTTACGCAAGGTGGCGTTCCTTCTGGCAATTTTTCTGATTGTAGCCCAGCATTGGCCGTTCGGGCCGGGCTGCGCCCTGCGCAATCGCTCGGGCCGCCGGCCCGGCAGGTATCATCGCCCGGGTTCGCCGCTCCCGGCTACCGGGCTCCATTTGCGGATACGTGACCTGTATGAATGCTGACCTGGATACATCTGCCGCCGCGGCGGCGCCCCACACCCGCGTGCTGATCATCGGCGCCGGGTTCTCCGGGCTGGGCCTGGGCATCAAGCTGCGGGCCGCCGGCGAGGAAGATTTCATCATCCTGGAGGCCGCGGCGGGGGTGGGCGGCACCTGGTGGGTCAACCGCTACCCGGGCTGCGCTTGCGACGTGCAATCCCACCTGTATTCGTTTTCATTTGTGCCGCGGCCCGACTGGTCACGGCAGTTCGCGCCGCGGGCGGAAATACAGCGCTACCTGGCCGACTGCGTGGACCGTCATGGGCTGGCGCCGCACCTTCGCTTCAATACCACGGTCACCCAGGCGCGCTGGGACGAGGGCGCGCGGCACTGGCGGGTGACCGATCAGCACGGCCAGCTGCGTACCGCTGATGTGCTGGTGTCCGCTATTGGCGGCCTGTCGCGTCCCGCCTGGCCCGACATCCCCGGCCTGGAAAAATTTGCCGGCCCGGTGGTCCATTCCCAGCAGTGGCCGGATGAGCTCGCGTTGTCCGGCAAGCGCGTGGCCGTCATCGGCACCGGCGCCTCGGCGATCCAGTTCGTGCCGCACCTCCAGCGCGCGGCGCAGCAGCTCGATGTGTACCAGCGCAGCGCGCAATGGATCCTGCCCAAGCCGGATCGGGCTATCCGGCCGGCCACCCGGGCGCTCTACCGCTGGTTTCCGCCAGCCCGCTGGCTGGTGCGGCTGAGCCTGTTCCTGCTGCTGGAAACGCGCCTGCCGGCATTCGCCCGGTTTCCGCGGCTGACGCTGCTGCACCGGCGCAAGGCCCAGCGGCACTTGCGGCGCCAGGTCGACGACCCGGCGCTGGTGGCGAAGCTGACGCCCGATTACGCGATGGGCTGCAAGCGGGTGTTGCTGTCGAACGATTTTTACCCGGCGATCAGTGCGCCCAATGTCGAGCTCGTCACCACGCCCATCCGTGCCGTGGGCACGGACTCGGTCACCGATGCCGCCGGCGTCGAGCGGCCGGCCGACGTCATCATCCTGGGTACCGGTTTCCAGGCTACCGCGCCGGTGCCTGCCGGTATGATCATCGGTCGTGACGGCCAGGACCTGAACCGGCTCTGGGCCGAGGGCCCGGCCGCCTACAAGGGCACGACGGTCGCCGGCTTCCCGAATTTTTTCACGTTGCTCGGGCCCAACACCGCCCTGGGCCACAATTCCGTGATCCTGATGATCGAGGGCCAGATCCGTTACGTGGTCGATGCCCTGCGCTGGATGCAACAAAGCGGGACCGCCGTGATCGATGTTCGCGCGGAGGCCCAGCGAGCCTGGAACGAGCGACTGCAACAGCGCCTGGGGCGCACGGTGTGGAACAGCGGCGGCTGCCGCAGTTGGTACCTGCACCCGGTCAGCGGGCGCAACGCCACCCTGTGGCCGCGTTTCACGACGACGTTTCGCTGGCTCACCCGGCGTTTCGACGCGGCGGCCTACCGCGTCGAAAGCCGGGGGCCACAGCCGCCGCC
>JBLRWC010000047.1:0-11449 GCA_047921455.1 Gammaproteobacteria bacterium
GCCGCTCAGGCTGATTTCCGGCTGCGCCCAGGCGGCGCTGCCGCACGTCAGCGCCAGCAGGCCGGCCAGCCACAGCCCTTTTTCCCCGGCGATTCGTACTCTCATCGCTGCAAGTCTCCATGGTTGTTGACGAACAAGGTGGGCCGCTTCGCGATTCGCTGCCAGGGAAGTGGCTGAATCGGGCGGGCCGATGCCGTTGTCGGCATCCAGCTCGAAGCAAGTACTGTGCGACGGCGCCGCGCGATCACGCGCGCAAGTTCAGCGGCCTGTCGGCGCAACTCCGGGATTGCGGTGTGTTCGAAACAGCCCGCGCGGCAGGCCGGGCCGATCAGGTACAAGCCAGGGACGTCGCCTTGTGCTCCGCGGACGGCGCCGGCCCCGTTGTACTGGTATCCCAGCCCGTTGTCGTCGGGGACCAGCAGGCCCTTGGCGATCAGCCGGCCCTCCAGGGTTTGCCCGCCAACGGTGGCGAGTGTTGCGCCGGTGCAGTTGATCACCGACCGGTAAGGCTCGTTGCGGATGGTCGACGTGCCTCGCAGTTGCTGGTTGACCACGATCATGTCGCCGCAGTCAGCGGCGCCGGCAATCCGGCCGGCGCGAATTTGCAGGCGGCCCTCGGCCACCATCGAGGCCAGGATGCCGGCTTGCTCCGGGGGAACCCGGTGGCGGTGCGCATCGAAGTAGGGGCGCAGGTGCCGGAGAAAGCGGCGCCGGTCGGCCTCGCTGAGATCCCGCCAGATTCCCTGTGACAGCGGGCGCAGTGCATCGATGACGACTTGCCACCCAAGCCCCGCGGCCGCCGCCTCCCTGGCGCCCTCCCGCACGGCCCGCAGCAACTGGCTCAGGCTGTCACACGCAAGGGCGGAGTAGAGCCTCTCGCGCAGATCGAACGGCAACGACGCGGCATTCACGCTGTGTCCGCGGGGCAGCAGGCCGCGGCGGGAAATGGCGTGCAGGCGGCCCCGGTGCCCGCGCCTGTGCAGCGATAGCGCGATGTCGACCATGGTCAGGCCGGTGCCTATCAGCAGTACGCCGTCGGTGGGAGCTATCTTGGGTACGGACCCGTGTTGCCACGGATTGCGTACGTAGCGCTGGCTATCGAAGGGCAGCATGCCGGCCAATGGATCGGCCGGCGGTGCGTAGCCGGTAGCGATCACGACATCCGTACAGTCGATGACCTCGCCGTCATCGAGGCGGACGCGGAAATCGCCATGCCGACGGTCGATCCCGGTGGCGCGCCGACCGAGCCGGGCGCTCAGCCCGCTTCCCCAGCCCAACGCCTGGGCAGCCGCATCGTAGAGCGTGCGTTGCAGGTAGCGGCTGTAGTCTCGTCGCGCCGAAAATTCAGCTGCCGTCGCCGCCCGGCCCGAGTGCCAAAGCCAACGCTGAAAATGCGCCACGTCATCCTCGATCACGCTTGACTTGGCATTTGGCGTGTTTAACAGGTGGCACTCGTCTTGAGTGCTGTACGCGAGCCCCTGGCCGGTCAGCAGGTCAGTCGCAGCGAGGTTCCATTTCGGTGACGGCCGTTGTCACCACTTTGTCACCAGGTTGCGACTGACCGCGTGACCGCCGGGTCGCTAGGGTTTCGGGCATTGGCGGCACCGCGCCCGTCGTGACCAGGAAACAAACACTATGTCCGGTATCCGCACTCGCTTGATTCTTGCCGCTGCCGCCCTCTCGATCGGTAGTGCCGTAGCCGCGCAGGAGCACACGCTGCTCAACGTGTCCTACGACCCGACGCGCGAGCTTTACCAGGAATTCAATGCCGCTTTTGCACGTCATTACCAGGAACAGACCGGGCGACGCGTGACCATCAACCAGTCGCATGGAGGCTCTGGCTCCCAGGCCCGCGCAGTGATCGACGGGCTGAACGCGGATGTAGTGACATTGGCCCTGGCTGCGGACATCGACGCGATCGTCGAGCGCAGCGGGCGGATCCCGGCCGACTGGCAGAGCAAGCTGCCCCACAACAGTGCCCCCTACCAGTCGACCCTGGCCTTCCTGGTGCGCAAGGGCAACCCGAAGAACATTCGTGACTGGTCCGACCTCACCCGGGCGGACGTAGCAGTCATTACGCCGAACCCGAAGACTTCGGGCGTGGCGCGCTGGAACTACCTCGCGATGTGGGGCTATGCGCTGCGCCGGGAGCTGGGCGAGGATTTCGTCACGCAACTGAATGATCCGGCCCATGCGACGGAGGTTGCGGCTGCGCAGGCCAAGGCGCAGGAGTTCGTCACCGCCATCTACGGCAACGTGCCGGTGCTGGACCCCGCTGCGCGGGCCGCCACCAATACCTTCATCCAGCGGCGCATGGGCGACGTGCTGATCAATTGGGAGAACGAGATCCTGCTCGGCGCGCGCGAAATCGACGAGGCCGGACTCGAGCTGGTCGTGCCGCCGGTGTCCATCCTGGCGGAGCCGGTCGTGGCGGTCGCAGAGGCCAATGCTCGCCGCAAGGGGAACCTGGATGTGGCCCAGGCGTACCTGGAGTACCTCTACTCGGACGAGGCGCAGGACATTATCGGCAAGAACTACTACCGGCCGGCCAACCCGGCGTTTCTCGAGAAATACGCCGGCCAGTTCCCCGCGCTCGAGCTGTTCACCATTACGGATGTGTTCGGCGGCTGGGCGAAGGCCAACCAGGCGCACTTCGCCGACGGCGCCAGCTTCGACCAGATTTACCGGCCGCGACGGTAACAGGGTTTCGGTGTGAGCACCCTTGCCCTGGAGCACACGACCCCGAAGATGAAGCGGCGCCGCTCTGTCATCCCGGGTTTTGGCCTGACGATGGGCTTTGCGCTCACCTACATGAGCCTGCTGGTGATGATCCCCTTCGTGGCCATGTTCGCGAAGGCGCTGGAGCTGTCGTGGGCCGAACTGTGGGCGCTGGTGTCCAGCGAGCGCGCCGTGGCCAGTTATCAACTGAGCTTCGGCGCCTCGCTGATCGCGGCGGTAATCAACCTGTTCTTTGGCGTGCTTACGGCCTGGGCGCTGGTGCGTTACGAGTTCCCGGGCAAGCGGGTCATCGACGCGCTGGTGGACCTGCCGTTTGCCCTGCCGACCGCAGTCGCCGGTATCGCGTTGACCGGGATCTACGCCACCACCGGCTGGGTGGGCCAGTATTTTGAGCCCTTCGGCATCCGCATTTCCTACACCGCGATCGGCGTCATCATCGCGCTGACGTTCATCGGCCTGCCATTCGTGGTGCGCACGGTGCAGCCCGTGATGCAGGACCTGGAGGCCGAAATCGAGGAGGCCGCGGCCAGCCTCGGCGCCACCCGTTGGCAGACCTTCCGCCGGGTGCTGCTGCCGTCGCTGTTGCCCGCCATTCTCACCGGCTTTGCCATGGCCTTCGCGCGCGCCGTTGGTGAGTACGGCTCCGTGGTGTTTATCGCCGGCAATATTCCGTTCCGGACCGAGATCACGCCGCTGCTCATCATCATTCGCCTCGAGCAGTACGACTTCGCCGGCGCCGCGGCCCTCGGCTGCGTGATGCTGCTGTTCGCATTCTCGATGCTACTGGTGATCAACATGCTGCAAGTGTGGAGCGGAACGCGGGGACGGGCGCACTGATGGCGACACGCAAGGTAAATCCCGCGCTGGCGGAGCCGCGCTGGGTGCGTTACGGCATCCTGGCACTGGTGCTGACGTTCCTCGGCTTCTTCCTGGTGATGCCGCTGTATGCGGTGTTTCACGAGGCGCTGCGGCTGGGCCTGGGGGTGTACCTTGCCAGCATCACCGAGCCCGATGCGCTGGCGGCAATCCGGCTGACCTTGATCGTGGTCGCCTTCTCGGTGCCGGTGAACGTGTTGTTCGGCGTGTGCGCCGCCTGGGCGATTACCAAGTTCCAGTTTCGCGGCAAGCAGGTGCTGATTTCGCTGATCGACCTGCCGTTCGCCGTCTCGCCCGTGATCGCCGGCCTCATCATCGTGCTGATGTACGGCGCACATGGCTGGTTCGGGCCGTGGCTGATGGAGCACGAGATGCGCATCGTGTTCGCGGTGCCGGGCATTATCCTGGCAACCGCGTTCGTCACCTTCCCGTTCGTGGCCCGCGAGTTGATACCGCACATGCAGGAGCAGGGCACGGACAACGAGGAAGCGGCGCTGACGCTCGGGGCATCGGGGTGGCAGACCTTCTTCCGCGTTACCTTGCCGGCGATCAAGTGGTCATTGCTGTACGGCGTGATCCTCTGCAATGCCCGCGCGATGGGCGAATTCGGCGCGGTCAGCGTGGTGTCCGGCAAGATCCGCGGCCAGACCAACACCATGCCGCTGCACGTCGAGATTCTCTACAACGAGTACCAGCTGGCAGCCGCGTTCGCGGTGGCTTCGCTGCTGGCCGGGCTTGCAGTCGTGACCCTCGTCGTCAAGAGCGTGCTGGAATGGCGCGCAGCGCGTGAACAGGCGCACGCCGAACAGCAAGGCCTTGCGCAACTCCAGGAGCGACTGGCATGAGCATAAACATCAACTGCGTCGATAAGTACTTCGGCGCATTCCGCGCGCTCGATGCCGTGTCGCTGCGCATCGATACCGGCGAGCTCGTGGCCTTGCTCGGCCCCTCGGGCTGCGGCAAGACCACGCTGTTGCGAATCATTGCCGGCCTGGAAGGCGCCGACCGGGGGGATGTCCAGTTCTTCGACCAGGACGTGACGTCCATGCATCCGCGTCACCGCGGGGTGGGCTTCGTCTTCCAGCACTACGCGTTGTTCAAGCACATGCGCGTCAAGGAAAACATAGGGTTCGGGCTGTCGGTCAAGGAACGGTCGAAGCGGCTGCCGCAAGCCCAGATCGATGCCCGGGTCGAGGAATTGCTGAACCTGGTGCAACTGGAAGGACTTGGGAACCGCTACCCGGCGCAGCTGTCAGGCGGGCAGCGCCAGCGGGTGGCGCTGGCGCGCGCACTGGCTGTGGAGCCCCGCGTGCTGCTGCTCGACGAGCCCTTTGGTGCGCTGGATGCGCGCGTGCGCATGGAGCTGCGACGCTGGCTGCGTCGGCTGCATGATGAGTTGCAGATCACGACGGTGTTCGTGACGCACGACCAGGAGGAGGCGATGGAAGTCGCCGACCGGATCGTGGTGATGGATCGTGGGCGAGTGGCGCAGGTCGGCAGCGTGGACGCGCTTTACGAGGCGCCGGCCTCGCCCTTCGTTTTCGAGTTCCTGGGCAGCGCCAACATACTGCCGGTCGAAGTGCGGGGGCGCGATGTGTCCCTGGCCGGCCAGGCGGGCGTGCTGCGCACGGATACGCTGCATCCGCCGGGCCCGGCGTCGCTGTATGTCCGGCCCGGTGACCTGCGGATCGCCGCGCCGGGCGAGGCCGGTATCGAGGTGGTGGTCGAGAACGTCTTGCGGACCGGCCCGCTGGTGCGCGCCGAAGCACGCATGGTCGCCACGAACGAAAAGTTGCAGGTGGAGTTGCCGCACCTGGACAAGGACGCACGGCACTTCAAGCGGGAGGCTCGGCTGGTGCTGAAGCCGATGCATTGCAGTATCTTTCCGCGCGAGACCAAAACGGCCCCCATAGTTCCCCCGTCGCGACCGGGTGAGCCGCGTGTCCATCAGGCTTGAGCAGGTCTCGGTGCACGACGGGGACGACGCCCTCGTCAATGACTGTACGCTGAGCATCGCGTCCGGCGAACGCTTCGTGTTGCTCGGCCCCGAGGGGGCCGGCAAGGGAATGCTGCTGCGCGTGATCGCCGGCTTCTGCCCGGTCGATCACGGCCGCGTACTACTTGACGGACGCGACGTGACTCGCGTTCCCGCCAGGTTGCGGCATATCGGCATCGTGCTGAGCCAGCCGGCGCTGTTCAATCGGATGTCGGCCGCGCAGCGTTACCGGGCTGCGATCGCGAGGGCGCTTGCGCGCACCCCGCGCTTGCTGTTGCTGGAGGACCCGTGCGCCGGGCTTGATCCCCACGAGCTTGAGGAGCTGCAGGTCGCGCTGGAGCAGGCGAAGCAGCGTTTCAACACCACCGTGCTCCTTACTACGACAGAACCCACGGTTGCCATGCGCCTGGCGGACCGCATGGGCGTGATGTCCGCGGGACGCGTCCTCGAAACCGGCGACCCGGAAGCCCTCTACTTGCGGCCGCGCACGCGCTTTGCAGCCAGCGCGCTCGGCGCAGTGAACCTGCTCACCGGGCAGCTCGAACGGGGTGGCGTGCGCTTGGGCGAGCGGTTGTTCCCGCTGGCTGATCAGCTTCCAATCCGAGCGATGCCGAGCTACGCGACTGTGCTGGTTCGGCCGGAGGATGTTGCGCTGGCGACCATCGCCAACGATCTGCCCGGGCCTGTCATGGCCACCGGAACCATCGAGCGGATCGAGCGCAGCGGCCAGGCCCAGCGATTGCACGTGAGCTGCGAAGGCCTTGGACCCGATATCGGCGATACTTCGGACGCGGCCATCAGCGCTACATCGATGCTGGTGATGCGACCGGCCGCACAGGCGCGCCTGGCGCCGCTGGCGCCCGGTGAGCGGGTCGTCATCGGGTTGCGCCGGATTCACGTCCTGCCCAGCCAGCTGAGCAGCCTGTGGCTCGCGGCGGGATCGGGAACCGAAGCAAAGGCGCTCGCGGACAGCAAGATGGTGCGCGCGCTGGCGGCGGGTATGCAGGTGACGCCGAGTCTTGTTGCGGCGCTCAAGCCGGGCGCGGTGCTGCCCCCCACGGCGCTGTGCGTGGTTTCCGGCTGGGGACGGGAGGGTGTCGACGCGGTGCACCACTTGCTGGAGCTCGGGGCCCGACAGGTGTTGCTGTTACGTAACCCGGATGGTCCGTTGCGCCAGATGTGGATGCGCAGCCAATCGGCACGTGCCGCGCGAGAGCGCCTGCTAAGCATCGGGGCGAGCCTTCTTCGGTACCTGCCCATGGAGGCTACGTTGCTGGTACCCGACCTGCCTCGGCCGGTACGCGGCGGCCGCTACCGCATGTTGCTCGACCTGCGGCGTGCCGCCCTCGATCATCACGGTCTGGACCTGCGCACGGAACTCCAGCCGCTCGACCTGCAGCCGGCATTGCGCGCAAGGCTCCGCCAGGCATCGGGCCCGGTGCTGTTGGCGCTTGGGGCGGTATCGCCGGCAGGCGCCCGCGAGATGCTGGGGCCTGTCGTGGAGATGTGCATTGAGCGCACGCCGGTCGGTGCATTGCTGATCACGTGCGCGCGGCCGCGCGCCCGGTCGGGTGTGGCGTCGGTAGCCGAGGCACGGCATCGCGCGGTCGCCTGAACCCCGCCGACCGGCCTCGATTGTGCGAACATCCGCACTCATGCAATTCAGAAAACCCGGGCTGGCCGGCCGACTTGCGATTGTCACTATCCTGCTGATCACGCTGGCGGTCGCGGCGGTGTCGGTGTTTGGCATCCGTACCGTGGAGCGCCTCGCCGAGGCAGAGGCGCTCACCCGGGTGGAGCTCGGCCTGTCGACAGCCCGCGAGGGGTTGCGCCAGGGCATCGAGGAAACGGTAGTGGCCGTACGGGTGTTGAGCGAACGACCCACCCTGCACCGGTTGCTCGGCATGGCCGTGCCGGAGGCGTTGCCGGATTACCTTGCGCGTTACTGCGAGGGCGCGGCATTTGACGGCTGTGCGGTCGTGCGTAATGGATCGCGGCTCGCCACGTTCGGTGAGCGCATCGATTGGGACCTGGTCCTCGCCGCCGCGGCCGAACAGGGGGACAGTTTCATCGTGACTGGCGCGCTCCCTGGCCTGGCGCTCTACGGGGCGCGCACCACGGCAGTGGGTCATCCCGAGGTCATGGTGGTTGCAGTACGGGCGATGGATGCCCGGTTCGCGGCGCGCTTGAGCGAGCATGCCGGGCTGGCTATCGAGCTGGTCGACTTCGTGGCGCGGGGCGCGCGAGGCGAGCCGTTCGAGCTTCTCGATGCCGGCGCGCTGGCGCGGGGCGAGGCGGTCTCGGCGCACCTGCCCGCACTCGCGGTCTACGGCGCCAGCCAACCGGTGGTGTCGGCGACCGGCGAGACCGTGGCGCTGCTGCACGCCAGTGTGCCGGTCGACCAGGTGATGCGGCGCGTGACGCGAATGACCCAGCGGATCCTGGTTGTCGCGGTGAGCGTCGGGTTGCTGGCCATTGGCGCGACGTTGCTGATCGGCCGCTACTGGATTGCCGACATCCAGCGTTTGACCGAAGCGGCGCGGCGTCTCGGCGCCGGCGACCTCGCGACTGCGATCCCGATCACCGGGGGTAGGGAGATCAGCGTATTGGCCACTACCATGGAGGAGATGCGCAGCAACCTGGTCGAGCTGACCGGCGAACTCCGCCAGCGCGAGGCGCAGGCCAAGGCAGTGCTCGGCGGCATCGTGGAAGGGGTTTACGCGGTCGACCACGCCCGACGCATCCGCTTCCTGAACCCGCAAGCCGAGCGATTGTTGCAGGTCGACTCTGCGGCTGCGCAAGGCCGGTTTTGTGGCGACGTACTCAAGCCGGCGCGCGATAAACAGGGTCGCCGGCCCTGCGAGCACGCGTGTCCGATACTGCAGGCGCGCCGGGAGGGCGCGGCCCAGGCGGTGGAGCGACTCGAAATCCGTCCGGACAGGGTGCGCCGCGTCGTCCTGTCGAGCGCGGCACCCAGCGACGGCATCCAGGTGCAGGTATTGCGCGACGAAACCGATCTCGAGGCCGTGCGGCGGACCCGCGATACCGTGCTGGCCAACATTTCGCATGAATTCCGGACCCCACTGTCCGCCCAGCTGGCCTCGATCGAGCTGCTCAGGGACGGCATCGGCGTCATGCCGCCTGGTGCGCAAGGGGAACTCGTGGCGTCCCTGGAGCGTGGCGTGCAGCGCCTCACCTGGCTGATCGACAACCTGCTCGAGAGCGTCCGCATCGAGTCCGGACAACTCGGCATTCGTCATCACGAGGTACGCATTGATGAAGTGGTGCAGGGCGCCCGGGAGTTGATCGAGCCGCTCGTGAACCAGCGAGGCCAACGTATCGCCGTGGAGGCGCTCGACGCCCTGCCCGCGATCCGGGGCGACCAGCAGCGGCTTACCCAGGTCCTGGTGAACCTGCTGGCGAACGCCAGCAAGTTCGCGCCCGCAGGCAGCGTCATCCGCATAGGCGGCAAGGCAAATGAGGAGGGCGGAGTGACGTTCTGGGTCGATGACCAGGGTCCGGGCCTGCTGGCGGATGATGCCGCGGCATTGTTCGAACGGTTCCATCGCTCCGGCGGCGAGGACCCTGAGGAGAGCGGCCTGGGACTCGGCCTTTACATCGTTCGCTCGATCGTCGAGCGTCACGGTGGACGTGCCAGTCTCAGCCCGCGCCAGGGCGGCGGCGCGCACGCCGAGGTGGTGTTGCCCCGGGAGGCGCCGGCATGAAGATCCTGTTGGTGGATGACGATCCGGATCTGCTCGCGGTCACCGGCTTCGCGTTGCAGCAGTCCGGTTTCCTGGTCATCAAGGCCGGCGACGGCGAGGCGGCGCTGCGGCAGGTCGAGGCCGAGCGGCCGGACCTGATGGTGCTGGATATCAACATGCCGCGCATGAACGGTTTCGAGGTCGTGCGGCGGCTGCGCGAGTCCAGCGCCATGCCGGTGATCGCCCTGACCGTGCGCAGCGAGGAAGAGGATATCGTCCGCATGTTGGAAAGCGGCGCTGACGATTACCTGACCAAGCCGTTCAGCCCCCGGGTGCTGATTTCCCGCGTCAAGGCGCTGCTGCGCCGGGTGGGTCTCGAGGCTGCCGGCACCGTGACGATTGGCGCGCTGTCGCTGCGACCCGATGACCTGGTGCTGGAGGGCCTGGCCGCGGGCGCCGTGCGCCTGACCCCGCTCGAGGCGCGATTCCTGCAATTGCTGTTCGCACAGGCGGGGCGCACGGTGCCGACCGACCGGATCCTGGTGCACGTATGGGGAAACCGGGCTGGCGGCGACCGGCAATTGCTCAAGCAACTGGTGCATCGGCTGCGCCAGAAAATTGAAGTCGATCCAGCCGAGCCTAGCCTGCTGCGCACCGTGCCGAATTCCGGCTACCTGCTGGATGTCGCGGCTGGCTCATCAGAGGAAGGGTAGTGAGCCGTGAAAAGTACGGGCACGACGTCTCTTTTCGGGCGGCGCTGGTGGTATGGCTGCGGGTTGCGGCGCTGAGTTTCGGTGGCCCGGCCGGCCAGATCGCGGTGATGCATCGCATCCTCGTCGAAGAGAAAAAGTGGATCAGCGAAAGCCGTTTCCTGCACGCGCTGAACTACTGCATGCTGCTCCCCGGTCCGGAGGCGCAACAACTCGTCACTTACATTGGATGGCTCCTGCATCGCACCGCCGGCGGCCTGGTGGCGGGCCTCCTGTTCGTGCTGCCCGGGTTCCTGAGCATCCTGGCACTAAGTCTCTTGTATGCCAGCTTCCAGGACCTGTCGGTGGTGCAGGCCATTTTCTTCGGCATCAAGGCCGCCGTGCTGGCAGTGGTTGTCGAGGCCGTCCTGCGCATCGGCAAGCGCGCCCTCAAGAACGGCGCTATGTACCTGATCGCGGCAACAGCTTTCGTGGCGATCTTCTTCCTGGACGTGTCCTTTCCGTTGATCATCGTTGCCGCAGCGCTGGTTGGCCTGCTCGGCAACCGATTCCATCCCGGCAAGTTCGTGGTCATCAAGGAATATCGACCCGAAGCCGGCATGGCCACCCCGGCCGTCGACGCCATGTTGCACGAATCTCGGCAGGACCTCGCCCGGCCGACCTGGGGGCGCACTTTTCGGGTAGCAGCATTCTGGTCGGCGTTGTGGTTCGTGCCGCTGGGCGCGCTCGTCCTGGTGCTGGGCACCGACAGTGTCTTCACGCAGATCGGCCTGTTCTTCTCCAAGCTCGCCGTAGTGACCTTCGGCGGCGCCTATTCGGTACTCGCGTACATGGCGCAGGAAGCAGTCCAGAATTACAGCTGGCTCGCTCCCGGCGAAATGCTCGATGGCCTGGGCATGGCCGAGACCACGCCGGGTCCCCTGATCCAGGTGGTGCAGTTCGTCGCGTTCATGGGCGCATTCCGGGACGCCGGTGGGCTGGATCCCTTCACGGCCGGTGTGCTGGCCTCCGTGCTGGTCACGTGGGTGACGTTCGTCCCCTGCTTCCTGTGGATCTTCGTGGGCGCGCCCTACATCGAGTCGCTGCGCAACAACAGGGCCCTCAGCGCCGCGCTCTCCGCCGTGACCGCGGCCGTGGTCGGCGTAGTGCTTAACCTGGCGGTCTGGTTTTCCTTGCACGTGATGTTCGGCGAGGTAGACGTCGTGCACGCGTACGGGCTGAAGCTCCATGTCCCCGAGCTCTCTACCCTCGACCCGGCCAGTCTCGTGCTGGCGGTCGGCGCTATGATCGCGATGCTGCGCTTTCGTGTCGGCATGATCCCGGTGATCTTCCTCAGTGCCCTGCTGGGTGCGACCTGGTTCATGCTGGCCTGAACCCGCTCCCAAAGCTCTTGCCACGTTACTGACAAGGCTGACCGGAATTTC
>JBLRWC010000047.1:11549-17152 GCA_047921455.1 Gammaproteobacteria bacterium
GAGCGGGCCTCGTTGATTGCATCGGCTGGCGTAGAAGCAGCGCGGGGGTGCTCGATGAGTATTGCCCGAATCGTCCTGAGTCCCGACAACAAGACGCAATTTGTACTTTCGGGCATGAATTGAGGCCTTTTTGCTATAGGAAGCCCTGGCCTGGTGGGAGACCATGTACCTAAGGACCATGCCTGCCACGCGAGGAGACTTACTGTGCAGGCCACGGCGAAACATTCAGGGCAACGGCCGGGCTGTCGTGTAATAGAACGGGCCCGTGGTGAGTCTACGGCAGGCCTGTGATTGCCGGACGAGCACACCATACAGAAGGGACGATCGAGATGGGTTTCAAACTCTTTATGCCGGATGGCTGCACGACCAGGACCTGGTTGCTGTTTGTTCTTGTGCTCAGCGTCCTGACCTGGTCTCGAGCATCGGCCGAGCCGCCGGTAGAGCCCGTACCGATGCTGAACCTCACTGCGGGGCAGGTCGGCGTCTTCGACAACATCGACGATCCCTATCGTGTCGGGTTGGAGTATCGCTTTCGTCCCCTCGGACGCTGGCAGTTGATTCCAGCCATCGGGGCGGCAGTCGCGCAGAACGATGCCTCTTTTGTTTACGTGGATCTGCGACACGATTTCTGGCTCGGCGCTCGCTGGGCCTTGATTCCCAGCTTCGGCGTCGGCCTGTTCAATGACGGTGACGGGCTGGAACTCGGGCAAACCGTGGAATTTCGTTCGGGCATAGAGCTGGCCTATCGATTTCATGAGCAATGGCGCGTCGGTCTGGCGCTTTTCCATCTTTCCAATGGCGGCCTCTCCGATACGAATCCGGGCACCGAAGCGGTGGTCCTCTCGCTTTCCATCCCGTTGCGGGGCCGCTAGTGGCTGGATTTCCATGCAACAAATCGGGCGCTTGGCGCGTCCATCCATGAGTAAGGGCCACAGAGACCATGCAGGGAACTAAGGCCACGATGCGCGCTAGACAGATAAGCCTTGGCGAGCTCGCGCCACCGGGCAGCCGCCTGGCCAGGTGGCTGACCATGGTCAGTCCGCCGGTAGATCGACTGCTGGGCATTGGAGCGATCGACGATCTCTATCAGCGCAACAAGCTGGCTGCTCTGCCACCGTTCGAGTTCTCGAGCAAGTCCCTGGAAGTGCTTGGCGTGTCCGTTTCGCCGGTGCGGGCGCTGGCGGACGCGGGCATTCCGGCCGAGGGTCCATTACTCATTGTCTGCAACCACCCGTTCGGCGCTGTCGAGGCACTGGTGCTGGCCGACGCACTGCGCGGTGTACGCAGCGACATTCGCTTCCTGGCCAATGCCGGGTTACGCGTGTTTCGTGAACTGCGCCCGCTCCTGATTCCAACCAACCCGCTGCGCGTGACGCAACAAAACGTCACGTCCATTCGGCGCTGCCAGGCGCACCTCGAGGCGGGCGGCGTGCTGATCCTGTTTCCAGCGGGCAGGGTGTCGTCCCATCAGCCGGACAAGGGCCGCATCACCGACGGCCCGTGGAACCGCGTGGTCGGTCACCTGGCGCGTGCGTCAAACGCGCCGATCCTGCCGGTTTACTTTCACGGCACCAACAGCCGGTCATTTCATGTCCTCGGCCGGCTGTGGGATGGTTCCAAGCTGCTGATGCTGCCGCGCGAGTTGTTGCGGCAACGGGGGCGCACCGTGCGCTATTGTGCCGGCCAGCCGATCCCTCCGGCGGCCTGGCGGCACATGGGTGCGGTGGAGCTGGCCCGGTATGCGCGGCTCATGACATATGCACAGGCAGACGTGGCGGCGCGTGGTGCGGAGGCCGCCGGGGAGGGGCGCGAGGCGCCAACGACCCCGCTGGCGCCTCGCGGCGATGAACTTGTGATGGAGCGCGAACTCGATGCGCTCCCCCGTGAACAGCGATTGCTGGAATTCAAGCAGTTCTCGGTGGCATACGCGCGGGCCGTGCAGGTCCCGGCGCTGATGGCCGAGATCGCACGCGAAAGGGAGCGCGTGTTCCGGATGCACGACGAGGGTAGCGGGCAACCCCGGGACACCGACGCCTTTGACCAGAGTTACGAGCAGCTGTTGGTCTGGGATCGGGCCACACGCAGCCTGGTTGGTGCCTACCGGATGGGGCGCACCGACCTGCTGTTGGCGAGCAGCGGCCACCAAGGCCTGTACCTGTCACGCATGTTCGAGTTTGCGCACGAGTTTCATGATCCGGCGAGGCCGGCGCTGGAGCTTGGACGTTCGTTTATCGTGCCGGAATATCAGCGCAGCTTCCATGGCTTGTACCTGCTCTGGCAGGGCATCGGCCAGTACCTCGTGGCGCATCCCGATTACCGTCGGCTGTACGGCACGGTGTCCCTGTCGCGCCAGTATGATCCGCGCGCCGTCATGATGCTTTGTGATGCCCTGATCGAGGCGTCGCCGCAGGTACGGTCGCGGTTCCCGATCGCCGACAGAAATTGCATCGAGTGGCAGGATTTTCGCCGCGAAACCGGGCGCCTCGACCTTGCGACGCTCAATGCGATCGTGCGCGGGCTCGATGCCGAGGGCAAGGGCATGCCCGTATTGCTGCGCCATTACCTGAAGCTCGGTGCGAAGTTCCACTGCGTTGGCGCGGACCCGAACTTCAACAACACGCCAGGCTTGCTGCTTACCGTCGACGTGGCAGAGCTCGATCGGAAAACCCTGCTGACATTCCTGCGCGCGGGCACTGAGTCATACCTCGAGCACGTGCCGGCGGTTCGCCAGACTCGACATGCACAAAATCGCTCATGAAGAACTTACGGCGGGAGCACATGCGTTTGGAAATCGTATCGAAACTTCGGGCGGGGAGTGCCCTCGTCGGTTCTATGCCCCGCGCAATCTATATTGCCCCGGCCAGCGGTGGCCAGAGTGGATCAGTCGGCGCGCACATGCGCCATATCCTCGATTACTGCGACACTTTCATCGCCGGACTGGAATCCCGCCGGGTCGACTACGAGATACGCAGGCGGGGGACGATGGTCGAACGCGATCCGCGCGCGGCCATCGATGTGATCCACCGCATTTGCATGCGCCTGGAGGGACTTTCAGCAGCCGAGCTTGCGGCACCCCTCGAAGTTTGCGTGCGACCGGACATGTCACAGCAAGGAACCTGGGCGGCGAGTTCAGTATCACGGGAGCTCGAGTTCCTGTTCGGTCACACCATTCACCATTACGCACTCATCGCGCTGCTGTGTGCGCGCCTCGGGTTCTCCGTGCCGGCAGATTTCGGTATGGCGCCTTCCACGCTGCGTTACCTGGCATCGCTTGATAATCGCCAGGCGAGCTGACTTTGACCAAAGGTCGTAAATTTATGGCAACTCTGAAGCAATCTGATCTCGCAATACTCCTCCTGATGGCGACGAATGGCGTGGGCGCGCAGGAAGTCATAACGCCGCAAGATGCGTCTCCGGCGCTGGGGGGTTACAGCCCGGTGTCGTATTTCGAGCACGAGGAGCCACGCTTGGGGTCACCCGAGCACCAGGCCACCCATGACGGGACTACTTATTACTTCACCAGCGGCGCGCAGCGCGAGCGTTTCCTGGCGAATCCGGAACGATTCGCGCCCCTGTTTCCCTATCACTGCCCCTACAACCTGGCGCTGGGCCGCGCCGCCTCGATCGATCCGACGAATTTCAGGATCGTGGCTGACCGCCTGCTCCTTTTTCATCGCTCGGAAGAAATGGATGGCCTGGAGAAATGGAACCAGCACGAGGCTGCTGAGAAAGAAGAATTGCTTGAGCGGGCGCGAGGCAATTTCAAGCTGATCGAATTCTGAGCCGGCCTGAGAACCACCCTCCCCTGGGGGCATCCAGGCATAAACGGCGCAGCCTGTTTTTCCAGCCTTCTACAGCCGCGGCCAGGTTTCCTCCTTGAACGCGGCGTCTATCGGAGTATCGAACAGGTGATTGGCGTAGTTGCTCAGCGTCTTCATGGCCACGCCGAGGACGACCTCGATTACCTGCTGGTGGCTGAAGCCTGCCGCCAGGAACGACTCCAGTGGCGGTCCAAGTACTTCGCCGCGGTCAGCGACCACGGCCTCCGCAAAGCGCCGCAGGGCCTCCAGGCGGGCATCGTCCAGCCTTTGTCCCTCGCGCAGGGCATCCACGATGGCGCCGGGTACCTGGACCATGTGCCGCGCGATCGTAGAGTGCGCCGCCATGCAGTATCCGCAACGATTTGCGGCGCTCACCGCAAGCGCCAGGACCTGCTGCTCCGTCGGCGTAAACGATGTTTCGCCGAGCCGGTCCGAGAGCGTCAGGTAGGCGCCCAGGGCCGCTGGCGATTCGGCGAGGAAGGCGTAGAGGTTGGGTACGAAACCGAGCTTGTTATGGATTCCTTGCAGGAGCGGTCGGGCGGCCTCCGGCGCGGTCTCGACGGTGTGAAGGGCGAACCTGGTCATAGGAGAAATCCTCTGCTGTTGGATTAAGGGGCGCGGCGTTGACCCTGCGTCCATCGAGGAGCATTCTGTCCCACGCTGGATGTATGAACTACATCATCGAGTCCGCATTTCATGCCCGATCGTTCTATAAATGACCTGCTTTCCGACTTCCTGGTCCAGTCGCGCGTAAATGCCAGCGTGTTTGCGACCCCAAGCGTCTGCGGCGCATGGCGCATCAACACCACCGGTATGCACCGCCTCGGCTTTCATCTCGTTGCGCGGGGCACGTGCTGGCTTCATATGCGGGGATTTGCCGCACCCGAGGCACTGCGAGCCGGTGATCTGCTGGTGGTACGCGGCGACCACTGGCATCTGCTCAGCCCCGAGGTTGAACTCGACGGGGAGGACATGCTGCTGCCCGAGGGTGGCAGCGGCCGGCGTACCGACCTGATCTGCGGCAGCATCTCGTTCCCCGATTCCATGGCCGAGGCGCTGCTGAATTCCTTGCCGCAGCTCGTCCTTTTGCGCACCGGCGAGGGCGAAACGGATACTCGCCTCGAAACGCTGGCTCGTCTCATGGCCATCGAGGCCCGGTCGGCCGACAGCGGACGGCAAGTCGTGCTCGATCGCCTCGCGGACATATTGCTCGTCATGGTGCTGCGCCATGTCATGGCGCGCGGACTGGTGCGCAGCGGCTTGCTGGCGGCACTTGCGGACCCGCGCTTGTCCCGCGCGCTGGCGGCGCTGCACCAGGAGCCTGGCGCCGCATGGACGTTGGCCGGGCTGGCGGAATGCGCTGGAATGGCGCGGACTGCGTTTGCACAGCGCTTTGCGGCGATCATGGGCGACACACCGATGAATTACCTGGCCACCTGGCGGATGCAACAGGCCGACCGCCTGCTTCGCGATCGCAGGCTGTCGGTGGCCCAGGTGGCCGAGCAGCTGGGCTACTCGACCGAGGCCGCTTTCCGGCGGGCTTTCAAGCGCATTCGCGGGGTAGGTCCCGGCGAAGTTCGGCGTATAAGGGGTCGCGGCCCTCCGGTAAACTGGTGATCTCGTGAAATCGAATTCCTCTATCACGGTATACCAGGCCTGCAATCACCACTAGCGTGCCGATCGCCGCCAGTTCATCGACCGTCAAATCTGCGGAGATCCTGGTCACACCCTAGCCCGGATTATTCATGAAAGTCTGGTGAAGGGGTAAAAGAAAAGCCCCGA
>JBLRWC010000048.1:0-15559 GCA_047921455.1 Gammaproteobacteria bacterium
GCGGCGCCGGCGGCGACGTCGGCCGTTGCCAGAACAAGGTGCATTCGGCGTCGCTGGCGAGCAGTTCGGCGCGCGTCACGTCGCGCAGTTCGCCGGCTTCGAGCAGCGCGGGCTTGAAGCCGTGTTCCACCAGCAGGTCGAGCAGGGTGGCGGGATGCACGTCGGCTTCCCGCAGGCGCGACGGCGAGAATTCGGTCAGCACGGCGCGGCAGCGGCGGAGGGTCTGGCGGGCGCCGCGCAGCACGGCGAACTCGAAGCCCTTGACGTCGAGCTTGATGAAGCCGACCGGGCGCGCGGTGAGCTTGTGCTGACGGCAGTGCTCGTCGAGGCTGGTCATCCGGATCTCGATGCTTTCGGCGCGATGCAGCGAGAGCAGGCCGTTGCGGTTGCGGCGCCGATGCCCGTAGCGATGCAACATGCCGGGCCCGGGCGTCTCGCCCACGGCGGCGTCGATGACGGTGACGGCGTCGGCGCGGTTGCGGCTGGCGTTCTCCTGCAGCAGGCCGCGCAGCCACGGGTCGGGCTCGAAGGCATGCACCGCCGCGCCGCGGGGGGCGACGGAGGCCAGCAGCATGGTGTACCAGCCGATGCTGGCGCCGATGTCGAAGACCAGGTCGTCGGGTTCGAGTTCGAGCGTGGTGGCGATCAGGTGCGTGACATCAGGCTTGTGCATGCCGTCGCGATACAGGTTGCGACCGACTTCGTCGCGCGCGGGTACGCGCAGCTCCAGGTCGAAGGCCGGCGCGCGCGCCAGCATGGTGTGGCGCCCGAGCATGTAGCGCTGCACGAGGAAGCCGGCGGAGCGCAGCATGGCGATGGCGTCAGTCTTCCGGCAGCGACATGCCGACGTGGCTGTAACCGCCGTCGACGTACACGATTTCGCCCGTGATGCCGGCCGCGAGGTCGGAACACAGGAACGCCGCGGCATTGCCCACGTCCTCGATGGTGACGTTGCGCCCGAGCGGCGCGATGCGCGCCACCTGGCCGAGCATCTTGCGAAAGCCGCCGATGCCCGCGGCCGCCAGCGTCTTGATCGGGCCGGCGGAGATGCCGTTGACGCGCAGGCCTTCCGGGCCGAGGTCAGCGGCGAGAAAGCGCACGTTGGCCTCGAGGCTGGCCTTGGCGGGTCCCATGACGTTGTAGTTCGGCACCGCGCGCACGGCGCCGAGGTAGCTCAGCGTCAGCAGCGCGCCCTGGCGGCCGCGCATGAACGGCAACGCGGCCTTGGCGAGCGCGGCGAAGCTGTAGGCGCTGATGTCATGGGCGATGCGGTAGCCCTCGCGCGTGACCGAGTCGATGTAGCGGCCGGCGAGTTGCTCGCGCGGCGCGAAGCCGACGGAGTGCACGACGATGTCGAAGCCGTCCCAGTGTTTGCCCAGCGCGGCGAAGGCGGACTCGATTTCGGCGTCATCGGCGACGTCCATGGCGCAGGTGAAGCCACCGCCGAGGTCCGCGGCCATTTTCTCAACGCGCGGCTTGAGCTTTTCGCCCTGGTAGGTGAAGGCCAGTTCGGCGCCCTCGCGATGCATGGCCTGCGCAATCCCCCAGGCGATCGAGCGTTCGCTCGCCAGTCCGACGATCAGTGCGCGCTTGCCGTTCAGAAATCCCATGTCAGTCCGCTCCTGGTTTCATTGTTATCGCTTATCCCCCGGACTGCGCTCTGACGTCCACGTGCAGCACGAGCCGCTGCCCGGGTTGCAGGTAGCGCTGGCCGTCCAGGTTGTTCCAGCGCCTGATGTCCGCGACCGAGACCCGAAAGTTGTTGGCGATCCGGTAGAGCGAGTCGCCACGCCGCACAGTGTAGTTCACCCGGCGCACCTGGGCGTCCGCGTTGTTGGTGGCCGGCGCAGTCCGGCTGGCGCCGGCCGTGGCGCCGCCGCCGCCCGCTTTCCAGATGACCAGCGTGCGGCCGACGGCCAGCGTGTCGCCGGGCGCCATGCCGTTCCACGCCGCCAGTTCACGCACGCCGACGCCGTTGCGCCGCGCGATGGTCCACAGCGATTCGCCGCTGCGCACCGTGTGGCGGGTCTGCACGCGCCCGCTGCGTTCACGCTGCTGGGTCTCCGCGAGGCGGTTGTCGGCGCTCAGCGGATAGTCCTCGAGGCTGCGCGTCGAGGTGGGGATCATGAGATGGCTGCCGGCGCGGATGGTGGTGCCGGACAGGTTATTGGCGGCCTGCAGCGCGCCGACGGTGGTGCGGTGCTGGCGCGCGATGCCGCCGAGCGTTTCACCGGCGCGCACCTGGTGGCGGTGCCAGCGCACCCGCTCGGCTGGCGGCAGTTCGGCTACCGCGCGCTGGAAGGTTTCTGTCCGCTCGATGGGCAGCTGCAGCCGGTGCGGTCCTGCCGGGTCGGTGGCCCAGCGGTTGAAGCCGGGATTCAGCGCCTGGAGTTCATTGAGCTCGATGTCAGCCAGCTCGGCGGCGACGGCGAGATCGATCTGGCCGTCGAGTTCGACGGCCGCAAAGGCCGGTGCGCTGGAAAGTCGCGGCAACGACAGCGCGTGGCGTTCGGGGTCGGCGAGCACGTCGGCGAGCCCGAGCAGGCGCGGCACATAGCCGCGCGTTTCGCGCGGCAGGCGGAGGTTCCAGAAGTCGGTCGGTCGGCCCGCCGCGCGGTTGGCGCGAATCGCGCGACCCACCGTGCCCTCGCCGCAGTTGTAGGCCGCCACGGCCAGCAGCCAGTCCTCGTCGAACAGGCCGTGGAGGTACTCGAGGTACTCGAGCGCGGCGCGCGTGGACTCGACCACGTCGCGGCGCCCGTCGTACCACCAGTTCTGCTTCAGGCCGAAGCGCTGGCCGGTGGCGGGAATGAATTGCCACAGGCCGGCGGCGCGGCCGTGCGAATAGGCGAAGGGATCGAAGGCGCTCTCGATGATCGGCAGGAACGCCAGTTCGGCCGGCAGTCCGCGCGCCTCGATCTCGGCGGCGATATGCGGCAGGTAGGGCCGCGCCCGGTTGAAAACGCGCTCCAGGTAGGCCGGGTTGTGGGCGAACCATTCGGCCTGGCGGGTGACGGCCTCGTTGTCCACCACCGGGAAGGCGAAGCCGGCGCGCAGTTGCTCGAGCAGGTCGTCGCGCGGCTCGTCCGGCGCCGTGAGCGCATCGGCATCGCGCATGTCGTCGAGCAACTCGTCGCGGATCAGCGCATCGAGCGCCTCGTCGTACGGCGACCGCTCGAACAACTCGAGCAGCTCGGGCGGCATTTCGGTCAGCTGGTCGGCCGACCCGGTGGCCACGGCGTCACCGGTGCGGTCAGCCGGCGGGGTCGCGCAGGCGGCCAGCGACAGGGCGGCGGCCAGGCCAGCGACCGGGCCAGCGGCCAGGCGGATCAGCTTAAGCAAAGTCATCTTTCCAGCGCCGGACCGTGGCGAATACCTCGACCCGCGAGGCGAGGGCGCGTTCGGCGCGTTCGACGGCGGCGGCCGCGACGGCCGGGTCATCGCAACGCAGGAAAGGATTGATGCGTTTCTCCAGGCCGATCGTGGTCGGCAGCGTGGGCGTGTCGTCGCGCCGCAGGTCCGCGACCCACTTGGCGTGTTGCGCGATGTCGGTGTTGCCGGGCTCGACCGCCTGCGCGAACTTCAGGTTCGCGAGCGTGTACTCGTGGCCGGCAAAGACGCGCGTGTTGTCGGGCAGCGCCGCGAGAGCGTCGAGCGAGCCGAGCATCTGCGCCGGGGTGCCCTCGAACAGGCGGCCGCAGCCAGCGCTGAACAGGGTGTCGCCGCAGAACAGGGCATCGTGGCCGTAGAACGCGACGTGACCGGCGGTGTGGCCGGGTATGTCCATGACCGTGAACGACAGGCCGAGCTCAGGCAGCGCAATGCGGTCGCCGCCGGCCACCGTCGTGGTCATGCCGGCGACCGGTTCGTTGGCGGGGCCCCAGGCGGGAATATCGTAGGCCTCGCGCAGCGCCGGGATGCCGGCGGAGTGATCGGGGTGGTGATGGGTCAGCAGCACGGCGACGGGCTCGAGGCCTTGTGCAGCAACGGCTTGCATGACCGGGCCGGCGTCGCCGGGATCGACGATGGCGACGCGTTTCGGGTCGGCGCCGTGGATCAGCCAGATGTAATTGTCTTTGAAAGCATTGAGCGGGGTAACTTTGAGCATGGGGCGATTCTACGGGCGCAGGGTGCTGCGGCCAACCCGTCGGCGCCCCCTGTCGTCTCCCGGCCCGCGCCGGACGCCCGTGAACGGGTGTGTGCGGGCGGGGCAGTTGGGCTATCCTTGCGTGCATGCAGAATCCTCCTCCCGACCTGCCGGAATGGCTCGACACCCCGCTGGGTACGCGGCTGCGCGCGGCTGAGCTGGGGGTGGCGGCCGAGCCCTTGCGGCGCGTGTTCGGCTCGCAGTTGCTGCAGGTCGGCGCCTGGGGTGCGCCGGGCGCATTTATCGGCCTGGCCGGCACGGTGCGGCGCGCGGTGTGCGATGCGGCCGGCGGCGAGGGCGTGGATTTTATTGCCGAGGACTGGCAGCTGCCGGTGGCGAGCCACTCGGTGGATGCGGTGCTGCTGCCGCACACGCACGAGCGTTCCAGCGAGCCGCACCAGCTGCTGCGCGAATGCGAACGCGTGCTGACCGGCGGCGGGCGCTTGATCGTGCTTGGTTTCAACCCCTGGAGCGTGATCGGTTTGCGGCGCCTGCTGGCGCGCGGCAACTGGCCGCCGCGCATCGAGCAGCTGTATTCCGAGCGGCGCTTGCGCGACTGGGTGTCGTTGCTGAATTTCGACGTGACCTCCGCGCAGCGTTACTTGCCGGCTTTCCCGGAAGCTGACAGCCGGCCGCGCGCCGGCACGCGCGGACTGCCCGGCTACTACGGCGGCTACCTGCTGGTGGCGGTCAAGCGCGTGCACGCGGTGACGCCGCTGCGACGGCTGTGGCGGCGCCCGGAGCGCGTGCCGGCGGGCATTGCCGAACCCACCACGCGGAGCCGGTTTTGACTCCTGTCGAGGCGTGGACCGACGGCGCTTGTCGCGGTAATCCCGGTCCGGGCGGCTGGGGGGTACTGTTGCGCGCGGGTGAGACCGAGCGCGAGCTGAAGGGCGCCGAGCCGTTGACCACCAATAACCGCATGGAGCTGACGGCCGCGATCATGGCGCTGCAATCGCTCAAGCGGCCCTGCACGGTGGATCTCTATACCGACTCGCAGTATGTGCGCGGTGGCATCACCGAGTGGCTGACCGGCTGGAAGCGCAACGGCTGGCGCACGGCGGCGCGCAAGCCGGTCAAGAACCAGGACCTGTGGGAGGCGCTCGACGCCGCCACGGCGCGCCACGAGATTCGCTGGCACTGGGTGAAGGGCCACAGCGGCCACCCGGAGAACGATCGCGCCGACGCGCTCGCCAACGAGGCCATTGATGAACTCGCGGATGCGCAGGGAGCACACGGCCGCGCGGGCATCACCGCCGGGGGCGCCGGCGCATGAGGCAGATCGTCCTCGACACGGAAACCACCGGCCTCGAGCCGGCCGAGGGCCACCGCGTCATCGAGATCGGCTGCGTGGAAATCGTCAACCGCCGGCCGACCGAGCGGACTTTCCACCAGTACCTGAACCCGGAGCGCGACATCGACCGCGCCGCCGAGGACGTGCACGGCCTGTCGGCCGAATTTCTTGCCGACAAGCCGAAGTTCCACGAGATCTCCGCCGAGTTCCTCGAGTTCATCGCCGGCGCCGAGCTGGTGATCCATAACGCTGCCTTCGACGTCGGCTTCCTCGATGCGGAGTTCGCGCGCCTCGCGCCGCCCGGCCCGGTGGTCGCCGAGGTGTGCGGCATCCTGGATACGCTGATGCTGGCGCGCCAGCTCCACCCCGGCCAGCGCCAGAGCCTCGACGCGCTCTGCAAGCGCTACGAAGTGGACAACTCGGGCCGTGATCTGCATGGCGCGCTGCTCGATGCACGCCTGCTCGCCGAAGTGTTCCTCGCGATGACGGGCGGCCAGGCCGAGCTGGGGCTGGCCGCCGAGAGCGCCAGCGGCACCGGCGGCACTGCGGCCGCGCGGCGCAAGCGGCGCGTGAAAATCAATCGCAAGGATCTCGAGCTGGTGGTGCAACGCGCCACCGACGAGGAGCTCGCCGCCCACGAGGCGGCGCTCGATCGCCTCGACAAGGCCGCCGGCGGCCCCTGCCTGTGGCGGCGCACCGCCGCCGGGGACCCCGCGTAAAGCGCGCCCAGGCTCAGACGTAACGCAGGATCATGAACACGGCCAGCAGCACCGCGACCCACAGCAGCATGCTGCCGGTCGGCCAGGTGCGGGAGAGCAGGCCCTGCGGGCCGTGGTGCTCGGACAGGCCGGTGAGCAACGCGTTGAAGCGCCGCATGAAACCGTCCAGCAGGCCGTGCCAGAGCCGACCGCCGACGCGTTGCACGGCGCCGGCCACGGCCGGCAGCGCGCGCCGGTAGCTCCAGTCGGTATCCACGCTGATCTTGGCTTCGCCGCCGAGATGCCGCAGCAACACGAAGAACCCCACGCCGGTGAACAGCAGCAGCTGCAGCTCCCACAACACGTGGCCGGCGGTGTAGGCGTGGTAATCGACCGGCGCCGGCATCATGGCGTAGAGCCAGTCGGGGTAGACGCCGATGAATACGCACATGAAGGCGGCGATGCCCATGGCGATCAGCATGTTGAGCGGCGCTTCTTTCGGCCGCAGTCCCGAGTCCTGCGCAAAGAAGGTGAACCACGGCAGCTTCAGGCCGGTGTGCAGGAAGGTGCCGGCCGAGGCCAGCGACAACAGCAGCCACACGGCCGCGCGCCCGTCCAGCGCCGCCGCCTCGACCACCATGGTCTTGCTGACGAAACCGCTGAACAGCGGGAAGGCCGAAATCGAGAATGCGCCCACCATGTAGAGCAGCAGCGTGATGGGCATGTAGCGGTAGATGCCGCCGAGCTCGGTGAGCTTGGCCTTGCCGGTCATGTGGATCACCGCGCCGGCGCCCATGAACAGCAGCGCCTTGTACAGGATATGCGTGAAGGCGTGCGCCGACGCGCCGTTCAGCGCGACGATCGTGCCCATGCCGACGCCGGCCACCATGTAACCGACCTGGCTGATGATGTGGTACGCCAGCAGGCGGCGAATATCGTTCGCCAGCACCGCGTAGACCACGCCCCACAAGGCCATGACGACGCCGAACCACACCAGCAGCTCGGTGCCGGGATAGCCGCGAATGAGCGTATAGACCGCCGTCTTGGTGGTCAGCGCGCTGAGGAAAATCGCGCCGGTGATGGTCGCCTCGGGATAGGCGTCGGCCAGCCAGGCGTGCAGCGGCGGCACCGCGGCGTTGACCATGAAGCCGACCAGGATCAGGTAGAAGGCCGGCCCGCCAGACTCGATGACGCCGAAGTCGAGCGTGCCGGTCTGCTGGTAATAGAGGATGATGCCGGCCAGCAGCACCACGCCGCCGAAGGCGTGCACCAGCAGGTAGCGATAACCCGCCGCCATCGACACCGGGTTGCGCCGGCACCAGATCAGCCACACCGACGAGAACACCATCAGTTCCCAGAACACGTACAGCGTCAGCAGGTCGCCGGCGAACACCACGCCCAGCGCCGCGCCGGCATAGATCAGCGCCGCGACATGCTGCGTGGTGTCCTTGACGTGCAGCGCGTAGATGGCGCCGACCAGCGTGATGATGGCGAACACCGAGGCGAACACCAGGCTGAGCGCATCCACCCGCATCGGCGACAGCTCGAGGCCCATGAAGGTGCGCGCGCCGTACTCGCCCGCCGAGAGCGTGAACACCGCGAAAATGACCAGCGCCGGCACCAGCAGCAGCCAGCCGCGCTGGCCGCGGCCGCGCAGCAAGGGCGCCGCCAGCGCGCCGGCGAACAGCAGCGCCGTGGGGTGCAGCGCCTCAATCATCGTAATAGTCCTCGGGGCGATACAGCGCCACGTACCCCAGCGCCTTGGACACCACCACGATCACCACGCAGGACATGAAACCGTAGAACGCGCCGAAGCCGCCGATGCTTTCCCACGGGAAGCGATCGTATTTCGACGGCACGAGGATGTCGGCCACCACCAGGCCGATGAGCACCAGCCACATGAGCCGCCGCAGCAGCGTCCCGCGTCGCACCAGCCCTTCCAGCAGTTTGCCCAGGTCCATCGCGTCTACCCCGTAAACAGGCTCGCCAGCCGCTGCGACAGCGGGTCGGCGAGGAAAAACATTGCCAGGCAGGCCAGCGCCGTGAACGCCAGCGGCACGACCATCATCAGCGGCGCCTCGCGCACCCCCGGCGTTTCTTCGCCCGCCGGCGGCGGCAGCAGGAAAGCGCGCACCACCGGCGGCACCAGGTAGGCGATGTTCAACAGCGTGCTCACCACCAGCGCGGCCACCACCAGCCCGTAGCCGGACTCAAAGGCCCCCGTGAACAAAAACCACTTGCTCCACATGCCGCCCAGCGGCGGCACGCCGATGACTGACAGCGCGCCGAGGAAAAACGCCGCGAAGGTCACCGGCATGCGTCGGCCCAGGCCGTCCATCTGGCTGATCTCGGTCTTCTTGGTGGCGACGTAAATCGCGCCGGCGCAGAAGAACAGCGTGATCTTGCCGAAGGCGTGCATGACGATGTGCATCGCGCCGCCGATCGCCGCCGCCTGGCTGACCAGCATTGCGGCGACCACGATGTAGGACAGCTGGCTGACCGTGGAATAGGCCAGCCGTGCCTTGAGATTGTCCTGGCGCAGCGCCACCAGCGACGCCGCCAGCAGCGTGAACACCGCGATATACATCACCAGCTCGCTGGTCCACAGCTCGCGCAGGTAATCGATGCCGAACAGGTAAATGCTCACCTTCAGCACCGTGAACACGCCGGCCTTCACGACCGCGACCGCGTGCAGCAGGGCCGACACGGGCGTCGGCGCGACCATGGCCGAGGGCAGCCAGCGGTGGAACGGCATCAGCGCCGCCTTGCCGATGCCGTACATGAACAGCAGCAACAGCACGGCGCCGACCGCCGGGTCGACCCCGGCCATCACGCCGCCCGGCACGAAGTCGAGCGTGCCGGCGTACCACCAGGTGCCAATCATCGCCGGCAGCAAAAAGCCGATCGAGGTCGCCAGCAGAATGCCGAGATAGACGCGCGCGCCGCGCTTGGCGTTGGCGTCCTCCTTGTGCGCCACCAGCGGGTAAGTCGAGAGCGTCAGCACCTCGTAGAAGATGAACAACGTGAACATGTTGGCCGCGAAGGCCACGCCGACCGCGCCCGCCAGCGCGATGGCGAAACAGGCGTAAAAACGCGTCTGGTGCTTTTCCTTGTTGCCGCGCATGTAGCCGATGGCGTAGATCGAGGTGACGATCCACAAGCCGCTGGCCACCGCGGCGAACAGGATCGACAGCGTCTCGTTGTGCAGCGCCAGGGTCAGGCCGGGCAGCATCTCGATCAGCGTCACCTCGACCAGCGCCGCATCGCTGAACGCCACCCGCAGCACCAGCGCGAACAGCGTCGCCGCCGTGACCAGCGTGACGCCCTCGCGCAGGTTCGGCCGTTTACCCGTGAGCACGATCAGCACCGCGCCGAGCAGCGGCACGAGGATGGCGAGCTGCATGGCCAGCGCGACGCTCATGGCGTCATCCCCGACAGCATCGCCGCGGCGCGTTCCGCCAGGCCGACCGTCATGCGGGTATCGATGCCGAACCAGAAGTTGGCCAGCACCAGGATCCAGGTCGGTATCAGCAGCGATAACGGCGCCTCGCAACGCTCGGTGCTGTCGGCCTGCTGCAGGTAGGCGACCTCGACCACGCGCCAGGTGTAGACCACGGCGAGCAGCGAGCCGATCATGATCACCGCGACGATCGGCCACCAGCCGAGCTCGACGGCCGCCAGCACCAGGTACCACTTGCTGATGAAGCCGACCGTGAGCGGTACGCCGATCAGGCTCAGGGCGCCGGCGACGAAGGCCGCCATGGTCCAGGGCATGCGCCGGCCGAGACCGCGGAATACCGCCAGCTGCGCGCTGCCGAAACGAATCGCAATGCAGCCGAGCACCATGAACAGGGCACCCTTCATGAGTGCATGGTTGAACATGTGCAGCAGCGCCGCGGTCAGCCCCAGGGTGCTCGCCATGCCGATGCCCAGCACCATGTAGCCGATCTGCGCCACCGAGGAATAGGCCAGCATGCGCTTGATGTTGTTTTGCCCGATGGCCACCACCGAGGTGCTCAACAGGCCGACCACCGCGAGCGGCACCAGCAGGTGCACGGTGGGCATTTCAGTGAAGGAAAAGTCCGCGCCGAAGACCGTGTAGATGAAGCGGATCAAGAGGTAGATCGCCACCTTGGTGGCGGTGGCCGCGACCAGGGCGGTGACCGCGCTCGGCGCGTAGGTGTACGCGTTGGGCAGCCACAGGTGCAAGGGGAACAGCGCCAGCTTCAGGCACACGCCGACCACGATGAAGGCATAGGCGGTGTGCACCGTGCGCGAGTCGGCCACGGCCGGGATGCGCTCGGCGAGGTCCGCCATGTTCAGCGTGCCGGTCATGGCGTACAACAGGCCGACGCCGATCAGGAAAAACGTCGCGCCGACCGTGCCCATGATGAGGTACGAGAACGACGCGGTCAGCGCGCGCCGGTCGCGGCCCAGCGCGATGAGCGTATAGGTCGCGAGCGAGGAGATTTCCAGGAACACGAAAATATTGAACGCATCGCCCGACACCGCGATGCCCATCTGGCCGGCCAGGAACAGCAGTAACGCGGCATACAGGTACGGCGTTTTTTCTTCCGGCACCTCGCTCGCCAGGCTCGGTCCGGCGAACGGCATCACCACGGCCGCCAGCCCGGCGAGCAGCAGCGCCAGCAGGGCATTGGTGGGATCGACGCGGTACTCGATGCCGAACGGCGGCTCCCAGCCGCCCATGGCGTAACTGAGCACGCCGAGGTCCATCGACTGGCCGGCCAGCAGCGCGGCCGCCGCCAGCATGTAGAAGCTCACCGCCGTCGCCAGCAGCCACGGCAGGCGGCCGGCCGGCAAGAGCGCCGCGACGGCGGCGCCGAGCATGGGCACGACGACGATCAGGGCGATGGTCTGGCTCATGAGTCCCCGGACTCTGCGTCCTGCGCCTGGATTTCGTCTTCCTCGACCGTGTCGTAAGCCTCGCGGATGCGAATCACCAGCGCCAGCGCGAGCGCCGTCATGGCGACGCCGACCACGATGGCGGTCAGGATCAGCACGTGCGGCAGCGGGTTGGAGTACGCCTCGTAGCCCGCGCGCAGGATCGGCACCGTGCCATCCTCGCGCATGCCGATGCTGATAAAGAGGATGAACACCGAGACCTGGAACACGTTCAGGCCGATGACTTTTTTCACCAGGTTGGTGCGCGAAATCATGGTGTAGAAACCGATCATCGAGAGGATGATGGCGAGGTGATAGTTGTAATGGGCGAACAGGCTCATGACGACGACTCGCTGCGCCGACCGACGCCGCGCTCGGCGAAGATGAAATAGATCAGCAGCATCACCGAGGCCACGGTTACGCCGACGCCGATCTCGATCATGATGATGCCGATCTGCTGCGCGGTTTGCCGGTTCTCGGCCAGCACGTTGTAGTCGAGGTAATCGCCACCGAGCAGCTGGGTGAGCACGCCCGTGAAACCGAAAAGGAGCACGCCTGCGGCCGGCAGCCAGCCCAGCACGCGCGGCGGAATGACCTGCCGCGCCGGCGCCAGGCCGAACACCAGCGCGTAGAGGATGATGCCGGCGGCGAAAATGACGCCGGCCTGGAAGCCGCCGCCCGGACTGTATTCGCCGTGGAACTGCACATACAGGCCGAACAGCAGGATCACCGGCACGATCATCTTGGCGATGATCTTGAGCACCACGTGCTGTTCCAGTTCGCGCGCCTCGTCGTCCATGCCCGGCGGCCGCCGCCGCAGCCCGAGCAGCACGATGACGCCGATCAACGCCGCGAACACCACCACCACCTCGCCGAGCGTATCGTAGGCGCGGTAGCTGGCCAGCACCGCCGCGACCATGTTCGGGATGCCGATGAACTCGTCGGTGTTGTCGATGTAATAAGGCGCCACGTGCACATGTGCCGGCGCCTCCGGATCGCCGAACACGGGCAAATCCGCCGTGCCGTAGATCAGCGCCGCGCCCGTTACCCACACCACCAGCAGCGGCACCAGCACGTTGCGCCCGGCCTGGGGTTTCTCGCGCCGCGCGGTCTGGCCCAGCGTCGCCAGGATCAGGATGGTCGAGATGCCCGCGCCCACGGCCGCCTCGGTGAAGGCCACGTCGGGCGCGTGCATGGTGACGAACAGGCCGGCAGCGATCAGGCTGAACAGGCCGAACATCATCGTCACGGCAAACAGGTCGCGCAGCCGCAGGATGGCGATCGCGCAGATGGCGATGAAGGCGAGCAGCAGGATGTCGACCAGTGTATCCATCAGCCGGCGTGCTCCGCGCCGGGTTCAGCGGTCGCCCCGGCGTCACGCCCGCCGGCAGCCGACGGATGCAACTTGCCCGGCTTCAGGCCGCCGTGCAACGCGGCTTTCGCCAGCGCATGCGAGGCCGTCGGGCTGGTGAGGAACAGGAACACGATCAGGAACGCCAGTTTCACCGTGACCAGCGTGAAGCCGGCCTGCAGCATCAGGCCCGCGATGATGCACGGCGCGCACATGGAATCGGTCAGGCTGCCGGCATGGATGCGGCTGAAAAAATCGCCCAGCCGCAACATGCCGATGCCGCCGATGATGCCGAAGGCGCCGCCCACGAGGATCAGCGCCCAGCTGAGGAGATCGATGACGATGCTCATGGCGCGTCACCCCGGCCAGGCTCGCTGGCACTGGCCTCGACCGCACCATCCCCGTTGTATTCGAAGTAGCGCAACACCGCGACCACGCCGATGAAGTTGATGAGCGCGTAGGCCAGCGCAATGTCCAGCACGTCCGGCCGTCCCGTCAAAAAGGCCAGCGCCGCGATCAGCAGCACCGTCTTGGTGCCGAACACGTTCAGCGCGAGGATGCGGTCGTACACGGTTGGGCCGAGCATGGCGCGCAACATGGCCAGGCCCATGGTGATCATGATGGCGAGGATCGCGGCGACGATCATGAAAGCTCCTTGACCTCGGGCCGCGCGGGCGGCGTCGCCAGGCCCTCCGCCTGTGTCACGCGCCGGTCCATCTCGCCGCCGAGCGCGTATTCCACGGCTTCGCGCGACAGCGCATGCACCGTCAGCCGGTCGCCGTCCACGTCCATGGTGACCGTGCCGGGGGTGAGCGTGATCGAATTCGCCAGCACCACGCGCCCGACATTGGTCTGCTGGCTGGCGCGGATCTCGAATACCTTCGGGCTGACGGGCATGGACGGCGACAGCACGCGCCGCGCCACGTCGATGCTGGATTTCACGATCTCGACGATCAGCCAGGGCCAGTAACGCAGGTAGCGCAGCAGCGCCATCACCGGGTTGCTCTCGAGATCGACGATGTTCATGCGCTTGCTGAGCAGCACGGTCAGCAACACCGAGATCGTGGCCAGCACCAGCAGCACGGGCTTGAACAGGCCCGACAGCAACAGCCAGATCGCGGCCAGCATCAATCCCATCAACAGCAAGCTCAGGAGTTTTTTGTTCACGGGCCGTCCTGGGTCCATGGTCCGCGCCGGAATGGCGATGCGGCGACAATAATAGACGCCGCAGCCAGCCGCGCCAAGAAAACGCAGTTTTGTGATCCCGGTCTTGGGGGTCGGACGGCGCCACCGTACAATGTCGCAGGGTCGCCATGCGGCGGCGCCCACGGGGCCGGCAGGCGTGTTTGCGGGCTGCCCCGGGACGATTTCATTAAAAGGAGTTGGACACAGTGAAACTGCCCGCCATGGACCAGGTGAAAATTGGCATCATCGGCCTTGGCTACGTCGGCCTGCCGCTGGCCGTCGCCTTCGGCCGCCGCCTGCCGACCGTCGGCATGGATTTGAAGGCCGAGCGCATCGCCGAGCTGATCGCCGGTCACGACTCGACCCGCGAGACCAGCGCCGAGGAGCTCGCGTCCGCCACGCACCTCAGCTTCACCAGCGATGCCGCCGGCCTGGCCGACTGCAACGTCTACATCGTCACCGTGCCCACGCCGATCGACGGCGCCAAGGTGCCCGACCTGTCGCCGCTGCGTGGCGCCAGCCGCGCGCTGGGCCAGCTGGTCAAGCCCGGCGACACGGTCATCTTCGAGTCCACCGTCTACCCCGGCGCCACCGAGGAAGTGTGCGTGCCGATCATCGAGCAGCTCACCGGCCTCACGTACAACGTGGACTTCTTCGCCGGCTACAGCCCAGAGCGCATCAACCCGGGCGACAAGCAACACCGCGTCGAGAACATCCTCAAGGTCACGGCCGGCTCCACCCCGGAGGTCGCCGACTTCGTCGACGCGCTGTATGCCAGCATCATCACCGCCGGCACCTACAAGGCCTCGTCCATCCGCGTCGCCGAGGCCGCCAAGGTGATCGAAAACACCCAGCGCGACGTCAACATCGCGTTGATCAATGAACTCGCCATGATCTTCAACCGGCTCGGCATCGACACCCTCGAGGTGCTCGAGGCCGCCGGCACCAAGTGGAATTTCCTGCCGTTTCGCCCCGGCCTGGTCGGCGGCCACTGTATCGGCGTGGACCCGTATTACCTCACCCACAAGAGCCAGGAAATCGGCTATCACCCGGCCATGATCCTCGCCGGGCGCCGCCTCAACGACAACATGGCGATCTACGTCGCCAACCGCATCATCCGGCTGATGATCAAGGCCGGCATGCAGGTGCGCGGCAGCCGCATCCTGGTGCTGGGTCTCACCTTCAAGGAAAACTGCCCCGACATCCGCAACACCAAGGTCATCGACATGGTACGCGAGCTCGAGGACGTGGGCGCCCGGGTGGACGTGCACGACCCCTGGGTGGACGCGGCCGAGGCCCGCGCCGAGTACGGCATCGAGGTGGTGCGCGAGCCCGCCGCCGGCGCCTACGACGCCGTCGTGCTCGCGGTGGCCCATAATGAGTTCAAGGCACTGGGCGGCGCCGGCGTGCGCGCCTTCGGCGCCGAGCCGGCGGTGGTCTACGATATCAAGCATATCCTGCCGCGGGACGCGGTGGATGGGCGGCTGTGAGCCAGCGCCGCGCCGATCGGTTCGGCAGGGATTTTTCAAAGGGATTTAAGGCATGAAAGTACTCGTCACGGGCGCAGCCGGCTTCATCGGCTCCCACACGGCCAGGAAACTGCTCGAACGCGGTGACGAAGTCGTCGGGCTCGACAACCTCAACGAATATTACGACCCGAACCTCAAGCGGGCCCGGCTCAGCCGCCTGCAGGACCAGCCGCAGTGGCGCTTCAAGAAGCTCGACCTGGCCGATCGCAGCGGCATGCAGGAACTGTTCAAGACCGAGCGCTTCGACCGCGTCGTGCACCTCGCCGCGCAGGCCGGCGTGCGCTACTCGATCGAAAACCCGATGGCCTATGTCGAGAGCAACCTGGTCGGCACGACCAACCTGCTCGAGGGCTGCCGCCACAACGACGTCCAGCACCTCGTGTACGCCTCGACCAGTTCCGTCTACGGCGCCAACACGAAGATGCCGTTTTCCGTGCACCAGAACGTCGA
>JBLRWC010000049.1:0-14887 GCA_047921455.1 Gammaproteobacteria bacterium
CCAATCGTCCCCACATTCACGTGCGGCTTCGTACGCTCGAATTTCGACTTGGACATCGGTACTCGACTCCGGACTTATCGTTAATTTCAAATTGCTGTGCCGCCTTCCTGGCCGGCCCACCCGTTTCGTTCTGTGCCTGTGCTGGAGCCCACGACCGGATTTGAACCGGTGACCTCTTCCTTACCAAGGAAGTGCTCTACCGACTGAGCTATGTGGGCCTCGATCCTGTAACTCCACTCCGCACCCCGGCCTGCGGCCCTTCTGGAGCGGGCGATGGGAATCGAACCCACATCATCAGCTTGGAAGGCTGAGGTTCTACCATTGAACTACGCCCGCGCGTGCTCGCATGCCCCGACCCTCAGCCCCGGTCCGTCTCCCGACTTCGTCACGCCGCGAACTCTGCTCGAGCCGCGTGGTGGAGGGGGAAGGATTCGAACCTTCGAAGGCTGAGCCAGCAGATTTACAGTCTGCCCCCGTTGACCGCTTGGGTACCCCTCCCCAAAAGCGCAAGCCGCGTATTATTAAACGCGATCGCTGGAGTGTCAACAGAAACGGCGGAGGCTCAATGCCTCCGCCGTATCGTCGCCGGGCTTTATCCCGTTCCGAATGCAGATCCGCCGCACCTGGACGCGGACCCGGCCTGTCTTGGCTGGGCAGCCTACTTGGCGCCCTCGTGCGCGAACCAGGCCGCTACATCCGCAATGTCGTCCTCGGCCAGCTCGTGAATCACATCGTCATGCGCAAACTTGCCCGCCCGCACGGCGCGGATCAGCGCCTCTATTTCCGCCGCGCTCGTGCCGGCGAAATAGTCTTCGGTGTGGCAGTCAAGGCAGGCATCGGCCTTGGCTTCTCCCGCCGCCACGTCGCCCGCGAGGGCTACGCCGCCGAGACCCAGCAAGGGCAACGCGACGAACGCAGTGGCGAGCCGCCGACCCAGCGCGCCCATCACTCTGCACCTTCGTGCGCGAACCACGCAGCCACGGGGGCGATATCTTCCTCGGCCAGGTCTTCTTCGACAGCCACGGGGTGCGACACATCCCCGGCGATGACCGCGCGAATCTTGGCCTCGATCTCGTCGGCGCTGGCGCCGGCGAAGTCATCCGGCACATGGCAGTCGAGACACACATCAGCCTTCTCCGCGCCCGCGCCATGACCGTCCGCGAGTACGGCCCCGCTGAAGGCGATCAATGGCATGGCAAACAGCGCAACAGCAAGTTTCTTCATCAGTTTTTCCTCATCGGTCAGGAATGCGGGGCAACAAAGCTAGCTAGTATATACCGAGGGGCCCCTCCCGTGTAGCAGAGCCCCCGTTGGCCTGGGCGGCAGGCGCTTTGCCTACTCTCCGCCGGCTGCGGCGTAAAAATAGGCCGCCAGGTCGTCCACGTCCGCCTCGGTGACATCCTCGAGGCCCGGCGGATGACTGGTTTCGCCGGCCATGGCAGCGCGGGTGGCGGCTGCGATCTCGGCAGCGCTCAAGCCCTCGAAATCCTCGCCGGCATGGCAATCCATGCAATACAGGGCTTCGGCCTTGGCTTTGCCGGCCGTCGCGTCACCAGCCAGGGCCGCGGCACTGAACACCGCGAGCGGCAGGCTGATCATCAGGGTAGTAAGCTTTTTCATTAGTGTTGTCCTCGGTCAAGCTAGTGGAAAGGGAGAAAGCCTGGCGCCGCTCGGGTCCCGTGAAATCGAACTGGAGCCGGCGACAGGAGTCGAACCTGCGACCTGCTGATTACAAATCAGCCGCTCTACCAACTGAGCTACACCGGCCAGCCGCGGCATTTTAGAGCCGCCGCGCCGCCCGGAGCAATCTGTCATCCATCCCGGACGCAAAGCGCCGCCCCCGGCCGCCCGGGAGCGGCGCCGTTTTCAACGCCTGCGCGGGAGGGGTTACTCCCCGCCGGCCTCGGCGTAAAAGTAGGCGCTGAGATCCGGGATATCGGCTTCGGTCATATCCTCGAGCCCCGGCGGATGGGGTTTCTTACCCGACAATACGGCCTTGTTAGCCTCGATAATCTCCTCAAGCGACATGCCCGCGAAATCTTCACCAGCGTGGCAATCCATGCAATAGAGCGCATCGGCCTTGGCCTTGCCCGCCTCCGCGTCGCCGGCCAGCGCCGCACCGCTGAACGCCACCAGCGGCAAGGCAAGTAATGCAGTGGTCAGTTTCTTCATGATGCTCCGTCCTCCTGGACTTGCAAGTTAAGTTTCCAACCTGAATTTTACTTGGATCGGCCGGGCGGAACATTCGTAAAGCCCACGATCAGGGGGCAGGGCCCGGTTCAGGCGCCGTTCAGCAAGCCGCCGCCCGGGCCAGGCCCCGTAATACCAGTCCAGGCACGTGCTCGGCGTCCGCCAGCAGGGTCGCGAGGCTAGCGGCATCGCCGCCCGTCACCAGCAGCCGGGCCGGCGCGCCGCAATGCGACTCAAGCCGGATCCTCGCCGCCTGCACCGCACCACTGGCCGCCAGGAGCGCGCCCTGCTCCATGGCCGGGCCGGTATCGGACGGAAACGCCGCCGGCGCCGCGGCGGGCGACAGGCGGCGCAACTGGTCGAGTTCGCCAGTACGCGCTTCCAGCGTCGCCACCATCATCGCCAGTCCCGGAATAATCCAGCCGCCAAGATGGCGGCCGGCGGCATCCATCGCATCGATGGTCAGGGCCGACCCCGCGTCGACGACCAGGCAGGCGCTGCTGGCCATGTCACGGGCGCCCAGCAACGCGGCCCAGCGGTCTGCGCCGAGCCGCGACGGCTCCGGATAAGCGCATTGCACGCCGCAGGCGGCGGGCGCGGCGCGCAAAAAAGCCAGCCTCACACCCCGGCTTTGCAAGGCCTCCGCGAGCGCCTGTCCGGCGGCCTGGCCGGCCACGTTCGCACACAACGCCGCGGTGATCCCGTCGAGCGGCGTGTCGCCGAGCGCCGCCGCCAACGCCGCACCGGGACCTTGCCCCCGGTGAGCCGCCTCGCCGAGCACGTCCAGGCGCCCGCCGGCACCGCTCACCGCAACCTTCAGGCGCGTATTGCCGAGATCGAGCAACAGTTTCATTCGGCAACCCGCAGGGTGACTTCGCCGGCCGTGATGCGATACCGAACCCCATCTGCACCCTCGAGCAACAAGGCACCGGAGTCGTCCAGCCCGCGCGCAATACCGCTGCGCCCCGGGCCGGCGGCCTCGATCCGCACCGCGCGCCCCCGCAAGGCGTCTCGTTGCCGCCAACCGGCCAACACTGCCGCACTGAGCCCCGCCGGCGCACGCGCCGTACACGCTGCGATGGCACGGATCAGTGCCGCCGCGAGCAGGTTGCGGTCCGGCGGCGTCCCGAGCGAGGCGAGGTCAGCCGGCGGCAGCCCGCCGGCTGCGACGACGGCGGCGCGCCCGGCGTGACCCAGCCGGACATTCAGCCCGAGGCCGACGGCGATCGTCGCCGGCCCCTGTGCCTCGCCGCGCAGCTCGATGAGGATACCGCCCAACTTGCGGCCATCCAGCAACAGGTCGTTCGGCCACTTGAGGCCGATACCCGTCACACCCAGTTCCTCCAGGGCGGCGGCACAGGCGACCCCCACGGCCGTCGGCAGCGAAGCATAGTCGGAGGGCGCCGCCGGCAGGCGGCCGCCGACCGACAGGCAGATACCGCCGGCCGGCGGGGTGAGCCAGCGTCGGCCGCGCCGGCCGCGTCCGGCTGACTGGTACTCGGCCAGGCAGGCGACGAGTTCGCCCACGGGCCGGTCAGCCGCCAGCACCCGGGCATTGGTAGAGTCGGTTTCGGCCAGCACCTCGAGCACGCCCAGGCGCTGTGCCAATTCGGCCGGCAGCGCCTGCCGGATCGCGGCGGCGTCAAGCAGCTTGAGCGGTTGTTCCAGGCGGTAACCCCGCCCCGGCAGTGCTGTGACCTCGACACCTAGCGCCCTCAGCCGGTGCACCGCCTTCCAGACGGCGGCCCGGCTGATGCCGAGTTCGCAACCGAGCGCTTCACCGGACACCGGCCGACCCGGCGCCAGCGCCCGCAGCAGCGCTGCGTTGTAACTCACCGGCGCCGGCCCGCCAGGCTGCGCAGCATCTGCTGCTCCGTACCGGCGCGCATGCGGGCGATGTTACTGCGATGCGTCCAGGCGACGAACACGGCCATCAGCAAAGTGAACCAGAACAGCGGCCCGTCGGCCTGTCCGGCGACCGCCAGCCAGACGGGCGCCATGGCCGCGGCAAAGATGGTCGCGAGTCCGACATAGCCGCGCCACAGCAGCAATAACACCCAGGTCAGTACGACGGCCGGCAGCAACAGCGGCTGGATGACCCCATAGGCACCGAGCAGGGTGGCCATGCCCTTGCCGCCCCGGAAACCGAAATACAACGGCCAGACGTGGCCGAATACCGCGCCGGCGGCAATCATGACCGCGACGGCTTCGCGGCTGATGGCCGGATCGATACCGACGCCGGGCAGTGCCGCGTCCGTCAACCACCAGACCGGCAACACGACCTTGAGCACATCGATGAGTACTGCCGCCAGGGCAAATCCTCTGCCCTGCGTGCGCAGCGCATTGGTGCCGCCTGCGTTGCCGCTGCCCAGCTGGCGGATGTCGATGCCACGCACCCGGCCCACGACCAGGCTGCCGATAATCGAGCCGGCGAGATAACCGATGAGCAATTTGACGAAAATTTCGAGCATGGCTGGCGGGACTGGTAGTGAGCCGGAATTCTAGCCCGGATCGCCGGCGCCCGCGCGATGCCTGGCGACTGGACGGCTGCGGTATGCTGCCGGCCTGCACCCGTCGGGAATCAAGTCATGGCCGAGTCCGTTCTTGCGCTCGCTAACCCGGCCGCCGGCAACGGGCGTGGTCGTCGGCTGGCTGCGCGGGCCGTGGCCCTGCTGCGCGACGGCGGCCTGATCGTCGAGGAAGTGATCAGCCGGGGCCCCGGGCATCTCGCCGAAGCAGCGGCCATGGCGGCAGAAGGCGGTCGTGCGCGCCTGGTCGCGATCGGCGGCGACGGCACCCTCTCGGAGGTCGCCGGCGGCCTGCTGGACGTCCCGGGCGCCGAGACAGCGCTTGGCATCGTACCGCTGGGCACCGGCAACGACTTCGTCAAGTCCGTCGGACTGCCGCGCAACTGGCGGCGCGCCTGCCAGCAACTCGCAGCAAACTATACGCCGCGGCGCGTCGACGCCGGCCGGGTCAACGGCCGCTGGTTCGTCAATGGGGTCGGCTACGGTTTCGATGCGGCCATCGTCGCCGCGATGCTGCGCCACAAGTGGCTGCCCGGGCCGCTGGCCTATGTCGCCGGACTGATCGATGCGCTCCATGCCGGCGCCGGACAGCCGGTCTGCACCCTGCGCTGGGACGGCGGCGAGGACCGGCGCGCCGTAACCATCGTGGCGGCTTGCAATGGCCAGTACGCCGGCGGCCTGTTCCGGCTCGCGCCGGAAGCTGCGCTCGACGACGGCCGGCTGGATGTGTTCTGGGCCGACGCCTTGAACCGCCTGCAGGTGCTGCGCCATGCGCCCAAGGTGATCCGCGGCACCCATGCGCAGCTGGCCGTCACGCATGCCACGCGCACCGCGCGCCTGGAAATCGACAGCGATCGCCCAATGCCGGCGCAGGCCGACGGCGAACTGCTCGGCCACGACCTGGTGCACTTGTCCATCGAGACGGCGCCGGGTGCGCTCACGCTGTGGACCTGAGTCGCGCTGTCGGTGCGGTCCGTGCCGTCAGCGCCGGGGGCGGGAACCCAGTCCGATCGCGCTGATGGTCAGCGCCGCGCCGAGCGCTTCACGCAGACCGAAGGGGCGGGCGAAAATCAGGATATCCCAGATAAACGCCAGCGTCGGCTGCAGTAACAAAATCAGGCCCACCCGCGAGGCCGGCACGTGCGGCAGGCTGCCGGCGATCAGCAGCCAGCCGACCACCTGGGCGACCAGCGCGTACGCGACCAGCAATCCGATCGAATGCGCATCCGGGACGACAATGCCATCGCCCGCCACGCCAGCGCCCGCGAACAGGAAACCCGCCGAGACCAGCGATACGATCATCAGGTCGGAGACGATCGAACCCGACGGACTGGCCGCGCGGGCCCGCCGCAGCGCGAGGATATAGGCTGAGTAAAATACCGCCGTCAGCAGGCCGAAGAAGATTCCCCAGCGGTAATCCGCCTCGAGCCCCGTCCACTCGAAGCCGACGATCAGGCCAAGACCAAGAATGGCCATCGGGATCGCGAGCAACAGCTCCGGGCGGGCCCGCTCGCGAAAAAACAGGATGCCCACGAACGCCAGCACGAACACCTGGAAATTGCCGAGCAGCGTTGCCAGGCCAGGGCCGACGTACCAGATGCTCCGGTGCCAGACGGCCAGGTCGGCGGCAAACAGCACCCCCGCGGCGAGCAGGGCTACCAGGGCGATGCCCGAGCGCCGCTCCACCGGGGCCCGTATCGCGATCACCCACACCGCCAGCATCAGCCCGCCGAACAGGGTGCGATAAAACGCACTGTCGGTCGGACTCACCGGCGTCAGGCGCACGAACACCGGCGCAAAACTGATCAGCGCCGCGCCGCACAGCAGGTGCGCCGTCGGACTGGCCGGTAACCTCACGCCACGGCCCCGTCTACCCCGGGCCCGCTCGCCGGCGCCAGCACCGCCGCGGCATTGCGCAGCGTGGCGTCGGCTTCAGGCAACAGGCCAGCGAACAAGGGCCAGGCATGCCACAAGTCCCGCCGCGCCTCGAGTCGCACCTGGCCGCCGGCCTCGCGCACGGCCCGCGCACACCGGTACGCGTCGCCGGCCAGCAACTCCTCTTCGGCGACACTCAGGAACAACGGCGGCAAGGCGGCCAGTGGCCCGTCGAACAGGTTGAAACGCAGATCGCCGGCCGGGAGCCGGCCGCGCCAGGCAGCAATGCCTTCCGCGACCAGGCCGGGCGGCAACATCAGGTCGGCTGCCTCGGGCGGTGCGGCAGCCGCGCCAGCGAGATCCAGCAGTGGGGAAAACAGCGCCATGCCCACCGGCCTCGGCAGCCCCGCGCCGATCGCGTGCAGCGCGACCGCCAGCGCCAGCCAGCCGCCCGCCGAATCGCCCGCCAGCGCGACCGGTCGCCGGCCTTGGAGCGTGATCCGCAGCCACGCGGCCTGCACATCCTCGAGGCCGGCAGGATAAGGATGCTCGGGCGCCAGGCGATAATGCGCCGCCAGTACCGGCAGGCCCGTGAGCAGCGCCAGCCGGGCGGCGATCCCGCGATGACTGGCCGGCGAACCGAGCATGAAGGCGCCGCCGTGCACGTAAAGTAACGCGCCGTGCGCCGCATCGGGTGCGATGCCGGCCGGCAACAGCCACTCGCCGCCCGGATTTTCGACACCCGCGGGCTGCCGGCGGACGCCGCGCGGCAAGGGGAGCAAGCGCCCGGCCAACTCGACCCGTCGCCGGCGTGCAGCCAGCGGACGCCGGGGCGCCATGCCGGGACGCACCACGCCGCGCACCAGCCAGCGCGCCAGCGCGCGACGCACCGCCATCCTCAGGCGCCGTCCGCGGGGACGCGCGGCGGCACCGGCAGGGGCCGCCCCTGGCGCCGCGCAATCCGTGCGCCGCGGCGCGCATGCTGACGCAACCGGTGCAGGTAACCTTCGAAATCCACCTGCATGGTGTGGCGCGGCGCACGATCGCGATACCGGGCGAACAGGGCGGCACGTTCCCGCGTCATGGCCTGCTGCATCGCCGCCTTGTCGGGCAGGGCGATATGCCCGAGCAGGTGCTCGCCGATGAAGTGACCCTGTGCCTCGGCGACCGGCATGATGGCGCCCAACGGCTGCAACAGTCCGACGAAAAACAGGTTGTCGATGCCGGGCCTGACCATCCGCTCCCACAGCGGCAAGTCGTTGCCGGGCGCCGCGAGGAACTCCGGCGCGAAGAACGGCAGGCTGAGCTTGTAACCGGTGCACCAGACGATGACGTCGACGACCTCCTCGCGCCCGTCGCTGAATTCCACGCGGTCGCCGTTCAACCGGCGAATACCTGGCCGGGGCAACACGTCGCCGCTGCCGAGACGGATGAAAATTTCCTGGCTGATCGTCGGGTGGGCCTGCAGCATCTTGTGATCCGGCCGCGGCAAGCCGAAGCGCCAGGGGGTACCGGCATTGAGGGTGACAGCCAGCCGCGTCAGCAGGCTGCCGAGCTGCCACGGGAACCAGTGCGGCAGCATGCCGAGCCGCGACATGGGAATGCCGAACAAGTACTTCGGCAGGATCCAGACGCCGTTGCGCGCCGACAGGAACAACGCGTCGGCCAAGCCCGGCCGCGACAATTCGCACGCAATGTCCATGGCGCTGTTGCCCATGCCCACCACCAGCACGCGTTTGCCGTAACAGTCCACCGGCTCCGTCGGATTGAGGTAGGCATGCGAATGGATCTGCTCGCCGTGGAACTCGCCCGGGTAGGGCGGGTCGGGCCAGAGCGGGTCCCAGTGGTGGCCACTGGCGACCACCAGCGCGTCGAAAAACTCGGTCTCGCCGGTATCCAGCGAGATCTCCCAGGTGCCATCGTCGCAGCGGTGCGCGCGCGTCACCTCGACGCCGAAGCGGATAGTCTCGCGCAGCCCGAAATGCTCGGCGTAAGCGTCAAAGTAGGCCTTGATGACGCGGTGGCCCGGGTAATCCGGCGTGTCCGGCGGCATCGGGTAATCCCGGTACTCCATCAGCTTCGCGTCGGTATTGATGTGCAGCGACTCGTAGGCCGCCGACATGCCGTTGCTATTGCGGAACCACCAGTTGCCGCCCAGGTCCGCGCCTTTCTCGTAGCAGGTATGCGGCAGGCCGCGGTCCTTGAGCGCCTTCACGACGGCGATACCGCTGGAGCCTGCGCCAATGACGCAGACGCGGGGCAGTTGAGCCATGCCTGCTCTCCGGATTGGTCGGGGCCCTATTCTAGCCCGCGCTCAACCGGCGCGGCGCGGCTCCGTGAGCTTCAGCGTCAGGCATTTCGCCGACCCGCCGGCCTTGAGGAATTCCGACAGGCCAAGCTGGGTGACATGGAAGCCGCGCGCCTTGAGCGCCTCGAGCAGCTGCCCGCTGGTCCGGTTCATGAAGATGCGCTCGCCGACATTGACGGCGTTGCAGGCAAAATGGCCGGCATTCTCGACGCTCACCGGGATGAGCTTGTCGCGTGGCACGCGGCGCTCGATCTCGGCCCGCGAAGGCTGGTCGAAGGCGGGCGGATGGTACAGCAAGTAACCGCCATCCAGGGGACAGAGGCAGGTATCGATGTGGTAGAAACGCGGATCCACCAGCCGGATCGACACCAGTTCGAGATCGAACCAGCCGGCCAGGTGATGGTGTGCCTCGAGCTCGGTCCGGAATCCGTAACCGGCCCAGAGCCAGGGGCCGCCCCGGTCGATCAGTGCATCGCCCGCCCCTTCGAAGGCGAGGTTGTCCGGCAGAACCCGGACATCGAAGCCCCTGGCTTCGAACCAGGCGCGCAGAAATGGTTCTTCCGGCCTGCGCTCGTGCGGCATGAAGTGCGAGGGCACGGCCCGCTCGCCGTACACGAAACCGGCATTGGCGGTAAATACCAGGTCGGGCAATCCCGGGCGCGGGTCGAGCAACTCGACCTCGGCGCACTCGGCCAGCGCCGCCCGGAGGCCTTCCCATTGCCTGCGCGCCAGGGCCAGGTCGAGCGAGCCCGAGTGACCGTCCATCCACGGGTTGATGATGTAATCCACGTCGAAATAATCGGGCGGACACATCAGGATTGTCGTTGCGTGCTTCATGCGGTGACTCGGAATGGCTCGGCCGGGACACCGAGTCTACTGCATATTATGTGCAAAAATCTGCGCGATCAGGCCCGCCGCGGCAAATGAATTTCCGCCAGCATGCAGCGGACGCTACCGCCGCCGCCCTCCTCGATGGCGGCAATCGGCGCCGCGACCAGGCGGCAGCGCGCCGCGAGGGCCGCCAACTGCTGCGGTTGCAGGGCATCGAGGGCGCGCGCGGACAATGCCAGTACCCGCGTGCCGTCGGCGCTCGCCAGCTCCAGCATGTTGCCGGCGAAATCGCCCATCTGCGCGCGCGTGATCGGAATCACTTCGTGGCCGGTCTGTTCCAGCCGCGTGCGCACGGCCCGGCGTTGTTGCTGGTCGGTGATCGCTTCCTCGCACACCACGGCAAAATCGGCGCCGACACACATCATCACGTTGCTGTGATACACGGGCACGCCGTCGGCGTCGGTCGCGGTAAAAGCGAGCGGCTCATAGTCCAGCAAGCGGGCCGCCTCGGCAAAGACCGCCACGTCGGTACGGGCCGACAGGCAAGCGTAAGCAACGCGATGGACGCGATCCAGCACCATGCTGCCGGTGCTTTCCAGGAAGCGCCCGCTGCGCTCGTGATGCGACAGGTCCAGCACGCGTTCAATGCGAAAACCATGCGTCTCGCTGAGCAGTTCGAGAATATCCCGGCGTCGCTCGCCGCGCCGGCTCGGCGCCATCATGGGGTAGAGCACCACCGTGCCGTCGGCATGGAAGCTGACCCAGTTATTGGGAAACACCGCATCGGGCGTGGCCGGGTTCATCTTGTCCGCGACGACCACGGTCGCCACGCCCGCGGCCTGCAGGCAATTCACCAGGCCGTCGAATTCCACCTTCGCGGCCGCCTGTTCGGCCGCCGGGTCGGCAGCGGCCGGCGGGCGCTGGAAAGCATTGGACTCCAACGTTTCCGGGTTGCCGTGAAACGCCACTGGCTGCACCAGCAACACGGTGTTTGCCGCCTGTCGTTCGGGAGTATCGCTCATGCGCCCATTCTATCTCGCCGCCGTAAGCAGTAGCATCGACAGCACATTCTGCTGGAGCTGCCGATGATCACCGTCCACCATCTCGAGAATTCCCGTTCCCAGCGCGTCCTCTGGCTGCTCGAGGAACTGGGCCTGCAGTATCGCGTCAAGCGCTATGCCCGCGACCCGGACACCAAGCTGGCGCCGGCGACGCTGCGCAAGGTCCACCCGCTTGGCAAGTCGCCGGTGATCACGGACGACAAGCTGACGGTGGCGGAATCCGGCGCCATCATCGAGTACCTGGTGAACACGTACGGCGCCGATAGCGGCCTGCTGCCACCGGCCGGCACCCCTGAGCGGCTGCGTTACACGTACTGGCTGCACTACGCGGAGGGCTCGGCGATGCCGCCGCTGCTGCTGAGCCTGATTTTCAGGAAAATGCCGGAGGCGCCCATGCCGTTCTTCGTCCGGCCGGTGATCAAGGGAATCGCCGCCAAGGTGCAACAGAGTTTCGTCCAGCCGCAACTCGAGCTGCACCTCGACTACATGGAGGGGGAACTCGCGGACTCGGAATGGTTTGCGGGCAAGGACTTCACCGCGGCCGACATCCAGGTGAGTTTTCCGCTCGAGGCGGCCGGGGCGGCGGGCTTGCTGGCCGAAACACGTCCCCATCTGCAAGCGTTCGTCGAGCGGATCGCGGCGCGTCCCGCCTACCAGCGGGCACTGAAGAAGGGCGGGCCCTACGAGCTGGGCTTCTGACGCCGGCGCAGCAGCGCTTCAGGCTCCGGGCTGCGCCACCAGCGCAATGCGCTCGCGGGAAGACACCACGACGCCGCCGGGTGGTTCGACAGTAATAGCGAACAACACCGCTTCGCCCACGGGCAGCCGGGCGCGAATCGGCACGAGAATCTCGTCCATCCCGGGCGGGATGTCGAATACGCCGCCGTCCACCGGGAAGCGATCGTCGCGCTCGGCGTCGAAGATCCACAGCTGGTACTGGGCGGTCGCCGGGTCGTTCGCTTGCAAACCGCGGAATCGCATCAGCCCGGCCTGTGCAGTGTCATTCCAGAAGACCGCCCCTTCCGCACCGCTGGCCGCAGGATCGTCAGTGGTCGACCAGGGCACGACCTGGGTCCCGGGCCGCGCCTCGAGCGCTGCCAGCAACTGGCCGGGCGAAGCCTCCCGGGCCGCCGCCAGCGCCGTCTCTGTCGCGTCCAGTTCCCGTTCCAGCCGGGCCACCGCGGATTCAAGCGCAGCCTGGCGCGCGGCCAGCGCGGTCCGGTCTTCGGCCAGCTGATCGACTTGCAGCCAACCGGTCACCGCGATCACCAGGGCCGCGGCCGCGGCCAGCCAGCCGCCCCACGCCGTGACCGGCTTCGGCGCCGTCGTGACCGGCTTCGCCGCTGCGGGGAACTGCGTCACCACGGCCGTGGGCGGGGCATCGTCGCGTCCGGCAAACCACGCCGCGGCATCCGCTTCGACGCGCGCGCGCAAACCAGCGGGCATGGGCTCGATGGGCAAGGCGGCGATCGCGAGCGCTGCGGCTGCGCGCTCCAACCCCTCCGAATCGATATCCGGGTGCCTGGCTGTCAATTGCTGTAACTCTTCCTGCTCGGCCGTATCGAGGCCCTCCACCACGCGCATGGTCAGCAAGTCGTACAAGCGCTCGCCAGCAGTGTTCTGCGCCACCATCAACCGCGCTCCTCCGGTGTCGCCAACTCGCCCACTTCCATCAACTCGCGCACACGAATCAATCCCCGCCTCATTTGCGTCTTGACGGTGCCCAACGGCATCCCGGTCACGTCCGCTATTTCGCTGTGACTCAGTCCCTGCAACAGGCCGAGTTCCAGCACCCGCTGCTGCGCCGGCTTGAGCGTCGCAACAGCCTTGGCTGCAATGGCCGCCTCGGAAACCGTTTCGCCTTCGTCCTCGTTGACCGACGCCAGCTCAAAACCCGGCGCATCAATATCGTCCATGCGTGGCTCTCGGCCCTGGCGCCGGATCCGATCGATCAGCCGCCGCCGCGCGATCATCGACACGAACAGCGTCTCGGACCCTTTCGACTCGTCGTAACGCGCAGCGCTCTTCCATATATCAAGGAAGATTTCCTGCGTCGCGTCCTCCGCATCAGCCGGGTTGTAACAAGACCGGCGCGCGAGCGACCATACGAGACCACCGAACTGGTCCATCACTTCCTTGAGTGCGCCACCATCGCCATTGGCTACTCTCTTTAAGAGAGATTCCGCCATCGAGGACCTTCCTTTGTGAACGTTCGTTGCCGGATCAAGCGCGGATTCGACATCATCCGCATTTCAGGAGCCCCGGCGTTATAGCAAATTACCGGGGCCCGGCCAATTGTACCCGCTCGCCAACTGGAGGATATTCGCTCGCATGTCAAAGATATTTTCACTCGCGCTGCTATGCGCCCTGGCCGCCTTGCTCGCGCCATTCGCCGCCGCCGACACCTTGCCCCGGTCGGTCGTTACGGTACTCAAGAACCACAACATGGAAGGCTCCGGCGTGAGTGTCTTCGTCCAATCCGTGGATGACGATAAACCTTTGCTGGCATTCAACGAACACGTCGTCCGCAGCCCGGCCTCGATCATCAAGCTGCTCACCACCTACGCGGCGCTCGATCTGCTCGGGCCCGCCTACCAGTGGCAGACCGAGGTGTGGGTGACCGGGCCCGTGCGGGACGGTCGCCTGCAGGGCGACCTGGTGTTGCGCGGCGGCGGCGACCCGGGGCTGAGCACCGAGCGATTCTGGACCCTGGTGCGTGAAATCCGGGCGCGCGGCATCACCGAGATCGCCGGCGACCTGGTGATCGATGACACCTTGTTCGCGCCCTTCGACGAGCACCCGGCCGACTTTGACCAGCAACCCTATCGCGCCTACAACGTCTTGCCCAACGCGTTACTGGTGAACAACAACGCGGTCGAGTTTCGCATCATGCGCAACACGAGCGGCATCGGCGTCTACGTGGATCCGCCGATGGACGGCTTCCGCGTCGAGCACCGCATCAGTTCCCGCCAGGGCGCATGCACCGGCTTCCAGCGCGGCGTAGCCTTCGATTTACCGGACGGCTTCACCGGCCACCATGCCATCCTGTCCGGCGCCTTCCCGAGCGGCTGCTCCGAGTACAGCCTGTGGCGTTCCGTGTTGCCGGCGCCGGAATTCGCCAATGCCGTGTTTCGGTCGCTCTGGGGCCAGCTCGGCGGGCGCATCGAGGGCGATTTTCGGCGCGGCCCGGTCCCCGAGGACGCCGACCGAATCTATGTGCATCGCTCGTTGCCGCTCGGCGACCAGGTCCGCCTGATCAACAAGTGGAGCAACAACCCGATGACCCGGCACCTGCTGCTGACCCTCGGCCTCGAGCACGGCGGCGCGCCCGCCACGCTGGAAAAGGGCCGTGCCGCCATCGAGGCCTGGGTAGCGCAGCGCGGCTTGCCGATGCCCGGGCTGCTGGTCGACAACGGCTCCGGCCTGTCGCGCGACACGCGGGTCACGGCCGCCGGCTTCGGCGCGATGCTGCTGGACGCGTGGCGCCATCCGCAGATGGCTGAGCTCATGTCATCCATGCCGATCGCCGCACTCGATGGCACGCTGCGCCGCCGTTACCAGGGCGACAAAGCCGGCCGCATGTACCTGAAAACCGGGCGACTGGACGGCGTCGCCGCGATTGCGGGCCTGGTCACCAACCGCTCAGGCGAGCGCTACGTGGTGGTGGTGATCGTGAACGAGGAAAACGCCCATCGCGGCCCCGGCGTGCATGTGCAGGACGCCGTGTTGCGCTGGGTGTTCGACCGCTGACTACCGCCGAATCCCCATAGAAAAACCCCCGGCCTCTTTCGAGACCGGGGGTTCTGGTTTAAATGCCTGACAGTGACCTACTCTCACACGGGGAGAGCCCCGCACTACCATCGGCGCTGAACGTTTTCACTTCCGAGTTCGGAATGGGATCGGGTGGTTCCCGTTCGCTATGGCCGCCAGGCAAACTGGTTCACGTATCGCGCCCCGCCCGTAAGCGGAGCGCCGCGAAATCGAAAAGTTTTGACGTCATCGCGTCACCCAAGGCGACGCATTCTAAAAAGAGTACCAGCACACCCTGAATGCTTGGGTGTTATATGGTCAAGCCTCACGGGCAATTAGTATCG
>JBLRWC010000050.1:0-9711 GCA_047921455.1 Gammaproteobacteria bacterium
GTTCACTTCCCGAACCTGCAAGCTTATCGCAGGTTCAAACATCGGTCGGGATTACAGCCGCCCGTGGAAAGGCGACGAATGATAGCGGGGGGTGACAGGCAGGTAAAGGGCTCAGTCGTCCGAACCGGGTTCTTCCGGCCCGGGCGCAGGGGCAGTGTCGCCCTGTTCCTTGCGAATGCGATCGTAAATTTCCTGGCGATGCACAGAGACATCGCGCGGGGCGTTGACTCCCAGGCGGACCTGGTTGCCTTTCACGCCAAGCACGGTCACCTGAACCTCGTCGCCGATGACCACTGTCTCTCCAACACGCCGGGTGAGGATCAGCATAATTTCGTCCTTGCCTGCTGCCGACTTCCAATAATTAGTACATGTTAGACATTTCGTCGCAAATGCACACCAGGATTTTATACAAGCCCGTGAAAAATGGCTTGTTTTCCCACATACGGCGACGCTGGCAGCTTCTGCTGTCTCGTTTGACCTATTTGGCGGGGTTCGGTTCCCGGTTCAGGCCAAAGGCTTCGTGCAAACTGCGCACGCCGAGCTCGAGGTACTTTTCGTCGATCAGCACGGAAATCTTGATCTCGGACGTCGAGACCATGCGCACATTGATGCCTTCGCGCGCGAGCACCTCGAACATGGTGGTGGCGACGCCGGCATGACTGCGCATGCCTACCCCGACCACGGAGATCTTGGCGACCGTCGGGCTGCCCAGCACATCCCCGGCTTGGATTTCTGCGGCCGCGGCGCGGGTCAGCTCCATGGCCTGGTCGTATTCGTCGCGCGGCACGCTGAAACTGAAGTCCACGACGCCGGCGCGCGGGGCATTCATGACGATCATGTCCACGACGATGTGCGACTCGGAGACGCGATTCAGGATGGCATAGCCCGCGCCGGGCTTGTCGGGCACGCCAGTGATGGTCACTTGCGCCTCGTCGCGCGAGAAGGCGATGCCGGAAACGACGGGTGCTTCCATGTCTGGTTCCTCGTAGCTGATCAGGGTCCCCTCGCCTGCGCCGCTGTTGTGCAGCACGCGAACCGGGACGTTGTACTTGCCGGCAAACTGCACGGAGCGAATCTGCAGCACGCGCGAGCCGAGGCTCGACAGTTCGAGCATTTCCTCGAAGGTGACGCGCGCCAGGCGTCGCGCCTGCGGCACCATGCGCGGATCGGTGGTGTAAACACCGTCCACGTCGGTGAGGATCTGGCATTCGTCGGCGTTCAGCGCGGCTGCCAGCGCGACGCCAGTGGTGTCTGAGCCGCCACGACCCAGCGTGGTCACCTGGCCGCCGGCGTCGATGCCCTGGAAGCCCGCCACGACTGGAATCACGCCCGCGGCGAGCTCGGCGTTCAGCCGATCGGTTTCCACCTCTTCGATGCGCGCCTTGCAGTGCACGCTGTCGGTGCAGATACGCACCTGGTGGCCGAGCCAGGAGCGGGCCTCGAGGCCCTGCTCGCGCAGCGCCATGGCCATCAGCGCGATGGACACCTGCTCGCCCGATGACAGCAGCATGTCCAGCTCGCGCGCCGGCGGCCGCGCGGAAATCGCCAGCGCCTTGGCCAGCAGCTCGTCGGTGGTGTCGCCCATCGCCGACAGCACGACGACCACTTCATGGCCGGCGCGCCGGCGGTTCGCAATCACGCCGGCGGCGGCGCGGATATGCTCCACGCTGGCGACGGAACTGCCGCCGAATTTCATGATGTAGCGCGCCATCGCTTGTGGCTACGCCAGGCGTTGGCGGGCGAACTCGCGCGCCTGCGCCAGCGCCGCATCGAGCTGCGCGGGATCGGCGCCGCCCGCCTGCGCCAGGTCCGGCCGGCCGCCGCCCTTGCCGCCGACCAGTTCGGCCGCGACATTGACCAGCTCGACGGCGCTGAGCACTTCGGTACGGTCCTTGGTCACGCCGGCCACCAGCCTGACCTTGCCGCCGTCGGCCGCGCCCAGCAGCACGACGCCGCTGCCGAGTTTTTGCTTGAAACGATCGACGGCGTCGCGCATGACCTTGGGGTCGCTACCGTCGAGGCGCGCAATATAGATGCGCGACGTGCCGACGGTTTCGGCCTGCGCCAGCGGATCGTCGCCGCCGCCGCCCGTGGCGAGCCGGGTCTGGAGCTGCTGGACTTCTTTTTCGAGCTGGCGGGAACGCTCGATGAGATGCTGCACGCGCTCGCCCGCTTCGTCCCAGCCACCCTTGAGCATGGCGGCAATCTGCTGCAGCGTGTCCTCGTGACGCGCGGTCCACTGCAGCGCACCCTGGCCCGTGACCGCCTCGATGCGGCGCACGCCGGAGGCGATGCCGCCCTCGGCGACGATCTTGAACAGGCCGATATCGCCGGCCCGGCGCACGTGCGTGCCGCCGCACAGCTCCATCGAGAAATCCCCGAGCTTCAGCACGCGCACGCGATCCTCGTACTTCTCACCGAACAGGGCCAGCGCGCCGCCGGCCACGGCCTCCTCGTACGGCACGACCTTGATTTCGGCCGCCGCGTTGGCCCGCACCTGGGCGTTGACCAGCGCCTCGATCTCGGCGAGCTGCGCGCGGCTGACGGGTTCGTAATGCGAGAAATCGAACCGCAGGCGGTCCGGCGCCACCAGCGAACCTTTCTGCTGCACATGCTCGCCGAGCACCTGGCGCAGCGCGGCGTGCAGCAGGTGGGTCGCGGAATGATTCAGCACGATGGCCTGGCGCGAGGCCTGGTCGACCTCGGCGCGCACCGATTCGCCGCCCTCGAGGCGCCCGCGCAGCATCTTGCCGTGATGCGCATGGGCCTTGCCCCACTTGCGGGTGTCGGTCACCTGGAACTCGCCGGCGGCCGCGCGGATCCGGCCGATGTCGCCGACCTGGCCACCGGATTCGGCGTAGAACGGCGTCTCGTCGAGGATGATGACGCCCTCGTCGCCCTCGCCCAGCGCATCCACCTGGTAGCCGCCGTCCTTGTACAAGGCCGCAATCACGCCCGAGGCGGCCAGCGTGTCGTAGCCGACGAACTTGGTCTCGAGCTGGGTGTCCAGCTTGGCGCCGTAATCGGCGTCGAAGCGGCTCGCGGCCCGTGCGCGCTCGCGCTGGGCGTTCATGGCGTGCTCGAACCCGGCATGGTCCACGGTCAGCCCGCGCTCGCGCGCGATGTCGGCCGTGAGATCCAGCGGAAAACCATAGGTGTCGTAGAGGCGAAATGCCGTCTCGCCGGGAATCACCGTGCCCTCCAGCGTGCCGATGGCCGTGTCGAGCAGGCGCATGCCCTGGTCCAGCGTTTCCGCGAAGCGCTCCTCTTCCTGATGCAGCACCCGTTCGACATGCGACCGGGCCTTGACCAGCTCGGGATAAGCCTCGCCCATCTGTTGCTCGAGCGTCTCGACCAGGCGCCAGAAAAACGGCTGCTTGATGCCGAGCTGGTAGCCGTGGCGGATCGCCCGGCGGATGATCCGGCGCAGCACGTAGCCGCGACCCTCGTTCGACGGCAGCACGCCGTCCACCACCAGGAACGCGCAGGCGCGGATGTGGTCGGCAATGACGCGCAGCGAGGCATCGTCCGTGTCGGTGCGGTCCGCCAGTTGCGCGGCGCGCGCCAGCAGCGCGCGGAACAGGTCGATGTCGTAGTTGGAATGCACACCCTGCAGCACGGCGGCCAGCCGTTCCAGCCCCATGCCCGTGTCCACCGACGGCTTGGGCAGCGGCGTCATCGCCCCGTCGGCGCCGCGGTTGAACTGCATGAAGACGAGGTTCCAGATCTCGACGTAGCGGTCGCCGTCTTCTTCGGGCGTACCAGGCGGTCCGCCAGCCACGTCGGGGCCGTGGTCGTAGAAGATTTCCGAGCAGGGACCGCAGGGCCCGGTGTCGCCCATGGCCCAGAAGTTCGAGTCGGCGCCCAGGCGGCCCAGGCGCGCCGGATCGACGCCGATCTCTTTCAACCAGATGTCGGCCGCCTCGTCGTCCTCCTCGTAGACCGTGACCCAGAGCCTGTCCGCCGGGATGCCGAGCACGCCGGTGACGTAGTCCCAGGCGAAGCGGATGGCCTCTTCCTTGAAATAGTCGCCGAAGCTGAAATTGCCGAGCATCTCGAAAAAGGTGTGGTGCCGGGCGGTGTAGCCGACGTTCTCGAGGTCGTTGTGCTTGCCGCCGGCGCGCACGCAGCGCTGCGACGAGGCCGCCCGCTGGTAGGGGCGCTTGTCATGGCCGAGGAACACGTCCTTGAACTGGACCATGCCCGCATTGGTGAACAACAGGGTCGGATCGTTGCCGGGCACAAGCGGGCTCGACGGCACGACTTCGTGACCGCGGGCGGCAAAAAAATCCAGGAAGCTCTTGCGAATCTCAGCGCTTTTCATAGGTTTCAGACCAATTCAACGGACCCGGGGAGGGTTTTGCAACTTCCCATTGTGCGTTACAGCAGGGATGGCGGGAAGAGGCAGCTCAGTCGAAATCGCCATCCCCGCCCAGCGCAAAGCGGATCTGCTCGCTGCTGAAGCCGCGATACTCGAGGAAGCGCGACTGGCGCACCCGCTCGTTCCAGGCCGCGGGCGGATCGTCGCCAAAGCGCCGCCGGCGGGCCTGGCGCGCCAGTTCAAACCAGTCGGCGGCGGCGGCCTCGAGGGCCGCGTCGATGAGCGGCGCAGCCACGCCGCGCTGGGCCAGTTCGCGGCGAATGCGCACCGGTCCCTGGCCGCGGCCGGTGCGGCTGGTCACGAGCGACTCCGCGTAGCGCTCGTCAGACTGGAGGCGCCGCGCAGCCAGCGACTCCAGCACCTCGTCGACGAGCGCGGCCGGCACGCCGCGCGCGCCGAGTTTCTGGGCCAACTCCATGCGGCTGTGTTCCCGGCGCGCCAGCAAGCGCACCGCCGTGGCCTCGACGGTCGCAGCGTTCCAGTCGTCGGCGTCGCTGGCCGCGCGGCCCCCGCTGCTCCCGCTGCCCGGGCCGTCAGCCGACGGTTTCGGGTGCATCGGCCTCCTGCGCCGCACCGTGCTTCTTCGGCAACAGCAGTTCGCGCAACTGGCCCTCGATTTCGGCGGAGATGTCCGGGTGCTCGACCAGGAACTGGCGCACGTTGTCCTTGCCCTGGCCGATCCGGTCGCCCTTGTAGCTGTACCAGGAGCCGGACTTGTCGATGATGTTGTGCTGCGCGCCCAGGTCGATGATCTCGCCCTCGCGGCTGATGCCCGAGCCGTACAGGATCTCGAACTCGGCCTGGCGGAACGGCGGCGCCACCTTGTTCTTCACCACCTTGACGCGCGTCTGGTTGCCGATGACCTCGTCGCCCTTCTTCAGCGCGCCGATGCGGCGGATGTCGAGGCGCACGGAGGAATAGAACTTCAGCGCGTTGCCGCCGGTGGTGGTCTCGGGGCTGCCGAACATCACGCCGATCTTCATGCGGATCTGGTTGATGAAAATGACCATGGCGTTGGTGCGCTTGATGCTGCCGGTGAGCTTGCGCAGCGCCTGCGACATCAGGCGCGCCTGCAGGCCGACGTGCGAATCGCCCATTTCGCCCTCGATCTCGGCCTTCGGCGTCAGCGCCGCGACCGAGTCGACCACGATGACGTCGATCGCGCCGGAGCGCACCAGCATGTCGGTGATCTCGAGCGCCTGCTCGCCGGTGTCCGGCTGCGACACCAGCAGGTCGTCCAGCTTGACGCCCAGTTTCTCGGCGTAGGTCGGGTCGAGGGCATGCTCGGCGTCCACGAAGGCCGCGGTGCCGCCGACTTTCTGGCATTCCGCAATGACCTGCAGCGTGAGGGTCGTCTTGCCCGACGATTCCGGGCCGTAGATTTCGACCACCCGGCCGCGCGGCAGGCCGCCGATACCGAGCGCCACGTCGAGGCCCAGCGAACCGGTGGACACGACGGGCACGTCGCGCACGATCGGCGCGTCGCCGAGGCGCATGACGGAGCCCTTGCCGAATTGCTTGTCGATCTGGCCGAGGGCGGCGGTGAGGGCTTTCTTACGGTTTTCGTCCATGGGCTGGGTGTCGCTTTTCAGTGAAATAGGAAGGCGGTGATTATTTCACATCCGGCCCGGCTGAGCAGGGGCCATTTTTAGCCGGAACATCGCAATTGCCCTCGCCGCGCTCCAGCGGCCAGCGCGCCAGCACCTCGTAGCGCGGCCCGGACGGCAGCGTCACCGAAGACACCAGCACGAAATCCCGCACCCGCCAGTCCACTGCGGCCACCGGACCCGGCCAGTCGCAGCGCCGGCAGTTGCGCAACACCGTCAGGTGCGGCCGGAACGGGCGCTGCTCGGCCGCGAAACCCAGCGGCTCGAGCGCCTGCCACAGGCGCGCCGCCAGCACGCCGGCGGTCGGCGGCGGCCGGCGGCTCCCCAGCCACGCCACGCGCGGCTTCGGCCAGTGCCCATGGCAATCCATCACGAGCTGGAACGCCGGCGCGCGCACCGTCGCGGCCGCGGTGCGGATGTCCGCCAGCTGCGCGGCCTCGACGCCGCCGAGGAACGCCAGGGTCAGGTGGTAATTGCGCGGCTCGACGGGCCGCCCTGCACACGCCTGGCGCAGCGGCATGGCCGCCGCCGCCAGTGCGGCCCGCACCGGCGCATCCGGCCACAGCGCAAAAAACAGCCGGAGCTTCAAATCATCATGACGCCGGTCAGCGCGCGGCTGACCGCCTGGCGCCGGATGCCGTCGCGATCGCCCTGGAAATGCTCCAGGCGGGTCTTGAGGGCGACTTCTTCGTCTGCGCGCCGCGCCCAGGCGAACCACACGGTGCCGACCGGCTTCTCCTCGGTGCCGCCGCCGGGGCCGGCGATCCCGCTCACGGCCACGGCCCGGTCCGCGCCGGTGCGCTCGAGCGCCTCCCGGGCCATGACCTCCACGACCGCCTTGCTGACCGCGCCCTCCGCCTGCAGCAAGCCGGCGGGCACGCCCAGCAGCGCCGTCTTGGCCTCGTCGGCATAGGTGGCGAGGCCGGCGATGAACCAGTCGGAACTGCCGGGCACATCGGTCATGGCCTTGGCGATCCAGCCGCCGGTGCAGGACTCCGCGGTGACGAGTTTTTCGTCGCGGGCTGCCAGCCAGATGCCGACCTCGCGCGCGAGTTTCAACAGGCGGGTATCGTCGGGGATCATGAGCAGTCTCCCAGGGTTTGCCACGTAGCCTGCCATCAACCGGGCGACAGCAAAAGAGGCGCGCGGCTGGCGGACTGCCGCGACGCGCGTCGCCGGTGAGCGGACCGGCGCGACCTGCTAGCATGCTCGGCCTCGCGACGGAAATCTCATGAGCGCCGACACCCTCGACCAGCACACCCCCCAGCACACGCCGATGATGCGGCAGTTCCTGCGCATCAAGGCGGAATACCCCGACATCCTGTTGTTCTACCGGATGGGGGATTTCTACGAACTGTTCTACGACGATGCGCGCCGCGCCGCCAGGCTCATCGACATCACGCTGACCACGCGCGGCCAGAGCGCCGGCGAGCCGATTCCCATGGCGGGCGTGCCCGCGCACAGCGTCGAGGGCTATCTCGCGAAACTCGTGCGCAAGGGCGAATCGGTGGCGATCTGCGAACAGGTCGGCGATCCGGCCGCCACCAAGGGCCCGGTCGAGCGGCAAGTGGTACGGGTGGTCACGCCGGGCACGGTGACCGACGAGGGTCTGCTCGAAGCGCGCCGCGAAGTGCTGCTCGGTTGCGTGCATACCGGCGCGGATGGCATCGGGATCGCCTGGCTGGAGCTGGCGGCGGGACGTTTCCGGGTGGCGCGGCTCGACGACCCCGAAGCGCTGGCCGCGGAACTGGAACGCTTGCAGCTCGCCGAGCTCCTGGTGGCCGAGGACGCCCGCCTGCCGGCCTGCGTGCGCGACCTGCCGGGCCTGAAAACCCGGCCGCCGTGGCATTTCGACCTCGATGCTGCGAGCCGCGCACTGTGCAAGCAGTTCGGCGTCGCCGATCTCGAGGGCTTCGGCTGCGCGGGGCTGCCGGAAGCGGTGCAGGCGGCGGGCTGCCTGCTGCAGTACGTGCTCGACACCCAGCGCAGCGCGCTGCCGCACTTGCGCGGCCTCGCCACGGAGAACCGCGACGACGCGCTGGTGATGGATGCCGCGACGCGTCGCAACCTCGAGCTGGACCGAAGCCTGTCGGGCCGGCATGAACACACCCTGCTCGGCGTGCTCGACGAAACCGCCACGCCGATGGGCGGCCGGCTGCTGCGCCGCTGGCTGAATCGGCCGCTGCGCGACCGGGCCGTGCTCGACGGCCGCCACGAAGCCATCGAGCGGCTGCTGCTGGACGGTGATGCGGCGGCGCTGCGCGAAGTGCTGCGCGGCGTCGGCGACGTCGAGCGCATGCTGGCGCGGGTGGCGTTGCGCTCGGCGCGGCCGCGCGATCTGACCGGCCTGCGCGAGGCGCTCGATCGACTGCCGGCGCTGCGCACCGCGGTGGCCGGCGTGGCGGCGCCGCGCCTGGCGGAACTCGCCGCGGAGTGCGGTGAACATGGCGAGACGCTGGACTTGCTGCAACGCGCGCTCATCGAACAGCCGCCGGTGCTCATCCGCGACGGCGGCGTGATTGCGCCCGGCTGGGACGCCGAACTCGACGAGCTGCGCACGCTGTCGACCGAGGCGGACACGTTCCTGGCCGAGCTCGAGACCCGCGAGCGCGAACGCACCGGCCTGCCCTCCCTCAAGGTCGGCTACAACCGCGTGCACGGTTATTACATCGAGATCAGCCGCGTGCAGGCGAAGAATGCGCCGGCGGACTACACGCGCCGCCAGACCCTGAAAGGCGCGGAACGCTTCATCACGCCGGAGCTGAAGCGCTTCGAGGACCAGGTGCTGTCGGCCCGGGAACGCGCCCTGGCGCGCGAGAAATCACTCTACGAGGCGCTCGTCGAAATGCTGGTCGAACGGCTCGGCGCGCTGCAGCTCATGGCCGCGGCGGTGGCGGAACTGGATGTGCTGGCGAATCTCGCGGCCCGGGCCGCGGCGCTCGACCTGAGCCGGCCGCGGCTGGTCACCGAGCCGCGCCTGGATATTCGCGGCGGCCGCCACCTGGTCGTCGAACGTGTATCCACCGAGCCATTTATTCCCAACGACCTCGCGCTCGACGAGCGGCGCCGCATGCTGGTCATCACCGGCCCCAACATGGGCGGCAAGTCCACTTACATGCGCCAGGCCGCGCTGATCGCGATCCTCGCCCATGCCGGCAGCTTCGTGCCCGCCGAGTCCGCCGTGCTCGGCCCGGTGGACCGGATCTTCACCCGCATCGGCGCCTCGGATGATCTCGCCGGCGGGCGCTCGACCTTCATGGTGGAAATGACCGAGGCGGCCAATATTCTCAACAACGCCACGGCGCACAGCCTCGTGCTGATGGACGAAATCGGCCGCGGCACCAGCACCTTCGACGGGCTGTCGCTGGCCTGGGCCTGCGCGCACTACATCGGCGAGCACGTCGGCGCTTTCACGCTGTTTGCGACGCATTACTTCGAGCTGACGGCGCTGGCCCGGGAGTTGCCCGCCTGCGCCAACGTGCATCTCGACGCCACCGAGCACAACGGCAAGCTGGTGTTTCTGCACAGCGTGCGCGACGGGCCGGCCAACCAGAGCTACGGCCTGCAGGTCGCCGCGCTGGCCGGGGTGCCGCCCGCAGTCATTCGCCGCGCGCGCGGTTACCTGGCGGAACTCGAACAGGAACGCGCGGCCGGCGCCGGGCCGCAGGCCGAGCTGCCGCTGTTTACCGCGGCGGCCGACGCCGACCCGCCCGCCAACCCGCC
>JBLRWC010000050.1:9811-14440 GCA_047921455.1 Gammaproteobacteria bacterium
ACCCGCCCGCCAACCCGCCTGCCGCACCGCCGCTGCCTCACCCGGTCGTGACGCAGCTCGCGGCCCTGGACCCGGATGCGCTCTCGCCGCGCGAGGCCCATGCGCTGCTCTACGAACTCAGGCAACTGGCAACCGGGGCGGAGAAAAAACCCTGAAAAACCCGCCCCGCCCGAGGGCGGGACGGGATGCTGATCGCGGCTCAGAACGTGTAGCGGGCGCCCACGTTCCAGGTGTCGATTTCACCGACCTCGTAACCGGCCTGCAGGGCAAAACGGTCCCGCAGGAACCAGCGTCCGGAGACGCCAACCAGGACGTCGTCGTTGAACGAGTTGCGCGCGCCGGCATTCAGCTCGCCGACTTCGGTGTAGCGCAGGTGCCCCTGTAGCTGCAGGTTCTGCGCAGCATTCCAGAGCGTCCCGACCTCGACACCCAGGCCTTCGTCGCTGGTGCGAGTGCTCAGGGTCTGCGTGCTGACGCCCCGGGTGGAGAACTCGGTCCGGTCGAAGCTCACGCGGCCGTAGACGCTATTGACGTTCGACAATGGCAACGAGTACCCCAGGCCGAGCCGCAGGCGTTCCACGTCGAAATTGTCCTTGCCGGCAGACACTCCGTTGAGCGTGGCGCGCAAGTCCTGGTCGGCAGACGAAAATTCCGCAAACACATGGAAACGGTCATAAAACTCCCAGGCGCCACCGATGCGATAGCCACCATCGCTGCTGGTGCGCTGCCGGAATGTCGTGTCGGCATCGACCAGGAACGACTCGGAAAAATCGACGTCGACGTTGACGTAATCAACCTCGAGATAATTGAATGCGAGCGAATCGGCGGTCATGGCCGTCGTGGGCAATAGCCAAGCCGCGGCCAGCGCCGCCACGGGGGCAGCATACTTGTGATAAATCATGGTGAGTCCTTTTTTTGGGGGGCGCCACGAATTGGCGCGTCGTTCTATATGACCTGCCGGGAAGCGGTTTGATTGCAGGCATGTGCCTCCGCCGGCATGCCGGCGACCCGCCACACGCCCTTCAACGAGCCGCCAGGAATTCCCCGACGCGCTCGATCGCCGCGCGGTTCGTGCTCGAGGTCGCCCGCTCCACGGCCGCGGCTAACGGCAGCCACGCATAGCCAATATGCTCCAGCGGGTCGAGCGTGACCTCGACCGGCGCCGCGATGCGCAGGGCGAAGGCGTGCTCGCGGTTCTCGGTGACGCCCGGCGCGAAGCGATGCCGCCAGGCCGGCGCGATGGTGAAGGTCTCGCAAAGGCCGAGATCCAGCAGCCCGGCGGCGCTGAGCCCGGTTTCCTCGGCCAGTTCGCGCACCGCCGCTTCCCACGGCTGCTCACGGGCTTCCAGGCTGCCGGTCACGGACTGCCACCAGCCAGCCGGCTCGCGCCGCTCGAGCAGCAGCACCTCGCCGCCCGCCGTGTAGACCACCACCAGCGCCGATTCCGGTCGCTTCGGTGTCGAGTCCGCCCGCTGCGGCGCCTGGCTCACTGGGCCGGCGGGGTTTCGCCAGCCGGCTTGCGCAGGCGAATCCCGAGCTCGCGCAACTGTTTCTCGGGCACCTCCCCGGGCGCATCGGTCAGCGGGCAACTGGCCGTCTGCGTCTTGGGAAAGGCGATCACTTCGCGGATGCTCGAGGCGCCGGCCATCAGCATGACCATGCGGTCGATACCGAAGGCGATGCCGCCGTGCGGCGGGCAACCGTACTTCAGCGCATCCAGCAGGAAGCCGAACTTCAGCCGCGCTTCTTCTTCGCTGACGCCCAGCAGTTCGAACACGGCTTCCTGCATGGCGCGGTCGTGGATACGGATCGAGCCGCCGCCGATTTCGGAGCCGTTCAGCACCAGGTCATAAGCGCGCGACAGGGCGCTGCCCGGGTCGTTGCGCAGCGCCGCGAGATCGGGCGCGCTCGGCGCGGTGAACGGATGATGCAGGGCGAACCAGCGCTGCTCACCCTCGTCCCATTCGAACATCGGGAAATCGACCACCCAGAGCGGCTTCCAGCCCGCCTCGAGCAGGCCGAGATCCATGCCAAGCTTCTCCCGCAGCGCGCCCAGCGCGTCGTTGACGACCTTCGCGCTGTCGGCGCCGAAAAACACCAGGTCGCCGGCGACCGCGCCGGTGCGCGACAGGATGCCGGCGACGGCTTCGTCGGGCAGGAACTTCAGGATGGGCGACTGCAGGCCCTCGCGGCCGGCGGCCGGGTCGTTGACCTTCACGTAGGCGAGGCCACGCGCGCCATAGCGCGCCACGAAGGCCGTGTAGTCGTCGATTTCCTTGCGCGACAGGCTGCCGCCGCCCGGCACGCGCAGCGCCGCGACCCGCCCCTTGGGATCCGCCGCGGGACCGGCAAACACCTTGAACTCGACGTTCGCGACCAGGTCGGCGATCTCGACCAGTTCCAGCGGGTTGCGCAGGTCGGGCCGGTCGCTGCCGAAGCGTTCCATGGCCTCGGCCCAGCTCATGCGCGGGAACGGCTCGGCCAGCTCGACGTCGAGTACCTTCTGGAACAACTCGCGCACCATGGCTTCCATGAGCCCGGTGACGCCGGCTTCATCGACAAAGGACAGCTCCACGTCCAGCTGGGTGAACTCCGGCTGGCGGTCGGCGCGCAAGTCCTCGTCGCGGAAGCAGCGCGCCACCTGGTAGTAGCGATCGATGCCCGACATCATCAACAGCTGCTTGAACAGCTGCGGCGACTGCGGCAATGCATAGAACTTGCCGGGGAAATTGCGCGCCGGCACCAGGTAATCACGCGCGCCTTCGGGCGTGGCCTTGGTCAGGATCGGGGTCTCGACGTCGACGAAGCCGTGGCTGTCGAGGAAGCCGCGCAGCGCGCTGGTGACGCGATGGCGCAGGCGCAGGTTATTGAGCATCTCCGGGCGGCGCAGGTCGAGATAGCGATAGCGCAGGCGCAGGTCTTCACCGGCCGGCTCGTCGTGGTGGAACGGCGGTGTCTCGCTGCGGTTCAGCACCTCGAGCCGGCGCGCCACCAGTTCGACCTGGCCGGTGGCCAGCGCCGCGTTCGCGGTGCCCTCCGGACGGGCGCGCACCTCGCCGGTGACCTTAAGCACGAACTCCGAGCGCACGCTCTCGGCGATGGCGAAAATCGCGGCGTCATCGGGATTGAAAACGATCTGCAGCAAGCCCTCGCGATCCCGCAGGTCGATGAAGATGACGCCGCCGTGGTCGCGGCGTCGATGCACCCAGCCGACCACCGTGGCTTCCTCGCCGATCAGCGACTCGTTGATTGCACCGCAATAATGGCTACGCATGACCTGGTTTTCCTTGAAACGACCGCGCCCGCCCGGCTTTCGGGAAGGCGACGAAGGGGCGAGGATGTTAAAGGCGCTCCGGGGGTGGCGCAAGGCTCGCCTTGGCTTCCTCGGGAGTGCGCCAGCGTGGCACGGCCACGCCGAGCGAAATGATCATGCGCAGACCCTCGTCGACACGCATGTCCAGCGGCACGAGCTCATGCTTGGGAATGAACAGCAAAAATCCCGAGGTCGGGTTCGGCGTCGTCGGCAGGAACACGCAGACCACGTCGTCCTCGGTCCGTGACTGGATTTCGCCGACCAGTTCCGAGGTCTGGAAGCACATGCTCCAGATGCCCTTGCGCGGGTACTCCACCAGCATCACGCGCTTGAAGGCCGTGCTGCTGTCGGCAAACAAGGTCTCCGCCACCTGCTTCGCGCCGGAATAGATACCGCTCACCAGCGGAATGCGGGTCACGATCCGGTCGCCCAGCTCCACCAGCCGGCGGCCGGCAAAATTCGCCGCCAGCACGCCGGTACCGACCAGGATGGCCAGCGCCAGGATGACGCCCAGGCCGGGAATATTGAAACCGAGCAGCGCCTCCGGCCGCCACGGGGGCGGCAGGAACAGCAGGATCTGGTCCACGAAGCGGATCAGGAAGCGGATGATCAGGAAGGTGATGAGCAGGGGAATCCACAGGATCAGCCCCGTGACCAGGTGCCTCCTGAGGGTCTTAAGCATCGCGGCCAGCCTTGTTCGCGGACGACGGCGCAGCCGCCTTCGCGGCGTCCGGTTTCTTCGCCGCGCTGGGCGCCGGCTTGCTGTCGGACTTGCTGTCTGACTTGCTGTCGGCCTTGCGGTCGGGCTTGTCTGCGGCCTTGCGGTCCTTGCCTTCCTGCTGGCCGCCGGGCTTACCGTCCTGCTTGCCGGCCGCCTTGTCCGCGGCCTTGCCGTCCGACTGGTCCGCGGGCTTGCTCTCCGACTCGGCGATATTGCGCCGCTTGTCGTTCTTGAAGTCGGTCTCGTACCAGCCGCCGCCCTTGAGGCGGAAGCTCGGCGCCGATACCTGCCGCTTCAGCGCCGGCGCGGCGCACTCCGGACAATCGACCAACGGCGCGTCGGCCAGCCGCTGCAGCGCATCGTGCTGGTGGCCGCAAGCGCTGCAGCGGTATTCATAAATGGGCATCGTGCAGGATCCTCGTCCAGGGAAATACTCAGGCAGAAAAGACCAGCCCATCCGGGCCGGCGTCCACGTGCACCGTCACGCCGGGGCTGAACTCACCCCGCAGGATACGCTGCGCGAGCGGGTTCTCAACCTGTTGCTGGATGGCGCGCTTCAGCGGCCGGGCGCCGTACACCGGGTCGAAGCCCGCCT
>JBLRWC010000051.1:0-11322 GCA_047921455.1 Gammaproteobacteria bacterium
GAACAGCTGGATCGCGCCGCTCATGTCCTCGAGCCGGGCGAAACTCGCCTTGCCCATGACCCGCTTGGCCATCATGCGGCCCGCCACCGCCACCGGTATGCCCGCAGCCTCCAGCGCTTCGCCGTCGTGCTCGCCGAAGGCAAGATGCAGATCGCCGGCCAGCGCATTGCGGCGGAAGTCGTTCGCATACGCCTCGCTAGCCTCGCGCTGGGCCGCCAGCTTGCGGCGGCGTTCCGCGATCAGTGCGTGCTCTGGCTGTTCGGACATCGTGATTCCCCGTCTCCGACTTAAAGACCCTGCTTCAGGCTGGCCTCGATGAACTGGTCCAGGTCGCCGTTCAGCACGCCCTGGGTGTTGCCGACCTCGACGCCCGTGCGCAGGTCCTTGATGCGCGACTGGTCGAGCACATAGCTGCGAATCTGGTGACCCCAGGCGATGTCCGACTTGGTATCTTCGACCGCCTGCGCCTTGGCGCGGCGCTCCTGCATCTCCAGCTCGTAGAGCTTGGCCTTCAGCTGCTTCATGGCCGTCGCCTTGTTCTTGTGCTGGCTGCGGTCATTCTGGCACTGCACGACCGAGTTGGTCGGCAAGTGCGTGATGCGCACCGCCGATTCCGTGCGGTTGACGTGCTGGCCGCCGGCGCCGCTGGCGCGATACACGTCGATGCGCAGGTCGGCCGGATTGATCTCGATATCCACCTCGTCGTCCACTTCGGGGGATACGAACACGCCGGCGAAGCTGGTGTGACGGCGATTGCCCGAATCGAAGGGCGACTTGCGCACCAGGCGGTGGATGCCGGTCTCGGTGCGCAACCAGCCGTAGGCATAGGCGCCCTTCACATGCACGGTGGCGCTCTTGATGCCGGCGACTTCGCCCTCTGATGCCTCGATGATTTCCGCCTCGAAGCCGTGGGTTTCCATCCAGCGCAGGTACATCCGCAGCAACATCTCGGCCCAGTCCTGTGCCTCCGTGCCGCCCTGCCCGGCGTTGATGTCGATAAAGGCGTTGCTGGCATCCATCGGGCCGGCGAACATCCGGCGGAACTCCAGCCCGGCGATGCGCTGCTCGAGCGCCTCGGTGTCCGTCGCGATCCCGGCCACCGTTTCTTCGTCGTCTTCCTCGGCCGCGAGTTCCAGCAAGTCGGCGCCGTCGTCGATGGCGCGCGAAATTTCGTCGAGCACCTCGACCACGTCCGCTAGCTGTGCGCGTTCCTTGCCGAGCGCCTGGGCCTTGTCCGGCTGGTTCCAGATGTCGGGACTTTCCAGTTCGCGCTGCACTTCCTCGAGCCGGTCACGTTTGCCGGCGTAGTCAAAGGTACCCCCTCAGGGCATCGGCCCTGGAGGACAGGTCGGACAATTGCTGGCGCAGCGGGGAGATTTCCATCGCGGGAAGAACTCGCAGGTTCAAAATCGAAGTCGGGCAGTTTATCACGCAGCGCGGCACCGGCACCGACCGCCGCGCCTGGTCGCCCGGCCGCTGGACCACGCGAACGGGCCGTCACGCCGGCTCGAGATACTCGACCACCAGCTGTGCTGAGCGCACCCCCGCGTACTCGTTGACGTCCAGGCGGTAGGCCAGCCGGAGACGCGCCGGGCGCGCGCCGCCCAGCCGCTCGGCCTGGCGAAAGGCGATGCCATCCAGGGTGCGCCGACCGCCGGGCGAGCGCAGCCTGAGCTTGAGGTGATCCGCGCCGACCACGCGCGCCTCGAGCAACTCGAACACGCCGTCGAACAACGGCGCCGGAAAGCCCTGGCCCCAGGGTGCCGCGGCACGCAGCAACTCGGCGGTCGCCAGGCAAAACTCCTCTTCGGACAACTCGCCGTCCGACAGGATCGTACCGTCGAGCGCGCCGGGCTCGAGCCGCGCCGCCACCACCTCGGCCAGGGCGGCGCGGAATACCGGCAGCCCCTCGGGTGCCATGCTCAGCCCGGCCGCCATGGCGTGCCCGCCGAACCGCTCGACCAGGCCGGGATGCCGCGCGTCGACGTCCGCGAGCGCATCACGGATATGCAGCCCGGCCACCGAGCGCGCCGAGCCCTTGAGGAGCCCGCCGTCGTCCCTGGCGAAGGCGACGGTCGGGCGGTGATAGCGTTCCTTCAGGCGGGCCGCAACCAGGCCGACGACGCCGGCATGCCAGCCGGCGCGATACACGCACAACACGGGCGGCAAGACGCCCGCCTCGGGCTCGAGTCCGGCGATCGCCTTGAGCGCTTCCTGCTGCATGCGCGCCTCGATGTCCTTGCGTTCTTCGTTGAGCCCGGACAACAGCGCAGCCAATTCGCCGGCGCGTCCGGGCTCGTCACTCAACAGGCACTCGATGCCGACGGACATATCGTCCAGCCGGCCGGCCGCATTCAGGCGCGGGCCCGCCGCGAAGGCAAGATCGGTGGTAATTGCAGCGCGCGGGTCGCGCTTGCCGGCGGTGAGCAAGGCAGTGATGCCGGGACGACACGCGCCGGCACGAATGCGCTTGAGGCCATGTTCGACGAGGATACGATTGTTGCGGTCCAGCGGCACCAGGTCGGCGACCGTCCCCAGGGCGACCAGGTCGAGCAGGCCAGGCACCAGTGCGCGGTCCGCGCCGAGCCGGCGCGCCAGCGCGGCCGCCAGGTAGAACGCCACGCCGACACCGGCCAGGCAACGGCTCGGAAAGCCCTGGCCAGGCAGCGCGGGATTCACGATGGCGTTGGCCGGTGGCAAGTGTTCGCCCGGCAGGTGGTGGTCGGTGACCAGCACGTCCATGCCCAGCTCGCGCGCCAGCTGCACGCCAGGGTGGCAATTGATGCCGCTGTCCACGGTAATCAGCAAGGCCGGCTGGTGCGCCACCGCGTCGCGCACCAGCGCGGGCGTCAGCCCGTAGCCGTGCACGAATCGGTCCGGCACCAGGTACGCCGGCGCACCACCCAGGGCGCGCAGCACGCGCACCAGCAGCGCCGTGCTGGTGGCGCCGTCGGCGTCGAAATCACCGACCACCAGGATCTTGCGGCCGCCCTCGAGGTGTTCAGCGACCAGCGCGGCGGCGGCCTCGACGCCGTCGAGCGAGCTGACGGGCGCCAGCCCGGCCAGGCCGAGCTCGAGTTCGCCGGGTGAGCGCACACCGCGCGCCGCGTACAGCCGCGCAAGCACCGGCGCGACGCCCGCCAGCGCCGCGACGGCCGCGTTGTCCACGGCGCGCCGCTGGATGGGCCGCGTACTCAGCACAGCGCCGCCATCGGCCGCGGCCGGCGCCAAAAACGCAGCGCATCGAGCCGGCGCGTCTCGTACACTGCGTCCCCGGTCACGATCCGGACGCCCGCCAGTCGCCCCCGCAGCAGGGCCCCCAGCAGGGGCGCCGCCCAGTTCGCCTCGATGTCCGCCAGCTGCCGCGCGTCCAGCGTCTCGACTGCAGCCGGCCAGGCGATACCGTCAGTATCCGCAGGATCCACCCGGAACGATGCCGCAGATGCCCCGCGGACCGCGCCGAGCCGCCGCAGGCCGGCAAGATAAGGCTCCTCGACCAAGGGCGACCCGTCCGGTGCGGCGTGCGGCGACACGCGCGGCGGTACGCGCGGCGAGCTACCGGCCGTCGCGGTCGCGGGCAGACGGCCGCCACCCCAGGGGTGCAACCCCGCAATGCCGGGCGCCGCGCGTTCGCGGCGCGCGACGTTGACGGGATGGGCATGGAACAGCATCTCGATCTCGGACAGCAGCAGGCGCAGGTCAGCCTCGGGCGGCGCCGGTCGCTCGTCGTCGGCCAGCGATTGGGCCGGGCCGGCGAATCCGGACCAGACCGGGCCGGCATCCTGGGCGACGTCCCGATCCCCGCCGAGCGCCAGGTACCAGCGCTCGGGCGTGGCGATTTCCAGGCGCAGCCGGCCGGCGCCGAGCGTATCGCAGAAAGCCTCGGCCAACGCCGCCGCCTCGCAGCGCTCGATCCCCAGGCTGGCGGCGGGCAGGCGGAACACGCCGTGCCGCTCGTTCTCCCCGCCGAGCGGCTCGACGCGCAAGCACGCATGCGGCGGTGCGGCAAGCTCGCCCAGCGCGCTCACTGGCCCCACCGGCCAGCGATCGAGGTCGCCACCGGCCAGGCGGGCCAGCAACGCCCAGGGCGAAACCTCGAGCGGCCGGGCGCGACCCCGCGCCAGCAACCGCTCCAGCGCCGGCTGGCGCGGCCCGCGGTCGGCCGGCCCGGGCTCGAGTCCCGGTATGAAAAGCGTGAACATGTTGCCTGTCCGGTGCCTTGTGGCGCGGCGAAATTTCATTATCGTACCCTGATGCGACTCACACTCGACACGGACCCGAACGCCAACCTGGTCACCAGCATCGGCCCGGCGGGCGTGCGCATAGGCGCGCAGTGGTACGCCAGCAGCCTCATCGTAAGTGCCTTCGAACTGTTGCCGGACTGGCCGGTCCGGGATTTCGCGGCGCTGGACCTCGATGCGCTGGCGCCGGCGCTGGCGCTCGATCCCGGGATCCTGATCCTCGGCACGGGCGACCGGATCCGTTTTCCGGCGTCGGCCCTGTACGCCGGGCTCGCCGCGCGCGGCATCGGGCTCGAGGTCATGGATACCTCGGCCGCCTGCCGCACCTACAACGTGCTGCTCAATGAAGACCGGCCGGTGGTCGCGGCGCTGATTCTGCCCTGAGATACAGTTATCTGCCGCGAGCCGATTATACTCCGCGCTCGGTCCACCAGATTTCAACCGCCGGCCGGGTGTCGCCCCGGCCCGGGTCGTATGCAGGAGCCTTACTGTGAACCACCGCTTCAAAAAATACTGCGGCGCCGCCACGGCCGCGATCTTCCTCGTCGGCCACGCGGGTGCCGCACACGCCGAAGCCACGCCCGTCGATCCGGCTGCGGCCGCCAGCAGCCAGGCGCCCGCCCAGGTGGCCGGTATCTATCCCGCCCACATGGACCGGAGTCTCCGGCCACAGGACGACTTCTATCAGTTCGTCAACGGCGGCTGGCTGGCCAGCGCCGAAATCCCCGCCGACCGGGCCGTCTGGGGCGCCGGCACCGAACTGGTTGAGCAGGCCGAGCAGCGCGTGCTGGCGATCATTGAAGAGGCCGTCGCGACCCGCGACGGGCAGACGGATCCGGATCTCGCCAAGATCGCCGACCTGTACGAGAGTTTCATGGCCGAAGACGTCATCGAGGCGGCCGGGCTGGCGCCGCTCGCCGGCTTGCTCGCAGAGATCGACGCCATCGAGGACCATGGCGCCCTGGTGGAAGCATTCGGTGCATTGCGCGCCGACGGCGTCGGCATCACCCTGCCGATGGCCTTCTGGGTCGACCTCGACATGGCGGACACCGAGCGCTACGCACTGTATGTCACGCAATCGGGCCTCGGCATGCCGGACCGCGACTACTACCTGCTCGACAACGAGCGCATGGTCGAGACGCGCGCCGCCTACCTGGCTTACATCCAGCAACTGTTTGTGCTGGCCGGCGCCACGGCGGAAGACGCCGCGGCCGCAGCTGGGCGGGTGCTCGCGCTCGAGACCGCGCTCGCCGAACGCCATTGGACGCGCGCCGAGCGGCGTGACCGGCAGCTGACCTACAACCCGGTCACGCTGGCGTCGCTGGCCGAGCAGGCGCCGGACTTCGACTGGTCGCGCTACTTCGCGGCGGCCGGCGTGGACCCGGCCCATACCCTGATCGTCCGTGAGCTCAGCTACTTTCCCGCCATGGCGGAATTGCTGGTGGCCACGCCGATGGAAACCTGGCGCGAGTACCTGCGCTTCATGGCGCTGAATCAGGCCGCGCCCCTGCTGCCCGCGGACTTCGTCGCGGCGCATTTTGATTTCAACAGCCGCACGATCAGCGGCGTGCCGGAAATGCGGCCGCGCTGGAAGCGTGGCGTCGCCACCGTGGAGCGCGCCCTCGGCGAAGCCATCGGCCGCGAATACGTCGCCAGGCATTTCAGCCCGACGGCGCGCGCACGCATGGAAACGCTGGTCGCGAATCTCACCACCGCCTTTCGCCAGTCCATCGACGAACTCGACTGGATGTCCGACGAGACCAAGGCCGAGGCCCAGGACAAGCTTGCCAGCTTCGGGCTGAAAATCGGCTACCCCGACCAGTGGCGGGATTATTCCGCGCTGCAGGTCAGCGCCGATGATCTCGTCGCCAACGTCACGAACGCGAACCGCTTCGCCTACGCGCGCAGCATCGAGCGTCTCGGCGGACCGGTCGATCCCGACGAGTGGTTCATGACGCCGCAGACGGTGAATGCCTATTACAGTCCGACCCGTAATGAAATCGTCTTCCCGGCCGCCATCCTGCAGCCGCCGCTGTTCAACCCGGACGCCGACGACGCCGTGAATTATGGCGGCATCGGCGGCGTCATCGGTCACGAGATCAGCCACGGCTTCGACGACCAGGGCCGGCGTACCGATGGCCGTGGCTTGCTGCGCGACTGGTGGACCGAAGAGGATGACGCGCGTTACCGCGAACTGACCGACCGGCTGGTCGAACAGTACAGCGCTTTCGAACCGCTCGAGGGCGTCAATATCGACGGGCGCGTCAGCCTGGGCGAGAACATCGCCGACCTCGCCGGCCTGACGGTTGCGCACCGCGCCTACCGCCTGTCGCTGGGTGACGAGGAAGCGCCCGTCATCGACGGTTTTAGCGGTGACGAGCGCTTTTTCCTTGGCTGGGCACAAAGCTGGCGCATCAAGTACCGCGAGGACGCGCTGCGTCGGCAACTCATGACCGGACCGCATTCGCCCGGCCCTTACCGCGTCACCGGCGTGGTCCGGAATGTCGATGCCTTTTACGAGGCCTTCGGGATCGGTCCGGATGACGGCATGTGGTATCCGCCCGAGGAACGCGTCGCAATCTGGTAGTGCCCACGGCCGCGCGGCCTCCCGGGCCGCGCGGCTCAGTCGAGCAACAGGTCCTGCGACAGGCCGTGCGTCTCCATGATGCTGCGCAGGCGGGCGAGCGCATCCATTTGTATCTGCCGCACGCGCTCGCGCGTCACGCCGATCTCCGCGCCGACCTCCTCGAGGGTACCGCGGGCGACACCGTTCAGCCCGAAGCGCCGCTCGACGACCGCGCGCTGCTTGTCGGTCAGCCGCTCCAGCCAGTGGTCCAGCACCTCGTGGATATCGTCCGACTGGACCTGGAAGGCGGGATCGCTTTCCTCGCCATCCGGAATCATGTCGAGCACGCTGCGCTCGCCGTCGTGGCCTACCACGTTACCGCTGGTCACCTGGCGCTCGTTCAGGCCAAGCATCCGGTGGACGTCGGCCGGCTCGCGGTCGAGCTCCGCGGCGATTTCCTCCGCGGACGGCTCACGATTGAATTGTTGCGTCAACCGGCGGGCCGTGCGCAGGTAGACGTTGATCTCCTTGACGACGTGAATCGGCAGCCGGATGGTGCGCGTCTGGTTCATGATGGCGCGCTCGATGGTCTGTCGAATCCACCACGTCGCGTAAGTCGAGAAGCGGAAACCCCGCTCCGGGTCGAATTTCTTCACCGCGTGGATCAGGCCGAGATTACCCTCCTCGATCAGGTCCAGCAGCGGCATGCCGCGGTTCAGGTAGCGGCGCGAAATCTTGACCACCAACCGCAGGTTGCTTTCGATCATGCGCTTGCGCGCCGCTTCGTCACCACGACGCGCGCGGCGCGCAAAGTAGACCTCTTCCTCGGCGGTCAGCAACGGGGAAAAACCGATCTCGGAAAGATACATGCGGGTGGCGTCGGGCGCGCCGCCGTCCCCAGTTGTCATCCTGGGCGCCTCGGGCGCGGCATCACCGGCGTCGTCCGCACCCTCGTCGCCGGTTCCATCCGTCAACGCAGCTGCGAGCGCGTCCCCGGCGTCATCCTCCGTTCCCTCCTCCGGCAGGTCCTCGGCGCCCTGCGCGCGCGCGGCGCGTTGCTGTCGGAGTTCAGCGCCGGTCTGGCGGGCCGCGGCCTTCTGCTGGCCCTTGGCTCGAGATCCGTTTTGCCTGCTACGCGTCTTTCCCATGTCACTCCTTGGCTTCCGTAGCGGAATGGCGACCGCAAGGCCATCCCCTCACTGGGACGGCAGGAATCGGGCGGGATCCGCGGGTTTACCGTCAACCCTGATTTCGAAATGCAACAGGGGCCGGTCAGCCGGCCCGCGGCCCATCTGGGCGATCAATTGCCCGGCCTTGACGAATTGTCCCTCCGAGACGCTGAGCGACTGGTTGTAACCGTAAGCGCTCAGGTACGACTCGTTATGCTTCAGGATAATAAGCTGCCCGTAACCGATCAGTCCACTGCCGCTGTAGACCACTTCGCCGTCCGCGGCGGCCCGGACTGCGGCGCCGTCGGCGCCGCCGATGGCGATTCCGGTCGGGTTCCTGCGGCTCTCGCCGAAGCGCCAAACCAGCGGGCCATCGACGGGCCAGCGCCATTGCGGCGGCGGCCCGGCGACGGCGCGCGGCGGCGGCGCGGCGGGCGGCCGAGCGACGGGGCGATCGCCCCCGGGGCGCGGCGGCGGCCGGGTTGCGGCGGCGGGACGGGACGAAGCGCCGCCGGGCGGCACCAGGCGAATATGCTGCCCGGGGTAAATACGATCGGCGTCACCGAGGCGGTTCCAGGCCGCCACGTCGCGCCAGTCGAGACGGTGGGTAAAGGCGATCTTGAAAAGCGTGTCACCCGGTTGCACCACGTGCACCCCGGGCACCGCCCCGGCCGGTCCGCGGCGTGCAGTCTCCGGATCCCAGCGCGTCAACTCGGCACAGCCGGTCAGCGCCAGCAGCACGCTGGCGAACACGGCCAGGCGCATCAAGCCTGGAGAAACAACCATGCGAGCAACAACAGGCCGACGAACAGCCAGCCAAGAAATTCCACGTGCCGACGCAAGCGCGCCTCCATTGGCGCGCCGCCCCAGCGGATCAGGCCGGCCACGAGGAAAAAGCGCCCCCCGCGCCCGACCAGCGAGGCCAGCACGAAGACCGGTACGAACATCGCCAGCGCGCCGGCGGCAATGGTGAACACCTTGTACGGAATGGGCGAAAACCCGGCGGCCAGCACGGCCCAGAAGCCCCATGTCTGGAACCAGTCGCGCGCCTGCAGATAGCCTTCCCAATAGCCGGCCGACACCATCCATGGCGCAAACAGGTCGAGCGCGAAATACCCGATGAGATAACCGAGCATGCCGCCGGCCACTGACATGACCGTCGTCAGCGTCGCCAACCGCCACGCGTCGACGGGCCGCGCCAGCGTCATCGGCGCCAGCATCACGTCCGGCGGCACGGGGAAGAAACTCGATTCCGCGAAACTGAGCCCGCCCAGGTACCAGCGCGCCTTCGGATGCGCCGCCCAGCGGAGCACACGATCGTACAACGGCCCGAACAGTTGCATCAGGCGGTCCCCCCCAACAGCGGCACGAAGCTCACCAGCCCGAGACTGCGCTGCTCGAAGTCATCGCCACGGCGCGTAATTTCCATCAGCTCCTGGCGACCGCGCGGTCCCACGGGAATCACCAGCCGACCGCCTTCGTCCAGCTGGTCCAGCAATGCCTGCGGCACGTGTTCCGGCGCCGCCGTCACCAGGATCCCGCCGTACGGCGCGTGCTTGTTCCAGCCCTGGAAACCATCACCGTGGCGCAAATGGGCGTTGTACAAATCGAGCGAGCGCAACAATGTGCGCGCGCGGCGCACCAGCGGCGCCAGCCGCTCGATGCTGTAGACCTGCGGGACGATGCCGGCCAGCACCGCGGTCTGGTAACCGCAACCCGTGCCCACCTCCAGCACCTTCTCCGGCGTCGGCTCGGCGACGAGCGCCTCGGTCATGCGCGCGACCACCCAGGGTTGCGAAATCGTCTGGCCCAGCCCGATCGGCAAGGCCGTGTCCTCGTAAGCGCGGCTGGCCAGCGCCTCGTCCACGAACAAGTGGCGCGGCACGTTGCGAATCTGCTCCAGCACGCGCGGATCCCTGATGCCCTGCTCCTTGAGGCGCTGCACCAGCCGGTCGCGCGTGCGCGCGGACGTCATGCCGATGCCGTTATGGTCCAGCCAGTCAGTCAAGGATCGGGGTCCCCAGCCAGGTCTCGATACGCTCGATATCCTCGTGCTTGGTCAAGTCCACTTTCAGCGGCGTGACCGACACGCGGCCGGACTCGATGGCATGGAAGTCCGTGCCCGGCCCGGCGTCCTGCCCGGCGCCGGCAAAACCCACCCAGAACAGCGGCCGGCCGCGCGGATCCGTGCCGCGCACCACCGGCTCCGCCTTGTGGCGATGACCAAGGCGGGTGGACTCAAAGCCGCCCAGCGCCTCCCAGGGCACGTCCGGCACGTTCACATTGAGGATCGAGGTCGGCGGCAGCGAATGCTCGAGCACCCGGCTGACCAGCTCGCGCGCCACCCGGCCGGCCGTCTCGAACCGGCGGTCCTCCCGGCACACCATCGAAATCGCGATGGTCGGCAAGCCGAGGAAACGGCCTTCCATCGCCGCGGCCACCGTGCCGGAATACAGTACGTCGTCACCCAGGTTGGCGCCGTCGTTGATCCCGGAAATGACCATGTCCGGCTCCTCGTCCAGCAAGCCCGTCAGCGCGAGGTGGACGCAATCCGTCGGCGTGCCGTTGACGAAATAGGAACCAGGTCCTACCTCGGTGAGGCGCAGCGGCTGTTCCAGCGTCAACGAGTTGCTGGCGCCGCTGCAATTGCGTTCCGGCGCGACGATCACGATCTCGGCGAGATCGCGCAAGTGCTCGGCAAGACACCGAAGCCCCTCGGCGCGATAGCCGTCATCATTGGACAACAGGATTTTCAAAGGGTGGACAACCGGCCCTGGAAGATGGCAATTACTATACCGGTGAGCTTCGGGAGGAACCAGCAATGACGCCATCCGATGAGGAACTCGAGCTTTTCCGCAAGGCGGTGGAAGACGTTCGTCCGCTGTCCAAGCGCGTGGCGGCGCCGCTCCACCCGCCGACGCCCCTGCCGCGCGCGCGCTTTCGCAGGGCCGACGAGGCAGCGGTGCTGGAGGAAAGTCTCGCGATCAACCCCGAGGCGGCCAGCGATACCGGCGAGGATCTCAGTTTCCGGCGTCCGGTCGTCAGCCTGCCGGTATTTCGCAAGCTCAGGCGCGGCGCGATCAGCGTGCGCGACGAAATCGACCTGCATGGCTGCACCGCGGTCGAGGCGCGCGCCGCCTTGTACGAATTTCTCAACGAGGCCAGCTTCGCGGGCACCTCCTGCGTGCGCGTGATCCATGGGAAGGGCCGCCGTTCCGGGCACCAGGGCCCCGTGCTGAAGCGCAAGCTCGGGCGCTGGCTGCAGTTGCGCGCCGACGTGCTGGCGTACTGCTCTGCGCGGCCGGTCGATGGCGGCACGGGCGCCGTCTATGTATTACTCGGCTGA
>JBLRWC010000051.1:11422-13857 GCA_047921455.1 Gammaproteobacteria bacterium
GTGCCTGGCGATCCGGGTGAGTTGGCGCTTCAGTCGCTGACGCCCGCGCGCCCCTGCACGGCCATCATGGTGGCCAGCATGGTGAACACGTGGCGCTCCTCGGCGCCCGTGCGCATAAAACCTTCGCCCGCCACCACGGTCAGCGTGCGCCCGCTGCGCACCACCCGCGCCCGCGCGATCAGGCGCTCGCCGGCGGCCGGCGCCAGCAGGTTCACCTTGAATTCCACCGACATGACCGCCGCCCCCGGCGCCATCAGGCTGAGCGCGGCGTAACCGCAGGCGCTGTCAACCACCGAGGTCAGCGTGCCGGCGTGCAAGAACCCGTGCTGCTGCGCGAACGCCGCGTCAAACGGCATTTCCAGCTCGCACTCGCCGGCGGCGATGCGCGCCAGTTCGACGCCGAGCGTATGCATGAGTTGCTGGCGCGCAAAGCTGGCGCGCACCCGGGCCGCGAAATCCGGGTCCCTGGGGGTTTGTTCATTCATCGTTCTCTCCTGGATCGCTGTCGCACGGCGGCTCACTCGACCGCCAGCACTTCGCGCAGCACCGAGGTGGCATAAGCCCCCGCCGGCAAGCCGAACGCCATTTCAAGCACATCCCCGTCGCGGCGCCACTCGAGATCCCGCACCCGCACCCGCAAGGGGCGCCGCTCCTGCGCCAGGCCGGCCGCGGCCAGGCCGTCAGCAAACCGCGCGAACCGGGCGGCCACGGCGCGCTCGAGCACGGCGCCGGGGCCATCGCCGGGCAGTTCGCCCTGGCCCCACATCGGCCCGGTGGGATGCACGTCAAGACTGGCCAGGCGTTCCGGCAGGGCCGCATCGCCGGCCTCGGCAATGAACCAGCTGCCGCGGCCGTCCAGGTTCACGGGATCGCCCGGCGCGGCGCTGTCCCAGCTTTGGTTCGCGATACGCTCCGCCAGCACGGCATTGAAAATCAACGCGCGCGCCGCAGACAAGGCAAAACCGCGCGCGCTGCGGCGGGGCGCGGGCCCGCCGGCAAACCAGTCGCGGGCGATGACCAGGTTGCCGAGTTCGCGGCCGAAGCGTTGCGGCCCGAAGGCGTTCGGCACGCCACGGCGCGCAATATCCGCGAGGCGCGCCTCGAGCAGTGGGTCGTCAGCTTCGAGGGCGGTAATGCGCAGGCGGAACCGATTGCCCTGCAACGCGCCGCGCTTGAGCTTGCGGTCGTGCAAACTGGCGGCCAGCAACTCGACACCCTCGATGTCCAGGCTGGCGGGATCCGGGTGCCGGCCACCCGGGAAGCGCACGCTGAACCACTGCTCGGTCACCGCGTGGCGGTCCTTGAGGCCGGCATAGCCGACATCAACGCGCGGCCGCTCACCCCAGCGCGCCAGCCGGCCCGCAACCCAGTCGGTATTGCAGCCCGTTTCGCGCAGCTTGAGGAACAGGTGTTCACCCGCGCCGGTCGGCGCAAACCCGAGCTCTTCCTCGACGATGAAATCCGCGTCACGCGCACGGATGCGGCCGCGACCAGCGACGCCGCCGAGGGCGGCGGGCAGATCGCGCCAGGGATCGAATTCCATCGCGTTCAGCCAGCCTCGTGCAGCAGCACGACAGCGTAGGCGGCCAGGCCTTCGCCGCGGCCGGTATAACCCAACCGCTCGGTGGTGGTCGCCTTGACGTTGACGCGCTCGCTGCCGACGTCGAGATCGTGCGCGATCCGTGCGCGCATCTCGCCGATATGCGGCGCGAGACGCGGCGCCTGCGCAACGATGGTGAGGTCCGCATTGCCGACCCGCAGGCCCCTGGCCGCGAGGCGCGCGACCACCTGGCGCAGCAGTTCGCGGCTGTCGGCGCCGGCCCAGCGCGCATCGCTGTCGGGGAACATGCCGCCGATATCTCCGAGCCCGGCCGCGCCGAGCAGCGCGTCGCACAGCGCATGCAGGGCCACATCGCCATCCGAATGCGCCACGAGCCCGTGGCTGTGCTCGATGGTCACGCCACCGATCGTCACGGCGTGCCCGGGCCCGAATGCATGCACATCAAACCCGTGTCCTATCCGCATGATCCTTCCTCCCGGCGCCGCAACACCGCTTCTGCCAATGCCAGGTCCTCGGGACCGGTCACCTTCAGGTTGGCCGCCCGGCCGGCGACCAGCGCGGGCCGATGACCGGCTTGCTCCATGGCGGCGGCCTCGTCGGTCACCAGTCGGCCGTGCGCAATGGCGTCCGCCAGCGCCTGGCGCAACAGGCCGAAACGAAACATCTGCGGCGTCAGCGCGCGCCACAGGTCGTCACGCGGCACGGTGCGCACGACGCGACCGGCCCCGTCAGCCGCTTTCAGCGTGTCCGCCAGCGGCACCGCGAGCAACCCGCCGACCGGGTCGTTGTCGAGCGCCAGGAACAGGGCATCGAGCTCCTCGCCGGACAGGCAGGGTCGCGCGGCGTCGTGCACCAGCACCCAGTCGTCCGGCGC
>JBLRWC010000052.1:0-13501 GCA_047921455.1 Gammaproteobacteria bacterium
CACCACGCCTGCGCCGACGGCCAACGCACCGCGCCAGTCGAGCTCGCGGCAGACGACCCCGCAGCGGTCAAGCGAGGCCACGTCCGCATCGATCCAGCAGCGACTCAGCGCACCTGCCAGGACGTCGCAGGCAACCCGGTTCCAGGCGACCCCAAGATCAGGCGCCACGGTCACGCGCACGCCGCAGGCGACCCGGCGCGCCACCACGCCCACGCGCGCCCCGCAAGCCACCCAGCGCCAGGCCTTGCCGACCCAACGCCAGTCCGCACAAGCGCCAAGCCGGCAGTCTCAGCCGCAACGCACCCGGACCCCCTCGGCCGCACCCGCGCCAGCGCCGCAATCGCGCGCCACCGGCCGCAGTAGCTCCAGTCGCGAGAGGGAAACGCGCGCACCGTCGCGTGCTGAGTCACGCGGCAATACGGGGCGGACGAGTACGAGCCGCGACCGGCGCAGTATTCGCTAGGCACGCGCCCTGGCGCTAGTGGATGTCATGGCCTTCGCGGAGCCAGCGCGCCGAGACCTTGCGCGCCTGGTCCACGGAGCTGCAGAAAGTCAACTTACCCTCGACGCGCTGCACGCCGACGCGCTGCAGCTTGAGCACCATGCGCGCCTGCAGACCGGCGAAAATCAGTGCGACACCCTGGCGGCGCATCTCGTCAACCAGCCCCTGCACGGCAACGACGGCTGTGCCGTCCATGCTCGGCACGTCACTCATCTCCAGCACGATGACCCGGACGCCGGGATCCACGACATGTAGCGACGAGACCGCCTTCTCGGCAGCGGCAAAGAACAGTGGCCCGTTGACATCATAAACGACCACCTCGGCTGGGAAGCCCGTCGCCGCGGGCCGGCCTGCCCCGCCGAGGCGACTGGAGTGCGTCAACTGCGCCATCCGGCGTATGAAAAGGGCGGCCGCCAGCCCAACGCCGACGGCAACTGCGAGCACCATGTCGAACAACACCGTCAACAGGAAACAGGTCAGCAGAATCGCGACATCAGCGCGCGGCGCGGAACGCAGGGTGCGTACAAAGAGTCGCGGCTCGCTCATATTCCACGCAATGACGAACAGCAGTGCCGCCAGGGCGGACATCGGCACGTGCCCGAGCACCCCGGCAAGGCTGACGACGGCCAGCAGCACCACTAGTGAATGCACCACCGCTGCGATCGGCGACCGGGCGCCGCTTCGGATGTTGGTCGCCGTGCGGGCAATGGCGGCCGTCGCCGTGATGCCGCCGAAGAACGGCGCCACGATATTCCCCAATCCCTGCCCGATCAGCTCCGCATTAGGGTCGTGCCGGGTACGTGTCAGGCCGTTAGCGATGACCCCGCAAAGCAACGACTCGATAGCCGCCAACAGGGCGATGGCGATGGCGGGCCCGAGCAGCGCCTGGAACAAGCTGAAGTCCAGCCCCAGCGGCGTGCCATCCGCGCCCGGCAGCCGCCAGGGAAGCATGAAGCCGGGTGCGATCGGCGGAATGCCGGAACCGGAAACCCCTCTGGACTCCCAGGTGAATCGCGCCGCCACGGTCTCGATTGCGACGCCGTCAACGAGCGCACTGAATGCCCACGCGACGAGCGTAGCAACCACCAGGGCGACCAGCGGCCCGGGCAACGGCACGCGCAGGCGCGGCCAGAACACCAGGATCGCCAGCGTCAACAACCCGATGCCGAGCTCGGCAGGATCCACACCCGGCAGCGCGCGCCCGATGGCGATGAGCTTGTCGACGAAATGCAGGTCCAGCGCCGACGCGATGATCGTGAGCCCGAGGAAATCGGGAATCTGCAGAGTAGCAATCACCACTCCGATGCCCGCCGTGAAGCCCAGCACCACTGGGTAGGGCACGAACTGGATCAGGGAGCCCATCCTGCCCAGGCCCATCCCCACGAGAATCAGTCCTGCCATCACGGTGGCTACAAGCAATCCGCCGATCCCGTAAAGCTGGACAATCGGCAACAGGATGACGACGAACGCGGCTGTGGGTCCGGATACATTGAAACGGGAGCCGCCGGTCAGCGCGATCACGAACCCGGCGACGATCGCCGTGTAGAGGCCGTACTGGGGCGGCACGCCGGTCGCGATGGCGAGGGCCATCGCCAGTGGCACCGCGACGATCCCGATGGTCAGGCCGGCCAGCAGGTCCTTGCGGAAATCAGCGAAACCGTAGCCGTCACGGAAGGCATCCCGCAAACCGGTTCCGATTGCGGGGAGAACGAGCTTGGGAGAAGCGGGCCGGCGCGCCATTAACCCGCATCATTGCAAGTCGATGGCGCGCCGTCCAGAGACCATCAGTCGGTCGACTGCAGAAACTCCGCGAGCCAGTCCTTCTTTTCCTGGTACCAGTGCAAGGAATTGTTGGGCTTGAGTATCCAGTGATTCTCGTCCGGGTAATAAATAAACCGGCTCCGCACCCCGCGATTCTGCAGGATGTTGAACAGCTCAATGCCATGATTCAGCGGCACCCGGTAGTCGAGTTGGCCGTGGATCACCAGTGTCGGCGTCTCGAAATTGGCCGCGCCCATGTGCGGCGAAGAGAGCTCGTAGTGCTCGGGGTTGACCCAGTACTCGCCGTGACGACGCTTCGAAGCGCCATAATCCGCCGCGTACTGGGTCTTCCAGTTGAACACCGCCGCATGGGCAACCAGCGTCTTGAAGGGGTGTTCACGACCGAGCAGGATCGACGCAAGATAGCCGCCGAAGCTGCCGCCGCCAGCCGCCATTCGATCGGCGTCGATCCAGGGCTTGTCGGCGAACCACTCGGCCGCCTTGATGGTATCGATATAGGGCAGCTCCGACTGGGCCGGGTTGATTGAATCGGTGAACTCCTGGCCGAAACCGCTCGAGCCGTGGAAGTTGTGCCAGGCCGTGACATAGCCCCAGCCGGAGAACACCTGCGCGCTCCAGCGGAAATGAAAGCCGTCGGGAATACCGTTGTGCGGGCCGCCGTGTAACAACAGGTACAAGGGGTATTGCTGCTCCGGGTCAAACCCCGGCGGATAGTTGATCCACATCTGGATGGGCGCGCCGTTCGCCCCCTCGTAGGTCACGCTCTCGTAGCGTCCGAAATCGACGCCCGCCAGGATCTCGTCATTGAAGGTCGACAGCTGGGTCACCGTACCGCGACGCGCATCCACCCGCACCAGTGTCGGCGGCTCGACAAAGCTCTGTCGTAACGCCAGCAACACGCGGCCATCTTGCGACAGGGCCGGATCGCTGAATGTTCGTTCGCCCGTGATCGCGCGGACCCGGCCGTTGCGCGTATCAATCGAGTAAAGCCGGCCGTTGCCCGCATCGTCGATGGCCGCGTACACGTTGCGACTGTCTGGGGCCCATGTGACCCCGTTTACGCTGCGATCGAAGTCCTCGGTGATGACGCGTTGCGTGTCATCGCGACGATCGTGCAGTACCAGGCGGGCGCGGTCGGCATAAAAACCGCGGATCTGTCGCTGCGAAAAGGCCAGCCAGCGCCCGTCGGGGCTGTACGCGGGCCCGAAGTCCGGCGCCGGACTATCCGGCGTGATATTGCGCGCCCGGCCACCGCTGGACGGCACAAGGTAAACATCGGGATTGGACGCGACGCCGGTCGTGTCCGAATCTGCCACGACGGCGATTTCGGCGCCATCGGGTGAAATATCGTAGCTGCCCGTGCCCGCGGAGCTGATCAGGAGGTGAATACCGGATCCGGGGGTGATCGGATGCGGCTCGCCGCCATCCAGGGAGACCCGGTACAGGTGTGGTCGCCGCTCGTCATGCCAGCGATCCCAGAAACTGAGCGGCGCCTGGTCCCAGGTCAGTGCGGAGACCTTGGAGTCTTTTTCTGCCTTGAGGCGTTCTGTCATGGCCTCCCAATTCTCGGCGTCTTCGAACACGCGGCTGATAAAAGCCACTTCCTTGCCGTCCGGGAACCACTTCGGCGCGCCGGCGCCCGTCGGCACACTGGTGAGCCGCCTGGCTTCGCCGCCGCCGACGGGAATGACATAAACCTGGCTCTGCTCGTCGTCGCCGCGCCGGGACACAAACGCAATGTGGCGCCCATCGGGGCTCCAGGCCGGACTCGAGTCACTGCCCGGATGCGTCGTCAACTGGTGCGCTTCGCCACCATCCGCGGGCACCAGCCAGAGGTTTGTGATCCCCCTGTCTTCCGGCACCTCGTAGCGTGTCACCGCCACCACGGCCTGCTTGCCATCCGGCGCGATCGCCGGGCTGGACAGTCGTTGCAATTGCCAGAGCGTTTCCGCATCGAGTGGCTTGCGTTCAGTGGCGCCGGCCGCCGTGGCCAGCGAAACAAAAAGTATCAGCGCGCCGATCACCGGGTGCCGCATGAGACGTCCTCCAACAAGAAACCTTGATGCAGCGATCATACCCCGCAGCAGGGAGCTCCGGGCAAACGAGCGGGTTCAATACGTTAAAACCAGCATAATAAGAGCTACAGTTGCACGGCACACTGGCCGATTAAACGACCGCAACCTGGAGTGATGTCATGCCGAGCAAGCGCCGTTCCTGGGCTGAGCCGTTCAAGATCAAGATGGTCGAATTGCTCAAGACGAGCACACCCGAGGAACGCGCCAAGGCCATTCTTGACGCTGGCTACAACACCTTCCTGCTGCGCTCCGAAGATGTCTACATCGACCTGCTGACGGACTCCGGCGTCTCGGCCATGAGTGACCACCAGTGGGCGGGCATGATGCTGGGTGACGAGTCCTATGCCGGCAGCGCTAACTATTACCACCTGCGTGACACGGTCGAGGAGGTTTACAGCTACCGGCATACAGTGCCGACCCACCAGGGCCGCGGCGCCGAGCACCTTGTCAGCCGCCTGCTGATCAAGCCGGGCGATTACATCCCGGGCAATATGTATTTCACCACCACCCGGCTCCACCAGGAACTCGCCGGGGCCACCTTCGTCGATGTCATTGTCGACGCGGCGCATGATCCAGACGATCCGGCGCCCTTCAAGGGCAATGTCGACCTCGACAAGCTCGACGCGCTGCTGGCGCGCGTCGGCGCCAGCCGCATCCCCTACGTCAGCCTGGCGACGGCGGTCAATATGGCGGGCGGACAGCCCGTCTCGATGGCCAATCTCAAGGCGTTGCGCGCCTGGTGCGACACGCACGGCATCCCGATCGTGCACGACATGACCCGCGTGGCCGAAAATGCCTACTTCATCCAGCAGCGCGAAAACGGGTACCGCGACCGCAGCGTGGCGTCCATCGTGCACGATATCTGCGCGCTAACCGACATCGCCACCATGTCGGCGAAGAAAGACGCGCTGGTCAATATCGGCGGTTTCCTCGCCATGAACGACCCGGACCTGTATCGCCGTGCCTGCGACATGGTGGTCATCTACGAAGGCCTGCATACCTACGGTGGCCTCGCCGGACGCGACATGGAGGCCATGGCCATCGGCATCCGGGAAAGCGTCGACGACAACCATATCCGCGCGCGCGTCGGCCAGGTCGAATACCTCGGGATGTTGCTCGACACGGCGGGTGTGCCAATCGTCAAGCCGGTTGGCGGCCACGCCGTGTTCCTGGATGCGCGCCGCATCCTGCCGCACATTCCCCAGGCACAGTTCCCGGCACAGGCACTTGCCGCGGCGATTTACGTCGACTCCGGCGTGCGCTCCATGGAGCGCGGCGCGGTCTCGGCGGGTCGCGACAAGGAAACCGGCGAGAACTACATGCCTAAACTGGAACTTGTCCGGCTGACCATTCCGCGCCGCGTCTACACGCAAGCGCATATGGACGTGGTGGCCGAGAGCGTGATCGAGGTGGCGGAAAATGCGGCCAGTATCCGCGGGCTCAAGTTCAGTTACGAGCCCGAGCAGCTGCGGTTTTTCCTGGGGCGGTTTGAGCCGTGCTGAGGCCGCGAAACCGCAACAACATTTCGCCCAGCGCATCCGTCTCGATCAAGAACCCGTCGTGTCCTGCCGGCGTGTGCAACACCTCGTAGCGTGCGTTCGGCAGCAGCCGCGCCAGTTCCTCCTGCTCCCGCGGCGGATACAACACGTCCGAATCGACCGACACGATCAACGCCGGCATGGTCAAGGAACCCAGCACCGCCGCGTATTCGCCGCGCCCACGCGCCAGGTCATGGCTGTCCATCGCCTGTGTGAGCCGCACGTAGGTGTTGGCATCGAAACGGCGGTAAAGCTTTTCGCCCTGGTAGTTCAAGTACGAACTCACCGCGAACTGGCCATCCCAATCCTGTGTCTTGCGACCGAAGCGAGCCTCGAAATTCTCCCAGCTGCGATAGCTCGACATCGCCATCATGCGCGCCACCGCCAGCCCGTGCCGGGGCGGACGATCGAGCGGATAGCGACCGTCACGCCAGTCCGGGTCGAGGAAAATCGCCGCGCGCTGCGTTTCACCGATGGCGATGCACCAGGCCGAGTGCCGGCCCGAGATACCGATCGGTGCGATCGCCCGCACCCGTTCTGGATAGCTCGCGGCCCATTCGAGCACCTGCATGCCGCCGAGCGAAGGCCCGAGCACGAGTTGCAACTCGCCTACCCCGAGATGATCCAGTAACAGCGCTTGCAGGCGGACCATGTCGCGTACGGTCACGACCGGAAAGCGGCTGCCCCAGGGTTCACCGTCCTCCGCGTGGGGCTGGATCGGCCCGCTCGTGCCGTAACAACCGGCCAGCACGTTGCTGCAAATGATGAAATCTCGTGCGGGGTCGAGCGCCCTGCCGGCGCCGAACAGACCGCTCCACCAGGCATCGGCGTCAGCCGAGCCCGTCAGCGCATGGCAAACAAGCACCGCGTTGCTAGCGTCGGGCGCAAGCTTGCCCCAGGTGCGATAAGCCACTTGCGCACCCGGCAGCGTGACGCCGTTGTCGAGTTCAAACGGCGCATCAAGCCGCCACAGGCGTGTCTCTTTCGACAGCGCCCCGGATGACACCAGCGCAGCTTTGCTCATCCGGCCGGGCTCGCCACCTTGGCGAAGGCCTGGGTAAAGTCGTCCTTGATATCGTCGATATGCTCGATACCCACCGACACCCTGACCAGGTCCGGCGTCACGCCCGCGGACAACTGTTCCGCCTCGGACAGCTGCTGGTGCGTCGTGCTGGCCGGATGAATCACCAGCGTCTTGGCGTCGCCGACGTTAGCCAGGTGGCTGGCGAGTTCGACCGAATTGATGAAGCGCTTGCCCGCCTCGAGCCCGCCCTTGATACCGAAGGTCAGCACGGCGCCGAATCCGTTCTGCAAGTACTCGCGCGCGCGCTGGTGATGCGGATGCGCCTCCAGGCCGAGGTAATTCACGCGTTCGACCTGCGGCTGGCTCTGCAACCAGCGCGCCAGTTCGAGGGCGTTGTCGCAATGGCGTTGCACTCGCAAGGACAGCGTCTCAAGACCCTGCAGAAACATGAAGGCGTTGAACGGCGCCATGGCCGGGCCCCAGTCGCGCAGTCCTTCGACCCGGGCACGAATGATAAACGCCAGGTTGCCGAAGGGCCCGTCCGGACTGAAGACCTCGGCGAAATTGAGGCCGTGATAGCCAGGCGAAGGCGTGTGGAAGGTCTTGAAGCGCTCACCGAACCAGTCGAACTTGCCGGCGTCCACGATGACGCCGCCGATCGATGTGCCGTGTCCACCGATCCACTTGGTGGCCGATTGCACGACGATATCGGCGCCATGCTCGATGGGCCGTACCAGGTAGCCGGCGCAGCCGAAAGTGTTGTCAACCACCAGCGGCAACCCATGCGCCTTGGCGATAGCGGCCAGCTTTTGGAAATTTGGCACGTCGAAACCGGGGTTGCCGATGCTCTCGACGTACAGGGCGCGGGTGCGTTCGTCGATCGCTTTCTCCCAGGCCTCGAAATCGTCGGTCTCCACGAAGCGCACGTTGATACCGAGCCGCGGAAACTGGACCTTGAACTGGTTGTAGGTGCCGCCATAGAGGCTGCTGCCGGAGACGATGTTGTCACCCGCCTCCGCCAGGGTGGTAATGGCGAGAAACTGCGCCGACTGGCCGCTCGCGGTCGCCAGCGCCGCCACTCCGCCCTCGAGCGCCGCGACGCGTTGCTCGAACACGTCGGTGGTCGGGTTCATGATGCGCGTATAGATATTGCCGAATTCCTGCAACGCAAACAGCCGCGCGCCGTGATCGGCGTCGCTGAATGTGTAGGACGTCGTCTGGTGGATCGGCACGGCACGCGAATTGGTGCCCTCCGCCGGCGCCTGTCCTGCGTGGACCTGCAGGGTTTCGAATCTGTGCTTGCTCATCTGCGCTCCGTGGAATCGGACGATTTCAGTAGGGTGAATTATTGTCGGTTAAAGCCGCTCGATGCCAGCGCTGCACCCCTGCGCAGCTAGATCGATTTGTTATAAGCGCCTTACCCGGGGTAATTTAGGATTTTGCGTCAACCACAGCCGCGTCAACCGAAGTCGTGTCAGGCGCGGCTTCGTCCAGCGAGGCCTCGACCTCCGGAATCATCTCCATCGCCATCGGCGAGGTACGCAACATCGGGTGGAACTGCGCATCACCGTGGTCCGCGTGTTGTTTAACCAACAAGCGACGCAACACGTAGATCGCCAGCGCCAGGTGTACCAGCATCAGGTAACCCGGGAATGCCTGCGGGCCGAACCGTTCCATCGCGGCGCCAGCCAGCGCCGGGCCGAACGCAGCCCCGAACCCGTGCAACAGCAGCACGGTGCTACAGGCCGGCAACAGGTCATCGGGGCGAACGTGGTCCATCAGGTGCGCGACCGCCACCGGGTAAACCGCAAACGAGAGGCCGCCGTACACGAAGAAAATGATGTACAGCATCATGGTTTCTGGCCCTGTGAACCACATCCCCAGTCCCGCGACCAGTGCTGCGCCAGCGCCCGCAATGCCCAGCGTATGGCGCCGATCGCCACTGTCGGAAAAGCGGCCAATGGGCCACTGCAGCACCGCCCCGCCGATGATCGCGACCGTCATGAACATCGCGACCTGCTCGATACCCAGCTCGAGACGCCCGGCGTAAACCGGCCCCAGGCCCCAGAACGCGCCAATACTCAGGCCGGAGAACAACGCGCCCGCGGCCGCGGTGGGCGCCATGCGAAACACCTTGCGTACGCCAATGCGCTCGGTCGCGTGCATCACCGGCTGCGCCATGCGGGTCGCCGCGACCGGCAACATGGCGGCGCAAACCAGGATCGCAATCAACGAGAACAGTGCAAAAGACTCGGCCGGCGCGAGCCGCAACAACTGCTGGCCCATGGCCAGCGCAAAGAGGTTGATCGCCATGTAGACAGCAAATATCCGGCCGCGCTGGCTCCCGTCGCCGGTGGCATTCAGCCAGCTTTCGATCACCGTGTAGAGGCCGACCACCGCGATTCCCGATCCGATCCGCAGCAGGGTCCAAACCAACGGATCCACCCAGATGGCATGCACAAGCACGGTGCCGGCAAAAAAAGCCCCGAAGAAGGAGAACGCGCGAATGTGTCCCATGCGGCGAATCGCGGCGGGCGCAACGAAAGTACCGAGGAGAAAGCCGAGGAAGTATCCGGACATGATCAAGCCCAGCACCTGGTCGCTGTAGCCCTCGATACTGCCGCGCACACCGAGCAACGTGCCCAGCAATCCACCCCCCAGCAGCAACAGGGCAACGCCGGACAGTAAAGCGCTCAGTGGCAGGATCGTGGCAAACATGGGGAACTCGGCTTGACGGTATGGCGGGGGGGCAGAGTTTGCCATTTATGGCATAAGCTTGGTGGAGTTTCGAGACCGTGGCGGCGAAAACCCCCGTGAGATTTTCAGGGTAGCCGAAACACGGCCCGGCTGCCGGCCGTGCCGGCGAGGACCTCGAGACGCACATCGATACGTTCCCGGAGCTCCGGGACGTGCGAGATGATGCCTACCACCCGCCCGGCCTGCTGCAGGTCGAGCAGCGTGTCGATCGCGAGATCAAGCGCTTCCGGATCAAGGCTGCCGAATCCTTCGTCAATGAAAATCGTGTCGAGGCGAATACCGCCTGCATACGCCTGCACCACCTCCGAAAGTCCCAGCGCCAGCGCCAACGCGGCCTGGAAACTCTCGCCGCCGGACAAGGTCGCGACCGGTCGGCTACTCGCCGTGTAGGCATCTTCGACCACCAGCTCCAGGCCGCCGGCAGCGCGCCGGTCCGCAGCCTCGGTATTTCGCCGCAGCAGGTACCGGCCCCGGGTCATGATCGCCAGTCGCCGACTGGCTGCGGCCAGCACGTCATCGAGCCGGCTGGCGAGCACAAAGCGTTGCAGTGAAACACGGTGTGGATTGTCTCCACTGGCAACGCGCGCGATGGAACCAAGCACGCCGAAACGCGCTGCCGTCGATTCGTAGGCGACGGCGATTTCCGCCAGGCTGTTGCGCAGCTTCGCCACGGCCTCGATCCGGTTGGCCAGCCGGCCGCTCTCGTCGGCCGCTTCACCATAGGCCTGCGCCGCGGCGTCGGCCGCGGTTTGCGCCGCAGCGAGGTCGGGCGGGCTGCGTCCGTCGATGTCCTTGCGTGCCTGTGCCGCGAGCGTCTTTGCGGCAGCCAGCCGGCGATCAAAGCTGGCTACCTCGTTCTCGAGGTCTTGCAGCTTGGCTGCGGACAAGCGCGCCGCGAGGTATTCCTGTTCGCTGGCGAAACCCGCTTTCTGGAGCCGCTGCAGCCATTCCTCCTCGATCCCCGTGAGTCCTGCGCGCAGGGTTTCCACGCGGGTCGCGGCGGCCTCCAGCGCGGCCGAAACCCGAACATGCTTTTCACGCGCCGCCTGTTCGGCCGCGACCGCCGCGTCGAGCGCCGCTTGTGCCCGCGTGGCGTCGGCACGAATCCGGGCCGCTTCGCGCTGTGCGTCCTCAAGCGCATGCGGAGACGGTTCGACCACGCCATCGAGCTGTTTTTTGAGCGCCGCCACGGCGGCCTGCAGTCCCGATCGTTGCGTGGCCGCGCGCTGTTGCGACTGGCGAGCCGCTTCGAGCCGGGCTTCCGCCACGTTCACGGCCTCGTCTGCCGCATGACTGGCCTCGGGAGAAGGCACCTCCTGCGAGCCGCTTGCGGTCCTGGGATGCTCGGTCGACCCGCACACCGGGCAGGGCTCGCCCGGGCGCAGGTCTGCGGCGAGCAACGCGGCGCTGCCGGCCTCGCGCGCCGCGCGCAACGCCGACGCATGATCCCGCGCCGCGGCCAGGGCAAGTTGCGCTTGCTCTGCCCGGCGGCTGCTGGCTTGCTCGTCAGCGAGTGCCGCGGCCTCGTCCGCGAGCGACTGCGCCAGCTCCTGTACCACCGGCAAGGCGCGCTCCAGTGCCACCAGGCGCCGCGCCTGGGATTCAAGCACTGGCGCACGCTCACGCTGTTGCCGTAGCGCGCTGGCGGCGCTGTCGAGCGCTGTCCCAGTTTTCGCGTAGTCGGCTTGCAACTTTGCAAACCCCTGTTCTTCAGCAGTCATCGTCTCGCGCTGCCCGCACAGCTGCCGTTGAAAATCCGCCAGCCCCGCGGCTCGGTGTCCGGCCGCCAGGCGAACCCGCTCCGCCTCGAACTCGGGACCGCGCGCCAACAGGCCGGCCAGCGCCTGCTCGGCGCGCGCCAGCTTGTCGCAGCTCGCCTGTGCTGCCCGGGCCCGCTCGAGCGCCTGGGCCGCCATCGAGCTTTGCTTTTGCAAGTCGCCGAGCTTCGCGGTGGCTGCGGCCTGTTGCTTTTCGAGCTGTTTTTGCAAGGCTTCCAGCGCCGCCTCGTCGGCACACGCTTCTTGCGCCAGCAACGCGCCGCGCTGGGTGCGCAATTTCTCGGCGGCGGTGCGCAGCTCGCGACTGTGCTGCTTCAGGGCCTCCTCGACGCGCCCGTAAAAGGCCGTATCAAACAATTGCCGGAGAATCTCCTCGCGCTCCCTCGACCCCGCCAGCAACAGGTCGCGAAAGCGGCCCTGCGGTAACACGATGACCTGGCGGAACTGCTCACTGCGAAAGCCGAGAATATCGACCACGGCCTCTGTGACGCGGGTCGAGCGGTCCGCCAGCACCCGGCCTTCGCTCTCCCCGTCAGCCAGCCCGGTGCGGTCCCACAACGTGGCGCTCGATGGAGACACCGTGGTGCCTTCGCCCCGCAACTTGGCGCGTTCCTGTTCGGGTTGGCGAGTAACCCGGTAGCTGTGTTCGCCAACCTGGAAATCCAGCGTGACTGACGTCTGTTGTTGCGGGCCGGCGAACTGGCTGCGGAACCCTTTGCCGTCGCGCTCGACGCCGGTGGCGTCGCCGTACAAGGCAAAACAGATCGCATCCAGCAATGTCGTCTTGCCGGCCCCGGTCGGACCGTGCACGAGAAACAGGCGTCGCTCACCGAGTTGCTCGAAGTCGATGAGCTGCGTTTCGGCGTAGGGCCCGAAAGCCGTCAGTTCGAGCTTCAGCGGCCTCACGAGGCGTCCTCCCTGGAGCCCCGCAAGACCTCGTCATAAACCTCGCGAAACGCCGCCGCCTGTTGTTCGCCGAGCGGCGCGCCGGTCACCTGCTCGAAAAATGCCGCGAACAACTCGGGATCGCCGCCGGCGCTGCGATGCGCCCGCAGGGCCTGGTCGGCGGCCCGCTCCAGCGCCGGTCGCTCGATATGCAACACGTTCGGGTAGATCTCGCGCAACCGCCCCATCGGGTCGAGCAACTCGTGCGTGTCCGCCAGGCGCACGAGCAGGAAATCTTCCGCATTCTCGCCCGCCGCAGGTCCTGCCAGCAGCGTGGCCAGTTCGCCCTCCAGCAGGCGCAGGTCGCGGCGAGGCGTCAGCGGCACGCGTTCGATGCTCGGCGTACCCTCGCGATCGAGTTCGACAAGATTGGCGGACTTGAGGTGCGGAATTTCCGAGAAGGAATATTTCAGCAGCGAGCCGGCATAGTGGATCCGCTCGCCAATCCCCTGCGGCCGGTGCAAGTGGCCCAGTGCCGTGTAACTGAAGCCGGAAAAGCAATCGGCGGGCACGGCCGCTGCCCCGCCCACGCTCAGCGGCCGCTCCGACTCGCTTTCCGCGCCGCCCGCCACAAAGCAGTGGGCCACGCAGACGCTACGCTCCCCGGCCGGGAGAGCCGCCCGGGCAGCTTGGGTCAGCCAGGCCATGGCCTGCGGGTGATTAGCCAGTTCAGGCTCGCCGCTGGCCTCGCGCACCCGCGCCGGTTCGGCATACGGCAGGCCCACGAAATGCACCGGTCCATAGCGGTCATTGAGCGCCACGGAGCGTGGCGGACCGTCATATTGCGCGTAGACGTGCAGGCCGGCCTGCGCCAGCATCCCGGCCCCGAAGCCCAGCCGCCGGCCACTGTCATGGTTACCCGCAATCATGATCACCGGCACGCCGTGCCCCAGCACCAGCTCGGCGAGACACTCGTCCAGCAGGGCCACCGCCTCCGGACTCGGCACCGCGCGATCGAAGACGTCTCCGGCGATGACCAAGGCATCCACGCGGGTGTCCACCGCCGCGGCCACCAGCTGCCGCAGCACATGGCGCTGGTCATCGATCAGCGAAACGTTGTGGAACTGCCGCCCCAGGTGCCAGTCAGCAGAATGTATGAA
>JBLRWC010000053.1:0-13057 GCA_047921455.1 Gammaproteobacteria bacterium
CTTCACCCCCGCAGCGGCCGCCACGACCCACGTCGCCGCGGCCTGGCTGGCCGAACTGCAGCGGCGCCTGCCGGCCGCCGGCCGCGACCCGGACGGCCCGCTGGCGGACATCGTGGCGCTCGTCGACACCCATATCGAGACCATGCGCAGCAGCGACGCGTCCGGCGGCCGCCGGCTGCGCAACATCCTGGCGGAACAGCTGGCGCGACGCTTCCGGCGCGGCGCGGGCACCGCCACCGCATTGTTTTCTCACCTGCTGCTGGATGGCCTGGAACTGGAACGCGTCCGCGCCGGGATCATCGCCCGCCGGCTGATGCCGGAACGGACAGAGGGGCGCTCATGGGCATAAGACCGCAAGCCGCGCGCTGGTTCGAACTGCTGACGCCGCGCGAGGAACTGACCAAGGCGCTGGAGTGCCTGGCCGAGACCCGGGCCGTCGAGCTGCAGACCCACAGCCAGCCCGAGCATGCGCTCGAGTTGCCGGGCTTGCCGCAGGCGCTGGCCGAGTACAGCGAGTACGCGCGGCGCTTCGGCGCCTGGTGGCCCGACGGCGTGGTGCCGCCCATCGAGGAAGCCCTCGAACCGGTCAGCGCGATGCAAGACGCACTCGCCCGCCTGCGCGCCTGGACCGCCGACGCCGAGCCGCTGATCAGCGAGGGCGAACAGCTCGAAATCGCCGCGGCACAACTGGCCGAGCTCGGCCAGGCGCTGGATGCGCCCGGGCTGCGCCTGCCCGACCTGCGCAAGCTGGCGGCGGCCGGCCCGATGCTCGCGGCGCGTTTTTACCGCCTGGTGCCGAAAACGGAGCCGCGCTCGCTGCCGCCCAGCGTGCTGTCGCAGTCCGTGCTCAGCAGCGAGGGCATCCCGCACCTGCTGGCGGTCGGCCCGCAAGCGCAAATCGAGGGTCTCGACCGGCAGATGGCCGCCCTCAAGGCGCGCCGCGTGATCTTGCCCGAGTGGCTGCCGAACGACATTCCCGCCGCGCGCCAGGAAATCATGACGCGCCGGGCCCAATTGCTGGAGCGCCGCGCCGCCGTCAAGACCGAGCTCGAGGCGCTGGACGAGCGGCACGGCTTGCCGCGCGCCATCGGCACCATGGCCTTGATGGCCTGGTTCGCCGGCCACGCGCCGACGCTGCCGGTCACCGAGCATTTTGCCTGGGTCACGGGCTGGACCAGCGACGTGGACGGGCACGAGATCAACGAGGCGCTGGACCGCGGCAAGGTCCGCCACCTGCTGCGCTACAAGGCGCCGCCGGAAGGCGCCGAGTGCCCGGTGGTGATGCACAACCCGCGCTGGGCGAAGCCCTTCGAGCTGTTTCCCAACCTGCTCGGCACGCCGGACTCCGGCGAGGCCGACCCGAGCCGCATCGTGGCCTTCGTCGCGCCGCTGATGTTCGGCTTCATGTTCGGCGACATCGGCCAGGGCGCCGTGCTGCTGGCGATCGGCCTGCTGCTCAGAAAGCGCATCCCGGTGTTCGGCCTGCTGGTGCCCTACGGCACCATGGCCATCATTTTCGGCTTCCTGTTCGGCAGCATTTTCGCCAACGAGGAACTGATCCCCGCGCTGTGGATGCATCCGATCGATTACCCCGCCAAGGTCATGGGCATCGCCATCGGCTTCGGCGTGACCATTCTCACGGTCGGCCTGCTGCTGGATGCGCTGGGTGCGTTCTGGCGCCGGCGGCTGCTGTTCTGGCTGGCCACCAAGGGCGGCATCATGGCGGCCTATCTCGGCCTGGTCACCGCCGGCGCGGGTTATCTCGGCGCCATCGGCCCGGCAGCGGCCGCCATCGGCCTGAACGTGATGTGGCTGGGCTTCGCCTGGTTCATCGTCGGCACGGTGCTGACCTCGCACCACAACAAGCTGCTGGAGATTCCGAAGGCGATCGGCGAGTTGCTCGAGAACATGCTGCAGATCGCCGTCAACACCGTGTCGTTCGTGCGCGTGGGCGCGTTCGCTCTCGCCCATGCCGGGCTGTCCGCGGCCGTGATCGGCATGGCGGCAGCGACCGGCGGCGGCTTCAGCTGGCTCTTGGTGATGATCCTCGGCAACGCGCTGGTGATCGCGCTCGAAGGCCTGATCGTCAGCATCCAGACCACCCGCCTGCTGCTGTTTGAATTCTTCATTCGTTTCCTGACTGCCGAGGGTCGCCAGCTTCGTCCGCTGACCGGCCCGGGCACCGCCATTCGACCGACCGGAAGGAGTTCCACATGAAATTCGGGATGTACATTGTCATGGGCCTGACCGCCATCACCGTATGCGTGGTGGTCACCGCCACCTACCTGCTGTTCAGCTCCGGCGTCGCCGGCGCCCAGGAAACAGCGGGACTGGCGGTCCTCGTCGACCCGTCGGTCCGCACCTGGGGCTTCGCCTCGGCCGCGGCCGCCGCGGGCCTGTCGGCCGCCGCCGCGGGTTACGCCGTGGCCCAGGTGGGCAGCGCCGCCGTCGGCGCGCTGGCCGAGAAACCGGAACTGATGGGCCGCGTGCTCGTCATGGTCGGCCTGGCCGAGGGTGTGGCCATCTACGGCTTGATCGTCGCGATCCTGATCCTGAACCAGCTGCCGCCGCTTTGACATGACGGCGCCGGTTCTCATCAGTGACCGCCTCACGGCCGCGGGCTTCCGCCTCGCGGGCGTACGGCCGCTGGTGACGGCCCCGGAGGACGTTGGCGCAGTGTTCCGCGCGGCGCTCGCGGCGAAGGAGCCGGTGATGATCACCGCGGCGCTGGCGCGACGCCTGCCGCAGGCACAGCTGGATAAAGCCATCAGCACGGCGGACCCGCCGGTGGCGGTAATCCCCGATATGGCGCGCACGGCCGAGCCGGCCGACCTGGGCGAGAAGGTCAGGCGCGCGCTGGGAGTCGAGGCATGAACGAAAGCGACAGCATCGTCCGCACGCAAGTGGACGCCCTCAAGGAACTGCTGGACCAGTCGCGTAATTCGCATTGCAGCGAAGTGCGTGACAAGGCGGCGGTGCAGGCCCGCGACATTCGCCGGCGCGCCCGCAAGCAGGCACGTGAGCGCGTCGGCGCGGCGGCCCGCGAGGAGCGCGAACGACTGGAGCACGAAGTGCGCATGGTCGAGGCCGAGATCGAGACCGAGCAGCGCCGCCGGGCGCGCCGGCGCGACATGGCGCTGATCGAGAACGGCCACACCGAGCTCGCGCGGGCGCTGGCGCAACGCTGGCAGGATCCCGCCGGGCGCCAGGCCTGGGCGGAGGTCGCCGTGACGGATGCGGCGGGCGTGCTGCTGGGGCGCGACTGGACGCTGGAGCACCCGGCGGACTGGCCGGCGGAGGAACGCGACCGCGTGCTGGCACTGGCGCGCGAGCGCTACGGCGCGACGATCGAGGCGCGCGCCGTGGACGGCCTGGACAGTGGCGTGCGCATCCGCAGCCAGGGCGCGCTGGTGGACATGAGCGTAGCGGGCCTGCTGGCGAACGAACGCACCATTGAAGGCGAGCTGCTGGCGGCATTCAGCCGCGCGGCCGAGGGAGAGACATCATGAGCAAGGCCGTCATCCAGTGGATCGGCGGGCCCGTGCTGAAAGCACGCGTTTCGGATCCATTCCACATCCACGAGGCGCTCGCGGTCGGTCAACAGCGCCTGCTGGGGGAAGTGATCCAGCTCTCCGGCGACACCATCACGGCGCAGGTCTACGAGGACACCACCGGCCTGAAACCCGGCGACCCGGTCGAAGGCACCGGCCTGCCGCTGTCGATCGCGCTCGGGCCCGGCATGCTGGGCCACATCTTCGACGGCCTGCTGCGGCCGCTGGGCGACGTGACCGAGCACTGGTTCAAGCCCGGCCTGGCGACCCGGCGCACCGGCCAGTTCGAATTCACGCCGACGGTCGAGGTCGATGCACAACTCAGCGCCGGCCAGTTGTTCGGCGAGGTGGCCGGCAACGGTCCGGGGCGCGGTTGCCTGGTGCCGCCGAACATCTCGGGGCGCGTGGTCTCGATCGAGGCGGCGGGCACCTATGCCGAGGACGCGCCGCTGCTGGTATTGCAGGATGCAGACGGCAAGGAACACACGCTGTCGATGCAGCACGACTGGCCGGTGCGCCGGCCGCGACCCTCGGCGGGCCGCCTGCCGGCGGATGCGCCGATGGTCACCGGTCAGCGGATCCTGGACACGCTGTTCCCGGTGGCGCGCGGCGGTCGCGCCGCCCTGCCCGGCGGCTTCGGCACCGGCAAGACCGTGCTGCAGGAAAGCCTGGCCAAGTGGTGCGACGCGGACATCATCATCTACGTCGGCTGCGGCGAGCGCGGCAACGAGATGGCCGAGGTGCTGGACGAGTTCCCGCAGCTCGAGGACCCGCGCACCGGCCACAAGCTGATGGAGCGCACGGTCATTATCGCCAACACCTCGAACATGCCGGTGGCGGCACGCGAGGCGTCCATCTACACCGCCATCACGGTGGCCGAGTATTTCCGCGACCAGGGGCTGTCGGTGGCACTGATGGCCGACTCCACCAGCCGCTGGGCCGAGGCATTGCGCGAGGTCTCCGGGCGGCTCGGCGAACTGCCGGGCGAATCCGGCTATCCCGCTTATCTTGCTTCGCGGCTCGCCGACTTCTACGAGCGCGCCGCACGCGTCAAGACGCTGGCCGGCGGCGAAGGTTCGATCACCGTGATCGGCGCCGTCAGTCCGCCGGCGGGCGATTTCTCCGAGCCGGTGACCAGTCACACCAAGCGCTACGTGCGCAGTTTCTGGGCGCTCGACCGCGGCCGCGCACAGGCGCGCTTCTACCCGGCCATCCACCCGCTCACCAGCTATGCCGAGGACGTCGACACGCTGGCACGCTGGTGGCAGATGCAGGGCAACCCGGACTGGAAGGCGCATCGGCGCCGGCTGCTGACCCTGCTGGAACAGCAGGCCAAGCTGGAGCGCATGGCGCGCATCGTCGGCAAGGACGCGCTGCCTGATGAACAACAGATGACGCTGCTGGCCGCCGACCTGATGAACGAGGGCTTCCTGCGGCAGAGCTCGTTCTCGGATATCGACCGCTACTGTTCCCCGAAACGCCAGACCGCGATGCTGCGCCTGATGATGCAGTTCATCGACCAGGCCGAGGAAGCGGTCGGGCGCGGCATTGCGCCGGCAAAAATCGCCGCCATGCCGATACTCAGGAAGCTGCAGCGACTCGGCGAGGAATTCTCCGAGGCGCAGCTCGAAGATAAACCCAAGGTCGCCGCCGAGATCGGCGCGGCCTTCAGCCAGCTCGAGAAGCAGGAGGCCGCCAATGCGAGCTGATGTGATTCTGCACGGCGCGGCCACCCGGCTCGAGGGACCGTTGCTGTTTGCGCGGCGCGACGCCGACGTCGCACTCAACGACGCGGTCGAGGTCATCGGCGGCGACGGCAACGCCCGCGTCGGGCGCGTCTCGGCGGTCGATGACGACAACATGGTCATCGAGATTCTCGAGTCCACCACCGGGCTCGGTCTCGACGAGACGCGCATCCGCATCCTGCACCGGCCGCTGGAAATGGCGGTCGGGCCGAACCTGCTCGGGCGCGTGTTCAACAGCGTCGGTTTGCCGATCGACGGCGGGCCGCCGGTGCCGGCCGACCGGATGATGCGCATCGACGGGCTGGCCATCAACCCGGCCGCGCGCGATTTGCCGCGCGACTTCATCGAGACCTCGATCTCGACCATCGATCTGATGAACAGCCTGGTGCGCGGCCAGAAGCTGCCGCTGTTTTCCTGCGGCGGCCTGCCGCACGATCGCCTGGCGACACAGATCGCGCAACGCGCGCGCCTGCGCGACGCCGACGCCGGCGAGTTCAGCGTGGTGTTCGTCGGCATCGGCGTGCCCTACGACGTGGCGGCGAGCTTCACCAGCGCCATGGAAGAATCCGGCGCGCTGGCCCACACCGTGATGTTTCTGAACCACGCCGACGAACCCTCCACGCAGCGCCTGCTGACGCCGCGCTTCGCCCTGACCGCGGCCGAATACCTCGCCTTCGTCGAGGGCCGCCACGTGCTGGTGGTCATGACCGACATGACGAACTATTGCGAGGCGCTGCGCGAGGTGTCCGCGAGCCACGGCGAGATCCCGAGCCGCAAGGGCTACCCGGGCTACATGTACTCCGACCTCGCGACCATTTTCGAGCGCGCCGGCTGCATCCGCGGATTGCCGGGCACGCTCACCCAGCTGCCCATCCTGACCATGCCGGGCGACGACATCGGCCACCCGATTCCGGATCTCACCGGCTACATCACCGAGGGCCAGATCGTGCTGGGGCGCGAACTCGACCGCAAGGGCATCTTCCCGCCGGTCGAAGTGTTGCCGAGCCTGTCGCGACTGATGGACGCCGGCACCGGCAAGGGCTACACGCACCCGGATCACCCGGCGCTGGCGCACCAGCTGTTCGCCTCCTATGCGCGCGCCAACAAGGTGCGCGTGCTGGCCTCCGTCATGGGCGTCGAGGGCCTGCCCGAGAACGACCGCAAGTTCCTCGAGTTCGGCGACGCCTTCGAGACCCGTTTCGTCGCCCAGGACGGTCCGCGCACCCTCGAACAAACCATGGCGCTCGGCTGGGAGCTCTTGCGCGGCCTGCCGCCCTCCGAGATGACGCGCCTGTCGAGCGCCCAGCTCGCCGAGCACATCGAGAATGCCTGAGAACACGCCCAGTCCGACGCGCAGCGCTTTCCTCGAACTCAGGGAGGAAAGCCAGCTGGTGCGCGAGGGTTTCGAGTTCCTCGACGAAAAGCGCGTCATCCTTGCGCAGGAAATGCTCAAGCGCCTGCAGGCGTGGCGCGAACTGCGCGCGCGCTACGATGCGCTGCACGAAGACGCCGCCGCCGCGCTGGTGCGCGCCCTCGGCCGGCACGGGCTGGACGGGATCGGCATCTACCCGGCGGTGCGCATGGAGGACGCCGCGGTGCAGCTGCAGGAAACGCGCTTTTTGGGGGTGCACCTGCTGGATGGGAAATTTGCGGGCCAGCTGCCGGCGTGCCCGCCGGCGGTCAACCCGAGTCCCGAGGCGGAACGGTGCCGCGAGGCGTTCAGCGCCCTGCTGCCGCTGGCCTTCGAACTGGCGGTGATGCGCGCCAGCCTGGAACGACTGATCGCCGAGTACATCCGCACCGAGCGGCGCGCGCGCGCGCTGGAGAACGTGGTGCTGCCCGAGATCGAGGGTTCGCTGCGCTTCATGGACGAGCAGCTCGAGGCGATGGACCAGGAAGAGGCCATCCGGGTGCGCAACGCCGGACGGTGAAAATGGAGTCAGCCGGCGCGATCACCAAACGCCGCATTGCATCATTTTAGATGCATTTAGAATTAGACTAAATCTACTTATAAATCAGTTGCATAAGAGCGCTTCTCCCTGTATTAATGCATTTGTGATGCCTGAATAACAGACCGGCAAGACAACAGCCGGCGAGCGCATCGCAAGGGCACACAGTCGCAAGACGATCTCTGGGAGGGGACGCACATGGGAAACTCATTCGGCGGTGAGCACCGCCTTCGCACGCATTGGATCGCGGCGGCGCTGTTGGCGCTGTCGCTGACGGTCGCCGGGTGCAGCGGCGACGACGGGGATACCGGTCCTGCAGGACCCGCAGGCTCACCCGGCGCAGCCGGACCGCCTGGAGCGCCCGGCACGCCCGGTGCTCCGGGCGCACCCGCGCCGACTGGCATGCCCGCGGACCTCGCCATCGAGATCACCGGCGTCGAGATCGCCAGCCCGCCGGTGGTAACCTTCACGGTGCGCAACGAGAACGGTGTCGGCTATCCCGGGCTCACCGCCGGCCAGATCGGCTGGACGATCGCCAAGCTGGTGCCGGACGGCAACACGCACACCTGGCGCAGCTATATCCGACGCGTGCGTGACGCGCGCCCTGCGGCCGTCGAGGGCTGGCGCGACGAGCCGGCCATGGCCTCGGCCATCCAGTCGGATTCCGAGCCGGGCACCCGCGGTACGCTGGAACACCTCGGCAGCGGCGAATACCGCTATACCTTCGCCATCGACATCACCGACGTCACCACGCCGGTCGCGGTCGAGTACGAGCCCACGCTCACGCACCGCATCGGCCTGCAGGTCAACGCCCCGTTGCCGCGCACCAACGCCTGGCATGATTTCGTGCCCGCCACGCCGGGCGTAGCGCCGACGGTGACGCGTGACATCGCCACCACCGAGTCGTGCAACAGCTGCCACGTGAATCTCGGCAAGCACGGCGGTTCGGCGCGGGTCGAAGTGGCGTATTGCGTGACCTGCCACAACCCCGAGCATATCGAGCCGAACAGCGGCGAGAGCCTCGACATGGCCGTGATGATCCACAAGCTGCACCGCGGGGCCTCGCTGCCGCGCGTCGCGGCCGGTGAACGTTACCTGGTGTGGGGCTTCAGCTCGGCGCCGAAACAGTTCGACCGGGTGGTCTATCCCTTCGAGTCGCGCGCCCGGCATGCCGACGCCAACCAGCGCACCATGGCGTGCCAGAAGTGCCACACCGATGACGCGGAGTGGGCGGCGGAATTCAAGAGTACGCCGACGCCCGACGGCGGCAACTGGAAGAACGTGTTCTCGAAGGCGGTCTGCGCCTCGTGTCACGAGGACCTGCCGGGGCTCGGCCCGGCCGGTGCGCCGTGGATCGACCATACCAAGGCGGATCACACCGCGTACACCGAGGACGACTGCGGCTTCTGCCACCAGGACGGCGGGCTGATGCCGGCTCCGGCGCAGGCGCACCGGCTCGACCTGTTCGAGCGCGCGCGCGCGGTGCAAACGTTCATCGACGGGGCGCCGGCGCTCGACGCGGACGCGGGCACGCTCACCTACCGCGTGCGCATCGAGGACGCCGCCGGCGCGGACCGCACGCCGGACGCCACCTGGCAGATCTCGCTGCCCTACCCGACCGTCGACTACCGCACGCGCGGCGTCGGCGCCGGCGACAACGAGGCGCCCAACCACACGGGCATCACCACGGCCGGGCTGACGCCCGACACCGAGGGCTTCTACACCGTGGTGCAGGCGCTCAACGCCAACCAGGTGGATGCCATGGTCGCGGCCGGGGGCTCCGGCCTGCTGGTGCTGCGCGCGGCGCTGGCGGACGCCGGCGACACGCTGTACATCCCGAACGTCACCGCGGCCTTCGCGATCACCGACGCTACGCCGGTGCCGCGGCGCGACCCGGTACTGGCGTGGGACGGCTGCCGCAACTGCCACATGGGGCTGACCAACCACGGCGCCGGCACGGCCTACAACGACAACACGCAGACCTGCGCCGTGTGCCACAACTCGAACTGGTACCACGAGGGTTCCGGCGGGCGGCGCCCGTGGTGGAACGACCCTGACTCGCCGACCGGCGGCGTGCGGCGCAACCAGGGGCTGATGACGACCATTCATGGAGTGCACAACCGGTCCGGCTTCATGTCGATTGCCTTCGAGGGCGGCAAGGAACCGGTCGTGCTGCCCGCCATGGCGGCCGGCAGCGCCGGCACGCGTGACCTGCGCTATTGCCTGCAGTGCCACGTCGACGGCACCTTCGAGCTACCGCTGCCGGCGGGCGTCGCCGGCCCGAGCGTCGCCGCGCTGGCCGGCGTCGATGACGTCGACATGCACCTGAAGTTGACGCCGGCGGCGGGCGCCTGCGCCTCGTGTCACGTGGACTACAGCCGGGTGGATCTCGACACCGGCATGAGCACCGACCCCGCCTGGAACCACATCAAGACCATGGGCGGCGGCATTTCCTTCGGCTGGTCCTGGGGGATGCCCGACATGCGGGGCGAAGCCTGCGCGCTGTGCCACGGCCCGGGTGCGGCCTACGACCTCCGGCCCGCGCACGGCCTGTAAACCGTCCGCAGGCTACAAGGCCACGGGGCTCCGCAAGGGGCCCCGTTTTTTTGCTAGGGCCGGGGTCCGACCATGCGCAGGGTGGTGGCGAACAGCAGCAGCGCCACCATGTTGTGCGCCAGCACGAAAGTCGGTGGTGAGCCCGCCGCCGTGTGGCCGAGGCCGATCGCGAGCTGCAGCGCGAGCAACATTGCCAGCGCGAGCGCCGCCGGCCGCCATCCGGCGCGCCATGCAGTGAACGCCAGTGCAAGCACCAGCGCCGCGACGATGATCGCGCTCCAGGGATGCGCCGGATGCGACAGCACACCCAGCGCGACCTGCACCGTGAGCGCGAGTGCCGCCAGCAGCGCCGGTCGCCACAGCCGTGCCGCCGCCCCAAGCGGTTCGGGCCAGGCCAGCCGCCAGCACAATGCAAACAGCAAAAAACCGCCCAGCAGGTTGCCGAGCGTCACCGCGGGCGCCACCGTGCCCGATGACCAGCGCCCGAGCACCGCCAGGAACGCCACCAGCCCAAACATGCCCAACGCCAGCAGGCCCTCCCGCTGCAGGTAGGGGCGCGGGCCGAGACTGAGCCCCACGAGCCCAACGACCACCAGCAACGTTGCCGAGGCGACCAGGCGATGCGCCCGGCGTGCGATGAGCACGGCCTCGCTTTCAGGCAAGGCCGCAGCGGCGACAGCCCCGGTCTCCGCCGTCACCGTATCCAGCGCCGCCGTCGCCGCGACGTCATTCGACAGGCGCACGAACGCGCTCAGGGAAGTAACCGCGAACACCATTGCGGCGCCCAGCAGCGCGAGGCGTCGGACCAGGCGGCGGCGGGCCTCAACCTTCATGCCGGGCATCGTGACAGCGGGTCCCGGTCATCGCAAGTCAAAATGGGGACACTCCCCATTTCTCGCGGTCTGCGTAATGCCCAACCACTGCCACGTGGTCACGCAACCATTCCAGACAGGTGAGTTACGCGACACTGACGCCTGAATAACGCGTGGGGGGTTCTGGCGGATCCCCGCGCCGTTGTAAGCTAGGCGAAACCACCCGGGGAACACGCCATGATGAAAGCAGCCTTGCTCGTCCTCGCCGCCGCCACGCTTACAGCCTGCGGCACGGTGATTGATTTCGGCCCGGAACCGGGTTCAGTGGGCGACGAGAGCTACTGGCATTACCAGCCCGAGTTGCATGGCCCCAACGCGCCGCCGCGCGAGGACCGCCGCGCGGCGAAGACGAAGTCCAACGCCACTGGCGATGCCCAGGCCGAGCCCGCGGCCGGCGCTACTGAAGCGAGATCCGAGCCAGCCACCGGCGCACAGCCGCAGCCGCAACCCGTCCTGCCGCCACCGCCACCCCCGTCAGCCGTCACGCCGGCGCCGACGTCCGAGACCATGTTCAACGACGCCATCCGGCGCGCCGTGGAAGCTGGCGACATCGATCGTGCGCTGCGCCTGCTGGAAGAAGCGGAACGGCTGGGTTCGCGCAGCGCGCGACCCACGTTCATCGAGGCCGTCGGCAGCCGCTGATCGTCGTCGTTCGCCGCTAATCCTTGAGGCCGGCGTGCATCATCGCGACGCGGTGGTGCAGCGCCTGGGCGAGATGCTTGCGATGGCCGTGCTCGACCGCGTGCGCGACGGCGATACGCGCCGTGAAGCCGCGCATGCAGACCAGTTTCCAGACATGCGGCACCAGCGACTGCCCGCCCGACCAGGCCAGCCCGAGGTGAGGATCGACCGTGGGATCATCACTCTGGTAACGCAGGGCGGCCGACCAGACGGGATGGCCGTCGCGCGCCGGCAGGCTCAGCAGGCCGGAGCGGAACGGCAGGATGCCCTCCCCCCGGCTGGTGGTGCCCTCGGGGAAAAACACCACCAGGTCGCCGTCGTCGAGCGCGCGCGCCATGCCCTCGAGCGTCACGCCGGTCTCGCGCGCGCCAGTGCCGCGCTTGACGAACAGCGTGCCGGCCTTGCGCCCCAGCAGGCCGATCGCCGGCCAGGAGGCGATCTCGTGCTTGGCCACGAACACGCAACCGGTCTGCGACATCAGCACCGGGATATCGAGATAACCGACGTGGTTGGTAATCAAAAAGCCCGGGCCCTCGGGCAGTTCACCGAACACCTCGACGCGCCCGCCGAGCACCCGGCACATGAGCCCCGCCCAGCGCCGCGTGACACCGCGGCGCAAAGCCACCCGCCCGGCACGGGACCGCGGCCACAGCGCCAAGAGCAGCCAGGCCAGGGCGCATAGCAGCGTCACGACCACCAGCAACAGCAAGCGAACGACCGCGCGCACCAGCCCGAAGGGGCCGACACGAACGCGGGCATACGCGGGTTTTTCCTTCGGCACTGCAGCGCTCACGGCGCGAATCCTGACAGCGCGCCCGACCCGGGGCAAGGGGTCGGTGTTACGCGCACCGCCAGCGAGCCGGCCCTTGCGCGCCGCGTTCCTGCTCTCTCAAGCAGCCGTTTCAGCCCCGCAGCTTATTGCGCGGTTTTTTCAGGGCTGGTCCTTGGTCGGCGGGTTGACCCAGATGACGCGAACCGACTGGCGGCGGCTGGCCCGTTCCACCGCGCCGACGTATTGCTGGTCGATGTCAGCGCGCTTGGCGACGGGTTCGGGCGCATCAAGGGTGGCACAACCGGAAAGCGCCAGGCTCGCCAGGGCGGCCGGCAGCAGGACCATTAAAAAGCGCTTTAACATCATGCACCTCCCGGGGGAGTCCCCCGTGAGCCGCCGCGACCCGGCGCCGGGCGGCAGTGGTCAAATAATAGCCATTTGGGTGGCTCTTGCCAATTCTGCCTCCCTTGCGCAGGTGATGACTATCCAGACGTTTTGGCCGGATTACGGCGCTGCCATCAGCGCGCGGCAGCCGCGACACTGGCCTTCCAGCCACACTGGCATTCCCATCCACTGCAGCACGCATCACGAGGTCAGCCATGGACACCGTCGTCATCTCGCCCGGATTCCAGGTCCGGATTCCGAAACACATCCGCGAAGCGCTCGGCCTCGCGCCCGGTCAGCGGCTGCGCATCGTGCAGTACGCCGGGCGCGTGGAACTGGCGCCCTGCCGGCCGGCCTTCGAGAGCGAAGCGTTGTTCGGCGGCGCGGCGCGCGAGCGGGAGCGCTGCTGAAGCGAGGGATTCAGAGCAGGCCGAGCAGTCCCTAGCCCCTGGAAGAAGCTGGATGTATCATACACATGACACGAAGTGCCGATCTGATCAGGGAGCTTGAGAAGGCAGGCTGGCGGCGAGTCCGCGTACGTGGGAGT
>JBLRWC010000054.1:0-11892 GCA_047921455.1 Gammaproteobacteria bacterium
ATGGCGCGTGAAGTACAAGCGATGCGGTTATGGCGGCGACTGGGCGGCAGTGCGGCCGGGCGGTGGTTGTTCACGCGAATCGTGTGCTTCAAGGCGCCGTACTTCGCGTCCATCTCGCCACTGCTCACGCGCCTCGAGCCCGGGCTGTGCGCGGCGCACCTGGAGCAGCGGCGGCGCGTGCAGAACCACATCGGCACCGTGCATGCCATTGCGCTCTGCAACCTCGCTGAGCTCTGTGCCGGGCTGGTGACCGACGTCAGCATCCCGCGCGACATGCGCTGGATTCCGCAGGACATGACGGTGCGCTACCTGAAAAAAGCGGCGGGCCGCATTGCCGCGGTCGCCACCCCGGCCACGCCGCTGCGCTCCGCGGGCGAGCCTTACCCGGCTACCATCGAGGTCAAGCTCACCGACGCTGACGACCAGCTGGTCGCCAGCGCCGATATTCACATGTGGTTGAGCCCGCGCCCGCAGCGCGGTTGACTGCGGCACGACGCCTCGCGCCGTGCTCCACCGCTGTACGCCTGGACGGACCGCGTGCCTGACCAGGCCCGGGGCCCGCCGGGGACATCAGACCGGCAGGGGCCCGTCCACGTCCTTGTCGCGCTGAATCAGTGCGTAGGCCGAGTGATTGTGGATCGACTCGAAATTCTCGGATTCCACCGTGTAGGCGCGAATGCGTTCGTCGGCGTTCAGCCGTACGGCAATATCCCGCACCAGGTCTTCGACGAACTTCGGGTTGTCGTAGGCCCGCTCGGTGACCCACTTTTCGTCCGGCCGCTTGAGAATGCCGAACAGCTCGCAGGATGCTTCTTCCTCGGCCAGTTCGATCAGTTCCTCGAGCCACACGAAGCCATCCACCTTGACGGCGATGGTGACGTGGGAACGCTGGTTATGGGCACCGTAGTCTGAAATTTTCTTGGAACATGGACAGAGGCTGGTCACGGGCACCACGACCTTCGCCCAGATGATGCTCTCGCCGTGCTTGCGCTCGCCGATCAGGCTGGCGTTGTAATCCATCAGGCTTTGCACGCCCGAGACAGGCGCCTGCTTGTTGATGAAATACGGGAAGGTCATCTCGATGTGGCCGGACTCGGCGTCCAGGCGCTCGGTCAGCTCGGTCATGATGTCGCGGAAAATCTTCACCGAGATTTCGCGTTCGTGGTTGTTGAGAATTTCCACGAAGCGCGACATGTGGGTGCCCTTGAAGTTGTGCGGCAGGTCCACGTACATGTTGAAGTTGGCGACGGTGTGCTGTTCGCCGCCGGCGCGTTCCTTGATGCGCACCGGGTGACGGATATCCTTGATGCCCACCTTGTTGATGGGAATCTGGCGGAGATCGGCGCTCCCCTGCACGTCGGCGATCGGGTCGATGTTAATGGCTCCAGCCTCGCTGATGTCTTTCATGTTCGGGTCCCCGGTTTGGACTGGTTGATCGTGGTCCCCGGTCCTGGCCGGGTGCCCGCCTGCCAGCAGTGTGCTGGCTACAAGTTGTCGGTCGATGTTTCGACGCGGCGTGCCGGCAGGATTCACTACGCGGGAAGATCAGGCCTTTCCTACGGTACGAAGTTCCGGCTGGCGTTGCCATGCGCGGACGGATTCCAGGATGGACTCGGTGTCCAGGCCGGCTGCCGCGAGGCATTCCTCACGCGAGCCGTGCTCGATGAAGTGGTCCGGAATGCCAATATTCAGCAGCGGCGTCAGCACCTGGTGCGCGGCCAGGCATTCAGCGACGGCGCTGCCGGCCCCGCCCATTACGGCGTTGTCCTCGAGGGTGACGAGCATGCCGTGGCTTTTTGCCATGGCCAGCACCATTTCCTCGTCCAGCGGCTTGATGAAACGCATGTTCACGACGCTGGCGTCGAGTTCGGCGGCGACCTGTTCGGCGACCGGCACCATGGCGCCGAACGCGAGCAGCGCGACGTCACGACCGCGGCGGCGTAGCTCGGCCTTGCCCAGGGGCAGGGCGCGCATGGCGGTCTCGATCGGTGCGCCGGGACCACAGCCACGCGGATAGCGCACCGCGCTGGGACCATCCAGGGTGACGCCGGTGTAGAGCATCTGGCGACACTCGTTCTCGTCGGCGGGCGCCATCACGACCATGTTCGGTATGCAGCGCAGGAACGACAGGTCATAGGCGCCGTGGTGGGTCGGCCCGTCGTTGCCGACCAGGCCGCCGCGATCGAGCGCAAACACCACGGGCAGGTTTTGCAGGGCGACATCGTGAATCAGCTGGTCGTAGGCGCGCTGCAGGAAACTCGAGTAAATCGCCACCACCGGGCGGCTGCCCTCGCAGGCCATGCCGGCGCCGAGCGTGACGGCATGTTGCTCGCAGATGCCGACGTCGAAATACCGTTCCGCAAAGCGGCGCGAATACTCGACCATGCCCGAGCCTTCGCGCATGGCCGGCGTGATGCCGACGACGCGCGGGTCGGCCTCCGCCATGTCGCACAGCCAGTCGCCGAAGATGGCGGAATAGGTCTTGCCCTTGGACGGCGCCTTGTGAATCACGCCGCGCTCAGGGTCAAACGGGCCGGGGCCGTGCCAGGCGATCGGGTCGGCTTCGGCCGGGGCGTAGCCCTTGCCCTTGCGCGTCACCACGTGCAGGAACTGCGGTCCCGGCAAGTCGCGCACGTTGCTGAGGGTCTTGAGCAGCACGTCGACGTCGTGACCGTCCACCGGGCCGATATAGTTCATCCCCAGTTCTTCGAACAGCGTGCCGGGCAGCACCATCCCCTTGGCGTGTTCCTCGGAGCGGCGGGCCAGTTCCCAGACGCTTGGCATGCGGCGGATGAGTTTCTTGCTGCCCTCGCGAATGGTCGAATACAGCTTGCCGGACAGCACGCGGGCCAGGTAGTGCGACATGGCGCCGACATTTTCGGAAATCGACATGTCGTTGTCGTTCAGGATGACGAGCAGGTCCACGTCGAGACTGCCGGCATGGCACAGGGCCTCGTAGGCCTGGCCCGCGGTGAGCGCGCCGTCGCCGATGACCGCTACCACGCGGCGCCGCTCGCCGCGCTGCTTGGCGGCGATGGCCATGCCGAGCGCGGCGCTTACCGAGGTGCTGGAATGACCGACCCCGAAGGTGTCGTATTCGCTTTCGAAACGGGTCGGGAAAGGCGTCAGCCCGCCCAGCTGGCGGATACTGGCAAGCCGGTCCCGGCGACCGGTAAGTATCTTGTGCGGGTATGCCTGGTGGCCGACGTCCCAGACGAGGCGGTCATGGGGCGTGTCGAACACGTAGTGCAGCACGGTGGCGAGTTCCACGGTGCCGAGGTTGGCGGCGAAGTGACCGCCGGTTTTCGCCATGGTCGCGATGAGATAAGCGCGCAGTTCCGCCGCCACCGAGGCCAGCGCATCTTCAGGCAGCGCTCGCAGGTCGGCGGGGTCCTGGATACCGGACAGCAGCGGGAATTTTTCCTCGAGACCCATATTGGCGCCTTACGCTCGTCGGGGCGGCAAAGAACGGCCCTGATTATCCGCCAGACGGGCCGCGCTGTCCAAAGCGCGGCTCAATGGCGGCGTTCCGTCAGCCAGCCGGACAACCAGCGCAGCGGGCCCGCCGTGCCGTCCAGCGGCTGCAGCGCCGCCGTGGCCTCGTCGTGCAGTTCACTGAGTCGTTGCTTGGCGGCTGCGAGGCCCGCGACACTCGGGTAATTGGGCTTGTCACGGGCGGCGTCCGCGCGGGCGCGCTTGCCGAGCACGCCGGTGTCGCCTTCGACGTCGAGAATGTCGTCCTGGACCTGGAATGCGAGGCCGATCGCTGCACCATACTTGTCCAGCGCTGCCGTGATTTCCGGCGCGAGCTCGTCGGCACTGGCTGCGGCCATCATCACGCAGGCATGGATGAGCTTGCCGGTCTTGAGCCGGTGCATGTTCTCGAGAGCCGCCAGCGGCAGCACGCGACCTGCGGCCTCCAGATCCACCGCCTGGCCGCCGGCCATGCCGGCGGTGCCGGAAGCCCGCGCGAGCAGCCGGATGATTTCCAGGCGGCGCGCCGGGTCGGGCACCATGTCCGGATCCGTGGCGAGAATTTCGAATGCCAGCACTTGCAGCGCGTCGCCGACCAGGATGGCGGTCGCTTCGTCGTAGGCACGGTGGCAGGTGGGCCGGCCGCGCCGCAGGTCATCGTCGTCCATGGCCGGCAGGTCGTCGTGGACCAGCGAATAGGCGTGGATCAGCTCGACGGCTGCGGCCGGGCCATTCAGGCGGGCCTCGGGCACGCCCAGCGCGGCGCCGGTAAAGTAAACCAGCGCCGGCCGCACGCGCTTGCCGCCCCCGAGTACGGCGTAGCGCATGGCGTCATGCAGGCGCCGCGGCTCGGTGGCCGGGTCGGGCAGCCAGTGCTCGAGCCAGCCCTCGACGCGCGCGCCGCAGTCAACCAGCCGGTCGGCTTCCGTCATTGCTCGGGCTCGAACGGTTGCAGCGGCGCATCAGCCGAGTCTCGCGTGAGAATCTCGACCTTCTGTTCGGCCGCGCGCAGGGCGGCCTGGCAACGACGCGTCAACGCGACGCCGCGCTCGAACGCGGCCAGTGACTGCTCGAGCGGCTGGTCGCCCGCTTCGAGTTCGCCGACCAGTTGCTCGAGGGCGGCCAGCGCCTGCTCGAAATCGAGCGTATCCACGTCCGTGGGGACGGCCGGTGAGGGGGATTTTGCTTTCGGCATGGAATCTCGCGGCAGGCAGGGAGTGGCCGCGCTACGATAACGGTGCGGGCGGCGCGGAATCAATCCGCATTCCACCGCATGGCCGACGCGAGGGCGGCGGCGAGTTGACAGCCCCCGGCCCCGAGCTTAACCTTTCACTGACGATTTAGACTCAGTCTAAATTGAGTCCAGCTCGCATTTGGTTGCGCACTCGAGTCAAGTGCCGGCCCTGGCGAGTGGCAACCGGTTTCATAGCAGCTTACCCGGCGCCAGCGTCGGGCAAATACCATCCCAGGAGGAATTGATACATGGCTAATCTGAAGGGCAGCAAGACCGAAAACAATCTCAAGGAAGCGTTTGCGGGTGAATCCCAGGCGAACCGTCGTTACCTGTACTTCGCGTCCAAGGCCGATGTCGAGGGTTACAACGACGTGGCGTCCGTGTTCCGCTCGACCGCCGAGGGCGAGACCGGCCATGCCCATGGTCACCTCGAGTATCTCGAGGCGGTGGGCGACCCCGCGACCGGCCTGCCGATCGGCGGCACCTCCGATAACCTGAAGGCCGCCATCGCCGGCGAGACGCACGAGTACACCGACATGTACCCGGGCATGGCCAAGGCTGCTCGTGACGAGGGTTTTGACGAGATCGCCGACTGGTTCGAGACCCTGGCGAAGGCGGAGCGCAGCCATGCGAACCGTTTCCAGAAGGCGCTGGATCAGCTCGACGCCTGAGCGTGAGCAACAGGATGGGCGCCGTCGGCTGCTGGCCGGCGGCGCTCAGTCCGTTCCCCGGCAGTAAAATCCTTTCCGCGCGACAGCCGTTTTCAACCGCCTGCCCGTTCCAGCAAGGCCGCGTATACAACGTGCACACAAGGAGTGATGCAGATGTCCCTCGATACCCCCCGTCGTGAAGGCAGCCTCGATGCGCCGACCCGGCACTCGCTGGATTGGAAGTCTCCGGATTTCCGGGACGAGGAAAAGCTGTTCGCGGAAATGGAGCGCGTGTTCGATATATGTCATGGCTGCCGGCGCTGCTTCAACCTGTGCAATTCTTTCCCGACACTGTTCGACGCGGTGGACGAATCCGACACCGGCGAGGTCGACGGCGTGGCCCGCGAGGTCTACTGGAAGGTTGTCGATCACTGTTACCTCTGCGACATGTGCTACATGTCGAAATGCCCCTATGTGCCGCCGCACGAGTGGAACGTCGATTTCCCGCACCTGATGCTGCGCGCCAAGGCCGTGCGTTTCGGCAAGGAAGGCGCCAGCCGGCGCGACCGCATCCTGACCTCCACTGACGCCGTCGGCCGGCTGGCCGGCATTCCGGTCGTCTCCGAAGTGGTCAACGCCGTGAATGCCAGCGCGGGTGGCCGCAAGCTGCTCGAGAGCGTGCTGGGCGTGCATCGCGACGCGCCCCTGCCGAAATATCATTCCAAGAGCATGCGCAGCCGCCTGAAGAACCGGCCGGCCGACCGGGAGGCGATTCCGACCGAGCACACGCGCGGCCGCGTCGCGCTGTTCGCGACCTGCTACGGCAACCGTAACGTTCCGCAAGTGGGCGAGGACCTGGTGAAAGTCTTCGAGCACAACGGCATTCCCGTGCGGCTGGTCGATAAGGAACAGTGCTGCGGCATGCCGAAAATGGAACTCGGCGACCTCGAGTCCGTCGAGCGCGCCATGGAAGCGAACATTCCGGTCATGGCGCGCGCGGTCGACGAGGGCTGGGACCTGGTCGCGCTGGTGCCGTCCTGCGTGCTGATGTTCAAGCAGGAATTGCCGCTGCTGTTTCCGGATCGCGAGGATGTCAAGAAAGTCGCCGCCGCGATCTACGATCCCTTCGAGTACCTGGCCTTGCGCCACAAGGCCGGCAAGCTCAAGACCGAGTTCGCCAGTGCGCTGGGCAAGGTGAGCTACCAGGTGCCGTGCCACCTGCGCGTCCAGAACATTGGCCTGAAGACGCGCGACATCCTTGCGCTGGTACAGGACACCAAGGTCGAGGCCATCGAGCGTTGCTCGGGCCACGATGGCACCTACGCCGTCAAGAAGGAGTTTCACGACAACTCCATCAAGATTGCGCGCCCCGTGGTCAACAGGGTCAAGAGTGCGGAAGCCGACCATTTTGTCAGCGATTGTCCGATGGCCGGCGAGCAGATTGCGCACGGTCTCAAGGATGGGACCAGCGCGAACCACCCCATGACCTTGCTCAGGATTGCCTACGGGCTGTGACGTTGCCGCCGCGGAGTTGCGGCCGGCGCGGCCAGTGAACCGCCGATAGCAACCGCCAATAGCAACTGCCAACAGACTATGGAGACCCGACCGATGACCCAACTCAATGCAAGCGACCTGATGAGCCTCGAGCAGTATGCGCGCGAGCGCGCCGGCTTTCGGGCCAAGGTGCTGAAGCACAAGAAGACCCGCCAGGTCGCGCTCGGCCCGAATGCGACGCTGTATTTCGAAGACATCCTCACCATCCAGTACCAGGTGCAGGAGATGCTGCGGATCGAGAAAATTTTCGAGGCGGAGGGGATCGAGGACGAGTTGTCGGCCTATAACGCGCTGATCCCCGACGGCAGCAACTGGAAGGCCACCTTCATGCTCGAGTACACCGATATCGAGATTCGCAAGCGCGAACTGGCGCGGCTGGTCGGCGTCGAGGACAAGGTCTGGGTGCAGGTCGACGGCCACGACAAGTCCTATGCCATCGCCGACGAGGACATGGAGCGCGACACGGAAGAGAAGACGTCCGCGGTGCATTTCATGCGCTTTGAGCTTACGGCCGACATGGTCGCGACGCTGAAAGGCGGCGCCGGTCTCGCGATGGGCGTGGATCACGAGAACCTGGAGGTCACGGTCACCGTGCCCGAGGCAGTGCGCAACTCGCTGGTCAACGACCTGGCTTGAGCAAGGGTGTCGTCGGCCACCAAGACGGCCGGACAAGCTGCTAAAATCCCCGCCAGCCTGGGCGCTCTGCCCGGCATTGCGGGGAACCCATGAGCCAGGATTACAACGCCTCGTCGATCGAGGTCCTCAGCGGACTTGATCCGGTGCGGCGCAGGCCGGGCATGTATACCGACACCACGCGGCCCAACCACCTTGCCCAGGAGGTGGTCGACAACAGCGTGGACGAGGCGATCGCCGGCCATTGCAAGCGCATCGACGTCACGCTGTTCCGCGACGGCTCGCTGCAGGTCGAGGACGACGGCCGCGGCATGCCGGTGGATATCCATCCGCAGGAGGGGATTCCGGGCGTCGAGCTGATCCTCACCAGGTTGCACGCCGGCGGCAAGTTCTCCAACAAGAATTATCGTTACTCCGGCGGCCTGCACGGCGTCGGCGTGTCGGTCGTCAATGCGCTGTCGCGCAACCTCGAGGTGTGGATCCGGCGCGGCGGCCAGGAACACAACATGAGCTTTCGCGGCGGCGACAAGAGCGGCGAGCTCGAGCGCGTCGGCAGCGTCGGCAAGAACAACACCGGCACCACCATCCGCTTCTGGCCGGACGAGAAATATTTCGATTCGCCAAAATTCTCGCTGCCGCGTCTCCGGCACCTGCTGCGCGCCAAGGCCGTGCTGTGCCCCGGCCTGCAGGTCACGCTGCACCAGGAAGCGACGGGCGAGACCGACCGCTGGCATTACGAGGGCGGGCTTGGCGACTACCTCGCCGAAGCGCTGCAGGGCGTCGCCGCGATTCCCGCTGCGCCGTTCACCGGCAGTGTGCAGGGCGGCACCGAAGCCGCCGAGTGGGCGCTGGCATGGTTGCCCGAGGGCGGCGAGCCGGTGACGGAAAGCTATGTCAACCTGATTCCGACGGTGCTCGGCGGCACGCACGTCAACGGCTTCCGCGCCGGCCTGACCGAGGCGTTGCGCGAGTTCTGTGAATTCCGCAACCTTTTGCCGCGCGGCGTGCGCCTGGCGCCCGACGACGTCTGGGCGCAGGTGGCCTACGTGCTGTCGGTCAAGCTGGAGGATCCGCAGTTTTCCGGCCAGACCAAGGAGCGGCTCAGTTCGCGCGAATGCGCCGCCTTCGTGTCCGGTACCGTCAAGGATGCGCTGGCGATCTGGCTCAACCAGCACCCGGAGGCCGGTGAGAACATCGCGCAGCTGGCCATCGCCAACGCCAGCGCGCGACTCAAGGCGAGCCGCAAAGTCGTGCGCAAGCGCGTCGTCAGCGGCCCGGCGCTGCCGGGCAAGTTGGCGGACTGCAGCGCCCAGGACCCGGAGCGCTCCGAGTTGTTCCTCGTCGAGGGCGACTCGGCCGGCGGCTCGGCCAAGCAGGCGCGCGATCGCGAGTTCCAGGCCGTCATGCCCCTGCGCGGCAAGATCCTGAATACCTGGGAAGTGGAGTCGGCCGAGGTGCTGGCGTCCCAGGAAGTGCACGACATCAGCATCGCGCTCGGCGTCGACCCGGGCTCGGGCGAGCTGCGCGGACTGCGGTACAACCGCATTTGCATCCTGGCCGACGCGGATTCCGACGGGCTGCACATCGCGACGCTGTTGTGCGCCTTGTTCCTGCGGCATTTCCCGGCGCTGGTGGACGCGGGCCACGTGTTTGTCGCCATGCCGCCCCTGTTCCGCATCGATATCGGCAAGCAGGTCTTTTATGCGCTCGACGAAGCCGAGCGGCGCGGTGTACTGCACCGGATCGAGGCGGAAAACCTGAAGGGCAAGGTGTCCGTGACGCGCTTCAAGGGACTCGGCGAGATGAGCGCGCTGCAATTGCGCGAGACCACCATGGCGCCGGAGACGCGGCGCCTGGTCCAGCTCACGCGCAGCGAGGGCGACCAGACGCATGAACTCATGGACATGCTGCTGGCCAAGAAGCGCGCCGGCGATCGGCGCGAGTGGTTGCAAGCGAAGGGCAACCTGGCCGAGGTCACGCCATGAAGAAAATCGCACTCGACTTCGAGGGCATCGAGCGCCTGCCGCTGAAGGAATTTACCGAGAAGGCCTATCTCGATTATTCGATGTACGTCATTCTCGACCGCGCCTTGCCGCACATCACCGACGGCCTCAAGCCCGTGCAGCGGCGCATTGTCTACGCCATGAGCGAGCTGGGCCTGTCGGCGTCCCAGAAGCCCAAGAAGTCGGCCCGCACCGTCGGCGACGTGATCGGCAAGTTCCATCCGCACGGTGATTCCGCCTGCTACGAGGCCATGGTGCTGATGGCCCAGTCGTTCAGCTATCGTTACCCGATTGTCGATGGCGTCGGCAACTGGGGCGCGCCCGACGATCCCAAGTCTTTTGCCGCCATGCGCTACACCGAGGCGCGCTTGACCGCCTATGCGGCCACCCTGCTCGCGGAACTCGGCCAGGGCACCGCGGAGTGGCAAGCCAACTTCGACGGCACGCTCAAGGAGCCGGTGCGGCTGCCCGCGCGCCTGCCAAACGTGCTGCTCAACGGCGCGTCCGGCATCGCCGTCGGCATGTCCACCGACATCCCGCCGCACAACCTGCGCGAAGTCGCCGCGGCCTGCATCCATCTGCTGGAAAAACCCACGGCGCCGCTCGAGGAACTGTTGCAGCATGTGCAGGGTCCGGACTTTCCGACCGGCGCCGAGCTGGTGTCGCCCGCCGCCGACATTCGCGCCATCTACGAAAGCGGCAACGGCACCTTGCGGCTGCGCGCGCGCTGGGAACGCGAGGATGGCGAAGTCGTGGTGCATGCGCTGCCATGGCAGGTGTCCGGCAGCAAAATCCTCGAGCAGATCGCGGCACAGATGCGCGCCAAGAAGCTGCCCATGGTCGAGGATTTGCGCGACGAATCGGACCACGAGAACCCGATCCGCCTGGTGATCGTGCCGCGCTCCAACCGGGTCGATCTCGAGGCCCTGATGGCGCACCTGTTCGCCACCACTGATCTCGAGCGCACCGTGCGCGTCAACATGAACATCATCGGCCTCGACGGCCGGCCGCGCGTCATGAACCTGCGCGAATTACTCGCCGAGTGGCTGGACTACCGGCTGCAGACCGTGACGCGCCGGCTCGACTACCGGCTCGAAAAAGTCGAAGCGCGCCTGCACATCCTCGACGGCCTGCTGATCGCGTATCTCAACATCGACGAGGTCATTCGCATCATTCGCAGCGAGGACGAACCCAAGCCGGTGCTGATGAGCGCCTTTGCGCTGACCGAGCTGCAGGCGGAAGCCATCCTCGAACTCAAGTTGCGGCACCTCGCCAAGCTCGAGGAAATGAAAATCCGCGGCGAGCAGGACGAGCTGGCCACTGAGCGCGACGGGCTGCTGAAGATTCTCGGCAGCAAGGCGCGCCTGAAGCGCCTGGTGCGCGACGAGCTGGCGGCCGATGCCGAAAAACATGGCGACGACCGGCGCACGAAGATCGTGGAGCGCGCTGCGGCCCAGGCCCTCGACGAGAGTGCGCTGCTGCCCACCGAACCGGTGACCATCGTGTTGTCCGAGCGCGGCTGGGTGCGCGCCGCCAAGGGCCACGACGTTGACCCGCTGGCGTTGAACTACCGGTCCGGCGACGCTTTTCTTGCCGCCGCCCAGGGCCGCAGCAACCAGGCCGCGATGTTCCTCGACAGCACCGGCCGCGTTTACAGCTTGCCCGCGCACGGTCTGCCTTCCGCGCGTGGCCAGGGCGAACCGTTGTCGGGCCGCCTCAATCCGCCCGACGGCGCCACCTTTGCGGGCGCCCTGATCGGCGCCCCCGATGATCGCTGGTTGCTGGCTGCTGCGGACGGTTACGGCTTCGTGGCGAAACTGTCCGATCTCGCCTCGCGTAACCGCAGCGGCAAGCACGTCCTCAAGATCAGCGGCCAGGCGGCCATACTGCGGCCATGCCCAGCGCCCGTCGTCGACGGCGCCCTGGTCGCGGCCGTCAGCAATGCCGGGCGGCTGTTGTGCTTCCCGGTCAGCGAACTGCCTGAGCTGGCGCGCGGCCGCGGCAACAAGCTGCTCGGCATCGATGCGAAGAAGTTCAAGGCCGGCGAGGAAGCCATGGTCGCCGCGGTGGTGGTGCCACCGGGCGCCGCGCTGCGAGTGCTTTGCGGCCAGCGCACCATGACCCTGAAGGCGCGCGACCTCGAGAGCTATGCGGGCGAGCGGGCGCGGCGCGGCGCGTTGTTGCCGCGGGGCTGGCGGAAGGTCGACGATCTCGCGATCGACGCCTAAGCGCCTTCCCGTTGCGGGTCGACCGCAGCGGCGCGCCCTCCGGTTCCGGCTCGACCGTGGTCGGACCATGACAGGGTCCCCCGGGCTCGGTGAAATCTTTATCTCGCCCAGGGAAC
>JBLRWC010000055.1:0-11828 GCA_047921455.1 Gammaproteobacteria bacterium
GCTTTGGCGAACCCGCACGGGAGACGTCGATGCCCAGAGCGCACACCTTGCGCCCGCTGAACTTTCGGACTGTTTTCATTTCCGACATCCATCTCGGCTCGAAGGGCTGCCAGGCTGGAATGCTGCTTGATTTCCTGCATTCCATACGTTGCGAGACGCTGTATCTCGTCGGCGACATCGTGGATTTCTGGAGCATGCGCCGCGGGCTGTACTGGCCGCAGGAGCACAACGAAGTCGTGCGCACGGTGCTCGGCATGGCGCGCCACGGCACACGGGTGATCTATGTGCCGGGCAATCACGACGAATTGTTTCGCGACCACATCGGCACAGTGTTCGGCAACGTCGAGATCCTCGGCAAGCACATTCACACGACGGCCGATGGACGCCGGCTGCTGGTGCTGCACGGCGACGAGTTCGACGGCGTGGTCCGGTGCAGCCCGCTGGTGGCGCGCATCGGCAGCCGGGCCTATGAGTTTCTGATTTCGATGAACCGCTATGTGAACGCCTTCCGGCGGCGCTTCGGCTACGGATACTGGTCGCTGGCGGCCTTCCTGAAGCACAAGGTCAAGAACGCGGTGCAGTACATCGGCGACTTCGAGCACGCGGTGGCGCACGCCGCTCGTCAGGAGGGCGTGGACGGGCTTGTGTGCGGCCACATCCACCGGCCGGAGGTGCGCATGGTGAACGGGGTCCTGTATTGCAACGACGGTGACTGGGTGGAAAGCTGCTCGGCGCTGGTGGAGAATCGCGACGGCCGCCTGGAACTGTTGCACTGGGCGGAGATCGCGGCCCGCGAACAGGCCGCGGCCGAAGTGCTCGACAGCGCCGCCGCATGAAGATCGCGATCGTCTCGGACGCCTGGCTGCCGCAGACCAACGGCGTGGTGCGCACGCTGCGCGAGACGGCGCGCTGCCTCGAGGCGCTCGGGCATCGCGTGCAAATGGTCATGCCGTTGCCCTTCCATACCTTCCCTTGTCCCACCTATCCGGAGATCAGGCTGGCAGCGTGGCCGTGGGGCCGGGCCCGCCGGATCCTCGATGACTTCCGCCCGGATGCGGTGCACATCGCCACGGAAGGCCCTATTGGTCTCGCGGGCCGGCGCTGGTGCCAAGCCCGCAGCATGCCGTTCACGACCTCGTTCCACACGCGCTTCCCGGAATATGTGCGGCTGCGCGCGCCGATTCCCGAGGCCTTCACGTGGAGCGTGCTGCGCTGGTTTCACGCCGCCGGCACGCGCACGCTCGCCCCGACGCGCAGGCAGTGCGACGAACTCGAGTCGCGCGGCTTTCGCGGACCGGTGCTCTGGGGTCGCGGCGTCGACACGGAGTTGTTCCATCCGGGCCGGCGTACTGTGCTGCCGGGGCCGGGACCGCACCTCATGTACATGGGCCGGGTGGCCGTGGAAAAGAACATCGAGGCATTCCTGGCGCTCGAGTCGCCGGGCACGCGCTGGGTGGTGGGCGGCGGCCCCGCGTTCGCGGCGTTACGGGCGGCGCACCCGGAAGTGCACTTTGTGGGGCCGAAGTTCGGCGTTGAGCTCGCGACATTGCTGGCCTCGGCCGATGTGTTCGTGTTTCCGAGCCTGACCGACACCTTCGGCATCGTGCTCCTTGAGGCGATGGCCTGCGGCCTGCCGGTCGCGGCCTACCCGGTGCCGGGCCCGCGCGACGTGGTGCGCCAGGGCGAAACCGGCGTGCTCGACACTGATCTCGAGACCGCAGTGCATGGCGCGCTGTCGCTGGATCGCGCCGCCTGCCGGCGTCAGGCGCTCGAGCACACCTGGGCGCGCGCCACCGAGCAGTTCCGCGGGCATCTCGTAGCCGCCTGAGTGGTGAGCCTCGGGTGACGTGACGCCCCCCTGGCCAGGGCTTTACCTCATGTTCTTCCAGGCGAAAACGGCCGCCAGCATGACCAGCGCTATCCCGGCGCCAAAATATAATGTTTCCAGCGTGGGACCGATTTCCACCGCCTGCTCGAGGAACAGGATGACCATGATCACTACGGCCACCTGGATCAGGGTGATCTTGAGGTCATGGAAGTTCTTGATTTGGAGCGCGCCGAGGAACTTGCTTTCCTCCACCCGGAGCGGAGTGATGAAAAGCCGGTAGAGACTGACCGCCAGGAGTTGAAAGGTGATCGCGATCAGCAGGAGGTCAAGCAGCTTCAAGAGTTTTACCGCGAGGCTCTTGCCCTCGTCTGACATCCTTGGCACTTCTTGAACGTAATCAAGCAAGGCATGGACAAGAATATTCAGGCTGGCCGCGTACAGCATGACCGCCGAAACCGCTGAGACCAGCACGGCGATGAGCACAAGGAAGCGGCTGCCCTGGAAAATTCGCTCAATCATGTGGCCATGTCCCGGGACACCTCCGGCATGGACTCGACGGCGCCGCGGCCAGGTTCAGCCTTGCCCGGCGGACTTCTTGATTTTCTGGAGCAACGCCATCTGTGCGGCGGCCTGGGCGAGCTCGGCCTGGGCCGTGGCAATGTCCTTGGCGGACTCGCGGTTCTCGAGCAGGTCCTGGGCGCGCTGGCGGGCCTGCTCGACCGCGGCTTCATCCAGATCGCGCGCGCGCAGCGCCGCATCCGCCAGCACGGTGACGGCCTTTGGCTGAATCTCGATCATGCCGCCGGAGACGTAGAAGAACAGCTCCTCGCCGTCGGGCCTCTGCACCCTGACGCCGCCCGGCTTGAGGACGGTGAGCAGCGGGGCGTGGTTCGGCGCGATGCCGATATCACCCAGCTGGGCCGGCGCGAACACCATCGTGGCTTCGCCGGTGAAAATCTCACCCTCGGCGCTGACGATATCGACGTGGATCGTGCTCATCTGTTTCGCCTATTGCAGCTTCTTGGCTTTCTCGACGGCCTCGTCAATGGTGCCAACCATGTAGAACGCCTGTTCCGGGATCGAGTCGTACTCGCCGTCGACGATGCCGCGGAAGCCCTTGATGGTGTCCTTCAGCGACACGTACTTGCCAGGCGAGCCGGTGAATGCCTCGGCGACGAAGAACGGCTGGGACAGGAAGCGCTGCACCTTGCGGGCGCGGGTCACGACCTGCTTGTCGTCTTCCGACAGCTCGTCCATGCCGAGAATCGCGATGATGTCCTGCAGCTCCTTGTAGCGCTGCAGCGTCGCCTGCACCGCGCGGGCGCAATCGTAATGCTCGTTGCCGATGACATTCGGATCCAGCAGTCGCGAGGTCGAATCGAGCGGATCCACGGCCGGATAGATGCCGAGCTCGGCGATCTGGCGCGACAGCACCAGCGTGGCGTCGAGATGAGCAAAGGTCGTCGCCGGGGACGGATCGGTAAGATCGTCGGCCGGCACGTAGACCGCCTGGAAGGACGTGATCGAGCCGGTCTTGGTGGACGTGATGCGTTCCTGCAGCATGCCCATCTCGGCCGCCAGCGTCGGCTGGTAGCCCACGGCGGACGGCATGCGGCCGAGCAGCGCGGACACCTCGGTGCCGGCCAGCGTGTAACGATAGATGTTGTCGATGAACATCAGCACGTCGCGGCCCTCGTCGCGGAAGTTTTCCGCAATGGTCAGGCCGGTCAGCGCGACGCGCAGGCGGTTGCCCGGCGGTTCGTTCATCTGCCCGTAGACCAGCGCCACCTTGTCGAGGACGTTGGAGTCCTTCATCTCGTGGTAGAAGTCATTGCCCTCGCGCGTCCGCTCGCCGACACCGGCGAACACGGAGTAGCCGGCATGCTCGATGGCGATGTTGCGGATCAGCTCCATCAGCGTCACGGTCTTGCCGACACCGGCGCCGCCGAACAGGCCGATCTTGCCGCCCTTGGCAATCGGCATGATCAGATCGATGACCTTGATGCCGGTTTCGAGCACCTCGACGGCCGGGGCCTGGTCCTCGTAGGACGGCGGCTCACGGTGGATCGGCATGTACGCATCGGCAGCCACCGGGCCGGCCTCGTCGATCGGCTCTCCCAGCACGTCCATGATGCGGCCAAGCGTCGCCTTGCCGACGGGCACCTTGATGGCCTCCCCGGTGCTCTTGACGCTGATTCCCCGCTTCAGGCCCTCGCTGGCGCCCATGGCGATACAGCGAACCACGCCGTCGCCGAGCTGCTGCTGGACCTCCAGGGTCAGGCCGGTCTCTTCAATTTTCAGCGCTTCGTAGACCTTCGGCAGGTGTTCACGGGAGAACTTCACGTCCACCACGGCGCCGATGACCTGAACGATATTGCCAGTGCTCATGGATCAGTTTCCTCTATCTCAATTCCGCTGGGGCGCCGTCAGACGGCTGCCGCGCCGCCGACGATCTCGGCGAGTTCCTGGGTGATCGCCGCCTGGCGCGCCTTGTTGTAGGCGAGCTGCAGGCCATCGATCAGTTTGCCGGCGTTATCGGTGGCGCTCTTCATGGCCACCATCCGGGCCGCCATCTCGCATGCGACGTTTTCGACCGCGCCGCGATAAACCTGCGACTCGATGTAACGCGCCAGCACGCCTTCTATGAGTTCGTGCGAACTGGGCTCGTAAATGTAATCCCAATACTTCTGGAGATCCTCGGCGTCCTCGGTCTGGGCCGGCAGCAACGTGACGATTTCCGGCTTCTGGCTCATGGTGTTGACGAACACGTTGTGCACCAGGAACAGCCGATCGAGATTCCCTTCACTGTAGCCGTTCAGCATCACCTGGATGGCGCCGACCAGGTCGCGCACGTGCGGGATATCGCCGAGATCCTGGATGCTGGCGACAATGTTGACGTCCAGCCGGCGGAAGAACTGCGCCGCCTTGCGCCCGACCAGGCACAACTCCACCTCGACGCCCTTGTCACGCCATTCGCGCAGCTCGCGCAGGACGCGCCGGAACATGTTGGCGTTCAGTCCGCCGCACAATCCCCGGTCAGTGGACACGATGATGTAACCGACGCGCCTGGCCTCGCGCTCGAGCATGAACGGGTGGCGATAATCCGGCCGGGCATGCATGAGGTGGCCGATGACCATGCGAATACGCTCCGCATAGGGGCGCGATGCCTCCATCCGGTCCTGGGCCTTGCGCATTTTCGCCGCAGCAACCATCTCCATGGCCTTGGTGATCTTGGCCGTGTTGCGGATGCTCTTGATCTGCGTGCGAATTTCTTTGGCGTTGGCCATTCCGGACTCCGTCTTACCAGGTGCCGGTCGAAACGAAGTCGCCGACGCCCTTCTTCAATTCAGCCGAAATCTCGTCATTCAGATCGCCGGTTTCGTTGATTTTCTTCATCAACTCACCGTGCTCCGACTCCATGTGCGCATGCAGCGCGCGCTCGAAGTCGCCGATCTTCTCGATCGCCACTTTGTCCACAAAGCCCTCGTTGACGGCAAACAGCGAGACCGCCATCTGCGCGACCGACATGGGTGAGTACTGCAGCTGCTTCAACAGCTCGGTCACGCGCTGGCCCCGGTCGAGCTGCTTGCGGGTGGCTTCGTCGAGGTCAGAGGCGAACTGAGCGAAGGCGGCGAGCTCGCGGTACTGGGCCAGCGCCAGGCGGATGCCGCCGCCGAGCTTCTTGATGATCTTGGTCTGCGCGGCGCCGCCGACACGGGATACGGACAAGCCGGCGTTGATGGCCGGGCGGATGCCTGCGTTGAACAGGTCCGACTCGAGATAGATCTGGCCGTCGGTGATGGAAATCACGTTGGTCGGCACGAAGGCGGACACGTCGCCGGCCTGCGTCTCGATGATCGGCAGCGCGGTCAGCGAGCCGGTCTTGCCGGTCACCTTGCCGCCGGTTTCGCGCTCGACGAAGTCGACGTTCACGCGCGCGGCCCGCTCCAGCAGGCGTGAATGCAGGTAGAACACGTCGCCCGGATAGGCTTCGCGGCCCGGCGGCCGGCGCAACAGCAGGGAGACCTGGCGGTAGGCCCAGGCCTGCTTGGTCAAGTCGTCATAGATGATCAGCGCGTCTTCGCCCTTGTCGCGGAAATACTCGCCCATGGCGCAGCCCGCGTAGGGTGCAATGTACTGCAGCGCGGCGGATTCAGCGGCCGGCGAAGCAACCACGATGGTGTGGTCCATGGCGCCGTGCTCTTCGAGCTTGCGCACCACTTCGGCGATCGACGACTGTTTCTGGCCGATAGCGACGTAAATGCACTTCACGCCCGTGCCACGCTGGTTGATGATCGCGTCGATGGCGACGGCGGTCTTGCCGGTCTGGCGGTCACCGATGATCAGCTCGCGCTGGCCGCGGCCGACGGGCACCATCGCGTCGATGGCCTTCAGGCCGGTCTGCACCGGCTGGTCGACAGACTTGCGCCAGATGACGCCCGGCGCAACTTTCTCGATCGGTGAACTGAATTCGGTCTTGATCGGACCCTTGCCGTCGATCGGCACACCCAGCGGATTCACCACGCGACCCAGCATGGCCTCGCCGACCGGCACCTCGAGGATGCGGCCGGTGGTCTTGACCGTGTCGCCCTCGGAGATATGCAGGTAGTCGCCCAGCACCACGGCGCCGACCGAGTCCTGCTCGAGGTTCAGCGCGAGGCCGAAGGTGTTTTCGGGGAACTCGAGCATTTCGCCGTAGGCGGCGTTAGCCAGCCCGTGGATGCGAACGATGCCGTCCGTCACCGAGACCACGGTGCCGACATTACTGGCTACGTTCGTGGACTCGAACTTGAGGATCTTCTCTTTGATCAGATCGCTGATTTCAGATGCCTTGATGGACATTTCCTAGAATCCTTTAGTGCGTGACGGCGCCGGCAAGCCTCTGCAGGCGGCCGGACAGGGAGCCATCTATGACCAGGTCGCCGGCGCGGATGATGGCGCCGCCGAGCAATTTCTCGTCGGTATCACAGTGCAGACGGACATCGCGCCCGAAGCGCTTCTGTAAAGCGCTGGCGAAGCTGTCGCGCTGGGCAGCGTCGAGTTCCACCGCCGAGGTAACTTGCACGTCGACAATGTTCTCGGCCGCGGCGCGCAGCAATTCGTATTCCGTCGCGATCTCGGGCAGCCATGCAAGCCGGCTGTTCTCTGCCAGCAGCTTCAGAAAATTGGCCCCGTGGGCGCCGGCAGAATCACCACAGATGTCGATGAACAGGGACGCCAGTGCCTCCCGGCTGACCGCGGGATTCCCGATGAGCCCCTGTACACGCTCGTCGGCCAGCGCCAGGCTGCCGCGCTCAAGCACCGTTGACCAACCCGCCAGGGTATCGTCGTCCCTTGCGATCTCGAATACGGCCCTTGCATAGGGCCGGGCGACCGTCATCTTTTCTGCCATGTCTTCAGGCTCTCCGCGGCCGACCTAGAGTTGCCCGGCCAGGCGATCGAGCAGCTCGCGATGCGCAGTCGCGTCGACTTCTTTTTCAAGAAGCTGTTGCGCCCCCGACAAGGCGATTGCGGCGACTTCACCCCGCAGCGCCTCGCGTGCCCGGCTGACCTCCAGCTCGAGCTCGGCCTGTGCGTTGGCCAGCATGCGATCGCCGGCAGCCTGGGCGTTCACCTTCGCTTCCTCGACCAGTTCCGCGCCCCGGCGCTCCGCCTGCTCGATGATCTGTACGGCCTGCTGGCGTGCCTCACGCAAGCGCTCGGCAACCTGCGTATCCGCGTTCTCGAGCGCCTTCTGGCCGCGTTCCGCGGCTGCCAGGCCCGCGGCAATGCTTGCCCGCCGTTCCTCCAGCGCCTGGACGATCGGCGGCCAAACGAACTTCATGGTGAACAAGATGAAAACCAGGAAGGTTCCCATCTGGCCCAGCAATGTCAAATTAATGCCCACGATTCCGACTCCCGATCAGCTTGAAAGGTGCTGCGGGGAACGTCATGCGTTCCCTCAACTGAGTGCGGCGAGCAGGGGGTTCGCAAACATCAACAACGCCGAGAACGCGACACCGATAATCGGGATGGCGTCCAGCAGGCCGGCCACGATGAACATGCGGATCTGCAGCATGTTGGCCATTTCGGGCTGGCGGGCGGCACCTTCGAGAAACTTGCCGCCGAGCAGGCCAAAACCGATGGCGGTCCCGATGGCGGCGAAAGCGAGAATGAAGCCGACAGCGAGCGCCGTCATCGACTGGACCTGTGCAATTGCTTCCATGATCAATCTCCGTAAGAGGCAGGGTCTACAAGGGTTAAATCAGTGCTTTTCGTAAGCCAGCGCAACGTACACCACCGTCAGCGTCATGAAAATGAACGCCTGCAGCGGAATGACGAGGATGTGGTAAATCGCCCACGCACCGCCCGGCAACCACTGGGCCCAGATCGGCAGCATCGCGATGAGGATAAAAATCAGCTCGGCAGCATACAGGTTGCCGAACAATCGCATGGCGAGAGAGACCGGCTTGGCGATCAGCTCGACCATGTTCATAAGGAGGTTGGGGATCCACAGCGCCGGGTGCGAACCAAACGGATGCGTGAACAACTCGCCCAGGTAGCCACCCACGCCTTTGCCTTTCATGCCGTAGATGATGATGATGAAAAACACCGTCAGCGACAGGCCAAAGGTGGCATTCATATCGGCCGAGGGCAGGATCTTGAAGTACTCGACGCCGAACAGGCCGAGGACGGTCCCCACGAGGTCGATCGGCACGAGGTCCATCAGGTTCCAGAACAGCACCCAGACGAAAATCGTCAGGGCCAGCGGACCGATGAAATCGCGTGGGCCGTGGTAAGCGTCCTTCACCGATTTCTCTACGAACTCGAGCATCAGCTCGACAAAATTCTGGAGCTTGCCCGGCACGCCCGCCGTGACCGTGCGCGCCGCGGCATAGAAGATGCCGATGAACAGCAGGCCGAGGAGCCACGACATTATCAGGGTGTCGATGTGGAGGGTCATGAAACCCTCACCGACGGACAGGTTCGTCAGGTGATGCTGGACGTATTCAGTGGGTGATTCTGCCATGAAAGCTATCCACCAAAGCCCTGTCGGTCACGCCGCGTAAAGATCAGCGCCAGCCGGTTGACGACCAGCGTGGCGACGAACGTGACCACGAGCGGTATAAACGCGTGGCTCAAAAAAATAGCTGCGGCTGAAAACAGCACGACAGCCATCACCAGTTTACCGACCTCCGCACGGACGAAGGCCGAAAGGACGGCCTGCGGGCCCGCCTCGGCCGGAACCGAAAACACGCGCACCGCCATCCAGAGGCTCAGCACAACGCTGATGCCACCCCCAACAAGCGCCCCGAGAGCAGCGTTCCCGCCCATCGTGAGCCCGAACAATGCCGTGGCGACCAAGGTCACTCCCGCTTGTCCGACTATTATCTTCCCGGGTACCGATCCGGCCCGTTTCAACATGCCGAGCGGCCTCGGCCCCCAAAAGAGCCGGAATTGTATCCGCTTTCCGCAGTCGCAGCAATTTCGGTAATCCGCGTACCCCGGCCCCCGAAACTCACGGCTTTTCAGCGAATATGCCCAAGAATCCCGTCCAGCTCGTCCAGGCTGTTGTAGCTGACGATCAGCTTGCCCCGCCCCGAGGCCGCGTGCTGGACCGTGACCTTCGCGCCCAGCTTGTCGGCGATTTCCGTCTCGAGGCGCCGAATATCGGGGTCGCGGCGCGCCGCCGGTGCCGGCTTGGCGGCCGGCGTCTGCAGGCGCTTGACCAGGCGCTCCGTGTCGCGCACCGACAGGCGCTTGGCGACGACCTCGCGGGCGGCCGCGGCCTGGGCCTTGCGGTCAGCGAGGCCGAGCAGCGCCCGGGCATGGCCCATCTCGAGTGAGCGGTGCTCCACCAGGGTCTTGACCTCGTCGCTCAGCTCGAGCAAGCGCAGCAGGTTGCTGACCGCGGCGCGTGAGCGCCCGACGGCCTCGGCAGCGAGCTGGTGAGTCATCTCGAATTCGTGGATAAGCCGTTCCAGCGCCCGCGCTTCCTCGAGCGGATTCAGGTCCTCGCGCTGGATGTTCTCGATCAGCGCCATCGCGATCGCCGCCTCGTCGGGGACCTCGCGAATAATGACGGGCACTTTTTGCAGGCCGGCCAACTGCGCGGCGCGCCAGCGGCGCTCGCCGGCAATGATTTCGTACCGTACCCCGTCCCCGGTGTCGCGCACCGGCCGGATGACGATCGGCTGGACGACGCCCTGGGCGCGGATCGAGTCCGCCAGGTCCTCGAGGCTCTCCTGGCGAATGTCGAGTCGCGGCTGGTATCGGCCGCGCTTCAACATTTCCACCGCAAGCTCGCGGAACTGGCCGGTACCCGTCGTTTCGCTCGTGGGCGTCCGATGAGACGACGACAGCAGGGCATCGAGGCCGCGACCGAGTGAGCGTTTCTTGACGGCCATCAGGCTTCGTCCTCCGTAAGGGTCGTGACAGGTGGTGCACGCGCATCGCGCTCCTGGCGGCGAATCATTTCGCCGGCCAGCGCCAGGTAAGCCAGCGCGCCGCGGCTGGTCTTGTCGTGAAACAGCGCCGGCATGCCGAAACTCGGCGCCTCCGCCAGGCGGATATTGCGCGGAATCACCGTGCGGAACACCTGGTCTCCGAAGTGCAGGATCAGCTGTGACGATACTTCGTTGGCGAGGTTGTTGCGCGGGTCAAACATGGTGCGCAGCAGGCCCTCGATCCGCAGCGTGGGATTCACGGCGTCGCGAATCTGTTCCACCGTATTCACGAGCGCCGACAACCCTTCCAGCGCGTAGTACTCGCACTGCATCGGGATCAGCACACCCGTGGCGGCCGTCAGGGCGTTCACCGTCAGCATGTTGATTGACGGCGGGCAATCGATCAGCACGTAATCGTAGTCCAGGGCGATATCCTTCAGGGCCGCCCGCAAGCGCGTCTCGCGCCCGAATTCGTTGATCAGCCGGACCTCGGCGGTGGTCAGGTCCTCATTGCCGGGAATCAGGTCGAAACCGCCCGGCTCGGCACGCACCACCGCATCGCGGGCGGCGACGTCACCGAGCAGCACATCGCAGGACGAGGCTTCCAGCTCGCTCTTGTTCACACCCGAACCCATGGTCGCATTGCCCTGTGGATCGAGGTCCACCAACAGCACGCGCCGCTTGGTCGCCGCCAGCGAGGCCGCGAGGTTGACGGCCGTCGTGGTCTTGCCGACGCCGCCTTTCTGGTTTGCGATCGCGAGTATTCTGGTCACTTGGATGGGTCCTTGCGGCAAAACTCGAGCAGGTGGCGTCGACCGACCAGGCCCGGCACCGCCAACTTGTGTACCGACTGCAGGCGCCAGGCCGCGGGCAGGGCAGCCAGCTCGGCCGCCGGAAAAGCGCCTTTCATGGCCAGCATACGGCCTTCCTTGCTCGCCAGGTGGCCGGCGACGCGGATGAAATCGCCGACCGAGGAAAACGCCCGGCTCAGCACCACGCCGAAGCCCTCGGCATCCGCATGATCCTCGGCCCGCGCCCGCACGACGTCGACATTCTCCAGCCCGAGCCGTGCCACCGCGTGTTCGACGAAACGGGTTTTCTTGCCGGAGGAATCAAGCAACACGAAGGGCTGGTCCGGACGCGCCATGGCAAGCACCAGGCCGGGCAGGCCGGCTCCGGTGCCGACATCGAGTGTCCGCTCTGCATTGAGGAACGGCAACAGCACGAGGCTGTCCATCAGGTGACGCGGCACCATTTCTTCGGGCGTTCGCACCGCCGTCAGGTTATAGGTCTCGTTCCACTTGGCCAGCAGCTCAAGATACGCCGCCAGCGCTCCGGCAAGACCAAGCGTCCCCGCCAGGCCTAGTGCCGACAGGCCGCTGTCGATCTGGTGCTGAATTCGTGTTTTGTCCACCGGGCCCCTCCCTGGGGCCCGTAAGTATACCGGGGCCGCGCCCCTTGCAAGCTAGTCCTTCTTGTCCTTGGACTTTTCCCGGCCGTAGCCCTTGCGCTTTCCATAAGCGCCTTCCTGCGGATCGTCGGCGTGGCGGTCCCGCATCATCTGGCGGTGCGCC
>JBLRWC010000056.1:0-11473 GCA_047921455.1 Gammaproteobacteria bacterium
TTCTTGATCTTCTTGCGCACCTTGGGGGCTTGCTTGGCCATTCGTTCGAAACCTTAAAAGTTGGCGTAGGAGCCGCGTTGGCGGCGCATTACTTCCGGACCGGACGGCGCGGACCCTTCCGCGTCCGGGCATTGGTGCGGGTGCGCTGACCACGCAACGGCAGGCCGCGGCGATGACGGATTCCGCGGTAGCAGCCGAGGTCCATCAATCGCTTGATGTTCATCGACGTCTCACGACGCAGATCGCCTTCGACGATCATCCTGGCCACCTCGCCGCGTAACTTCTCCACTTCCGGCTCGGTGAGATCCCGGACCTTGGTGTCAGGCGGAACGCCTGCCGCGTCGCAAATTTTCTTTGCGCGCGAGTTACCGACCCCGTAAATATGGGTCAGCGCGATGACTGTGTGCTTGTTGGCTGGGATATTGATCCCGGCAATACGTGCCATTAACGGCGTCTCCTATCGCTCACGCGAAGCCGAACATTGTGCCTCATTTGGCGTTCGTCTTCAATGTCTTTTAACCCTGCCGCTGCTTATGACGCGGATCCGAGCAAATCACCCGGATGACGCCGCCACGGCGAATGATCTTGCAGTTCCTGCAGATCTTCTTGACCGATGCACGCACTTTCATTGCTCTCTCCTAGTTCCGCGCCGGTCAGCGGACTTGCCCGGCACGGCCGTAGCCTTTCAGGTTGGCCTTCTTCAACAGGCCATCGTACTGGTGACTCATCATGTGCCCCTGCAACTGGGACATGAAGTCCATGCTCACGACCACGATAATCAGCAGCGAGGTGCCGCCGAAATAGAACGGCACGTTCCAGTACATGATCATGAATTCGGGCAGCAGGCAGATCATCGTGATGTACATGGCACCCCAGAATGTCAGCTTGGTCAGCACGCCATCGATGTACTCGGCGGTCTGCTGGCCAGGGCGGATACCTGGAATGAACGCACCCGACCGCTTCAGGTTGTCGGCGGTCTCGCGGGAATTGAACACGAGAGCCGTATAAAAGAAGCAGAAGAAAATGATCAGGCCGGCATAAATCATGGTGTAGACCGGTTGGCCGGGCGACAGGCTCGAGGCGAGCACCTGCAGCCAGCCCATGGTCTCGGCGGTGCCGAACCACTGCGCCACGGTCGCCGGAAACAGGATCAGGCTCGAGGCGAAAATCGGCGGAATGACGCCCGCCATGTTGAGCTTGAACGGCAGGTGCGTCGTCTGCCCCTGGTACATGCGCCGGCCCTGTTGCCGTTTCGCGTAGTTCACTGCAATGCGCCGCTGGCCGCGCTCGACGAATGCCACGAACGCGGTCACCGCAAGCACGAGGAAAAACAGGATCAGCGCGAGGGCCGCGGGCATTTCGCCCTGGCGGACCAGTTCGAGCGTCCCACCGAGCGCCGATGGCAGACCGGCCACGATACCGGCCATGATGATCATCGAGATGCCGTTGCCGATGCCGCGTTCCGTCACCTGCTCACCGAGCCACATCAAAAACATCGTGCCGGTCACCATGGTGACGCAGGCAATGAACAGGAATTGCGGGCCGGGATTGATGACCACGCCCTGGTTCTGGAACGCGATGGAGGCACCGATGGCCTGGAAACTCGCCAGCCCCAGCGTCCCGTACCGGGTGTACTGGGTTATCTTGCGCCGACCGGCTTCGCCTTCTTTCTTGATGGCGGCCAGCGTGGGCACGACGACGGACATCATCTGCATGATAATGGACGCCGAAATATACGGCATGATGCCGAGCGCCAGAATCGACAGGCGCTCGAGCGCACCGCCCGAGAACATGTTGAACACGCTCAGGATGGTGCCTTCCTGTTCCTGGAAGAAGCGCGCCAGCGCCTCGGGGTCGATGCCGGGCACAGGAATAAACGTCCCGATCCGGTACACCACGAGGGCGCCCAGCAGGAAAAACAGCCGCTTGCGCAGGTCGCCCAGTCGGGCGGCCTCGCCAAGCGCTGTTGCCGGATTCATGCTCGTCGGTGACTTTGCCACTACCACTCCGCGTACTGGCCCGAGCGCGTTACTGCGCCGGGCAAGATGCCATTATTCCTCGATCGTTCCGCCCGCGGCCTCGATTGCCGCGCGCGCACCCGGCGTAACCGGGAGACCCTTTATTGTCAGTGCCTTGGCGATCTCGCCCGAGGCAATGATCTTGACCCGCTTGACCCGCTGGCCGACCAGCCCGGCTGCTTTCAGCGCCAGCAGATCGACCGTACCGTCGAAGGCGGCGAGCTCGTTGAGCCGCAGCTCGTCGGAAAACTTGCTCGTGCGAGACGTGAAACCAACTTTCGGCAGGCGACGTTGCAACGGCATCTGGCCGCCCTCGAAGCCAACCTTGTGATAGCCGCCCGACCGGGCGTGCTGGCCCTTTACGCCGCGGCCGCTGGTCTTGCCCTGGCCGGCGGAATGGCCGCGGCCCAGCCGCTTGCCATCCTTTTTGCTGCCCTCGGCGGGCTTGATATCGTTGAGACGCATCTCAGACTTCCTCTACCTGCAGCAGGTACGAAACCTTATTGATCATGCCCCGGTTCTCGGGGGTATCGGTCACGACCACGCTATGATTGATGCGGCGCAGCCCCAAGCCGTTGACGCACGCCTTGTGACGGGGAATGCGGCCGTGGAGGCTCTTGACCAGCTTGACTCGCAGCTGGCGGGAATTCGCGTTGTTATCAGCCATCGTACTAGCCCAGTATCTCTTCGACCGTCTTGCCACGCTTGGCCGCGATCTGCTGCGGGGAGCTGATGCCGCTAAGGCCCTTGATGGTGGCCTGCACGACATTGATCGGGTTGCGCGACCCATAACTCTTCGCCAGCACGTTGCGCACGCCGGCACACTCGAAGACGGCGCGCATCGCGCCCCCGGCGATCACGCCGGTACCGTCCGAAGCGGGCTGCATATAGACCTTGGTCGCGCCGTGGTGGCCTTCAGTAGCGTACTGCAGGGTCTCGTCCCGCAACTGGATCCGCCGCATATTCTTGCGCGCGCCCTGCATCGCTTTCTGGATCGCCACGGGCACTTCGCGGGCCTTGCCGTAGCCGTAACCCACGCGTCCGGCGCCGTCTCCCACCACGGTAAGCGCGGTGAAACCAAACTGCCGGCCGCCTTTCACGACCTTTGCGACACGATTGACGGTAACGAGCTTCTCAATGAGATCGTCGCCGGCGCTATTTCTTTCTGGTGCTGCCATTGTTCAACTGTCCCCGGGCGTATGCCTAGAACTCGAGACCGTTTTCGCGGGCCGCATCGGCAAGGGCCTTCACCCTGCCGTGATAGCGGAACCCGGAGCGGTCGAAAGCCACCTTGCTCACGCCGGCGGCCTTGGCCGCCTCGGCGATCGCCCGGCCTACGGCCTGGGCGGCTGCGATATTGCCGGTCTTCTCGATACCCTCCCGCACGCTCGACTGCAACGTCGAGGCGGCAGCCAGGACCGTCCCGCCGTCGGGCGTGATGACCTGGGCATAGATATGCCGTGGGGTACGGTGAATGCTGAGACGATTAACTCCCAGTTCCCGGATCTTGGACCGGGCGCGGCGCGCGCGCCGGCTGCGTGCAATTTTCTTTTCCATGCCTCGCCTAGCCCTACTTCTTCTTCGCTTCCTTCATGACCACGCGCTCACCTGAGTACCGCACACCCTTGCCCTTGTAGGGCTCGGGCGGGCGATAGCGACGAATATCCGCCGCCACCTGGCCGACTTTTTGGCGATCCACGCCCTTCACCACGACTTCCGTCTGGGTCGGCGTCTCGATCGTAATACCCGCCGGGACCTGGTAGGCCACCGGGTGCGAGAAACCGAGCGTCAGGTTCAGGACATTGCCCTGGGCCTGGGCGCGATAACCGACGCCGCGCAGTTCGAGCTTCTTCTCGAATCCCTGTGAAACGCCCTGCACCATGTTGGACAGCAGCGCACGCGTCGTCCCGGACATCGCCCCGAACGGCTTTTCCTTGCCGGGCGTGCGAATCTGCAGCTCGGCCCCTTCCTGGGCAACCTCCACAGCAGGATCCAGCTTGAGGGACAACTCTCCCTTGGGACCCTTGACCACGGCCACGCCGTCGTTGAGCTTGAACTCAACGCCCTTGGGCAATGGCACCGGCACCTTGGCGACTCTGGACATCGTTCTATCTCGCAGTTCGTTGGTCGCGTCGCTCAGGACACAACACAGATAACTTCACCGCCGCGACCCTTCGCGCGGGCTTCACGGTCGCTCATCAGGCCATCCGACGTGGACACGATCGCCACGCCGAGACCGCCGAACACCGTCGGCAATTCGTCCTTGCCGCGGTACACCCGGCAGCCGGGCTTACTGATGCGCTTGATGGCGTCAATTACCGGCCGGCCGTCGTGATACCGCAGTTCCACCGTCAGGCCTTCCTTGCCGTTGCCCAGGTCCTCGACGCTGAAACCGTCGATGTAGCCTTCATCCTGAAGCACCTTCAGGATCGCTTTCTTGACACCGGAGGACGGCATCCGCACCTGCGGATGGCCTGCCTTCTGGCCGTTGCGAATCCGCGTCAGCAGGTCCGCGATGGGATCGGTCATGCTCATTTCTGAATCCTTGCGCCTGTCTCGTGCCGACTCACCAGCTGGCCTTACGCAGGCCGGGAATCTCGCCATTCATGGTGGCCTCGCGCAGCTTGTTGCGGCCGAGACCAAACTTCCGGTAATAACCCCGCGGCCGCCCCGTGATCGCGCAACGACTGCGCAAGCGCGTCGGACTCGCATCGCGCGGCATAGCGGCAAGCTTCGCGACCGCCTCGAGGCGCTCCTCGTCGCTCGACTGCGCGTCGATCACGACCGCCTTGAGCTTGGCGCGCTTCGCCGCGTACTTCGCGACGAGCTTCTTCCGCCGGTTTTCGCGCATGATCATGGATTTCTTGGCCATCTGCTTGCGGTCCTCTACTTCCTGAACGGGAACTTGAACGCCTCGAGCAGGGCCCTGCCCGCCTCGTCGTCCTTCGCCGTTGTCGTAATCGTGATGTCCATGCCCCGGACCGCGTCTACCTTGTCGTAGTCGATTTCCGGAAAAATGATCTGTTCCTTGACGCCCATGCTGTAGTTGCCCGAGCCGTCGAAAGACTTCACCGACAGGCCACGGAAATCACGCGTTCGCGGGATCGCCACGTTGACCAGCCGATCGAGAAATTCATACATGCGCTCGCGGCGCAGCGTCACCTTGCAGCCCACCGCCATGCCGTCGCGCAGCTTGAAGCTGGCCACCGACTTGCGCGCCTTGGTGATCACGGCCTTCTGGCCCGCGATCGCCTCCATGTCCCTGACGGCATTGTCGACAATTTTCTTGTCGGCCACCGCCTCTCCGACGCCCATGTTGATGGTGATCTTGGAGATCCGCGGAGCTTCCATGGGGTTTTTCAGCCCCAGGCGCTCCACCAGCGCCGGCAGGATGTTCTGCTCGTAATGTTCTTTAAGCCTGGCCATAGTTCACCCAGACGCCGTCAGACGTCCACGACCTCGTTGTTCGACTTGAAATACCGCACCTTCTTGCCGTCCTGCAGCGTGCGGATACCGATACGATCGCCCTTCTTGGCGACCGGGTTCCACAACATGACGTTGGACGCCTGCAAGGGCATTTCCTTCTCGATGATGCCGCCCGCCACGCCCCGCTGCGGATTGCCGCGCTGGTGCTTCTTGACGACATTGACGTTTTCGATGAGCACGCGGTCATCTTTAAACACCTCGAGCACAGTGCCACGCCGGCCCTTGTCACGCCCGGTGATAACGATGACCTCGTCGCCTTTCTTGATTCTGTTCATTCCTGGCTCCCCGGCGCCCTAGATAACTTCAGGCGCGAGCGAGATGATCTTCATAAAATTCCCGGTCCGCAGCTCGCGTGTCACGGGCCCGAAAATACGCGTGCCGATGGGCTCCAGCTTTGCGGTCAGCAGTACGGCGGCATTGCCGTCGAAACGAATCAGCGACCCGTCCTGGCGCCGCACACCCTTGCGGGTACGCACCACGACGGCGTTGTAGACCTCGCCTTTCTTGACCTTGCCGCGCGGAATGGCGTCCTTGACGCTCACCTTGATGACGTCACCCACACCCGCGTAGCGCCGCTTGGACCCGCCCAGCACCTTGATGCACTGGACGCGACGTGCGCCGCTGTTGTCTGCCACCGTCAGGACGGTCTGCATCTGGATCATGACTGCACTCTCTTAAATCGTCCCGCCACTCAGCGCCCGGTTGCCCGTTCGACGATCTCGACCACCTGCCAGGCCTTACGCTTGGACAGGGGACGGGTCTCGGCGATGTTCACCGTGTCGCCAATGCGGCACTCGTTGTTTTCATCATGGGCGAGCACCTTGCTGGTGCGCCGAATGTACTTGCCGTACAGCGGGTGCTTCACCAGGCGGTCCACCGCAATGGCCGCCGTCTTGTCCATGCGGTCGCTGACCACCCGGCCCGTGAGGATCCGGACGGAGCTGCTGGCCGCGTTCTCTGTGGTCTCGCTCATCACGCTTTACTACCCTTTGCTTCGGCCCGCGCCTGTTCAACAAGCACTGTCTTTACCCGCGCGATGTCCTTGCGCACCTTGCCGAACTGGTCCGGCCGCGCCATCTGGCCCGTCGCCCGCTGCATGCGCAGGTTGAACTGCTCCCGGCGAAGCTTCAGCAGCTCCTCCCGCAGCTCGATCGCAGTCTTGCCGCGCAAATTCTTGGCTTCCATCACATTACCTGCCTGGATACGAACGACGTGCCGAAAGGCAGCTTGGAGGCCGCCAGGCGAAACGCCTCGCGCGCCACTTCCTCGGTAACCCCTTCCATTTCATAGAGCACTTTGCCCGGCTTGATCTGGGCCACCCAGTACTCCACCGCGCCCTTGCCCTTGCCCATGCGAACTTCGAGCGGCTTTTTCGTGATCGGCTTGTCGGGGAATACCCGGATCCAGATCTTGCCGCCGCGCTTCACATAGCGGGTCATGGCCCGACGCGCCGCCTCGATCTGGCGCGCCGTGAGACGCCCGCGTGTCGTCGCCTTCAGGCCGAACTCCCCGAATGAAACGTCAGCGCCCCGCTGGGCCAGGCCGCGGTTACGTCCCTTGAACTGTTTCCTGTACTTGGTGCGCTTTGGCTGCAGCATCCCCGTAACTCCTAGCTCGCCGCGGCTTCGGCCGGTACGACCGCGGGCTTGTCAAGGACTTCACCCTTGAAGATCCAGACCTTGACGCCGATGACGCCATACGTGGTCCGGGCCTCGGCGAAGCCATAATCGATATCGGCCCGGAAGGTGTGCAACGGCACCCGGCCTTCCCGGTACCACTCGGAACGTGCGATCTCGGCGCCATTCAGGCGGCCGCCGACCTTGATCTTCACGCCCTGCGCCCCCAGGCGCATGGTGTTGGTCACTGCGCGCTTCATGGCGCGCCGGAACATGACGCGGCGCTCGAGCTGCTGTGCGATACCCTCCGCCACCAGATGGGCGTCGAGTTCCGGCTTGCGGATCTCGGCAATGTTGATGCGCACGTCGCCGACGGGCAGCTCGAGCATTGCGGCAACGTCGCTGCGCAGCTTCTCGATGTCCTCGCCCTTCTTGCCGATCACGATGCCCGGCCGTGCCGTGTGGACCGTGATGTGGGCCTTGCGCGCCGGCCGCTCGATCTGGATCCGGCTGACGGAGGCCTGCGCGAGGCGCTTGCGCAACATCTCGCGAATCCTGAAATCCGAATGCACGTATTCAGGGAAGCTCTTCGTGTCGGCGAACCAACGGGAGTCCCACTCCCGCGTGATGCCGAGTCGAATGCCAACAGGATGTACTTTTTGACCCATGGATAACTTTCCCGTGCTACTCGTCTGCCACCTGGACGGTGATGTGACTGTTGCGCTTGATAATGCGGGTACCGCGACCCTTGGCGCGCGCCCTGAAACGCTTCAAGGTCGGCGCCTCGTCGACCATGATGGCGGCGACCTTCAACTCGTCGATGTCCGCACCGTGATTGTGCTCGGCATTGGCAATCGCCGACTCCAGCACCTTTCTCACGATTTGGGCTGCCTTCTTGGGCGTGTACTCCAGGGTCTGCAACGCGGCGCCCACTGGCTTGCCACGGACCATGTCCGCGACCAGCCGGCACTTCTGCGGCGAGATCCTGGCATAGCGAAGCCTGGCTGCTACCTGCATCTCAATGACTCCTACCGGGACTTCCGGTCGCCCGAGTGACTTTTGAACGTCCGGGTCTGCGCAAACTCGCCCAGCTTGTGGCCCACCATGTTCTCGGAAATAAGCACGGGCACATGTTGGCGGCCGTTATGCACGGCGATCGTCAGGCCCACCATGTTGGGAGCGACCATTGAGCGACGCGACCAGGTCTTGATCGGACGGCGATCATTCCTGTCCTGCGCCTCGCGCGCCTTTTTCAGGAGCTGGGCGTCAATGAAAGGACCCTTTTTTACCGAACGTGGCACAGTTGCTACCTCTCCGTTCTGTTACTTGCGACCGCGGCGACGAACGATCATCGCGTCGGTCCGCTTGTTCTTGCGGGTCTTGTAACCCTTGGTCGGCACACCCCACGGGGTCGTCGGATGCTGGCCGAAGTTGCGCCCTTCGCCACCGCCATGCGGGTGGTCGACGGGATTCATGACCGTACCGCGCACCGTCGGGCGGATACCGCGCCACCGCGTCGCGCCGGCCTTGCCGAGCTTCCGCAGGGAGTGCTCGCCGTTACCGACTTCGCCGATGGTCGCGCGACAGTCCACGTGCACCTTGCGAGTCTCGCCGGACCGCAACCGCAGCGTCGTGTAGATGCCTTCGCGGGCCGCGATCATCACCGAAGTGCCGGCGCTGCGGGCAATCTGTGCGCCCTTGCCCGGCTTCATTTCGACGCAATGCACGGTCGAACCTACCGGGATGTTCTTCAGCGGCAGGGCGTTGCCCACCTTGATGGGGGACTCCGCACCCGACATCACGCTATCGCCGTCAGAGAGACCCTTGGGCGCAATGATGTAACGACGCTCGCCGTCGGCGTACAGCAACAGCGCCAGGTGCGCGCTGCGGTTCGGATCATACTCGAGCCGCTCGACACGGGCGGGCACGCCGTCCTTGTTGCGCCGGAAGTCCACCATCCGGTAGCGCTGCTTGTGGCCGCCGCCCTGGTGGCGCACGGTGATCCGGCCCGCGTTATTACGCGCGCCAGTGCGGCTCTTCTTGGCCAACAGCGGCCCGTAGGGCTCGCCCTTGTGCAGCCCGGGGCTCTTGACCTGGACGACGAAGCGCCGTCCCGCCGAGGTTGGTTTTGCTTTTTGTACTGCCATGATTCTCAATCCCGTCCTAAAGCGGCGGTCTTATTCGCCGCCCAGGAAGTCAATAGTCTGGCCGGCCGCAAGGCGCACATAGGCCTTCTTCCAGTCAGAGCGCCGACCGATGGTGGCGCCAAAACGCTTGCTCTTGCCCTTGGTGAGGGCGACCTGCACGCCTTCCACCTTGACCTCGAACATCATTTCCACGGCCTTGCCGATCTCCGCCTTCGTGGCGTCGCGGCGGACCTTGAATACCACCTGGTTGCCCTGCTCGCTCGCGAGGGTGGCTTTTTCGGACACGTGCGGCTCGAGCAGCACGGTCATCAGGCGCTCCTGATTCATCCCAGGTTCTCCTCGATGCGACGCAGTGCGGCCACGGTCATAACGACGTGCTCATGGCGCAACAGGCTGACCGGATCCAGCGCCGACGCTTCCAGCACTTCTACCTGGTGCAGGTTGCGCGACGCCAGCCAAATTTTCTCTTCGAAGGCCTCGATCACGAACAGTCCGCCATCGATGCCCAGCTCTTTCATCCGCTCGACGAACAACTTCGTCTTCGCTTCCGCCAACTCGAGCGACTCCACCACCAGCAGGCGCTCGCGGCGGATCAACTCGGACAACACCGAGCGCATCGCGCCGCGGTACATCTTCCGGTTGACCTTCTGCTCGTAGTTGCGCGGCTGGGCGGCAAACGCCCGTCCGCCGCCAACCCAGACGGGGCTGCGGGTCGTGCCGGCGCGCGCGCGGCCAGTGCCTTTCTGCCGCCAGGGCTTGGCGCCGCCGCCGGAGACTGCGGCCCGATTCTTCTGCGCCTTGGTACCGGCCCGGCCGGCCGCCATAAAGGCCGTCACAACCTGGTGGATCAGGGGTTCGTTGAATTCCTTGCCGAAAGCCAGCTCGGAAACCTGCAGGTCCTTGTTGGCACCGCCATGCAACTGCAACTTCATCGCCATGCTCTTAACCCCGCGCCTTCACAGCAGCGCGCACCACGACGCGGCCACCGCGCGCGCCCGGGACAGCGCCCTTGATAAGCAGAAGATTGCGTTCCGCGTCAACGCGGACCACGGTCAGGTTCTGGACGGTGCGCTGGGCCGCGCCCATGTGGCCGGACATCTTTTTGCCCTTGAACACTCGACCCGGGGACTGGTTCTGGCCAATCGATCCCGGCGCACGGTGTGAAACCGAGTTGCCGTGCGTCGCGTCCTGCATGCTGAAATTATGGCGCTTGACGGTGCCCGCAAAGCCTTTACCGATGGTCACGCCGGACACGTCGACCGCCTGGCCGTCCGCGAAAAGGTCGACCTTGATTTCGGCGCCGGGCGCCAAATCGGCGCTCTCGTCGGCCCGGAGACGGAACTCCCACAGGCCCTCGCCCGCGTCGATGCCGGCGCGCGCGTAGTGGCCGGCCTGTGCCTTGGGGACGCGGGCCGGCTTGCGGCTGCCCAACGTCACCTGCACGGCCCGGTAGCCGTCAGTGTCTTCCGTCTTGACCTGTGCCACCCGGTTGGGCAGCGCCTGGATCACGGTGACCGGCACCGAGGCGCCGTCTTCCGTGAACACGCGGGTCATGCCGCATTTGCGGCCAACGAGACCGATCGCCATCTTGTCTGTTCCTCTATACACCGCGCCGACTTCGTTTGGCCGCCGCTGCACCTTGGTTCAAAACCGCACCTGCCGGAGCCCGAACACCGGGCATCGCCACTGCAGGAGGCGGAGCTGGGCGCCGCTGCGCCCTGAAATCAGCGGCCCGGCACGGCGATTTCCGTACCGGGCCGCAGGGAGCCCGCTACTATACGCGGGACGCCCAACAGGTTCAACAACTAGTTCAGCTTGATTTGCACATCCACCCCGGCCGGCAGCTCCAGCTTCATCAGGGCGTCCACGGTTTTATCCGTGGGATCAAGGATATCCATCAAGCGCTTATGCGTAATCAGCTCATACTGGTCCCGCGCGTCCTTGTTGACATGCGGCGAGACCAGGACGGTGAAACGCTCCGTCTTGCTCGGCAAGGGAATCGGCCCCCGCACTGCAGCACCCGTGCGCCGCGCGGTTTCGACGATCTCCTTGGCCGAATTGTCTATCAGCCGGTGATCGAACGACTTGAGCCGAATACGGATGTTCTGGTTAGCCATGGTCTTTAAGTCCAGTGAGCCCGTGCGGGCTTATTCGTAAATCTTCGCGACCACGCCGGCGCCGACGGTACGGCCGCCCTCGCGAATAG
>JBLRWC010000057.1:0-11296 GCA_047921455.1 Gammaproteobacteria bacterium
GACTGAAAATCACGGTGTCGGCAGTTCGATTCTGCCCCTGGCCACCATCTCCACGTCGCCATCACATCCCCAGCAAGCCCGCCTTGCTTAGCGCCAGCGCAATGAGCGCGGCCAGGGCGGCGCTGGCCGGCACGGTGATCAGCCAGGCCGCGACGATGGTAACCAAGTGCGCGCGGCGGACCAGGCGACGCTTGCGCAGTTTCTCCGGCGACTTTGCCGGCATGTCTTGCCCGACGGGGTCGCTCGGGTCACTTGGCTCAGCTAGCGGCATGGTGTCGAGCCCCACGACGACCGGCGCGTTGTTGCGCCCCGCCCGGTTGGTCATGAATTCGCGCAGGAACCCGACGCCGAAGAGTGCGCCGATGGCGATATGCGTGGAACTGACCGGCAAGCCGAGCGCCGAAGCGATGATGACGGTGATCGCCGCCGACAGGGTCACGCAGAAGGCGCGCACCCGGTTCAGCTTGGTGATCTTTGAGCCGACGGTACGGATCAGCTTGGGGCCGTAGAGCAGCAAGCCGGTGGCGATGCCGAAGGCGCCGATCAACAGGATCCAGGGCGGGATGTGCGCGACGCTGACGATGCCGCCCTCGGTGACCGAAGCGTAAATGGCGGCCAGCGGCCCGATCGCATTGGCGACGTCGTTGGCGCCGTGTGCGAACGACAGCAGCGCGGCGCCGCAGATGACCGGAATGGTGAACAGGCTGCCGACGCTGGACCGGTTCGAAGGCAGGTCCCGCACCATGCGCGCGACCACCGGCCGGAGCGATGCGAGGGTGACCAGCAGCACCGTGGCGCCGACCGTCAGCGCGAGCCATACCGGCACCTTCCAGACGCGCGAGAAGCCCTTCAGCATCAGGTAGGTGCAGAATGCGCCGGCCATGATCGCCACCAGCAAGGGCACGCGGCGGCGCGCCTGTTCCAGCTGGTCCGGCACGTAGAGGATGGTCAGCTTGATGTAGAGCAGAAAACCGGCCGCGATCGCGCCACCGAGCACCGGCGAGACGACCCAGCTGGCGACGATGCGCATGACGACGCTCCAGTCGGCCGCGCCGAAACCCGCCATGACTACGCCGCCGCCGAGCACGCCGCCGACGACCGAATGGGTGGTCGACACCGGGGCGCCGAGCCATGTCGCGAGGTTGATCCACAGCGCGGCCGCGAACAACGCCGACAACATGGCGGTCGTGAAAGCTGTGGCGTCGGGCATCAGTTCGGGGCGGATGATGCCGCTGGAGACGGTGGCCACCACGTCGCCGCCGGCCAGGATCGCGCCGGCGGCCTCGAACACCGCGGCGATCGCCACCGCGGTGCCGATGTGCAGCGCCCGGGAACCGACTGCGGGGGACATATTGTTGGCGACGTCGTTGGCGCCGATGTTCAGCGCCATGTAGCCGCCGATGACACTGGCGGCGACGATGACCGCCAGGCTGCCGCTGATACCGATGAACGAGGCGGTGGTGATGCCCACGAGCGCCAGGAACAGCACGGCGAGGCTCAACGGGACCAGGCCGCGCGCCGTGATCAGCGTCGCGTCCTCCAGGCGGGCGATCCGCTTGAGGTCCTTGTCCAGGGCTGGTTTTGCCATAAAATCAGGCAGTTGGAGTGATGGCCGCGAGCGCGGCACGAGCCGGCTTGTCATCCGGCTGAAATAAAACCGTCATATTCACGCGGATTCTGGCGAAGGTATACCCAAAGGGCAAGCAGCCGTCACGTCTCGCGTGGACCGGCTCAGGCGTGTTGCCTGATGAGGGCGAGAAACTCTTCCCCGTAGCGCTCCAGTTTCTTCTGGCCGACACCGGAAATTTCCAGCAGCGCCGCGGGCGTGGCAGGCAGCTCGCGCGCCATTTCCACCAGCGTGGCGTCGCCGAAAATAATGTAGGGCGGCACGCCCTGGTCATCGGCCAGCGACTTGCGCAGGGCGCGCAGTTCCTCGAACACTTTTTCGTCGTACCGGCCCATGCCCGCCGCTGCTTTCGGCGCCTTGCGGCGCCCGGGCGTCTTGATGCGCGGCCTGGCCAGCTCGAGGTGCTCTTCGCCACGCAGCAATGGGCGCGCGGCGGGCGTCAGGCGCAGCACCGAGTAACGAGCGATGTCCTGCTCCAGGTAGCCGCGGTGGATCAACTGCCTGAGCAGCGACGCCCATTCCTGCATGCTGTAGTGCGCGCCGATGCCGAACGTCGACAGGCGGTCGTGGCCCGCCGCCACGATGCGATCATTGCGCAGGCCGCGCAATACGTCGATGACATACTTGATGCCGTAGCCCTGGTTGAGGCGATACACGCACGAGAGAGCCTTGCGGGCATCCTCGGTGGCGTCAAAGCGTTCCGGCGGTTCCAGGCAGACGTCGCAATTGCCGCAATCTTCCGCCAGGCGCTCGCCGAAATAGCCGAGCAGCACCCGCCGCCGGCAGGTCAGGCTCTCGGCCAGCGCTACCATCGAGTTCAGCTTGTGCAGCTCGATCCGCTGGCGGTCCTCGCTGCTGCCGCGTTCGACCAGTGCGCGGGCGGTGACGACGTCCTGGGCGCCGAACAGCAGCAGTGCCTCGGCGGGCAGGCCGTCCCGCCCGGCGCGACCTGTTTCCTGGTAAAAGCCCTCGATATTCTTCGGCATGTCGTGGTGCACGACAAAGCGCACATTGGGCTTGTCGATGCCCATGCCGAAAGCCACCGTCGCCACCACGATGTCGAGTTCGTCGCGCAGGAACGCCTCCTGCACCCGGCTACGCTCCGCGGCGCCGAGCCCGGCGTGGTAGGCGCCGGCCCGAAAACCTTTCGCGACAAGTTTTTCCGCCAGCTCATCGACGCGCCGGCGGGACAGCGCGTACACGATCCCCGCCTGGCCCTGGCGCGCCGCAAGAAAACGTGTCAGCTGGTCAAAGGGCTGGTGTTTTTCCCGCACCGTGTAACGGATATTGGGTCGATCAAAGCTGGCCACGTAGCGCGCCGCATGTTCGAGGTCGAGCACGCGCACGATGTCTTCCCGGGTCTGCGGGTCGGCGGTCGCGGTCAGCGCCACCAGCGGTACGCCGGGAAAACGGCCGCGCAAGGCCCCGAGCTTGACGTACTCGGGACGGAAATCATGCCCCCACTGGGAGACGCAGTGCGCTTCGTCGACGGCGAACAGCGCGAGCTCGATACCATCGAGGCGGGCGAGGAACGCATCGCTCATCAGCGTTTCCGGCGCCACGTACAGCAGGTCCAGTTCGCCGGCGTGTAGCCGTGCCAGGGTGCGGCGGGCAGTCGCGGCTTCCAGCGAAGAGTTATAGAAGGCGGCTGCGACGCCATTGGCCAGCAGCGCGTCCACCTGGTCCTTCATCAGTGAAATCAGCGGTGATACGATCACGGCCGTACCGCGGCGGCGCAGCGCCGGCACCTGGTAGCAGAGCGACTTGCCGCCGCCGGTCGGCATGAGTACAAAAGCATCTTCGCCGGCCACCAGGCGGGCGACAATTTCCCGCTGCTGGGGCCGGAACGACGAAAAACCAAAAATTTCGGCGAGTACTTGCAGCGATTGATCGACTGACTCAGGCATATTGTCGACAATAACCCAGCGTTGCGGAATCTGCTGACGGACGACCCGGGACCGACACATGAGCCTTTTGCAGAGCCGCACGAGTAACAAGACCGGTCGCCGGATCGTCATCGATCTGCAGAAGGCCGAACGTGCTCTCAAGGAAGGCCACCACAAGGACGTCGAGCAACTCTGCGCCGCGGTGCTCGAGGAACGTCCTGACAGTAACCAGGCCTGCCAGCTGCTGGCGGAGCTGCGCATCAAGCAGCAGCGTCACGACGAGGCCATGAGCTGGATCCAGCGCGCCATGGACATCGATCCGGACAGCGCGCGCACCCTGAACCTGCTTGGCCGCGTACTCGATCACCGCGCAGATCTCGGCGGCGCGGAGGCGGCGTTTCGCAAGGCGGTCGCCTGCGACCCGGAGTTTGCCGATGCCCTGGCGAGCCTTGGTGACATCCTGTTGCGGACCGGTCGTTCCGTCGAGGCGGAGCGGTACTTCAGAGCTGCCATTCGCTATGACCGCGAGCACGGCCTCGCCAACCTGTCGCTGGGCGCGATCCTTTATAAACAGAAGCATCCAGAGCTGGCTGTGTCCCACCTGCAGACCGGCATACAACGTGAGCTGAGCAATCGGCCGGGCCAGTACACCCTTGCGGTAGCGCTGCACGAACTCGGCCGCCTGGACGAGGCGATCACCGCCTATCGGCGCCTCATTGCGGCCGGTGATCAGGATCCCGAGGTGTTCAGCGGGCTGGCTGAGGTCCTCGTGGCCACGGGTGAGCTGGACATGGCGATGGCCGGATACGAGGCCGCCCTGGAGCTGCAGCCCGGCCATGCGCAAGCCGCGGCCGGCCTCGCCCGGATCATGACCCGCCGCGGTCGGCTGCCGGAGGCTTTCAAGGTGTTGGCGCCGCTGGTGGACCGCGGCGATGCGCCCGCATGCCTGCACATCGGCCGCGCGCATGCCCTGCAAGCCAGCGGGCGAGATGCCGAGGCGCTGGTGTCCCTCGCGGACCTGGTGAAGCGTCCCGCCCGCGCCGACGAACTCGCCCCGGCGCATTTCATGCTCGGTGACTTGCTGGACCGGCGCGGCGAATACGAGCGCGCCTTCGCGCAGTATCGACGCGGCCGCCAGCTGCGGGGCGGCCGCTATCCGCGCGCCGCGCACGAAGAGCTCGTTACACGCCTGGTGGCCTCGTTCACACGCCCGGCGATGGACGCCTTGCCACGCGGCTCGTCATCGGGCATTCCCGTATTCATCATCGGCATGCCATGCGCCGGCGGCGATTTGCTCGAAGAAGTCATTGCGGCGCATCCGCGCGCTGCGGGCGCCGGGGCGTTGCCGCACGTCGATCTCGGCGCCGGCCGCATCGGCCGCTATAACAACGCGGGCCTGGGCTACCCGGAATGCACCAGCGTGCTCCAGGAACGCGATTTGCGCGAGCTGTCCGCGTCTTACCTGGCGCGCCTGTTCAGCGCCGGCGAAGGCGCGCGGCGGATTGCCGATTCCATGTGGCTGAATTTTTTGCACGTCGGGCTGATCGAGCTGATGTTTCCGAATGCGCGGCTGGTGCATTGCCGGCGCGCACCGCTGGATGCCGGGCTGGCTTGTTACTGCCATGATTTCGCCGCGCTGGGCGAGCCGTGCATCGCGCAGCTGGCCGATATCGGGCACTTTTATGGCCAGTACCGGCGCCTGATGGATCACTGGCGAGCCACGACGACCCTGCCGATGCTCGAAGTCGATATCGAGTTACTGGCCGATGACCCGGAGGGAGAGAGCCGGCGATTGATCGAGTTTCTTGGCTTGCCCTGGGATCCGGCCTGTCTGCCGAGCCGCAGGCCGGCGGCGGGCTGGTCGGAGAAGTATGCGCAACACCTCGGCCCGCTGCGCGAGGGCCTGGCTGCGGCAGGTTACCCGGTAGACTGAAAAACGCGCTCGCGGCGGGCAAAAAAAGACGGCGACCAGTGGCCGCCGTCTTTTTACATCCGCTGCGGATCGCTCAGGCGGCGGGCGCTTTCTTTTTGCTGGCGCCGGCCTTTTTCTTGCTTGCAGCCTTCTTTTTAGAGGCTGGCTTCCTGGTGGCGGCTTTCTTCTTGCTTGCGGCCTTCTTCTTGGCGGCCGGTTTCTTGGCGGCAGTCTTTTTCTTGCTCGCGGCCTTTTTCTTGCTGGCAGCTTTCTTTTTGGCGGCTGGTTTCTTCTTGGCCGTTGCTTTCTTCTTGGCAGCCGGCTTTTTCTTCGCGGTCGCCTTGCGCTTCTTGCTCGCAGGTTTCTTCTTCAGCGGCCCGCCGGTCCGTTTCGCCCATTCCTTCTCGACCGCCGCCACGGCCCTGTCGATACCGCTCACGCGCCGGAAATAATCGTAGGCCCTGGCCGCTTCATGCTTGAAAAATTTCTGGTCCTTGCTGATGGCGTCCAGCTCCTTGCGCGCATCGGCAAGCCGCTGTTCGATCCGCTTGGCCTGCGTCGCGGCCGCCCTGGAACCTTCACTGACGGCTTTTTGTGCCTGCTCCTGCAGCCGCACCGCCAGCTCGTTGACGCGCTCCGCCGTCTTGTTCGCGCGCGCCGTGAGCTTGTCGAGTTCGCGCCGCAACCCTTCGTAAGTGCGTTGTGCGGCATTGATCAATTCTTGCCGCGCGTCGTGGAAGGCTTTTTCAATTTCGTTCAGCTGTCTGTCCATGGGATTTCCTTCGCTGCGAGTACCGGCGCGCTGCGCCAACTATGTTGCACTATAGTCCAGCAGCGGGATCCTTTCCAAAAGTTTCCGCCACGGATGGCCCTTATTCGACGCGGCGCACCCGGACGCTGCGATTGAGTCCCTCCGGCGACAGCATGAACGTGCCGAGGATGGCGCGGCTGATGACCACCTCGCGGTCCGGACCAGCATATTCATAACGCCCCGTCGCCGCCTGCTCCCACACCTGGCCATTGTCCAGGACGAAAATCGTATTACCGCTCCAGCCGGTGAAGCCGTCGACGACCCTGGCCGTGATCGACGAGACTTCAGCCGCTGCAGCTGGCTGCGGCAAGCCGAATTCGTCCTCGGGCGCGCTTCGCGGCGCCGTGCTGCGCGCGGCGCGTGTCGCTGTGCCGGCAGCATCGGCTGCCGCCGCCTCCGCGGCCGGCGGGGCCGCCGCGACCGGTGCAGCACGGCGCGCCCCGGGCAGCCCAAGCTCCACGACTTCCTGCGCCAGCCGGTCGTAGCAAGCCAGCCGCGCCGTGTCGTCCGGCAATTCCATGCAGCGCAAGAACGCCCGCGTGGATTCATCGGCGGCGGTGGCGGCGCCGCCTGCCAGTAACAGGCCCGCCGCCAGCGCCGCGATGACGCTGCTGGCGAGGCCGCCGCGCCGTATTCGATCGAGAGTGTTTGTCCGCATTGTCATTGCCCAGGCTTTGCCGGTGGTGTTCAGATTTTGATGGGTGGGCGTCGGGCGAGACCGGCCGCCGCCAGGAAGTCACGGCGACATAATATCGCCCCCCGCCATTCACCGGTATTCTATCGCCAGATTAATTGCGGGCAGGTCCGCGGGAGAAATACATGGGGCAAGCAGCCGGACCAATGGAGCGCGAGCGTCTTGATCGTGATGAATGGAGCCGGTTCTGGGAACGCGGCAGCCTGACGACGTTCGAAGGCCATTTCCGCGAAAACTATGACGCCGAGATCAGGGACTTCTGGTGGGCCGAATTTGCGCGCCTCCCCGACGGCGCGGTCATCGTTGACCTGGCCACCGGCAACGGCGCGCTGGCCTTGCTGGCGGCCCAGTACGCGCGCGAAGCCTCCGGCGAAACAGGCGCCCGTCATTTCTCTATTACCGGGGTGGACAGCGCGGCGATCGACGTGCCGCGCCTGCGCGCCGCCTGGCCGGCGCTTGCTGCGGATTTCGATGCCGTCACGCTGTCTGGCGGCACGCCGCTCGAGGCCACCGGCCTGCCGGACGACTCGGTCGATCTCGTCATCAGCCAGTACGGCTTTGAATACGGCGATACCGCGGCCGGCGGTCGGGAAGCCGCCAGGATCCTGCGTCCCGGTGGCCGTCTCGCGATGATCCTGCACCACGAGGAATCCGCCATCCTGGCCCAGGCCCGGGAAGGCCTGCGGCAAGTGGCGCTGTGCCTCGAGGAGGAGCGGTTTCTTGCGCTGACGCGCCGCATGCTCAAGTTGTTCCGTGGGCTGAAGCCCGGCCAGGGGCCGGCCGGTCTGAATTGGTCACCGGGTGCGCTGAAGGTGCGCGAAGAACTCAACTCGGCGGCGGCGCGGCTGGAGCAATATGCGCGGCGACCCGAAGTGCGAGCGGCGGACGCCGGCTTTATCGAGTTCCTGGTGCCGTCGGGATTGCGCTTGCTGGAGCAAAGCCGATCACTCGAGCCGCGCGCCATCGAGGCGGCTTGGGCGGCCATTGAGGCCGAAGTGGCCGCTTACCGCCTCAGGATGGCTGACCTCGTCTCGGCGGCTCTTGGCTCCCCCGGCATGGAGCGCATTCGTGACGAACTGGCCGCGGCGGGCTTTGGGGGGATCAGCCTGCGGCCCTTCAATTATAGCGGCACTACCCTGTTGGGCTGGGCGCTCGCGGCGGAGAAAGGTTGAGCGTCCGTCTGAGGTTGTTGCGTCAACGCAACACGCCGCCTCGGCCCGTGTGTGGCGTAAATGACACACTTTTTCCCGTGCGGGTCCGGTGTTCCGCGCATCCCCCCCCGTCCTCGGCGCGCTCACTTGAATCCCCTGTAAACGCAGACACTTTCCATTTTATTCCGCTGCGAAGAATTTTTCGTGCCGGGCCGCGCCACTGCGGGAAACCAAAAAAAAATTGCGCGCAAGTGTTGTCATTGGACAACAGAATAGGCTAGTCTCCGGCGACGGGTGTTCAGGCCGAGTGGTTTTTGTCGCATTGCGGCCGCCAGCGACACTTGATTAAGGGGGGTTCGTTTTTCGGGGTTGTGCCGTGACTCAACCACGCAAACGGACACTTTAGGAAACCTAGGAGGATACCTTTCAATGAGAAATCACCAGCTAAGGCTTGCAGTCCGTGCAGTACTCGCCGCCGGTGCGCTCGCAACAGCCGTTGCCGCGCCGACCGCGTTTGCACAGGAAGAGGCCGCCGACCTCGAACGCGTTCAGGTCACCGGTTCGCGCATCAAGCGCACTGACATCGAGGGCGCGCTGCCCGTCACCGTCATCGATCGTGAAACCATCGAGCTGTCAGGCAAGACTTCGGTCGCCGACCTGCTTCGCAACCAGCCGATGAACACCCAGGGCTCGTTCCGCCCGCAATCCGGTAGCACCGGGCAGTCGTTCGCCGGTCTTTCGCTGCGCGGCCTGGGCGCCGGCCGTACCCTGATCCTGATCGATGGTCGCCGCGCCCCTGTGGCGCCGAACATCGGTTCCGGCCAGGACCTGAACTCCATCCCGCTGGCTGCGGTTGAGCGCATCGAGATCCTGTCCGACGGCGCCTCGGCCATCTACGGTTCCGACGCCATCGGCGGCGTGGTCAACATCATCACCCGTCGCGACTTCACTGGCGCCGAGCTCATGGTCGGCGGCAGCGACCCGAAGCGTAAAGGCGGCGATACGCGCGAAGCCTCGGCCGTGTTCGGCGCTGCGGGCCAGAACGGCCAGATCATGGTTGGCGTGTCGCACAACAAGCGCGACATCATCTTCCAGCGTGACCGTGAATGGTCGGCTGGCGGCGCTTCCAGTTTCGGCAATAATTTTCTTCGCCAAAGGTTTACCCCCGATGGCGATCCGGTGGGTAATGCCGGTTTCCTCCAACATCCGCAGTTCGGAGCCGCCGTTGCGGCCGGCTGCCAGGACGAAGGCTTTTTGCCGACCAATATAGGCACCACCTCCGGACGCTGCTTCTACGATTTCACGCTGCAGGCCGCTGACGAAGCCGAAATCGACAACCAGTCGTTGTTTGCCCGGGCGCGCTATGACATCAACATGGACTGGAGCGTCGGCATGAACGCCCAGGTCAACCGTGTGAAGTCCTTCGGCCGTTACGCGCCGGTGCCTTCCTCACCCTGGCTGGTCGGTGGCTTCGGCGCCATCGTGGTGCCGGCCGGCAGCCCCAACCATCCTGGTACCCGCCCGGAAGACGGCGGCTTGAACCCGGAGTGGGCTGCTTACCAGGATCCGATCATCTTCCAGACGGACGACGGTCCCGTGACGCACTATACGGGCCCCGACCAGGGGTTGCTCCTGTGGCACCGTTTCGCCGCCAACGGTCCGCGCGACACGAACACCGACGCAAACGTCTACGACGTGGACCTGTTCGTCGAGGGTCGCATCGGCAACTACGACCTGGAATTCGGCGTGCGCCGGATCGAGTCGCAGTACTATGACCTGGGGCGCAACTACATCGTGTCGGCGCTGGCCCAGCCGCAGTTCAATAGCGGCGCGTACAATATCTACGATCCGACCGGCACCCCCGACGATGTCCTGAATTCGTTCACCGCCACCATCAATCGCGATGCGCGCTTCGTGTCGCGCGAATATCGCGGCTTGATCAGCGGCGACCTGATGGATATCCAGGCCGGCACGATCGGCTTCGCCTTTGGCGCTGAGTATCGTGACGAAGATTACCGGGACATCTTTGATGACCTGCAGGCCAACGGCAACATCACGGGTTCGGCCGGTAACTCCGCCTTCGGAGATCGCGACCAGTGGGCCGTCTTCGGCGAATTGCTGGTGCCGGTGCTGCCTGACCTGGAGCTGAGTTTCGCCGGTCGTTACGATGACTACAGCGATTTCGGCGACAACTTCTCGCCGAAGGTCGCCCTGCGCTGGCAGCCGATGGACGAGCTGACCGTGCGTGCTTCCTGGGGTGAAGGCTTCCGGGCCCCGCCGCTGGATATCCTCGCGCAGCAGCCGTCCTTCAGCGCAGCCTCGGTGGTGCACGTCCCGACGGCTGAGTTCTTCGGTAACGAAAATCCAAACGCGGCGATCCAGATCACCACGTTCTCCATCGCCAACCCGAACCTTGGCGCCGAGCAGTCTGAGCAGTTCAGCTTGGGCGTGGCGTTCGAGCCCCTCGACTGGCTGAACGGTTCCGTCGACTACTGGAACATCAAGGTCACGGATCGTGTTGCCGGGATTAGTGCCCAGCGCGTGCTGAACTGCCTGTCTGATTCTCCGCCGGGTAACTGCCCGCCGGGACTGAGACTCTTCCCGGCTGGTTCTACCGGACCTAACCCGAGTCTCGGCCTGGGCGTGCTGTTCGGCGACCAGGGCCAGGTGGATTTCCTGCAGAGCGGTTTCGCCAGCCTGGGTAAGATCGAGACCGACGGTGTCGACCTCAACCTTAAGACCAACTTTGACTTCGGCGGCGCGGGCCGCCTGAGCAACGAGTTGGTGGCGACGTACGTGAACTCGGTCAAGGTCGACGGCGGCAGCAACTTTGTCGGCGAGGCTAACGTGCCCGAGTGGCGTGCCATCCTGCGGAACGTGTACACGTGGGGTGACTTCTCAGCTGCCTGGAACATCAACTACATCGACAGCCAGTCTGACTCGTTCGCGGATCCGGATGTGGGTCTCTCGTCCTGGACGACCCACGATCTCCAGGTGAACTACTTCACGCCCTGGAACAGTCGGGTCACCATTGGTGCCGACAACCTGTTCGACAAGGATCCTGTCCTTGATGACGGTGAAAGCCGTGGATTCAACTTTGGCCTCTACAATGGTTATGGTCGAATCGTCTACGCGCGTTACACGCAAAGCTTCTAAGTCCTTCGGGATCTGAAGTAAAAGGCCGGGGGCTCGCAAGAGCCCCCGGTTTTTTCTTG
>JBLRWC010000058.1:0-10837 GCA_047921455.1 Gammaproteobacteria bacterium
GCACGTCCTGCCAGCGGTTCGAGTTGTTCTCGTCCGGGCTGAACAGGCGGAAGTTATTGCCATCGAGGTTGCGTTTCATCACGTCCCGGAGATAGGTGCCCATGACGCGCGCCGATTCCGCGAAGACCGTGCCGGGACTCGGCACAGTGACCGCATAGTCGCGGTAGTCCGGTAGCTTGAGATCTCGCATCAGCAGGCCACCGTTGGCGTGCGGGTTCGCACTCATGCGCCGCGCGCCCGCTGGCGCCAGCGCGGCGATCTCCGGACGGAGGACCCCTGCGGCGTCGAACAGCTCCTCCGGCCGGTAACTCTTCATCCACTCTTCGAGCACGCGGATGTGCGACTCGTTGTCCATGTCGCCCATCGGCACCTGGTGGCTGCGCCAGTAGTCTTCGCACTTCTTGCCGTCGATTTCTGGCGGGCAGGTCCAGCCCTTGGGCGTGCGGAACACGATCATCGGCCAGGCCGGCCGGCGCAGGTCGCCGTGTTCGCGCGCGTTCGCCTGGATGGCCCGGATCTCGGCCAGTACGGTGTCGAGTACCGCGGCGAGTTGCTGGTGTACCGCCCGCGGCTCGTGGCCCTCGACGAAATACGGCTTGTAGCCCATGCCCTCGAACAACTTGGTGAGCTCGTCGCGCGGAATGCGCGCCAGGAAGCAGGGGTTGGCAATCTTGTAGCCGTTGAGGTGCAGGATCGGCAGGACGCAGCCGTCTCGCGCCGGGTTGAGGAACTTGTTGCTATGCCAGCTGGTGGCCAGCGGCCCGGTCTCGGCCTCGCCGTCGCCCACTACGCAGGCGACGATCAGCTCCGGGTTGTCGAACGCGGCGCCGAAGGCATGGCTCAGCGCGTAGCCGAGCTCGCCACCCTCGTGGATGCTGCCCGGGGTCTCCGGCGCCACGTGGCTCGGGATGCCGCCGGGGAAGCTGAACTGCTTGAACAGCTTCTGCATGCCCTCGGCGTCCTGGCTGATTTCCGGGTAGATCTCGCTGTAAGTGCCCTCGAGCCAGGCATGCGCCACCATGGACGGCCCGCCGTGCCCCGGCCCGATGATGTAGATCATGTCCAGGTCGTCGCGCTTGATGACCCGGTTGAGGTGGGTGCACAACATGTTGAGGCCAGGGCAGGTACCCCAGTGGCCCAGCAGGCGCGGCTTGATGTGCTTGCGCTCCAGCCGCTCCCGCAACAGCGGGTTATCGAACAGGTAGATCTGTCCGACGGACAGGTAATTGGCCGCGCGCCACCAGGCGTCGAGCAGCTCGAGTTCTTTGTCCGACAAGGGGCCGGGTGTTTCGCGCGGCATATTCATAGCAGGCCCTCAAATGACAGCGCTGTCAATCCAGGTCATAAGTATGGCTGAGTTTGCCGGTCTTCACCACTTGAACTCAGCGGCTGTTACTCCGCGGCCGCAACAGGATCGGCGTGTAGGTCCACAGGAATAACGACCACGCGACGAACCAGCCGAGCGCCGCGATGGCGATGACCGTCAGGTAGTGGTTGTCAGCCGCCGGCGCCGTAATTCTTGCCACCACCGCGATGGCCAGCGCCACGTAGCTGATCACGGTGACGTAGTCGGCATGCAAGGGACGGCCGGTATGTCCCAGCGCGACCCGCGAGGTCACGGCGAGAATCATCGTGCCGATGGCACCGACGCCGAAGGCGTGGAGAGCGATGGATGACGGAAGGGTATCGCTCAAGATGGCAGCGGCCAGTAATGCGAAACCGGCGGGGAGCCAGGCATAGGCCACATGCAACACGAACAGGAGTGGCTCGGCCAAGGTGGACAGGCCGCGCCACCGGACAAGCCGCAGCGTATGCACCAGGGCCGTGAGGGCTGCCGCGATACCGGTCAAGAGATGATCGGTAAGTACCACGGCCAGTACACCCGTCACCGCGGTCATGGGCACGGCCAGGCGTTCGACCCAGGCGATGCTCGCTGGCAGACGCGCACTGCCGCGAGCACGCAGCCAGTTCGCCGTGAAGCTCGGGATGATCCGGCCCGCGATGACAGTCACCAGCACGACAAGTAAATAGAGCGCGGCCAGCAGCGCCAGGCGCCTGGCGCCCGGGATGATGCCAAGGGTGCTGAGATGGTAAAGACCGTCCAGAAGGGTGAGCGCTGCTACCATCCCGACGACCTGGTAATTGCGCCGACTGCCGCCGAGGATCACTTCCCGCGCCACGAATACCGTCAACAGTACCGGGAAGACCATGGCGACACCTGCCAGCCAGGTGGACGGTGGCAGTCCCATGGCCATAACGATTCGCCCGAGCAGCCAGGCGGCGAACAGCATCAGCAATGGCAGGCCCTGCACGGGCGGGCGACCGGTCCAGGTGGCCACAGCGGTCAACAGAAAGCCGGCGACCGCCGCCAGTGCAAAGCCGAACAGCATCTCGTGGGCGTGCCATAGCGGTCCGTAGGCGCCTACGATCGGGATAGCGCCGACCAGCGGCCCGATCCACATTGCCATGTTCAGCAACGCGAAGATGCCGAGCCCAAGAAACATCGGGCGAAATGCGTAGCTCAGGAAGGCGTGGTTGCTGATGCGGTTGGTCAAAACTTGATCCAAAAAACCCGCTGTCGGGTCCTCAAGGAGAAATGTTGGCATGCCCTCTGCCGCACGCCGCTGCCTCATGATACTAGACGATCATGCCGGTTTATTTTCAGGCCGTTCGCTGGCAAGCGCATTATCTGGGGCGGCTTCATGCCATTCATTGGGCTATGACGAGGAAGTTCGGCGTGGCGCTGTAACTTGTCTCACGCCGCACAATTACATAAAATCAGATTTCATCTGAATTTACTGATAAGCATGCGAAAGATTACCGCCACCGAACTGGCACGTAACCTGCGGGCCGTTATGGACCGGGTCCGGGAAACCGGGGAGGCCTATATCGTTGAGCGGGGCGGGCAGCCCGTCGTGCAGGTCATGCCGACGCCGGGCGAGCAGAATGCCGAGCAGGCCTTGGCAGACCTGTATCGAACCTTGTCACCCGGGGTTGCCGAGGGCTGGCTGGAGGACGCCCGCCGGGGCGGCGAAGCCCTGGACGAGGAGCCTCGCGACCCATGGGTTTCCTGATCGATACCTGCATCTGGATCGACGTCGAGTGCGGCCGGCTCGGCCCAGCCGATGTGTCCGCGTATACCGGTGACGCGCCGGTCTACCTTTCGCCGGTCACAATGGCAGAGTTACGCCTCGGCATCGAGATGACCACCGATCCGGGCGTCCGGCAGAAGCGGCTGGCGACTTACCGGCGCATGACCCGCAAGCCACTGCTGCCGATCGACGCCGATACTGCGGACGTGTTCGGCGAGATCGCCGGGTTGCTCGCCAAGGCCGCCGGCCGCTCGCATCGAACCCGGGTCCAGGACCTGTGGCTGGCGAGCCAGGCAATCCAGCACGGCATCGGCCTGGTTACTCGCAACCCCGGCGACTTCGCAGACATCCCTGGCCTCGAACTGGTGAAGATACAGTCGCCCGGCTAAGCTTCCGGCTTTCGCAGTGGTGCTGCGCATGAGCAAGAGAACGGGGAAGTAGTGTTCGATTTTCATTCTTACGACGTCGGCCTGCTGCTGGTCGGGCTCATCGTGCTCTCAGCCGCCATCCTGCCGCGGCTGATCTCTCGGCGGCGGTTCGTGACAGCGCCGCTTATCTACATGCTGGCGGGGGCGTCCGTATTCTTGCTGCCCTGGGCTCCCGACTTGCCGGACCTGGTGGAGGATGCCTGGTGGCCCAAGCGGCTGACCGAGCTGGGCGTCATCATCGCTCTTACTTCGGCGGGGCTCAAGCTCAACCGGCCATTTGCCTGGGAAACCTGGCGAATCAGCTGGCGCCTGCTGGCGCTGACCATGCCGCTGACTATTGCGGCGGCCGCCTGGTTGGGCTGGTGGGCGGCCGGCCTGGTGCCTGCGTCAGCGATCCTCCTTGGCGCCGTGATCGCGCCAACCGATCCGGTGCTGGCGTCCGATGTGCAGACCACGCCCCCGGATCAGCCGGACGATTCCAAGGCGCGCCTGGCGCTGACCACCGAGGCGGGGCTGAACGACGGCCTGGCGTTCCCTTTTACTAACCTTGCCATCGCGATCGCAATCGCGGGACTCGCGCCGTCGGGCTGGCTTGGCGAGTGGCTGTTGATCGACGTGCTGTACAAGATCGCGGCGGGTACGATCATCGGCGCCGCCGCTGGTTACCTGCTGGCCAGGATCATCATGGGTATTCCCGCGGCCGAGGAATTCGCCAGGACCATGACCGGTATCCTTGCGCTGAGCCTGACCCTGGTCCCCTACGGACTGGCCGAACTGGCGTCGAGCTACGGCTTCATCGCGGTATTCGTGGCGGCGTGTGTTTTTCGCCAGTACGAGTGCGGCCACGATCAGCAGGTTACGCTGCATAACTTCTCCGAGGAAGCCGAGCGCGTGCTGGTTGCAGTACTGATGTTTCTCATCGGCGCGTACGCCGTCAGCGGCATTTTCCAGCACATGACGCCGACCCTGTGGCTGGTGGCGCTGGCCATACTCTTCGTTGTTCGCCCGGCAGCAGGATTAATTGCGCTGGTGGGAACCGGCCTGCCGCGAGGCAAGCGCTGGGCCATCGCCTTCCTCGGCATCCGGGGTATCGGTTCGATTTATTACCTTGCCTACGGCGTTTTCCACGCCGAGTTTCCCGGCGCGATGACCGTGTGGGCGCTGGTGCTGGCGGTGATCATTGTCTCGGTCGTCATCCACGGCTTGTCGGCGCAGCGCGTGATGCAATGGGTCATCCCAAGGAAGAACAAGTAGGCGTTCCTGGGGGTCGCGGCCCCAATTGCGCGATGGCATCGGTGATTTCCCCGAGCTGCGCCGGACTCCAGGCTGGCCCGTGCGGCAAATTGCCCCAGACGACGCCCGGCCAGCAAGGATCTCCCGGGTGGCGCCCGACGACGTGGACGTGGAGTTGCGGCACCAGGTTGCCGATCGCCGCAACATTGATTTTCTGTGCGCCGTGCGAGCTTTCCAGGTAGCGGGCCAACGTGTCGATCTCTGCGTCGAGCATGCGGCGATTAGCTGTATCCAGTTCATAAAGCTCGCGCACCCCGGCAGCCACTTCGGGCACAAGTATCAGCCAGGGCAGGCCGGCGTTCCGGTGCAGCAAAACATGACTCAAGGAAAAGCGGCCGATGCGGTGGCAGTCTTTTAGCAGCTGCGGATGGATCTCGAACTCAGTCACTCGACAACCTCCACGCGGCCCGCGGCAGCACGCAGTACTCGATTTCGCAGTGGCACTCCCCGAGCGTCCTGCTGGAGTGGCCGAGGTCGATGTGGCAGTTGATCGGCATCGTTTAACACTAGCTTGATAGGACCCAGCCGCCAAGCGGCCGGGCCGGGCCCGGCCGATGGTGTCCCATGGCGAAGTCCGCATCGGCATCTTCATCGACCGCGGCGACGGGTTCAATCTCAAGGAAAGCCAGTTCCGGTCGGATGCATACCCGGTGGATGGCGCGGCTGCTAGACTGCGCCGGTCTTTGCCCCGGTGGACGCGATGCAATTTACTAACGAACAGCGTGCGCTGCTCTTCGCCCTCGGCGCGGTGCTGCTCTGGTCTACCGTTGCCACCGCGTTCAAGCTCTCGCTGCAATACCTGGCGCCGGTGCAACTGCTCGCCTGGGCGAGCGTGGTCTCGCTGCTCACCCTTGGCGCGTTGCTGGTTGCGACCGGGCGGCTCGCCGAGGTGCTGCGCGGCAGCCGGCGCGACTACCTGCGCTCGCTGGCGCTCGGCCTGCTCAACCCGCTGGCCTACTACCTCGTATTGTTCGAGGCCTACGACCGCCTGCCGGCGCAGGAAGCGCAGCCCCTGAATTACACCTGGGCGTTCACGCTCGCGATCCTGGCCGTGCCGTTGCTCGGGCATCGCCTGGCCCGCGCCGACGTGATCGGCGGCCTGGTCGCGTATGCGGGCGTCTGGGTGATCGCGACCCGCGGTGAGGTCCTGGCGCTCGAATTCGCTAATCCGGCAGGCGTCGTCCTGGCGCTCGGCAGCACCGTGCTGTGGGCGCTGTACTGGATCTACAGCACGCGCGACAGGCGCGACCCGCTGGTCGCCTTGTTCTGCAATTTCGCGCTGGGGCTGCCGTTCGTGCTGCTGGTGTGCGCGTTGACCGAAGGCCTCGCCGTGCCGGACTGGCGAGGCCTGGCCGGTGCGGCGTGGGTCGGCGTGTTCGAGATGGGGCTCGCATTCTTCCTCTGGCTCAGCGCGTTGCGGCTCACCCAAAGCACCGCGCGCATCGGCAACCTGATTTTCCTGTCGCCGTTCCTGTCGCTGTTTTTCATCCGGACCTTCGTCGGCGAGGCGATCCTGCCTTCCACCTGGGTCGGGCTCGGACTGATCATCGCCGGGCTGGCCGTGCAGCAGTGGTTCCAGCCGCGTCCACGTCCGTGACCGCTGCTGGCTATTCCCCCGCGAACCAGCTCATGACGCCGACCCCGAGCAAGACGGTGGCGAGACCATACAGAACGATACTGAGCGTGCCCCAGAGGACAATGACATGGGGTTGAACGCGGACCGCCGTCGCGCTCACCGCCGTGGCCCAAACACCCATCCAGGGCGTGAAAGCCAGTAACGCGCCTTTGCCCCAGCGATTGAAGCGGTCTTCCCACTTCTTGCTGACGAATCGGTCAAGCCAGCGGCCGAGCCGCTCATGCTGGTGGACCCAGTCATTGAAACGGGGCACCAGCGCCAGCGGCAGGCAATTGCCGATGATCGCCCAGGCGAAGGTCGAAACCGGGTCCAGGCCCATGGCCAGTCCCGCTGGAATTGCCACGTAGATTTCCAGGAAAGGCGCCAGGCCGATCAGAAACACCGTCCCGCTTTGTAACAGGTATGTGAGGGTGTCCATGGGTGGTTGTCAGTCTTCGCAAGATTCCGGGCGCAGGTCGCTGCCATGCATGGTTGCAGTCCATCAAGATCTTCATGCACAAAGCCACGCCGAGAATCCCCGCGGTGGCTTTCTTGATTGGGCAGCAAACTCAATGATCAGCGTTTGCCCCTCGGCACGGCCATGCCCGCTCAAGGGGGCAGAGGCAGCGGGCTTGAAAAAGTCAGAACGCGAACCGCACGCCCACGTTCCAGGTGGTGATCTTGCCGAGCTCGTAGCCGGTGATCAATGCGATGTCAGGCCGGAAGTACCAGCGGCCGTTCACGCCGACCAGGATGTCGGAGTCGAAAGGATCAGAGCCCTCGCCAGCCACCTCGCCGACCGAGGTGTAGCGCACGTGCCCTTGCAGGTGGATCGTCGGCTTCGCCGCCCAGATCATGCCGACCTCGGCGCCGATACCGTCGTCGTCGGCGTCTACGTCGAGATTGAAGCCGGCGACCTTCACGTCCTTGAACTCGGCGTTGTCAAAGCTGAGGCGGCCGTAGAAGCTCGCGGTGGGCGAGAAGGGGTAGGCATAGCCGACACCGACCCGCCAGCGCACCACGTCGAAATCACCTTTGACGGTGTCGATGCCGTCGCTGACCTCGAGGTCCTGGCTGGTCAACGAATACTCGCCGAACAGGTGCACGTTCCCCCAGAACTGCCACGCGCCGCCGATGAAGCCGCCGCCGCCGGAATCGGTCTCGAGCTCGAACGTGTTGCCGTTCTCCGTGATCGTTCCGGAATCCTCCACGTCGTTGACGAAGCCGGCGATGTAGCCGCCCTCGAGGTAAGTGAAGCTGAAATCCTGTGCCCGCGCAGCCGCCGGCGCGCCCAGCGCGACCGCCACGGCAAGTGCGAGCATCGTGTGACGAGTGGACATGCATTCATTCCTGCTTGGGAACTGGCAAATACTGCCGGCCATCACGGCCGGGACTACGCGAGACGGCCTGTGAGCGCCCTCCCGCTGCACATGATTCTAATTCCGGGGCAGGTCGGCGACAACGAACCCCCGCGCTGTGTGGTCGCCAGCCTATGACATCTGCCCGCAGGGACGGTCCATCGAAACGGATCGCGCGCTTGCATTGCCTTCAATTGCCGGTCATGTCGCTAACAATCAAGTCGTCTCGGCTGATGTAAAGACGGGAACGTTATGCCGGCAAAAATCAGGAACCGGCTTCTCTTCCCTCGCGACCTTCCAGCACCCACTTCCGCATGAGCCGTTTGATCTGTGCCTGGTAAGGCACGCCCGCGAGTTCTGCCCGCTGGCGGAAGGCCTGCAGCAGGTCTTCGGGCACCTTCAGGCTGATCAGCCTGGAGCGAGTCGGGCGCCCCGCATGGAGATTGCGGAAGTCCTCGAGAAAGCGGATCACCTGGTCGGCCGTCATGCCCCGGCACTGCTCCAGGTACTCGTCGGTGAAGAATTGCACTGGCCTCACCGGAGTTTCTCCAGCGCCTCGACATCAGCAAGGTCCTGTGGCCGCCCGCTCGCCCGTTTCATGGCGATCAGGTCCTTGCGGTTGAGCACCTGGACCGTTCCGTTCAGTGTATCCATGCGGACCCTCCGCTTGCCCCTGAGGTCCTCGCTGATGACGATATCCAGCTGCTCGCTGAGGTCTTGCGGATTGTAGAAATTCCAGGCGATGAGGTTGCGATTCCGGATGTACTCGTCGCGGAACCGGAAAACGTTGTCGGCCGTTACCGGCAGTCGCGATACAAGGCCGATACTGCCCAACGCGGTTTCGGCTGCCTCAAGGTTGCGCAAGGTCCAGCGCAGCACAATATCGATGTCGACCGTGCCGCGAACAGCGCCGTGCAATGCGACGGCATAGCCGCCGACCAGTGCGTAGTACACGCCGGCGGCATCGAGCGCCTTGCTGACCCTGGAAAGGAAACTCATGTTTGCAGTATATACGGGTATATACCTGTCGGGAAGGCTGTGTGGGCATCCTCGGCACTGAATCAGGCATGCATAGAAAGCGCTGCCAGAAACCTGCAGGGCGCCGCTGCGCTCGGCCTGTCACAGCCAGCGACGCTGCGACTCATTCTCCTGCCGGCCGCAACCGGGCACAGGTCAAGCGGTTGGCGGCGCTTGCTCCGCGACCTCGGCCTCTGCCCATGGTATCGAGCCGGGCGCGAAGCCGTGCGCCAGTGTCGGCTTGACGATCTCGAAGAAAGGCGAGATGTCGAAGTCGCGCGGCGCGAACAGGCTATGGTGCCGGATGCGAAAGGTCTCTTTTTCCCAGTAGCCCGCCCAGCTGTCCATGGAGCGCTGGTATTCGACCTCCGGCAGGATCGGGTAGCTGACGGCCTGGAACGCGGACGCGATCAATGACGAGCAGATGGCGCGTGTCGGGTCGCCGCTGCCGAGGCTGATCATCCGCCGGCGCCAGCGTGTCGGCACGGGAGGCGTCTGCACGAGGTAACGCGCCAGGTCGATGATGTTCCTGATGTCGTACTGGTGGCCGACGCGACGGACGGCATAGTCGACGACAGCGTCGAGCTGTCCCTCGGCGAGGCCGACGGGGCGGCAGATGCGGGTGTGCAGGCCGGCGTAAAACGACAGCGGCATGATGCGCACGCCTTGGTTGACGTCAGCCTCGACGAAGCAATGTTGATCGCCGCCGCGTGCCGTTGTCGCGGGAGCTGCGCCGATATACAGCGCGGCGTGCGACCAGGTCGACTGGGTGAGATAGCGAATTGCAGTGGCAAAGCGGCTGGTGCCTTCGACCAGCAGCACGTCGCCTTTGCGCAGCGTCGCTGCGAGCCGAGATGCGGAGGACGTCGCCACGCTCAGATTGCGGTCGCCCGGTGCCGAGAGATAGGCGGCCAGCCAGCGCCCGATTCGCGCCCGGATTGACATCTTTTGCCTGCTTTGCATGTTAGCCCCAGGTTTTTGCTGCACGATATTGCTGCACGTTAAGACTCGCCGGTCGCACCACAGGTTCCCCGCCCGCAGCTATGCGGACAGGCGCGCCGACGCTGGGGCTTGAGCAAAGACAGAATACAAAGCAGCGGTACGCGACACTTCGCTCATCCGCTCTGCCCCCTGCAACGGTAGAATACGCGGCACGCACCATCGCCGCCCGTGCCGAGAGGAAGCTGCAGCATGGCCACGCCCCGCGCCATCGTGCTGACCGCGCTCGTAATGCTGCCGCTCGCGGCAAACTCGTGGTTGTGCCGTGCCGCGTTGCGCGACACGGCGATCGACGCGGCGAGCTTCACCTCCATCCGGCTGGCCTCTGGCGCGTTGATGCTTTGGCTGCTGGTGAAGTTGAGCCGCAACGCGCGCAGCGGCGCCGGCAACTGGCCGTCGGCCTTCGCGCTGTTCGGCTATGCGGTGCTGTTTTCCTTTGCCTACCTCAGCCTGACTGCGGCGACCGGCGCGTTGCTGCTGTTCGGCGCGGTGCAGGTCACCATGATCGGCCTGGGACTGTCACGCGGCGAGCGACTCGACGCCACGCAGGTTCTCGGTGTCGCACTGGCCTTCGCCGGCCTCGTCGGCCTGCTGATGCCGGGGCTTTCCGCGCCGCCGCTCGGCGGGGCGCTGCTCATGATCGGCGCCGGCGTGTCCTGGGGAATCTACTCGGTGCGCGGCAAGGGCGCGGGCGATCCGACCCGCGTGACGGCCGGCAACTTCATGCGCGCCGTGCCGATGACCGCAGTACTGAGCCTGTTGTACCTCGGGGACGCCTCGCTCGACCTTGCCGGAGCCTGGTACGCGGTGGCCTCGGGTGCGCTGACTTCGGCGCTTGGCTACGTGCTCTGGTACACGATCGTGCCCATGATCACCTCCACCAGCGCGGCGACGGTGCAATTGAGCGTGCCGGTGATCGTCGCGATCGGCGGGGTCCTGCTGCTCGGCGAGTCGCTCACGTTGCGGCTCGTGCTGGCGTCCACTGCGGTGCTTGGCGGCATCGGAATAGTGATTTCGCGTCACGCCGCGGGGCGC
>JBLRWC010000059.1:0-10595 GCA_047921455.1 Gammaproteobacteria bacterium
TACCAGCCGAGAATCATCGCGAACATCAGCGGCGCCACTATGGTCGCATCCGACTCGATGATGAACTTCGGCGTGTCGGCCGACAGCTTGCCCCAGGTGATCTTTTCGTTCGGCACCGCGCCCGAGTAGGAACCATAGCTCGTGGTCGAGTCGCTGATCTGGCAGAAGTAGCCCCAGCGCGGGATGTCGGTCATGCGCAGGTCCTGCTCGAGCATCGGCACCACGCAGATCGGGAAGTCGCCGGCGATGCCGCCGCCGATCTGGTAGAAGCCGATGGACTTGCCGGCGGCGACCTGGCCCTTGTACCAGTCGGCCAGGTAGGCCATGTACTCGATGCCGCTGCGTACGGTGTGCACGTTCTTGATGTCGCCGGTGATGCAATGGCTGGCAAAGATGTTACCCAGCGTGGAGTCCTCCCAGCCGGGCACAATGATCGGCAGGTCCTTTTCGGCGGCGGCCAGCAACCAGCTGTCCTTGGGGTCGATCTGGTAGTGCTCGACGAGCTTGCCGCTCTTCAGCACCTGGTACATGAACTCGTGCGGAAAATAACGCTCGCCCGCGGCGTCCGCCGCCTGCCAGTGCTCGAGCACGACGTGCTCGATGCGGCGGATGGCTTCCTCCTCCGGGATGCAGGTATCGGTGACGCGATTGAGGTGGCGGGCCAGCAAGGCCTCTTCGTCGGCTGCGGTCAGGTCGCGGTAATTCGGGATGCGCACGTAGTGCTCGTGGGCCACCAGGTTGAACACGTCTTCCTCGAGATTCGCCCCGGTGCAGGTGATCGCCTGGACCTTGTCATGGCGAATCATTTCGGCCAGCGACAACCCCAGTTCCGCTGTACTCATGGCGCCGGCGAGTGTCACCATCATGCCGCCGCCGGCGTCGAGGTGCGCCGTGTAGGCGTCCGCGGCGTCCACCAGCGCAGCGCCGTTGAAGTGACGGAAGTTGTGGCGAATGAAGCGGGAAACGGGGGCGTCAGTCATGCTGGAGAGTTCCTGTGCGGCGGCGCTGCTCGGCAGCGCGAAATCGAGCCTGTTAGGTTAGGTTACCGGCCGGGCAGCGGCAAGTTCAGCGCGGCACTTGCTGCGTCAGGCAATGGAAGGCGCCGAGCCCGATCACCAGCTCATTCGCACGGATGGGCACGATGCGCCGGCCGGGAAAGCATGGCGCGAGGATCCGTTCCGCCACGAGATCGGCCGGCTGGTCGAACACCGGCAGCAGCACGACCGCGTTGCCGATGTAGAAATTACCGTAGCTCGCCGGCAGACGCGCGCCGTCCAGTTCGACGGGTGCGGGCATCGGCAACTCGATGATCTTCAGGGGTCGGCCATCGCTGAGCTTCATGTCGCGCAACAGCGCCAGGTTTTCGGCCAGCGGCGCATGGTTCGGGTCGCTGCGATCGGCTTCCACCACCGTGACGACGACATCTTCGGCCACGAAGCGCGTGATGTCGTCGATATGGCCGTCGGTGTCGTCGCCCACGATCCCGTCGCCGAGCCACAGGACCTGGTGGACGCCCAGCAATAACCCGAGGCGGGCCTCGATGTCGGCGCGCGACAGGGCTGGATTGCGGTTGGCATTCAAGAGGCACTGTTCCGTAGTCAGCACCGTGCCGGCGCCGTTGACGTCGATGGAGCCACCCTCGAGAATCATGCCGCCCTCGAAACGTTGCAGGCCGAGCGCGGCCGCCATGCGCGCGGGAATCGAATCGTCGAGGTCCCACGGGGGATACTTGCCGCCCCACGCATTGAAACCGCAATCAACGGCGGCGAGCTGACCGGCGTCGTCCTGCACAAAAATAGCGCCATGATCGCGGCACCAGGCGTCGTTGGTCGGGAAATGATGAAACGCCACCGCGGGCGTCTCCGCGACGGCGCCGAGCCGCCCCCGCACGTGCGCCTCGTGCTCTGGCCCGAGCACGTTGATGCGCACCATCTCGCCGCCGGCCAGCGCCGCGACGGCCTGGGTCATGGCGGTTTCCGCGGCGGCCAGGGTGCCCGGCCAGGTTTCTGGATTGTGCGGCCACGAAATCCAGGTCGCCCGGTGCGGCGCCCATTCCGCCGGCATACGAAAGCCCAGCTCCGCCGGAGCCGGTCGAGTCATCGGTTTCATTGCAAGCCCTCGGCAAGCCCTCGGCCAGAGGGTGCCAAGTGTAGCGGCTGGCGGGCCTTAGACGAAGGGCGAGTGGCGAAACGCGGTCCCAAAGTCCATATTTACGCTCACTGCAAATAAAAACAGAGGGGAGAGCAGCAATGACAGGACGTGTGGCGATTGTCACGGGCGGGACGCGCGGCATCGGCGGTGCGATTTCGGAGGCGCTTGGTCACGCCGGCTACCGGGTGGCCGCCAATTATGTCGGCAGCACGGAGCGGGCCAGGGAATTCCAGGAAAGAACCGGGATCCAGACCTTCCGCTTCGACGTCGGCGACTTCGAGGCCAGCCGCGAGGGCGTCAAGCGCATCGAGCAGGAACTCGGTCCGGCGGAGGTGCTGGTGAACAACGCCGGCATCACTCGCGACGGCACCTTGCACAGGATGAGCTTCGAAAACTGGGACGAGGTGATCCGCACTAACCTGACGAGCTGCTTCAATATGTGCCGGCACGTCATCGAGGGCATGCGGGAGCGCAAGTTCGGCCGCATCGTCAATATCGGTTCGGTCAACGGCCAGGCCGGCCAGTACGGCCAGGTCAACTATGCCGCGGCCAAGTCCGGTATCCATGGCTTTACCAAGGCGCTCGCGCAGGAAGGCGCCAAGGTCAATGTCACGGTCAACGCCGTGGCGCCGGGCTATGTGAACACCGACATGGTGCGCGCGGTGCCCGAGAAGGTGCTGGAAAAAATCATCGCCGGGATCCCGGTGGGCCGCCTCGGCGAGACCGACGACATCGTCCGCGCCGTGCTGTTCCTGGTCGCCGACGAGGCGGACTTCATGACCGGCTCGACCATGTCCGTGAACGGCGGTCAGCACATGTACTGACCGCCGCCGCGGCTGGTCACGGGGATGCCGGTCAGCGCGTCTCGTCGAGCGAGCGGCGCACGTAGGAACCGGGGGCGTCCTCGATGACTGGATAGTCCTTGTGCTTGCCGACCGGGCGCGCATTGACCTGGCCGCCGGCATGGGGCTTCAGCCACTTGCCCCAGTCCAGCCACCAGCTGCCCGGCTTCTCCTCGGTGGTCTTGAACCAGGCCTCCGGATCAGCCGGCGTATCGTTGCCGGCCCGGTAGCCGTATTTCACCTTGGTCGGCGGATTGATGGCGCCGGCGATGTGCCCGGAATTGCCCAACACGAAGCGGCTCGGCCCGGAAAACAACTGGGTGGTCTCGTAACAGGTCTTCCACGGTGCGATGTGGTCATCGCGCGTGGCGAGCACGTAGGAGGGCGTCTTGATCTTGCTGACGTCGATCGTCTCGCCGGCGATTTCCAGCGCATCCGGCTCACGCAGCAGGTTGTTCAGGTACATGTTGCGCATGAACCAGACGTGGCAGGCGGCCGGCATATTGGTCGCGTCCTCGTTCCAGTACAGCAGGTCGAACGGCACGCGCGGCTTGCCCAGCAGGTAATGGTTGATAATGAACGACCAGATCAGGTCCGGCGCGCGCAGCATGCGGAAACCCCAGGAGACATTGTCGCCGGGAATGAAACCCTTGGCGCGCCCGACGGATTCGAGGCGATCGACAAGTTCCTCGCTGACGAACACCTTGATTTCACCGACGTCGGTGTAGTCAACCAGCGTGGTCATAAAGGTCGCCGAGTGGATGGGCTTGCGGCCCTTGTTTTCGAGCCAGGCCAGCATCGCCGTCAGCAGGATACCGCCGAGGCAGTAGCCCATCGCGTTCACTTCTTCCTGGCCGGTGACGTCCTTGATGACATCCAGCGCCGCCAGCGGGCCTTCCAGCATGTAGTCGTCGAACGTCTTGTCGCGCGTCTCGCCGTTCGGGTTGACCCAGGAAATCAGGAACACCGTGTGCCCCTGGTCGACGGCCCAGCGCACCAGCGAATTGGACGGCTGCATGTCGAGCACGTAGTACTTGTTCAACCACGGCGGAATGATCAGCAACGGCCGGCGGGCGACTTTCGCCGTCGTCGGCGTGTACTGGATGAGCTGCATGAGCTCGTTCTGGTAGATCACCTTGCCGGGTGTGACGGCGAGGTCGCGGCCCACCTTGAAGGCGCCCATGTCGGACATGCTGATTTTCAGCCGACCGTGCTTGATATCCAGGTCGGACCAGAAATTTCGCACACCGTCGACCAGGTTGCGGCCCTTGCTGCCGGTGGTGGCGGCGATCACTTCGGGATTGCTGAGGGCGAAGTTGCTCGGTGCCATGGCGTCGAGAAACTGCCCAGTGAAAAAGCGCAGCTTGCGCGCCGTGTCCTGGTCCAGTCCGGGCGCGCCGTCGGCCAGCGCCAGCGTGGTCTCGGTGGTCGCCTGCCAGGCGCGCCGCACCGCGTTGAAGATCGGCCGCTGCTCCCAGGACGCATCCTTGAATCGGCGGTCCGTCTTCGCGCCGTTCACGGCGCTGCCGTTGACGGGGCTGCCGACCGTCTCGCGCAACAGGGCGCCACCGATGCCGAGATAATCGCCGGTCAGCGACACCGAGTGCTTCATGGTGAAGCGCGGGTGCAGGGCCAGCGCAGTACCCCACTGGGCGTAGGCCTTGCCAAGGTCGGCAGACAGGCCGGCCATGACGCGGGCCATGTGGAACTGGGCCTGCAAGTTCGCGGGCTTGAGGTTGTTCAGTAAAGACATCGAGGACACTCCGCTCAAGCCAGTCGTTCAAAGATAGCGGCAATACCCTGGCCACCGCCGATACACATGGTCACGAGCGCATACCGGCCCTTGATGCGTTCCAGTTCGTACAGCGCCTTGACCGTGATGATGCAGCCGGTGGCGCCGATCGGGTGACCGAGCGAAATGCCGCTGCCGTTCGGGTTGACCTTGTCGGCCGGCAGGTCGAGGTCGCGACAAACCGCCAGCGCCTGGGCCGCAAAGGCCTCGTTGACCTCGAACACGTCGATGTCGGCCACCGCCAGGCCGGTGCTGTCCAGCAGCGCCCGCGTGGCCGGTACCGGTCCGATGCCCATGTATTTCGGCTCGACGCCGGCGAAGGCGTAGCCGACCAGGCGCGCCATCGGCTTGAGGCCGCGGGCCGCGGCGGCAGCGCGCTCCATCAGCACCACCGCAGCGGCGCCATCGTTCAGTCCGGAGGCGTTACCCGCCGTGACGCTGCCATCGCCCTTGAAGGCCGGCCGCAAGCCCGCGAGGCTCTCCAGGCTGGTTTCGCGGCGCACGTGCTCGTCGGTGTCGAACATTTTTTTCGCCCGCTTCACCTTGACCTCGACCGGCACGACCTGGTCCTTGAAGCGCCCTTCGTCGATCGCGCGCGTGGCGCGCTGCTGGCTCTCGAGCGCCAGCTTGTCCTGGTCCTCGCGGGTGATCTCCCAGCGCTCCGCGACGTTCTCGGCGGTAATGCCCATGTGGCAGGAATCGAAGGGATCGCTCAGCGCGCCCACCATGGCGTCGATCACCTGGCCATCGCCGAGGCGCTGGCCGAATCGCAGGCCGGGCAGCCAGTACTGCGCGCGGCTCATGCACTCGGCGCCGCCGGCGACGGCGGCCTCGGTATCGCCCTGCAGAATAAGCTGGGCGGCAGACACGATCGCCTGCAGGCCGCTGCCGCACAACCGGTTCACCGTGAGCGCCGGCGTCTCCACCGGCAAGCCGCCGTTCACCGCCGCAACGCGCGCCATGTACATGTCGCGCACCTCGGTGTGCAGCACGTTGCCAAACACGCAGTGGCCGATGTCGGCCGGCTCCAGTCCGGCCCGGCTGACGGACTCGCGCACCACCAGGGCGGCAAGATCGGCCGGCGGACTGCCAGCCAGGGCGCCGCCGTAAGTGCCGATGGCAGTACGGACGGCGGACACGACGACGACTTCGCGATTCTTGTCACTCATGGTGCTGGATACCCTTGTTGTTGGTCACGGTCTTGTCCCGACCGTTGAACTTGCCACCCGCGGCGCTTGGTCGCAAGCGCTGGGCCGCGGCGAGCCCGCCCAGGTTTCGCCCTGCCGGGCCAAAACCATAAAAAAACGGGTGGGACGTTACCGCCCCACCCGTTCTCCGGCCGTTTCAGGCCGCCTTCTTGCCGGCCGGCTGCGACACGCTTGCCTGCGCGGCAGCAACCGTCTCCGCGAAACCGGACTGCGCCTGCTGCATCCCGCGCTCGGCCCAGGAGGCCAGCGTCGCTTGCGCCTCGGTCGCCGTGGCCATCAGGCCCTGCGCCCGTTCCTGGATGCGCGCGACATACTGCTCGGCGAGCTTGGTCTGTGCCTGGAAGTATTCCGTCGGGCTGGTCGCCGAAGCCGCGGTCTGCATCTGCTCGACGGCGATGTCGATCGCATCGCCCAGCAACTCGGCCTGCAGCTGGATGCCCTTCTCGAAGGCCTGGAAACCCAGTTCCGTCATCTCCGACAACGGCGCGGCGGCTTCCTGGGCCTTGGTGTAAAACTCGTCGAATCCGTAACTCATGGCGTGATCCCCTCGGTGTGTTCAAAAATTGGCAAATCACTGTTTGCCAGCTGGGGTACACGCTACATGAAAAGTTTTTGCAGTGCAATAACTTTTTAATTCTCTGCTATAATATCCCGAGTAAAAACAATAAAACCAATCACTTGCGTTTTGGACCACTGCCGGCAGTTTTTTGCGATTGCGCAGATGGCGCGCTCATCAGATCTTTCCACATGGCCATGTTCTGCTCGGCGAGCTGGCTCATCGTGCCCAGCGGGGTGTCTTTCATCATCTTCAGGACCTGGTCCTGGAAACTCTGTTGCTGGTCAACGAAAGCGCCGACGCTGCGCTCGAGGTAAGTCGCGAGGAAGTCCTGCATCGCGCCGCCGTAGAAGCGGATCAGTTGCTCCAGCAAATCGGCCGACAGCAGTGGCCGGCCGGCCTCCTCGCGCTCGACGATTATCTGCAGCAGGATGCTGCGAGTGAGATCCTCGCCGCTCTTCGCGTCCTCGACGCGGACCTTCTCGCCCGCGACGACCAGCTCGCGGACCTCGTCCAGGGTCAGGTGGCGACTCTCCGACGGATCGTAGAGGCGGCGATTGGCGTATTTCCGTATGACGCGTTCTTTCATGGGCCCATAATGCAGCCCCGCGCGCCAACAGGAAAGGCCCGCCTCAATCCATGTGGTAACCGCCGTTGACCGAGAGGTCAGCGCCGGTGATGTAGGCCGCGTCATCGGAGACCAGGAAGCGCACGGCGTGCGCGATTTCCTCGGGTTTGCCGAAACGGCCGGCGGGAATCGACTCGCGGATGCCGTCGCGAATCGCTTCGGGCACTTTCATGATCAACGGCGACTCGATGTACCCCGGCGACACGGTGTTCACGGTGATGCCCTTGCGGGCGACCTCGCGGGCGACCGCCATGGTGAATCCGTGCACGCCCGCCTTGGCGGCGGAGTAATTCGCCTGGCCGAACTGGCCGCGCTGGCCATTGACCGAAGAAATGTTCACCACGCGCCCGAAACCCCGGCTGCTCATGCCAGCAATCACCGACTTGGTGGCGTTGTAGACGCTGTCGAGGTTGGTGCGCACGACGGCCTTCCAGTCCTCGGGCTCGAGGTTTACCAGCCGGCCGTCGCGCGTGATGCCGGCGGCATTCACGAGCACGTCCACCGGGCCAATCGCGTCCTCGACCGCGGCAATGCCCGTCCGGGTCGCTTCGTAGTCGCCCGCATCGAAACACTCGACGTGAATCTTCAGGCCACGGTCGGCGGCCTCCTTTTGCCAGGCCGCGGCGTTTTCCGCGTCGGCGGGATGACCGTTGGCGGCCACGCGATAACCGGCCTCCGCCAGCGTCTCGCAAATTTTTCTGCCGATACAGCCCGTGCCGCCGGTTACCAACGCCGTCCGTTCAGTCATGCCTGTCTCCCGTCTTATTCTTCGGTACTTGTGGTTCCGTGCGCAGCATAACGCGACTTATTGTGCAATGCAAAAAACTTTCTGGCCACAACAGGTTCGGCGCAAAAAAATGGCCGGGAGATCACTCTCCCGGCCGTAATTTCTTTCTTCTTTTCGGTCGGCAGGGGTGGGCTCACGGGCCCACCCCTGGATCCGGTGGTTACTTCACTGCGTCGATGATGGTCTGGCGACCCTCAGGGAATTCCTGCGGGACCCAGCTGTTCTGGTACGCATGACCCTTCGTCGCACCGTCGGTGTGGCAAGTGATGCAAGCCGTCGTCGTCACGCCCTGGAGCTTGTCGTCGAGCTGGTTGCCCCACTCTTCGCTACCGGCGTCGAAGGTCGTCGCCATCGCCTTGGTCGGGTCGGGCATCACGTCGAAGCCCGGCTCGTGACACGCCATGCAGGCGTTGAGCGCCCGCGGGTAGGTCGGAGCAGCGAAGTTGTGGTTCTGCGTCACGTCAGTTGATCCGAAGACGATATGACGTCCAGCACCCGGCCAGTTCGACAGTGCTGACTCATCGGGCGCCCAGGCGTAGATGCCGCGGTTCCGATAGAGCACGTAAGCAGGCGAACCTTCCGTACCGGCAGAGTGGATGCGATGCAGCATGGTCTTCATCTCGTAGGTCTCACCGACCTTGCCGTCATAGGCATCGGCAGCATCGACCCCCATGCCAACGCGAACGTTCTGCTCGCTGGAGGCCGGGTTGTGGCAGACGTTGCACATCTCGACGTTGTCGATGCGGTTGCCGCCGTGCATATACATCGAACCGACGTGGCACTTGAGGCACTCGCCGCTGTCGACGACAGCACGACGCGTGGACAACGGCTTCGCGCCGTCACCAACGACCCACTCGCGGGTCGGCGTGAAGGCACGCACCGGCATGACTGCAGTCGGATCGGCGGGGTTGCTGACCCGCGGCCGTCCCTGCAGGGCCACGATACCGCGCTCAGCTTCGACGGCGTCCACTGGGATAATGGTGGTAGCGACGTTGCCGGTGCAGGTCGTGTTGTCGGTCGTCACGTTGACCGCGAGGGCCTGGCCCGGCGCGCTGGTGGACTGGCCAAGGATGAAGTCATCACCCTGGGCGTAGCTGCGCAGCATGCTCAGGTTGCCACTGCCGTCGCCATGGAACAGCGGGGCGGTCGGACCGACGGTGGCGTTACACGGGTTGACCCCGGTACCGTCGTAGTTGGCCGTCCAGGAGATCGCCAGCGTCTCGCCGTCATCGACGATGCCGGTGATCTGCCAGTCGAACTTCGCACCTTCCGTGACGGAAGTGTCGGCGCCGGCAAAGATGATGCCGCCGCGTCCGGTGACGAGTCCGTCGTGGTAGGCGCGCACAGTGTCAGCGGCGGTCGTGCCGTTATGGCACACCGTGCAGGCACCCTCCGCGGTCGGATTTGCAATAGTCCGGTGGAATGCCAGCCCGTCGGGGAAGTCGAAGCCTTCCATGGAGCCGTGGCAGCTGAGGCAGCCCGGGCCCGTCACGGGCATCTCGTTGACATACTCAAGCGCACTCAACGCGGCTTCACCGCTCGCGGGGATGACGTCCTCGCGATGGCAGACGCTGCAGTTTTCCATGTAGGTCGGATACGTCACGCTGTAGGGAGGCGTCTGCGTCCTACGCGAGACAAACTCACCACCCGGCATATTCTGCGAGTTGTGGATGCCGTGAATGATCTCTGCGATCTGGCCGTACGTCGGTCCCTGGCCAGGTGTCCCGCCAATATGGCAAACCACGCAGGCGTCCACGGTCATCGGGGCGGAGTAGTGGCCGTTGTTCCTGGTGGGGGCGAAACGTCCGACCTCGCCACTCGCGCCATGGCAGTCCTGGCACGACTGGTTGCTGGCAAGACCGGCCAGCGGAATGGCGCTCGGATAATCACCGAAGGCAACCATCTGGACGTTATTGACGCCGCCCCGCAGGACCACGAGATAACGATGATTCTCGGCGCCGAAACGCGCTACGCCATCGACAATCCTGACGCTGTACGTGCCGTCACCATTGTTGGTAAACCGGTTCGCCAGGTCATCACCGATTTCGCTATTCAGGGTCACTCGGGTCGAACCGTCCCAGGTATACGCCCGGTAGAACGTCGCGGCAGTCGCCGGCGTACCGTCGAGCTCAACGCTGAAGTTGACCAGCAGGTCAGCGCCGTCCACGGTGACCGCAAAGTCATCAAACGCGGCCATGTCGATGAGGTCATGGGCAACCGTCGCAGACGCAAACGAGCCACTATCGTGGCAGACCGCACAGCTTTCGATTGGTAGTGTGACGACGGAATCACCCGGAGGGCCTCCAGGGCCTTCAGGACCTACTGGGCCTATTGGGCCCTGCGGGCCTGTGGCGCCGTCATCTCCGTCATCGCCGGAACAGCCGGCGAGGCCTAAAAACGCAGCGAGTGCAATCGTCGCTGCCAAATTCCATGTAAGTTTCATTGCTCCCTCCACGGGATGTAAAGCGCGTCCCCAAGTATTCACACTCCGAACCTGCCCTGTTGGAACTTCCTGGACGGAATGCTTGTGTGCATAGTGCGTTTCGGCCCCGCTGCTTCCAATCAGGAATATTACGGAGGCAGTTGGGAATTTAAATCATTCAAAACAGGCTCTTAACGGCCGGTCAGTGC
>JBLRWC010000060.1:0-10009 GCA_047921455.1 Gammaproteobacteria bacterium
GATTCCGTGGACCAGCATCCGTTCCTGGACATTCCCATCCAGCCCCAGCCGGACGGCGGCACGGCGGGCGCGGCGTGCGGCGAACTGGCCGCCTGCCTGGCGGACAACCGCTCGTTCGCGTGACGACGTCGCCGATGGTCACGACCCGCTGGCTGTTCAGCTGCGAACACGGCGGCCGGTCCGTGCCGGACGAATACGCAGACCTGTTTCGCGATGCCGGCGAGATCCTCGCCTCGCATCGCGGCTGGGATGCCGGCGCACTCGACGTGTTCTCGGCACTTTCCCCCGCGCTCGGCGATGCTGGCTTCCCCGCCACCAACACGCGCCTGCTGGTGGACCTGAATCGCTCCCTGCATCACCCGCGCGTGTTCTCGGAATTTACCCGCCCGCTGCCGGCGGCGGCGCGGGCGGATATCGTGTCGCAGTGGTGGCGACCGTGGCGGGCCAGCGTGGCTGCAACCATCGCCGGCTGGCTCGAGCGTGGTCACCGGGTGCAACACATCTCGGTACACAGTTTTACGCCGGTACTGCACGCGGACATCCGCAACGCGGACATCGGGCTCCTCTACGATCCAGCCAGGGCGGCGGAACGTACATTCTGTTTGCGCTGGCAGGCCTTGCTGGCGGAGTGCGGCTGGCGAGTGCGCCGCAATTATCCCTATCGCGGCACGGCTGACGGTCATACGCCCGCGCTGCGTCGACGCTTCGGCGTCAGCTACGCGGGCATCGAGCTGGAACTGAACCAGGCGCTATTGCCGCGGCTGCTCGAGCCACTGTGTGTCGATCTCGCGGCAACGCTCGCCCAACTGAAGGCGATGCCCTGAATCGCGGTGCTACAGATGTTCGGCCAGGAACTCGAGTGTGCGCCGCCAAGCATCCTCGGCTGCCGCCGGCTCGTAGCGCGTCCCGGACGGATTGGCGAAAGCATGATCTGCGTCGTCGTAGATGACGATGTCGGCGGTCTTGCCCAGCGTCTGCAAAATAGTCTCGAACTCGAGCACCGATTCAACCGGAATACCGCGATCCTGGCCGCCGAAAATCCCCAGGATCGGCATCATCAGCGGCGCCAGCCGCGCGGGTTCGGTCACCACCCGGCCGTAATAGATGACCGCCGCATCCAGCTCCTCGGGCAGCATCATCGCGGTACGCAGCGACAGCGCGCCACCGAAACACCAGCCGATGGTGCCGACACTGGCAACCCCGCCCTCGTCATGGAGCCAGCGAAACGCCGCCTCCAGTTGTGCGTCGATACGCTCCGGATCGTCCATCGCCGCCGACATGAGTTCCCGCGCCCGGCTCGGATCCGCGGCTGCCTCGCCGTCATAAAGATCCACCGCCAGGGCGAGATAGCCTTCGGCGGCCAGGCGATTGCTCATCTCGCGGATATTCTCGTTCAGGCCCCACCACTCGTGGATGACGATCAGTCCGGCTCGCGGCGCATCGGCCGGTGTCGCCAGGTACGCGCGCAGGCCATCTTGCTCGACCCAGCTGCCGCTGACCTGCCTGGCCGGGGCACCCCCGGCCGCTGCGGGTACCGGCGTATCGCCGGCATGTTCACGCGCCATCGCCTCGGTGTAGTCCTCGTCAGATGCGAAACCAGCGGCGGCCACCGGCAGCAACAACACGCCGCACAGGAAACACACCCACCAGTATTTCATCGCAATGCCTCCAACATGTCCTGGGTCACGAGCACCACGCCTTCCCGCGTGACGAAAAATCGACGCTTGTCCTCGGCCGGGTCTTCGCCGACGACCAGGCCATCCGGGACGACGACATTTTCGTCGATAATGGTCTTGACGATCCGGCATCCCCGGCCGATATCCACGTTGGGCAGGACGATGGAACGGTCGACCAGCGAACGTTCCGCCACGTGCACATTGCTGAACAACACCGAGCCGCGAACCAGCGCGCCGGACACGATACAGCCGCCCGACACCATGGAATTCAGGGCACGCCCCTGCCGGTCATTGTCATCCAGCACAAACTTCGCCGGCGGCAGCTGTGGCTGATAAGTCCAGATGGGCCACTGCTGGTCATACAGATTCAGGTCCGGCGCCACGTAGGTCAGCTCGATGTTGGCCTCGTAGAAAGCATCCACGTTACCGACATCGCGCCAGTAGAACTGCACCTTTGTCTCGGCGTCCTGGAACACGTAGGCGACCACGTTGTCGCCGGCCTCGATGCAGTCCGGCACGATGTTCCTGCCAAAATCATGCGCCGAGTCTTCCTTCGCGGCGTCGGCGCCCAATACCCGTTGCAAGTATTCGAAGCTGAAAACATAGATGCCCATGGACGCGAGCGCGATACCGTCGCGACCGGGCATGGGCTCGGGCTGCATCGGCTTTTCGACGAACCGGGTGACGCGATTCGATTCGTCGATGGTCACGATGCCGAATTCGCGGCCGCGTTCGACCGGTACCTCGACGGTGCCGACCGTGATATCAGCGCCACTCTCGGCATGCTGAGCGAGCATCAGGCCGTAGTCCATCTTGTAGATGTGGTCGCCGGCCAGGATCAGCACGAACTCGGGCGCCTGGCCGCGCAGGTAATCCATGTTCTGGTGCACGGCGTCGGCCGTGCCCTTGTACCAGGAGGCGTCGATCTGTTGCTGCGCCGGGAGCAACTGCACGAACTCGCCGAACTCGCCGCGGAAAAAACCCCAGGCCTGCTGCAGGTGCACGACCAGGTCGTGCGCCTTGTACTGGGTCAGCACGGCGATGCGCCGGATCCCCGAGTTCACGCAATTGGACAAGGGAAAATCGATGATCCGGTACTTGCCGCCGAACGGCGTCGCCGGCTTGGCGCGCGAAAGGGTCAAGGCCTTCAAGCGTGAGCCCCGCCCGCCGGCCAGAATCAACGCGACCGTGTCGCGGGTCAGGCTGCTGACATAGCGCCCATGTTTGCCCGTCTGCATGATTCGTCCCTCTGCTTGGTGGCTCCTGACCATACCTTAGCAGCAGGGCGCCGCACAGCCATGAGGACCAGCCGCAAGCCGCGCGCAGCTGTGCTAAATTGCCGACATCTTCCCCGGGCCCCGCGCCATGCTTCTGAAGCTCAAAATCCTGTTCGTCGTCGCCGAGGCCTGGCCGTTGATAAAAACCGGCGGCCTCGCCGATATCGTGCCGCCACTGGCGCGGGCCTTGATCGATCAAGGCCACGAGGTGCGGCTGCTGATGCCGGCCTACCGCCCGGTCGAGGAGGCCTTTGCCGGCAAAGCGGCGGGACGTTCCTTCGAACCGCTGCCGGGCCTGGACCGGGTACGGCTGATCCGCGGCAAGCTGCCGGAGCATGGCATCCCGATGTGGCTGCTGCATTGCCCGGCGCTGTACGACCGCCCCGGCGGACCTTACGCCGACTCGCATGGCCGGGACTGGTGGGACAACAGCCTGCGCTTTGGCATGCTCTGCAAGACCGCATCGCTGTTTGCTTCGGGCCGCGGACTCGACGGGTGGAAGGCCGACGTGCTGCACGGGCACGACTGGCACACGGGCCTGGTGCCCGCCTACGCTCATTTCGATCCGCAGGTCACCGCCGGCACGGTATTCACGATTCACAACCTCGCTTTCCAGGGCAACTTCGATGCCGGCGTGAGCCGTGTGCTGGGGGTCAGCCCGAGCGCGTTCCAGATGGATGGGCTCGAGTTCTACGGCCACCTGAGCTTCATGAAGTCCGGACTCTGGTACGCGGACCAGCTGACCACGGTCAGCCCGACCTACGCCCGCCAGGTGCAGACCGAGGATTACGGCTGCGGCATGGACGGGGTATTACGCAAGCGCCGCGATGTCCTGACCGGAATACTCAACGGTGTGGACGAGCAGGTCTGGAGTCCGGACATCGATCCCGTCCTGCCGGCGCGATACTCGGCTGCGGACCTGGCCGGCAAGGCCCGGTGCAAGCTCGAACTGCAGGATCGCTTCGGCCTCACGCGCGGCCCCGAGATCCCGATCATCGGCACGGTCGGGCGCATGGCGGAGCAGAAAGGCTGGGACCTGCTCGCCGCCGCGGCGCCGGACTTGCTGGCCGACAAGGTGCAGTTCGTGATGGTAGGCAGCGGCGACCCGGCGCTCGAAGCGAGACTCGCTGCCCTGGCGGAGCGTCACCCGGGCGCTATTGGCCTGCACCTTGGCTACGATGAGCCGCTGTCCCACCTGGTCATGGCGGGCGCCGATATCTTCACGGTGCCGTCGCGCTTCGAACCCTCGGGACTGACCCAGATGTATAGCCAGCGCTACGGTACCCCCCCGGTAGTGCGCCACACCGGCGGACTGGTGGACAGCGTCGTGGAGGCCACGCCGAAAAACATCGCGGACGGTTCGGGTACGGGATTTTTCTTCGCCCAGGCGGAACCGGGTGCGCTGGCGGCCGCCTTACGCAAGGCGGTAACGCTGTATCGTGGCGATCCGGCGGCGTGGCGCGCGCTGCAGGCCAATGGCATGGGGCGTGACTTCAGCTGGCGCGTACCGGCTGGCGCGTATAGCGAGGTTTACGAGGCGGCGCTGGACGCCAGCCGGGCCCGCCGGCGCGCGGCGGCCACGCCTGCCAGCCGAGTTACCGACAAGTGAGCCAAAGAGAAGGCGGCAGATCGGCCTGGACGTTCCGGGCACACGGAGATAAGGCAACCTGGGGTCTTGGCGACCCGGAAAATCTGGCGGCGCTCATCGCCTGGAGTGCGAACCCTTGACCCGGGACGCCCGCGGCCGACCTGCCTTGAATCGGTGACCTCCCTGCGGCGGGAAGCGGCGCGGAGTCGAAGAATAGCCCGAATCTTCCCGTGATGCCTAGCAAAACCGGCCTGCGGGAAGCACTTTCCAATAAAAACAAATGGTTAAAAAATTCAGCTCCGGTAATTTGGCCGGAATTCTCGGCCTGTTGGCCGCGCTTGAGGCGCCGCGGGGCTATTGACAGACCCACCTGAAGGTCTATGCTCCGGTCACCATGCTGCTTTGCATCATCCAATGACCCGACTGGTTGCCCTGTTGCTCCTCGCCGCCCCGTTCTTCGCCCTGTCCAGCGCCGGCGCGTCGGGGGCGGACAACGGCTGGGAATGCCTCCCGGCGGGCGGCGGGCGCCTGCAGATGGACATCAGCGGCGACTTCGAGGCCGCCCTCGACTGGGGCAACGAGGGCACGCGTTGCGACGGCGGGCCACGGCCCGAGGGGGACGCCTTGCGCCTGATGTTCAAGCGCGACGACGACGCCCTGCTGATCGTGATCGGCATCACCGGACTGGCGCGCGGCGCCACCGGCACGGGCCTGCTCGCGAACGTCACGATCGTCCGGCAGGGGCTGGGCTTGTTCTACGGCACGCTCGGCGCGGATGCGTGTGTCGTCGAGGTGGACGGCAACACGCCGCTGGACAGTCCTGCGGAGGCCTATCGTGTCAGCGGCCGCGGGCGCTGCGCCGCCGGCATCGAAGCCATCGGTCGCGACGCCGAAATCCGCATCGCGCCGTTTGCATTCACCGGCCTCGCCTACTGGGCCGAGCAAGCAGATGACTGAGATGCGACGGTACCTGTTTCCCGGACTGTGCGTCATTGCGCTCATCGTGGCGCTGCACACCATGACGCTTTCCTCCGCCGTCGCCACGGCCCTGCCGATCGAGCAGGTTGAGATCCTCACGGCGGGCGGTGAGCGCCACACTTTCCATGCCTGGCTCGCCGATACGCCGGAAACCCGCGCCCGGGGCCTGATGCATATCACCGAGCTCGCGCCCGATCACGGCATGTTGTTCGACTTCGAGGCGCCGCGGCACGTCGGCATGTGGATGAAGAACACGCCGCTGTCGCTGGACATGCTGTTCATCGAGGCGACCGGGCGCATCGCCCGCATCGAGGCGCTCACGACGCCGTTTTCCGAGGAACTGATCTCCTCAGGGACCGCGGTGCGCGCCGTGCTCGAAATCAATGGCGGGCGCGCCGCCGAACTCGGCATCCTCGCCGGCGACCAGGTCGTCCACCGGCTGTTTCCCTAGATCACCTTTGAGAAACGCTGCTCGGCGAGGCGGGCGGCCAGGTAGGCGTCGAAGGGCATTGCGATCGAACGCAGCAGGAAGCGCCCGCGGGGCGTGACGCGTATCGTGTCCGCGTCCACTTCCACCAGGCCATCTTTCGCCAGCGGCGCCATGGCCGCCAGTTCGCTCGCGAAATACTCGTTGAAGCGGATGCCGTGACGCGCCTCGATGGCGCGCATGTCGGCCACGCCACCGCACATCAACGCGTGGATGACCTCGCGTCGCAGCACGTCGTCGGCATTGAGCTCGACGCCCCGCAGGGTCGGGATATGGCCAGCGTCGATCGCGTCATAATAATCGTGCCGCAGCTTGATGCTCTGCGCGTAACTGTTACCCACCTTGCCGATCGCGCTGACGCCCAGGCCAACCAGGTCGAGCTCCGCGTGGGTCGAATAGCCCTGGAAATTCCGGTGCAGGGTGCCATTGTGGCGGGCCTTGACGAGGTCGTCTTCCGGCAGCGCAAAGTGATCCATGCCGATGTATTCGTAGCCACGGCCGGTCAGAAACTCGACAGTACGCGTCAGCAACGCCAGCTTTTCGGCCGCCGACGGCATATCCTCGTTGCGGATCAAGCGCTGCGCACGGAACATTTCCGGCAGGTGCGCATAGCTGTAGGCGGCGATGCGATCCGGCTGGGCGCGCACCACCGACTCGAGCGTGTGGGTGAAGCTGTCCGCGGTCTGCTTGGGCAAGCCGTAGATGAGGTCCACGGACACCGAGCGGAAGCCGTGCTCGCGCGCCTGGCGGATCAGGAACAACGTCCATTCCTCGTCCTGCAGGCGGTTGACAGCCTGCTGCACCGCGGGGTCGAAGTCCTGGATACCGAGCGACAGCCGGTTGAAACCCATTTCGGCGAGCCGCGGGATCGCGTCCTTGTCCACGCTGCGCGGATCGATCTCGATGGAATACTCGCGCTGGTCGCCGCGGTGCAGGCCAAAATTATCGGCCAGGCCATCCATCACCTTGCCAAACTGGCCCTCGTCGAGAAAGGTCGGTGTGCCGCCGCCGAAATGCAGCTGGTCGACACGCCGGCGCGGATCGAACAACTGGCCCTGCAGGCGCATTTCCTCGACCATGTGTTCCACGTAGGGATCCGCGCTGTGCTGGTGGCGCGTAATGATCTTGTGGCAACCGCAGTAATAGCAGAGGGAATGACAGAACGGCACGTGCACGTAAATCGATAACGGCTGCGAGGCGGGATCATCCCCGTTGCTGGCGAGCGCGAGGCGCTTGTAGTCCTCTTCGCCGAAGCCGTCGTGGAATTGCACCGCCGTCGGGTACGACGTGTAGCGCGGGCCGCGCCCGTCATAGCGCTTGATAAGTTCCAGGTCAAACTCTGCCGTCTGGTTAGTCATTAATCACCAAATTGTCGTTGGGTCGAGGCCCTCGAGCCGGCCTCTCTACCGACTTCCTGGCCCACCGGTCGATACCGTAACAGGGTATTGTCCACGATCATGACCGTGCGGGGAATCGTGGCATGCCTCAATTACCGGGCGATTGCGCGGCTGGCGCGCACCTCAGTTCATACCTCAGGTCATGCCGGCGGGCGTGGACTTCCCTCGGGTCGATGGCTGTCCGTGACAGGATTTCCCAGCCCGCTGGACAGTAACCCGAGCGCTTCATCCATACCGCCAGCCACTCCATCCGCGTCGCCTCGGCCGTCTCGCTTTCGGCGGGGAAGGCGGGCGAGGTCGTCGTCTCGAACAACAGGATTCCCGGCTGCCGCCAGTCCTCCCGCAGGTCGCTCATTGAGTGGCGATGATAATCCCGCTGGTCCTCGACCGCAGCGCAGGCCGCCAGGACGACCAGCAGCAACGCCGCCACCAACCATCGCCAACCTCTACTCATGGGCATTTGATTCGCGGACTCCGCCAGCATTGCCAGGATTCTACCGTGAAGCCGCGCCCCGGGCATGTTCCGGCGCCCGAGAATCCATTCCAGCACGGGTCTCGAAACATGAATACACAACAAAAAATCGCGCCGTTTGGGCTATAGTAACCAAAGACGGTGGCAGCCACAGGGCCACATGAGCGAGTGGCCTAATGTGCATTGCTCAATTCTTGTAACGGAGACGAAAATAATGAAACGGTTAATAGTCGCGGGGATCGCTGCGGGAGGCCTGCTTGTCAGCGGCGTCACCGCTGCAGCGGAAAAACCCGGCCAGTGGTATATCACCCCCATGGCCTCGGCGATCTGGGTCGATAACGACCGCCTGGTCGATGACGATATCGGCGCGGCGCTGTCCATCGGACGCGCGATCACTGAGGACATCAACCTCGAGTTCCACGCGTTTGGTTACCAGCTCGAAGGCCTCGATGACACCGATTACTGGGGTGCCGGCGCCGACATTTCACGGGTTTTCTATCGTGCCGAGCGCTTTTCGCCCTATATCCTGGGCGGCCTGGGCTGGAACAAGAAAAACCGCAATTTCGGCCCGGACGAGGACAACCTTTACGTCAATTTCGGCGTCGGCCTGCTGACCGACCTGACCGTCGGTGGCTCGGTCGCGCTGAGAACCGAATTGCGCTATCGGCTCGACCAGGAACGTCGCCAGGATACCGGCCTGCGCAGCAGCTATAACGATCTGATGCTCAAGGTCGGCCTGCAGATTCCGTTCGGTCAGCCGTACGCTGAACCCGCGCCGGCCGCTGCACCACCGCCACCGCCACCACCGCCGCCGCCCCCGCCGCCACCGCCGCCGCCGCCTGAACCGGAGCCAGTGGTCGTGCCGGAGGTCATCCGGCTTGAGGGCGTGGTCTTTGCTTTCGATTCGGCGCAGATCACCGCTGACGAACGCGGTGTCCTCAGGGAAGCGGTGGAAACACTCAAGCAAAACCCGAACGTGCGCGTCGAAGTTGCCGGCCACACCGACTCAGTGGGCAATCCGGCCTATAACCAGCGTCTCTCCGAGCAGCGTGCCCGGGGTGTGTTGGAGTACCTCGTTGATGCCGGCATCGACCGCGGCCGTCTCAGCTACCGCGGCTATGGCGAGGCAGAGCCAATCGCGGACAACGCGACCGACGTGGGCCGGGCAATGAACCGCCGGGTCGAGTTGCGTATCTCGAGATAAGGTCTCCAACGTAGGCACCTAGAGCGCCGACAGTTGATCTACTGGCCCCGGTCTCGCAAGAGGCCGGGGCTTTTTCTTTAGGGCGCTTAGACGTTAGCCGCTATCCGGCCAGCCTACAGCCCGCAACTCCCCGCAAGCATCACGCACTCCAGGGATCGATTACCCTGACGCCGAGCGCCTCGAACGGCGCAATGTCGCGGGTAGCGACCATCATTCCGTTCGCCCTTGCGGTCGCCGCGATCAACCCGTCAGCGGTGCCTGGCAAGGCCCCGGCGGCACGGGCGTTGGCCATCAGTTCTGCGTACGCCTGCGACGCGGCAAGATCGAACGACAGGATGCGTCCGGCAAACAGCGGCAAGACACGCGTTTCGAGGCTTTCGTGCAGTCCCTCGCGACGCTTGCCCGGGGGTAACGAGGCCACGCCGAAACGCAGCTCGGCCACGGTCACCGCGGACAGGTAGAGCGTTTCCAGCGGCTGGGCGTTGATCCAGGCGACCACTCGGGGCTCGGGTGTCTTGCGCAGCGGTTCCGAGATGACGTTGGTATCGACCAGGATCATTCCAAATCAACCGGCTCAGCGGGGGTCTTGTCCCTCGCCTGCCCGAATCCGGCGTATTCCTCGTCGCTAAGACGCGCTTCCTGGCCGATAGCGACCAGCAGAGAGCCCAGCCTGATCCTGCCTTCGGGCTTGACTGCGTCTTCGAGGATCGCCCGGACCTCGGCCTCGGTGCTGCGGCCGTGGCGGGCGGCACGCACGCGCAGCGCCCGGTGCACCGTGTCGGGCAGGTTGCGAACCGTCAGCATCGCCATGAGTCATTCCCTATGTTTGCATTCATTGCATGCACTTTACCTCATTGCCGTCATTTGTCAAGGAGCAAGAAAAAACCGGGGGCTCTTGCGAGCCCCCGGCCTTTTACTTCAGATCCCGAA
>JBLRWC010000061.1:0-9843 GCA_047921455.1 Gammaproteobacteria bacterium
GGCGTTTCGACGCGGCGGCCTACCGCGTCGAAAGCCGGGGGCCACAGCCGCCGCCCAGCCTCTCCTAGTAGGCGTCACGCACCAGGATCAGTGACCCGCGGTTTTCTTCGCTCCTGGACCACGGTATCGGCGCAGCATTTCTCAGCCCGGAGGAAAGCCACAGGGCCGATGCCCGCGTGGGATCATCCTCGAAGTCAGTGCTCGACCAGTACACCCCATCGACCAACCCGAACCGGCGATCGACCAGTTCATCGGCCCCGGGGGCCTGCACCACCAGGGTCCAAAGTTCCTCGAATGCCGGGATGCGCCAATCGGAAAAGCCTGCATGGCGCAGGGGGTTGACGGTGGATGAGACCCAATACTCGGCGAACTCCCAGCTGAATCGGGTGCTCGAGGCGTGCATGGCGTCGTCCTGCGCGCCATCGAGTTTCCGCGCCCACATCAATCCCCAGTGGTGGTCGGTCACGGTCCGGCCCATTTCCTCGTAGCGCGGGAAGGGATAGTCCACATGCTTGCCGATCCCATAGGCCCGGTAATGTGACTCGATCGCCGCTCTTTGCGCCGGATCGGCGGCGAACTCCCAGATCGGCACCAGGCCGTCATGCATGATGGCGCAGAAAACCGGATTCTGGTCGATGGAGTTGAGCCAGGTAGCACGGGCCGCATCGCAGATCGCCGGATTGTTGGTGTCATCACAATGAGCGAATTGCGACTGGCCTCCTTTCGCCTCCACGTGGGTGTTCCTGATGGATTGGCGCACGCGTTCCATCTCGGTCGTATCGACGCCGGTATCCAGCTGCGCGGAATTGAATGCCATCTTGAAACCGGCCGAGGCATATACGCTGACGCCGCGCGACAGCATTTCCTCGGTGATCTGCAAGGCCATGCTGTAGTCCAGCCGGGCGCCTTCATAGATCCCGACCATGACGTGCGTGCCGTAGGCGGCCAGGATCTGCTCCGGTGTCCACGTCGCGAGCGCGTGCGCCGCTTCCGGCAGCAAGAAGTTCCTCAGCGCCGTTCCCCGGTACTGCTCACCGATTTTCAGGGCCGTCTTTTTATAAAGCTCCTGGACGGTGGCGAAGGCGAACTCCTCGCTGGAGTAGAACTCGCTCTCGAAGCGAGTATCGATAGACGCGGTAAAGAACTTGTATTGGCCGGACACGCCGACCGAGACGCCAAGACTGCTGGCGTATTCGCTGATGGTCGTGCCGCTGGTCGAGATGAATGTTGCTTCCTCGACGTTGCGATCGATCGCCAGCATGCCCTGGGCGTTCAGGGCCTGGAGATCCAGCACAGGGGCCTTGATGTTGTCCGAGCTGGCGTAAGTGCCAAAAATGTCGGTTCCGTAACCCAGGGCGATGGCGCCCGTGATATCGATCGGCGGGATGACGACGGTATCGTCTTTGCTGCCGCCGCCGCAGGACACGAGCAGCGAGAAGATCAGCGCGACAAAGGTCGCACCGGCCAGCGGTTTGGTCGTGGGGATGGTCTTCATGGCGCCGCTCCTTGGCGTTGAAGGAAGCGCTCGCGCATGGGCAGGACGAACTGGCGGGCAAAGCCCGGAACCGGCCGCCAGTGAAGCCGCGCCGGCATCGACGCAGCGTCGTCACCACGGGTGGCCGATGGCGACACACGGGTAGCGACACGCCTGTCTCCTTATTGAACTAAAGACCATGCGCAGACAATAAGCAAGGCAGGCTCAAGGCTCGGTGGCCCCAGTTGCGGGGCCACAAAAAAAGCGGCGGCGTATGAACGCCGCCGCCCTTGTCTTGGCGAGCGCCAAGCCCGTCCGCATCAACTCGCGTCGAAGCGATCCAGGGTCATCACCTTGTTCCATGCATTGACGAAGTCGTGCACGAACTGCTCCTGCGCGTCGTTCGCTGCATAGGCTTCGGAGACCGCGCGCAGCTCGGTGTTGGAACCGAAGATGAGGTCCACGGGAGTGGCCGTCCACTTGAGTTCACCCGTCTGGCGATCCCGACCCTCGTAAACGCCCTCCGCGTCGGCGGACTTGGTCCACCGGGTCGACATGTCGAGCAGGTTCACGAAGAAATCGTTGCTCAACGTGCCAGGACGCGCAGTAAACACGCCGTGTGCAGACTGACCGGCATTGGCGTTCAGGGCCCGCATGCCGCCCACCAGGACCGTCATTTCAGGCACGGTCAAGGTCAGCAGGTTGGCCCTGTCGACCAGCTTTTCCGCCGGCGAGCTGTAGTTGCCGTTGCCGAAATAGTTGCGGAAGCCGTCCGCGGTCGGCTCGAGCACCGCAAAGGACGCCACGTCGGTCTGCTCCTGCAGGGCGTCCATGCGGCCTGGCGTGAAGGGAACCTGCACGTCGTGACCGGCATCTTTCGCCGCCTGTTCGATCGCGGCGGCGCCGCCGAGGACGATGAGGTCGGCGAGCGATACTTTCTTGTCGCTGCGACGCTGCTCACGATTGAAGTCCTGCTGGATGGACTCCAGGCGCGCCAGCACCCTGGCCAGTTCGGCCGGGTTGTTGGCTTCCCAGTCCTTTTGCGGCGCCAGGCGGACGCGGGCGCCGTTGGCCCCGCCCCGCAGGTCGGTGCCGCGGAAGGTGGCGGCCGAGGCCCAGGCGGTACGGGTGAGCTCGGGCACGGTGAGTCCCGAGGCGAGGATCCTCGCCTTCAGCGCGGCGATATCTGCGTCGTCAATCAGCCCGTGATCGACGGCCGGGATGGGATCCTGCCAGATCAGTTCCTCGGCTGGCACTTCCGGGCCGAGGAAGCGGGCACGCGGCCCCATGTCGCGGTGGGTCAGCTTGAACCAGGCCTTGGCGAAGGCCAGCTCGTACTCCTCCGGGTTTTCATGGAAGCGCTTGGCGATCTCACGATAAGCGGGATCGAACTTCAGCGACAGGTCCGTGGTGAACATGACCGGCGCATGCCGCTTGGTCGGATCGTGGGCGTCCGGCACCAGGTTCGCGGCCTGGCCGTCCGCCGGGATCCACTGGATGGCGCCGGCGGGGCTCTTCGTCTGCACCCATTCGAAGCCGAACAGGTTGTCCAGGTATTGCGTCGTCCAGGCCACCGGGTTCACGGACCAGGCGCCTTCCAGGCCGCTGGTGATCGTGTCGGCGGCATTGCCGGTGCCGCACTTGTTTTCCCAGCCCAGGCCGACCAGCTCGACGCCGGCTGCCGCAGGCTCGGGGCCCAGGCAATCATCGGGCTTGTGGGCGCCATGCGCCTTGCCGAAAGTGTGGCCGCCGGCAATCAGCGCCACGGTCTCTTCGTCGTTCATTGCCATGCGGCCGAACGTGTCGCGGATGTCCTTGGCGGCCAGCAGTGGGTCGGGATTGCCGTTCGGTCCTTCCGGGTTCACGTAAATGAGACCCATCTGCACGGCGGCGAGCGGCCGTTCGAGTTCACGGTCGCCGCTGTAGCGCTCGTCGGCCAGGAATTCTGTTTCCGGACCCCAGTAGACCAGGTCGGGCTCCCAGTCATCGATCCGTCCGCCGGCAAAGCCGTAGGTCTTGAAGCCCATGGATTCCAGCGCGACGTTGCCAGTGAGGACCATGAGGTCGGCCCACGACAGGCTGCGGCCGTACTTTTGCTTGATGGGCCACAACAGGGCCCGGGCCCGGTCCAGGTTGACGTTGTCGGGCCAGCTGTTGAGTGGCTCGAAGCGCTGCTGGCCGCCGCCGGCGCCGCCGCGACCGTCGAAGGTGCGGTAAGTGCCGGCGCTGTGCCAGGCCATGCGAATAAAGAACGGTCCGTAGTGACCATAGTCGGCCGGCCACCAGTCCTGCGATGTGGTCATCAATTCCTCGATGTCCTGCTTCACGGCGGCGAGGTCGAGCTCATTGAACGCCGCGGCGTAATCGAAGTCATCGCCGTAGGGATTCGACTGGGGCGCATGGGCGCGCAGTGGCGCCAGGTCCAGCTGTTCGGGCCACCAGAACTGGTGCGGTTTCGGCGCGCCCGATGCAAAGGACGGGCCGGAAATCATTGTTGCCGCCAGCGCGGCCAGCAACGCGATTGTCTTTTTATGCATTCAATTCACTCCCTTGAGACATGGAACCAAGCGTAGCAGGGCATATATTAAACCTATCGCAATGCAATAAGTGATTGAAAAAACCTATCAACGTGATTGTCTAAGGCTATCGCCCGATGCCGCTCAACGGTGATCGGGCCGGTGGATATGGAGTCAGCGGGTATCGAGACGGCAGCATCTGTCCGGGCGCCCGCGGGGGCGCCCGGACAGGCGGGCATCCAGCTCAAGCCAGGTCAAAACGATCTGCGTTCATCACCTTGCTCCACGCCGCCACAAAGTCATGGACAAACTTTTCCTGGTTGTCATCCTGTGCATACACCTCGGCATAGGCACGCAGGATCGAGTTAGACCCGAACACGAGATCCACCCGGGTCGCCGTCCACTTTACCTGGTCAGTCTTGCGGTCGCGGATTTCATACAGGTTGTCGCCGGCGGGCTGCCACCGGTAAGCCATGTCCGTCAGGTTGACGAAGAAGTCGTTCGTCAGGGCGCCCTCGCGATCAGTGAACACCCCGTGGGCGGTGCCGCCGTGGTTGGTGCCGAGGACCCGCATGCCGCCGACCAGCACCGTCATCTCGTGGGCCGTCAGGCCCATCAGCTGCGTGCGGTCGAGCAGCAACTCTTCGGCGCTGACGAGATAGTCCTTCTTGAGCCAGTTGCGATAGCCGTCGTGGATCGGTTCCAGCGCGTCGAAGGATTCCGCGTCGGTCATCTCGTCGGTCGCGTCGCCGCGGCCGGGCGCGAAGGGCACGGTGACGTCAAACCCTGCCGCCCGTGCGGCTTGTTCGACGCCGACATTGCCAGCGAGCACGATGACATCGGCCACGCTGGCGCCGGTGTCGGCCGCAATGCCTTCCAGTACCTTGAGAACCCTCGCCAGGCGCTCCGGCTCGTTGCCTTCCCAATCTTTCTGCGGGGCGAGACGGATGCGCGCGCCATTGGCGCCGCCGCGCATGTCTGAGCCGCGGAACGTCCGCGCGCTGTCCCACGCCGTCGTGATCATGTCGCTGCCGGTCAGGCCGCTGGCGGCGATCTGGTCTTTCACGGCGTCGACATCATAGTCAGTGCGGCCGGCGGGCACCGGGTCCTGCCAGACCAGGTCTTCCTGGGGAACCTCGGGACCGATGTAGCGCGCCTTGGGTCCCATGTCGCGGTGGGTGAGCTTGAACCAGGCGCGTGCGAACACCTCCGAAAAATACTCGGGATCCTTGTGGAAGCGCTCGGAGATTTTCCGGTATTCCGGGTCCACCTTCATGGCCATGTCGGCGTCCGTCATGATCGGGGTGCGCCGGATCGACGGATCCTCGACGTCGACGGGCCGGTCTTCTTCCTTGATATCCACCGGTTCCCACTGCCAGGCGCCGGCCGGGCTCTTTTTCGATTCCCACTCGTGGTTGAGCAGCATGTCGAAGTAACCGTTGTCCCACCGGGTGGGCTGCGAGGTCCAGGCACCCTCCAGGCCGCTGGTCACAGTGTCGCGGCCGACGCCACGCTTGGTGTGGTTGTTCCAGCCCAGCCCCTGCTCCTCGACATCGGCGGCCTCGGGCTCCGGTCCCAGCAGTGCGGCGTCACCGTTACCGTGGCACTTGCCCACGGTATGGCCCCCGGCGGTCAGGGCGACAGTTTCTTCGTCGTTCATCGCCATGCGGGCAAACGTCACGCGCACGTCATGGGCCGTGCGGAGCGGATCAGGCGTGCCGCCCACCCCTTCAGGATTGACGTAAATCAGGCCCATCTGCACCGCGGCCAGCGGGTTCTCGAGCGACTCGCGGTCTTCGTCTTCGTAGCGAGTCGAATCCAGCCATTCTTTTTCGGCGCCCCAGTAAATGTCTTTCTCGGGGTGCCAGATGTCCTCGCGGCCGAAGGCGAATCCGAACGTCTTCAGGCCCATGGATTCGTAGGCGACGTTGCCGGCCAGGATCAGGAGATCCGCCCAGCTGATCTTGTTGCCGTACTTTTTCTTGATCGGCCAGAGCAGGCGACGGGCCTTGTCCAGGTTCACGTTGTCGGGCCAGGAGTTCAACGGGGCGAAGCGCTGGTTGCCGGTGCCGCCGCCGCCGCGGCCGTCTGCCAGGCGATAGGACCCGGCGGCATGCCAGGCCATGCGAATCATCAGGCCGCCATAATGCCCCCAGTCTGCCGGCCACCATTCCTGGCTGTCGGTCATCAGGGCATGCAGATCTTTCTTCAGCGCAGCGACATCGAGTTTCTTGAGTTCTTCGCGATAGTCGAAGTCCTTCCCCATGGGGTCGGTCTTGCTGTCGTGCTGATGAAGGATGTCAAGGTTCAGCGCATTCGGCCACCATTCCATATTCGGGTCGCCGGCCGCGGTGTTGCCGCCGTGTATGACGGGGCACTTTGCTTCGTTCGACATGGCTGTGTTCCTTTTGCGAATGATGGATATAGGGTATGACGATGGATAAGCGCTGTCTAATAGATTCTAACTATCAATAGGATAGTCCCTCTCGGTGCGCGAAGTTCGCACAGCTCAGCGGTCCAGCGGCGCCATGTCGTGAGCAAGACAACCAACACGCAGATCGCGTGCTCCCTCAGCTGGCCGGCACGGGCTTTCCCCTACTGCACGGCATCCTTGTAGATCTTGCCGTCCTTCATGATCAGCACGAAGTTGTTCGCGGCGTCGGCCACCAGCTCGATGTTCTCGAGCGGGTTGCCGTCTACCAGCAGCAGGTCGGCCAGCGCGCCTTCCGCGACGACGCCAAGCTTCCCCGGGTAGGGGCTGCGCGGGCCCGACAAGGCGAGCAGTTCGGCATTCCCGGAGGTTGCCATCCTGAGGACCTCGACTGGCGTGAACCAGCGCACCATGCCAGCGAGCTGTGCGCCCTGGGTGGCGGCCTTCTCGCGGTTGAAGAGCGTGTCGGTGCCCCATGCAACCTTGATCTTGTGTTTCCTGGCGAGCGCGAAGGCATTGTCGGTGCCGGCATACATCTCGAGTTGCTTGGCGCGGTTCGGCGAGCCCTCGGGGAACGGCGACATCCCGTCGTCCACGAAGGGCTGCAGGCTCCACCAGGTACCGTTGCGCGCCATCAACCTGGCGGTGGTTTCGTCGAGCATCTGGCCATGGTCGATGCACTTCACCCCGGCCTCGATCGCTTGTTGAACAGCCCGCGGTGTATAGGCATGCACCGTGACATAGGTGCCCCAGTTCTCCGCGGCCTCCACCGCGGCGCGCAGTTCCGGCACGGTGTACTGGGTGACGTCGAGCGGGTCGAAGCTGGACGCTACGCCGCCGCCGGCCATCAACTTGACCTGCGAGGCGCCCAACGCCAGCTGCTCCCGCGCCCGCAGGCGGACCGTGTCCGGATTGTCGGCGATGGCGGCCGCGCCGACCCGCTCGCTGAAGGAGAAGCTGCCCGGTGCGGCGGGCAGCTCGTTGGGCAGGCGGAAATCCCCGTGGCCGCCCGACTGGGAAATGAACGCACCCGAGGGCCAGATGCGCGGCCCGGGCACGAGGCCCAGGTCGATGCCCCGCTTCAAGCCGAACACCGGCCCGCCGAGGTCGCGAATGCTGGTAAAACCGCGCATCAGCATATCTTCCGCCGCGCGCACCGCAGCAACATTCAGGAACCCAACGTCGCTGGTCAGCAGCGCAAGCTGCGGCACGGTGGCGAACATGATGTGGGTGTGCGCGTCGATCAGCCCCGGCATCAGCGTGCGCCCGTCACCGTGGATGATGCGCGTCATCGCGCTGCGGTCCGTGGCGATCGGGTCGGGCGAGATTTTTTCTATGCGGTTGCCGCGGACCAGCACATTCATCGAGCCGGATAAGGTATCGGACTGACCGTCGAAGATCCGGACGTTTTCAAACAGGATGGTGGTCGGCATGGGGCCGGCGGCTTGCAGCGGCGCGGCCAGGCAGCAAGCCAGGGCAAGCAGTACGGTCTTTGAGATCAGGGTCAGCAATCGCATGGTGGCGCTCCCGGGAATTTTGACAAGCTATGATAGTGCCATTCGCAGCGCAGGGTTTTCGGGATGCATGGGCCGCCGCATCCCCGGATCAGCGTTGCTGGCCATATTTATGCCGCCGTCCCGCGTAAGATCGCGGGGCACGCGGAAGAAGGACGCCCGATGGAACAACCAGAACAAACCGAGGACGTCGTGGAAGTCCTTGCAGAGATCACGCCCGAACAGTGGGAAGTGATCCGTACCGCGATCGAGGCGGAGGATGCTGTCGGGCTGAAGGTGGCGCTTGAGCCCGTCCACCCCGCGGATATCGCGGACGTGCTGGAGCAGCTGGACACGGACCAGCGAGGGAATTTCCTGCGCCTCTACGCCGCGGAATTCGAAGGCGAGATTCTCTCCGAGATCGATGAGTCGATTCGCGACGAGGTCATCGAGGCTCTGCCGCCGGACGTGCTGGCCGAGGCCGTGCGCGAACTCGACTCCGACGACCTGGTCGATATTCTCGAAGACCTCGAGCAGCCGGGACGGGACTTCATCCTGCGCTCGCTGGAGAGCGAGGACCGCGAAGCCGTACAGAGCTCGATGGCCTGGCCGGAGGGCTCGGCCGGGCGGCTGATGCAGTCCGAGACGGTCACGGCGCCGGAGCATTTCAGCGTGGGCGAGATGATCGACTACCTGCGCGCTGCCGAATGGCTGCCCGACCAGTTCTATCACATCATCCTGTTGGACGCCGAGGACCGTCCCACCGGGTACACGACGCTTGGCCGCGTTCTGGCAGCACGGCGCGAGGTGCTGCTCAAGGACATCAGCGAAGACAGTTTCCGTACCATCGGGGCGGCCGAGGACGAGGCCGACGTCGCGCACCTGTTCAACAAGTACCACCTGATTTCCATGCCCGTCGTCGACGAGGCGGGCCGGCTGATCGGCGTGATCACCATCGACGACGCCATGAACGTGCTCGACGAGGAACTCGAAGAGGACATCCTGCGCCTGGCCGGCGTCAGTGGCGAAAGCTCGCTCAGCGACCGCATCTGGGTGACGACGCGCGGCCGTTTCGTCTGGCTGTTCCTCAACCTGCTGACGGCGATCCTGGCCTCCTTCGTAATCTCGTTGTTCGAGGAAGAGATCGACACCATGGTGGCGCTGGCGGTGCTGATGCCCATCGTGGCATCGATGGGCGGCAACGCCGGCACACAATCGATGACCGTGGCCGTGCGGGCGCTGGCGACGCGCGAGTTGACCAGCCAGAACGCGCAACGGGTCCTGTGGCGCGAGGTCGTGGTGGGCGTGCTCAACGGCACCGCGTTCGGGATCATCATGTCCCTCGTCGTTGCCTTCTGGTTCGGTGTGCCCATGCTCGCGGTGGTGATTGCCATGGCGATGCTGCTGACATTGGGCGCGGCTGCTTTTGCCGGGATCGTGCTGCCGCTGGCGCTGGACAGGATGGGCGTAGACCCCGCGCTGGCCTCGGGGCCTTTTGTGACCACGGTTACCGACGTGGTCGGTTTCTTCGCGTTCCTCGGGCTCGCTTCATTGATGCTGATAGGACTATGAGCTACCCCGGGCCGTCCAGGCCGCCGAACGGCGCGATGTCCGGGCTTGATCCCTAGACGTTATCCCCCTCGGTCGAGGTGCCGGCCGCGGGTATGGCTTTACTCCGCCCCCAGCGCCAGCCGCTGATCTCGGGCATGTCGTCACCGTGCTTCTCGATGTAGTGCTTGTGATCGATCAGCTTCTCGCGCAGGCGCTGCCTGAAGTAGGCGGAGCGGCTGCCGAGCTGCGGCAGGCGGTCGATGACGTCCTCGCACAGGTGGAAGCGATCGAGGTCGTTGATCACGGCCATGTCGAACGGCGTGGTGGTGGTGCCTTCCTCCTTGTAGCCGCGCACATGCAGGTTCTTGTGGTTGGTGC
>JBLRWC010000062.1:0-8903 GCA_047921455.1 Gammaproteobacteria bacterium
ATGTCGCCATGACCGGCGAGATCACGCTGCGCGGCGAGGTGCTGCCGATCGGCGGGCTGAAGGAGAAGCTGCTCGCGGCGCATCGCGGCGGCATCACCACCGTGGTGATTCCCGAGGAGAACGAGAAAGATCTCGTCGAGATTCCGAAAAACATCAAGGGCAAGCTCGAGATCAAGCCCGTGAAGTGGATCGACCAGGTGCTCGAGGTGGCGCTCAAGCATGCGCCGACCGCGCTCGAGGAGCCGGCGCCCGAGGAGCCGCCCGCGGCCGAGACCAAGCCCGAAGGCAAGGGTGTGCACGCGCACTAAGGCCTGGCGTGGGCCTGGTGGGGGCCTGGTGGGGGCGTCACGCGGGTTTGACGCGCCGGGTGGTCAGCCCACCCGGACCACCCGGTCGTGGGCCGGCAGTAACTCGGGGTCGTGCGTAATCATGATGGCGGTGCGGCCGGCCAGCCAATCCGCCAGCGTGGCTGCCAGGGCGCGCGCAGTGTCGGCGTCGAGGCCGGTCGTCGGCTCATCCAGGATGACGATCGGGCAATCGGTCAGCACCAGCCGGGCCAGCGCCAGCCGTCGCGCCTCGCCGCCGGAGATATTGCTGGCCGCCTCGTTGACCCAGGTGTCCAGGCCGTCCTCGAGCCCCGCGACGAACTCGCTCAGCCCGGCGGTCGCGATCGCTTGCTCCAGGTCCTCGTCGCTGGCGTCGGGCGCCGCCAGCCGCAGGTTCGCCGCCAGCGTGTCCCGAAACAGCACCGGCCGCTGGGCCAGCAGGCCGATGTGGCGGCGCAACAGGTCCTGGTCAAGCTGGCGCAGGTCCACGCCCTGCAGGCTGACCACGCCCTGGTCCGGGTCCAGCTGGCGCATCAGCAGCATCGCCAGGGTCGTCTTGCCGGCGCCGCTCGGCCCGACCAGCGCCAGGCGTTCGCCCGCTTCGACCACCAAGCTGAAATCTTCGAGCACCGGCGGCAGGTCCGCGCGGTAACGGAAACTCACGCGCTCCAGTTCGAGGCGCTGGCCCGCCGGCGCGAGGCCGTCCGGCGCCGCTCGCAGCACTGGCCGTTGTTCCATGGTCGCGCCGAGGCGCCAGGCGGCGCCGCGGCACTGTTCCAGCCGGCGCCAGGCCCCCGGCAGCGCCTGCCAGGCTTCCCCCAGGCCGAGCACGCCCAGTACCAGCAGGCCGAGCACCGGGCCGCTCGCCGCGCCGGCCTGGAACAGCCCTATGCCCAGTACCAGCGCCAGCCAGGCGGCGACCAGGCCGACCAGGGTCACCAGCGCCTGGCCGGTGGCGTCCAGGCGTTGCAGCCGTGCCTGCAGGCCGATCACCTCGGCTGAGCGCGCTTCGAGTTCCGCCCGTTGCCGGTCGCCGAGGTCGAAGGCCACCAGGTCCTGCAGTCCCTCGAGGCTGTCGCTGGCGTGCCGCCGCAGGCCGGGCAGGGCAGTGACCAGCGCGCGGCTGGCGGCGTGCCCGCGCCGGCGCGTCGTTTCGGCCAGCAGCGGATTGAGCGCCAGCAGCAGCGCGCCGACCACGAGCGCGACCTGGGCGTCGATCAGCACGCCCGCCAGCAGCGCCGCCACCAGGGTCAGTAAAAAAGCCGACAGCCCCGGCCCGATGACGCCGAGAAACAGGTGGTCGAGCGTGTCGACATCGGCCGTGAGCCGGTTGAGGGTGTCGCCGCGCTGCAGCGCCCGGAGCTGCGCCTCGTCGAGCTCGAGCAGGCGATCGAACAGCCGGAGGCGCAAATCGGCCAGCAAGCGGAAGGTGGCCTCGTGCGTGACCAACCGCTCCAGGTAGCGCGACACGGTGCGCGTGACCGCCGCGGCGCGGATGCCGGCGCCGGGCGTGAAAATATCCAGGGTGACGATCAGGCCGAGTCCGGCGAGCGCGCTGGCGGTGATGAACCAGCCCGACAGCGCCAGCAGCGCCACCCCGGCCGCCACGCTGAGCATGATGAGCAACAGTCCGCCCAGCAGCCACCAGCGGCGGTGGCCGAGCAGCCGGACGAGGCCGAGGCGGTCGTTCACGTGTTGTGCTCCCGGCCGTGCTCCCGCAGGCGGCCGTCCTGCAGCCGCAGCGTGCGATCGGCCCAGCGCAGCGCCAGCGCGCTGTGGCTGGCGCAGATCACGGTCATGGGTTGTGCCGCCAGGGCGCGGTCGAGGTCGTCCCAGAAGCGCTGCTCGGTGGCGGCGTCCAGGCTGGCGGTGGGCTCGTCGAGCAGCAGCAACGGCCGCGGGGTCAGCAGCACTCGCGCCAGTGCAATGCGGCGCGCCTGGCCGCCCGAGACGCCCAGCCCGTCCTGGCCCAGGCGCGTGGCGAGTCCCTCGGGCAGCGTGTGCAGGAATTCGTCCAGCCCGGCCAGCGTGACGGCGCGCGCAAGCGCCTCGTCGCTGGCCACGGCGCCGAGCAGGATGTTGTCGCGGATGCTCGCCGCGGCCAGGAAGGGTTGCTGGCCGAGGTAAGCGCGTACCTGGCTGAGCTGGGCGCGCGTCAGGGCGGCTACCGGCGTCCCGCCCAGCAGGATATCGCCCGCGTCGGCTTGCAGAAAACCGCCGACGAGCGCGAGCAAGGTGGACTTGCCGCTGCCGCTGGCGCCGGCGATGACCAGTTTTTCACCCGCCGCCACGTGCAGCTCGAGGTCGGTGAACAAGGCGTTACGACCGGCCAGGGCCAGTTGCACACCGCGCACTTCGACCGTGCAGGCGCGCGCCGGGAGCCCTGCGGCCGGTTGCGCCGGCTCCGGCCGGGCGGGTGGGGTGGCCAGTACTTCGCGGATGCCGGCGGCCGCGGCCAGCGCGCCAGCGCGGTCGTGCCAGTGCTGCGCCAGGGTGCGCAGGGGGTTATAGAACTCGGGCGCCAGCAGCAGGATGAACAGGCCGGAAAACAGCGTCAGCGAGTCCGTCGGGCCGAGCTGGATGTAGCCGAGCAGGCCCAGGCCGATGTAAACCGCCAGCGTGGCGATCGCGATGGCACTGAAAAACTCCAGCACCGCCGAGGACAGGAAAGCGACGCGCAGCACCTGCATGGTGCGGCGGCGAAAGTCTTCCGCAAAGGCTGCGATACGGCGCGACTCGCGCTGCTCGGCGCCGAAGCGGCGCAGCGTGTCCATGCCCTGCAGCCGGTCGAAGAACAGGCCGCTCAGGCGCGCCATGGCCTGTTGCTGGTCGCGGCTGACCTGCTGGGCGCCCATGCCGATGAGAATCATGAACACCGGGATCAACGGGGCGCTCAACAGCAGCAGCACGCCCGCCAGCCAGTTGGCCCAGAATACGGCGCCGAGAATCGCGAGCGGCACCACCTTGACCGTCGCCATCTGCGGCAGAAAGCGCGCGTAGTAAGGATCCAGGGTCTCGGTTTGTTCCACCAGCACGGTGGTCAGCGCGCCGGTGCCGAGCCGTCCCTTGAGCAACGGGCCGGCGTCGACCATGCGGCTGAACAGCTCGCTGCGCAGCTGCTGGCGCACGGCGCCCGAGGCCTGCGCGCTGAGGCTGCCGCGCAGGCCGCCCACCAGCGCCCGCAGCGCCAGCACCGCCAACAGTCCGGCCAGCGGCCAGCGCAGCGCGACCAGGTCGGCGCCGTCGATGATAGCGGCCGCGATAAGCCACGCCAGCAGCAGCGCCTGGCCCAGCACGCACAGCGCTTCCACGACGGCCAGCGCAAGCGAAGCGGGCGCCAGCCAGGCCGGCGCCCGCGATTTCAGCCAGCCGTGGTGGCCGGCGCCGGCCTCAGTGGCCAGCGTAGCCGGCCCCGGCTTTCACCTTGCCGCGGAACACCCAGTAGGTCCAGGCGGTGTAACCGAGCACGATCGGGATCAGGAACAGGAACCCGATCAGCAAAAACAACTGGCTGCCCGGATCCGACGCGGCGTCCCAGAAGGTGTAGTCGGGCGGCACCGCCAGCGGCCACATGGAGATCAGGATGCCGAGGTAGAACATCGAGAACAGCGTCATCGAGCCCAGGAACGGCGCTGTCTCGGCGCGTCGCTTGAGCATCCGGAACACCCAGACGGCGAACGCGACGGTCAGCGCCGGGAACACCCACAGCCAGTTCACGTGATCGAACCAGCGGCTCATGACGCGCTCATTGGTGAGCGGCGTCCACAGGCTGACCAGCACGAAGAACACCAGTACGACGGCGAGCAGCCGCGGGGCGAGCCTGAAGGCCCAGTCCTGCGTGCGGCCCTCGGTTTTCATGATGGTCCAGGTCACGCCGAGCAGGGCATAGCCCGCCACCACGCCGAGACCGGTCATCAGCGTGAACGGCGTCAGCCAGTCGAACGCGCCCCCGACATAGCGGCCGTCCACCACGTTGAAGCCCTGCACGTAGGAACCGATCACGGCGCCCTGCGCGAACGAGGCGACCGTGGAGCCGCCAAAGAACGAGTAGTCCCACAGGTGCTTGTTCGTGGTGGCCTTGAAGCGGAACTCGAAGGCGATGCCGCGGAAGATCAGCCCGGCCAGCAGCAGGAATACGCCGATGTACAACGCCGGCAGGAACACCGAGTAGATCATCGGGAACGCCGCCAGCAGGCCGGCGCCGCCGAGGATCAGCCAGGTCTCGTTGCCGTCCCACACCGGCGCCACGGAGTTCATCATCTCGTCGCGCGACTCGTCACTCGGCGCAAACGGGAAGAGAATGCCCACGCCCAGGTCGAAGCCGTCCATGAGCACGTACATGAACACGCCAAAGCCGATGAGCAGCACCCAGATGAGTGTCAGGTCGATGAGTTCCATGTTCAGCTCCTTGCCGTGCCGGCGGCGTCATCCAGGTGCCCCGAGGCGACCGACCAGGGCCGCTTCGGCCGCGCGCTCTCCTCGTCGGTTTCCCCCCCGACCGGATCGGGGCCGGCCTTGATGACCTTGCGCAGGTAGAACAGGCCGGCAAACAGCACGACCGCGTAGACCGCGATGTAGCCGATCAGCGTGGCGAGCGTCATCCAGCCGGTGAGCGACGGCGTCACGCCCTCGCCGACGGTCATCATCCCATGGATCAGCCAGGGCTGACGGCCGACTTCGGTCACGAACCATCCGGCCAGCACCGCCACGAAGGGCAGCGGAATCATCCAGCTCAGCACCTTGAGCAGGCTGCGCGTCTCGTAGAGCGTGCCGCGGTAGAGCTTCCAGGCCGCGTACAGCGAGACGGCGATCATCAGCATGCCGATGGCGACCATGACGCGGAAACTCCAGAACACGATGCCCACCGGTGGCCGCTCCTCCGGCGGCACCGACTTCAGCCCGGTCACCTCGCCGTCGAGGCTGTGCGTCAGGATCAGGCTAGCCAGTTTCGGAATGCCGATCTCGAAATGGTTGGTCTCGTTCCTGGCATCCGGAATCGCGAACAGCAGCAGCGGCGCGCCCGCGGTGGTCTCCCACACGCCTTCCATGGCCGCCACCTTGATCGGCTGCTCTTCGAAGGTATTCAGCCCGTGCATGTCGCCACTGAGGAGCTGGAGCGGCGTGGCGATGGCGAGCATGATGACGCACATCTTGAGCGCTTTCTGCGCGATGTCATGGTGCCGGTCGTGCAACAGGTACCAGGCGCTGATGCCGGCGACCACGAAACCACCCGTGATGAACGAGGCGATCGCGAAATGCGCGAAACGATACGGGAACGACGAATTGAAGATGGCTTCCGTCCAGGAGGTCATCTGGATCATGCCGCCGACCATGTCCACGCCGGCCGGGGTGTGCATCCAGCTGTTGGCCGAGAGGATCCAGAACGAAGAGATGAAGGTGCCGACGGCGACCATGCAGGCCGAGAACAGGTGCATGCCGTGCGGCACCTTGTCACGGCCGAACAGCAACACGCCCAGGAAAGTCGCCTCGAGGAAGAAGGCGGTCACCACCTCGTAGGCGAGCAGCGGGCCGATGAAGTTGGCCGCCGAGTAGGAGTAGTTGCTCCAGTTCGTGCCGAACTGGAAGGCCATCACGATGCCCGAGACCACGCCCATGCCGAACACGACGGCAAAGATCTTGATCCAGAACTTGGAAAGTTTCAGGTAGACCGGGTTGTCGGTCTTGAAGTAGAGCCCTTCCAGCAACGCAATGTATGCGGCCAACCCGATCGAGAAGACCGGGAAGATGGCGTGGAAGGAGACGACGAATGCGAACTGGATGCGCGAGATCAGCAGTGGATCGAGTTCCATCGGTAATGTCCCCGGAGAAGTTTGCGGCTATCATACCTTGGCGCACCGGCTAATGTGCATCCGCACAAGTAGCGTGCGCACCCACACTGCAGACGCACCACTGGACTGCATGAGCAGGCCGACGCGGCGTCACCAGCCCTGGCGGCGGCGAGTCGCATTGACCTTGCGCGGTGCGCTTGCTATAAATCGCAGCTTCCACCACGCTTGACCGTCGGACGCTCGGCCCGCCGCACTGGTGGGTCGTCTGATTTAGGGACGCGGAAAAGCCGCCCGGAACTGCCACACGAGGACAGGGCGTGTCCGGCGGTGTTGGCGAAAAACAGGAACCATGCAAAGGTTCATATACATTCACGCAAAGAATTTGAAGGTACGCTGATGAACAAGGGCGAATTGATCGAAGCCGTAGCCGCGGCCGCCGACCTGAGCAAGGCCGACGCCACCAAGGCCGTCGAAGCTTTCGTGGACACCGTAACCAAGTCCCTCAAGAAGGGCGACCAGGTTGCAATCATTGGTTTCGGCAGCTTCTCGGTGAAAAACCGGGCCGCGCGCCAGGGCCGCAACCCCAAGACCGGCGCACCCATCGATATCCCCGCCAGCCGCGTCCCCGGCTTCAAGGCTGGCAAAGCCCTCAAGGACGCTGTAAACTAGCGCGCCCTCCCGGGGAGCCGGGTGCTTAGCTCAGCTGGGAGAGCGTCGCCTTTACACGGCGAAGGTCGAAGGTTCGATCCCTTCAGCACCCACCAGGTTGATTTTCAGGAGCGGTAGTTCAGTTGGTTAGAATACCGGCCTGTCACGCCGGGGGTCGCGGGTTCGAGTCCCGTCCGCTCCGCCAATAGACGAAAGGGCGCCCCTGTGGCGCCCTTTCACTTTCAGGACCCGCCCGGCCGGGTCCGATGACGGAATCGAGGCAGATCATGCTGCAGAAAATTCGCGAGAAGATCACCGGCTGGGTAGCCTGGACGATCGTGATTACGATCGGCATCGTGTTCGCCGTGTGGGGCATCGACCTGAGCTTCACGCCGACGCCGATGGCCGCCAAGGTGAACGGCGCGGAGGTGCCGGTCGAGCCGGTGCGCCGCGCCTACCAGGAGCAGGTGGCGAACTTCCAGCAAAGCTTCCGCGGCGATCTGCCCGAGGAACTTGCTGTCGAGATCCGCCGCGGCGTGATCGAGCAGTTCGTGCGCCGCGAGCTGCTGCAGCAACGCGCCCAGGAGCATCGCTATCGCATCAGCGACGCCGACCTGATGAACTACATCCAGTCCTATGAAGTGTTCCAGGTCGGTGGCCGCTTCAGCATGGACGCCTACCGCGCTACCCTCGCGGGCGCCGGCTACACCCCCGCGACGTTCGAGGCCGAACAACGCCGCATGCTGGAAATCCAGCAGCTGCAGGACGCCATCGTGTTGTCCTCCTTCATTACCGAGGAAGAACTCGAGCGCCGCGTGGCGTTGCAACGCGAGTTGCGCGAAGTCGAATGGATTACCCTGCCGCTGGAACGTTTCCGCGCCGACATCGAGACCAGCGAGGCCGACGTCGAGGCCCGCTACCAGGCCACCCCCACGCGCTGGCAAACTACCGAGAGCGTCGACCTCGAGTACCTCGAGATTCGTCTCGACCGGCTGGCCGAAGACGTCCAGCTGTCCGAAGAGGAACTGCGCGACTTCTACGAAATGGAAACCCGCCGCGAGCCCGAGCGTTTCCTCGGACTCGAGCGCCGCAAAGCCGCGCACATACTCGTGCGGGCCGACGAGGACCCCACCGCCGCCGAGGCGCGCATCGAGCTGCTGCAGGCCCGCCTGGAGGCCGGCGAAGACTTTGCCGAAGTGGCCGCCGAAGCCTCCGAGGATCCCGGTAGCGCGCGCGCCGGCGGCGATCTCGGCTGGGTCGAGCGCGGCATGATGGTGCCGGCCTTCGAAGAAGCCCTGTTCGCGCTCGAAGAGGGCATGCTCAGCGAACCGGTGCGCTCCGAGTTCGGCTGGCACCTCATCAAGCTCGAGGAAATTGAGCGTACCGGCGGCGCCAGCTTCGAAGAGGCCCGCGAGGAACTGGTGCGCGACTACTCGCGCCGCCAGGCCGAAGACCGTTACTACGACGACGCCGAGCTGCTCGCCCAGCTCGCCTTCGAAAATCCCGACAGCCTGCGGCCCGCCGCCACCCAGCTGGGTTACGAGATCCGCACGGTCGAGGACGTCACGCGCAGCGGCGGGCCCGGCATCGCCGCCAGCCGCGCCGTCATCGAAGCCGCCTGGAGCGAAGCCGTGCTCGACCGGCGCGAGAACAGCGCGCTGCTCGAACTCGACGACGGTCGCGCGGCCGTGATTCGAGTCACCGCACACAACCCGCCGGAGCTGCGGCCGTTGCAGGAAGTCGCCGCGGAGATTCGCGCAGAACTCGAGCGCGAGCGCGCCGCCGAGCGCGCCCGCGAGCTGGGCGAACAAGCCAGCGCGCGCCTCGCGGCCGGCGAGCCCATCGCCGACGTCGCCGCCGATCTCTCGGCCGACTTCGTCGCCGGCGTCACCGTCATCCGCAATGACGCTACCGTGCCGCCGACCGTCGCACAGGCTGCCTTCAGCGCCCCGCGCCCTGCGCCTGGTGCGCCGACCGCGGTCGCGGCCGAGGGTCCGGGTGGCTATTTCGCCGTCCGGGTTCTGTCCGTCACGCCGGGTGGTCTCGACCTGCTGCGCCCCGAGGAACGCCGCGAACTCGTCAACCGCGAGCGTGGCGCGCGTGCCTCGGCGGAGCTGCAGGGTTATCTCGAGCACTTGCG
>JBLRWC010000063.1:0-8758 GCA_047921455.1 Gammaproteobacteria bacterium
GCGAGAGTGCGCCTCAAGACCGCGTTCAGCGCTGGGGGCGTGCCATTGGGCAAGCTGGTCGGCAGCCACTCGATATGGACGAACTAGAGCGCCTGCAGAAGATCGTCATTGGCGATGCACGCTTCGTGATGCTTGGCTTTCGGGGGGAAGGCGGTTTTGTCGGCGAGCATGACCGTGTCACCAGGATGCCGCTTCCAGACCACATCAACGCGCGTCCCGAGGATCTATTTGGACTCATCGAGGGGATGATCGCCTTCGATAGAGGCCAAGCGCGAGACTTGGATCCCATAGTTGCTGCAGCCGTGCTGGCTTTTGGTTTTGTCTATATTCATCCATTTGAAGACGGCAACGGCCGGATTCACCGCTATCTTATTCACCATGTTCTAGCCGAGCGCGGATTCAATCCGCCTGGCGTTGTTTTCCCAGTCTCAGCTGCAATTCTGGAGCGCATTGATGAGTATCGTGGTGTTCTGGAAAGTTATTCCGAACGATTGCTGCCGCTTATCGATTGGGAGCCGACGGAAAAATTCAATGTGCACGTCTTGAACGATACCGGCGACTTCTACCGCTTTTTTGACGCAACCCCCCACGCCGAGTTTCTCTACACCTGCGTTCAAAAGACCATTGAAGAGGATTTACCTCAAGAAGCCGACTTCCTGCGTCGCTACGACGCTTTTCGTAGCGAGGTTGAGGGCTATCTGGATATGCCAGAGCGTACTGTGGATCTGCTTTTCAGATTTTTGCAGCAGAATGGCGGCGTGCTATCCCAGCGCGCGCGTCAAAAGGAGTTCAGCGCCCTGACGGATGCAGAAGCTGAGCACATCCAGTCGCTCTATGAAAAACACTTTCCTCCCCAAGAATGATTACTGAGTACTGCCTGCGCGACACCCAAGCCCTGCAGTTTCACCATTCAGAAAAGGCGGCTGCGTAGCAGCCGCCTGGTCCTCTAATCGCGCATTTCTGTCGCCGTTTCCCGCGCCCAGCGCGAACAACAGCGGCTGCGAGACCCGCTCGTAGCGGAATGTCGTCTCCCCGGAACGCAACACCTTGCGCACCGTGTTCCGGGATACGCCCCGGTCCCGGGCAATCGCCTTGATGCTCTTGCCCTCGACCAAATGGTCCCGCCGGATCTTCGCGATCGTTTCCACCACTAACATCCTTCCAAGCCTCGAAGCCATAAAGCTCAAAGCTTGTGCCGCAGTCGTGATGGGGGGTCAATTTTCGACGCCGATTACCCCCCGAAAGGGGTCAATATTCCACGCCGATTCACAATTTATCTCACAGAGAGCATCATCTAAGCGGATTGTGTCGTTAGTTCGGTGGCCAACTCCCTGAGCCCAATAACCTCGATGCCCTCCGCCCTGGAATACCTTTCTTGCCCTGAATAGACGATAAACGTGCGATCAGGCTCTATATCCTTGCGAGCATGATGGAAACCCCGCTCGGTTTTCGGAGAAAGCCCTTTCTTGATTTCAACCGCCCAACGTTGTCCTTGTGGCAGGTCCAGTACCAGATCGATCTCTGCTCCAGCCGCGGTTCGGTAAAAACCTGCTTGTGTCCGGCCAGGTGCAGCCGTAAGAAGGTTCTCAACAACAAAACCTTCCCAACTTGCGCCTACCACCGGATGCCCTGCAATTGCGTCAAAGTGTGCCAGGCCAAGAAGCGCGTGAAGCAGACCGCTATCGCGTACGTAAACCTTGGGCGACTTTACGAGTCGCTTGCCAATATTGCTGTGTAGCGGCGAGAGCCTGCGTATCAACAGAAGGTCTACCAGAAGGTCGATGTACCGGTTTGCTGTCTGCGCACTGACATCGAGTCCCATGGCGAGCTTTGAAGCATTCAGGAGGGCTCCTTGGTTGTGCGCCAGCATGGTCCACAGGCGTTCAAGTGTTTCGGCAGGCAGCCTGGGCCCGAACAGGGCAACATCTCGCTCAAGGTAAGTCCGTATAAAGTCTTTTCTAAGTTGGTAGCTGTGTTCATCGCTTTCCGCGAGATAGCTGTCGGGGTAGCCACCACGAACCCAAAGCGCATTCAGGCCAGTTGTTGTTCCCGGTATCTCCAGAGCATCGAGCGGTCCCATATTCACGTAGGCGATACGGCCAGCAAGGGTTTCACCTGATTGCCTCAAGAGGTCGATCGCAGCCGAACCCAGCATCAGAAAACGCCCTGTTTTCCGGCCTTCTCTTCGCCCTTGATCAATGATGCCGCGCAGATCCTGGAACAGTTCCGGGACACGATGAATTTCATCAAGGATGACCAGTCGATCCTGAAACTGTTCGAGATAGAGCTTGGGCTCACTCAGCTTTTCTCTGTCGGAACGATCTTCCAGATCCAGATAGATCGCCCGCCGGTCTTTGCCAATCTCCAGCGCTAATGTTGTCTTGCCGATCTGCCTCGGCCCAATAAGCGCTACGGCGGCTTGATAACCCAGCGCCTGCTCCACTTTTTGCCTGATGCGTCTTTCTATCATCCTTGCATATTATCCATCAGTTGGATGATTTGCAAGGATGCCGGATAGGCGGCGGTTACCCTGTTCTGGCTGGTTCAGCCCTTAACTTTCCCGACAAATCGGCAGGGTATCGACATGCGCGTCAATCCTGGCCACGGCTTCTTTCGACAATGGCAGATTGCTCCGCTCGGCCTGCCAGTGCTGGTGAAACAGCGTCACTGTTTCTCGTGCGGTATCCAGTACGAGTTTTTCCGGCAGCATCGCCTTGGCCGCCAGGTGCGACAGCTCATCAAAGCCGAACTCACGAAACTTTTTCGTTCGGCTGAACTTCAAAGCGGCGGTTTCATCCGGCAGGAACGCAATCGTCGAAACGAAATCGTACGCGGGAGACAACGCAGCGCTCCGCGTGTCGGGATAGATCATTGACCAGTTTTTGAGGTGCATATCGGCGTTGCCGATCAGCACATTGAAGGTCAGGCGCCGGATGAACTCAGTAATGTCAGCCTCTGTGCCCTCTGCGCCAATGACCTGCGCAATGTTTCGGGCACTGCCTTTTTCATATTTCTGATCCGGGTAGATACTGAATATCTGGGCGAAGTCCTCGATATGGATGGCGCTGCCGTCATCGCTCCGATCAAAGCGTCGAACCGCTAATGATTGACCTTTAAGCGTCCCAATCCCCTTGGGCAGATTGGTGATGGCGCTGGTATCCATGAGACGGATTTCAGGCACATTCATGCCCATCATCCGTGCCAGCGTCATCATCGCAAATTCATTCTCGGCAACACCCTCGAACTGTGGCGAAGGCAGCTTGACGATCCAGTCACCGCCAATGCCTTTTGCCGGAATGGTCAGGCCTCCCATCCGCTCCAGCACAGCCGAGAACTTCAACTGCACACCTGCCAACGAAAAACGCAACGCATTCTCACGGGGTTCAGCGTCGTTTTCCGAACCATCGGCATCGGTGCCTGGCGGCCAGGGTTCGCCTTCGACGGGTCGAACCGTAATCGCCCCGGGAAGGTCTGTACCCAGCGCCCACAAGAGAAAGAATTCCCGCTGCTCGTTTACGCTGGCACGCTGCGCGAGATAGCTGCGCATATGCCCTTCGGGCAGCAGGTTCGACAGAAACGGCATGAGCCGCATCCGGTAAGGGCGAAAATCCGTCATGAGCCCGCCGAGCTGATCCTTGAAACTCAGACTCAGCGTCGGCCGCTGCGGATTCTCGATATAGCCCTGGTTGAACGCAAAAAATGTCCGGTCGTCTCCGACGCGGGCCAGGGTCGCGATCGGTTCGCCGTACAGCAGTATGTCGAGGACCGTAACCTCAGCCATCCTTGTCCTCCTCCAAAGTGTACGCGGCGAAGGTGAGGGGTTCTGTCTCTCCCTGCTTCATGCCCTGGATGACAGACTTCACCGCGGGCACAGCCTTTCGCGGCACCAGCACAAGCTCCATTTCAAGAATGCGGGCAAGGGCAACGAGACTCGACAGCCGCAGGTCCACGACACCGCTTTCGATCTTCGAGATATGGCTTTGCGGCACGCCAGATCTGGCCGCCAGCGCGCGCTGGCTCAGGCCTTTACGCTTGCGCGCAGCCTTCAGCTCCGCCGCCAGGTACTCTGTTTCGTATCCAGTCGCCCTCGTCATTTGATATGCCATCATGCCTCATTTAGAGTGTTGTATATGTAATTACATATCATTTGGTGGCCGGTAATGCAAGGGAAGGAGCGGTCCCAAGGCCCCGACGATCCCGCCTGCGGCCGGACAAGGTCATCGCTTGTGCTGCGACCACCGGCGCCAATACCTCAACCCCTATGCCTTTGTTTTGCGATATACTTCCGGGCTGGTCTGGCGCGGGCGCGGCCGGATTCGGCGGCCTGGTCCCAAGCGCGAAAGTGGCGGAACTGGTAGACGCGCCGGGTTTAGGTCCCGGTGGGGTTAGTCCCCCGTGAGAGTTCGAGTCTCTCCTTTCGCACCAGTTTCCGGGGTCCTGGGTACAGAAATTGCCCGCCGCGGCGCGACGGCCGACGGCGCATCGAACAGCTAGAGAGGAATGACATAGTGATGGTTTCCGTGGAGTCTACCGAGGGCCTTGAACGGCGCATGAAGGTCGAGGTGCCGGCTGAGCGCGTCGAGAGCGAAATCGACAAGCGCCTCAAGGAGATGAGCCGCAGCGCCAAGATCAAGGGATTTCGGCCGGGCAAAGCGCCGCTGAAAGTCCTGCGCCAGAAGTTCGGCCCGCAAGTCCGCGAGGACGTGGTCTCCGAGTTCGTGCGCAGCAGCTGGGTCGAGGCGGTGACGGAAAACAAGCTGCGCCCGGTCGGCAATCCGCGCATCGAGAGCCATACCGACTCGAAGGACGAGGGCTTGAGCTTCACGGCGGTGTTCGAGGTGTTCCCCGAGATCGAGCTGCAGGGCTACGAGGGCATCGAGATCGAGAAGCCGACCGCACAGATCAGCGCGGCCGACGTCGACACCATGATCGAAAAGCTGCGCGCCCAGCGCATGTCGTGGGAACCGGTCGAGCGGCCGGCGGCCGACGGCGACCAGGTGACCATTGATTTCGAAGGCGCGATCGACGGCGAGCCGTTTCGCGGCGGCGCCGGCAACGATGTGGCCATCGTGCTCGGCGAAGGCCGGATGCTGAAGGACTTCGAGGCGGGCCTGGCCGGTATCACGGCCGGCGAGGAACGCGCCATCGAGGTGGAATTTCCGGCCGATTACGGCGGCGAGGAAGTCGCCGGCAAGACGGCCGAGTTCAAGGTGAAGGCGCGCAAGGTCGAGCAATCCCGGCTACCCGAACTGGACGAGGAATTCTGCCGCTCCTTCGGCGTGACGGAAGGTGGCATGGAGCGGTTGCGGGCCGAGGTCGAGGAGAACATGGCCGAGGAGCTGCGCCAGCGGGTGCGCGAACTCGTCAAGCGCCAGGCGCTCGACAAGCTGGTGGCGGCCAACACCTTCGAGGTGCCGACAGCGCTGTTCGAGCAGGAAGTGCAGAGCCTGCGGGAAGACATGGCGCGGCGCATCAACCCCAATGCCGAGGCCGACAAGACGGAACTGCCGGAGCGCGCGCCGTTCGAGGCGCCGGCCCGCTTCCGTGTCCAGCTTGGCATGCTCATCGGCGAGATCGTGCGCGCCCACGAGATTCGTGTCGATCCGGCCCGCGTGCAGCAGAAATTGCAGGAAATCGGCGAAAGCTACGGCGACCCCGCGGCGGTCATCAAGATTTACCGCGGCAATCCCGACCTGATGTCCCAGGTGGAAACCGCCGTGCTCGAGGAACAGGTCGTGGAGTGGCTGCTGGAACGCGCCAACGTCACGGAAAAACCGACCGAATTCAAAGAACTGATGGCGACCCCGGAGTGAAGGCATGACGACCCAGATGAATCTCGTCCCGATGGTGGTGGAGCAGACCGCGCGGGGCGAGCGCGCTTACGACATCTACTCGCGGCTTCTCAAGGAGCGGGTGATTTTCGTCGTCGGCGCCATCGAGGACCACATGGCGAACCTGATTGTCGCGCAGCTGCTGTACCTTGAGTCCGAGAACCCGGACAAGGATATTCACCTCTATATCAATTCGCCCGGCGGCGTGGTCACCGCGGGCATGTCGATCTATGACACCATGCAGTTCATCAAGCCCGACGTGTCCACGATCTGCGTCGGCCAGGCGGCGAGCATGGGCGCGATCCTGCTGGCCGGCGGCGCCCACGGCAAGCGTTTCTGCCTGCCGCATTCGCGCGTCATGATTCACCAGCCGCTGGGCGGTTTCCAGGGCCAGGCCTCGGATATCGACATCCATGCGCGCGAGGTCCTGAAGATCCGCGACCGGCTGAACGAGATCCTGGCGCTGCATACGGGCCAGCCGAAGGAAAAAGTCGCGCAGGACACGGATCGCGATTTCTTCATGGGCGGCGACGAGTCGGTCGCCTACGGCCTCGTCGACCGCATGTTGAGCCGCCGGGGCGAGGCATTGCCCCTGCAGGACTGAGCGCGCCTCCCGGGTCCCGTTTTGCAGCCGGCGCTGGCTGCATGATATATAAGCCTTGCCGGTTCGCGCCCGTGCCGCCGGCCATTGTCCATTTTCTCGAGGTTCCCGCATGGCTGATGATCCCCGCAGCAAGCACGACGACGGCAAGCTGCTGTACTGCTCTTTCTGCGGCAAGAGCCAGCACGAAGTGCGCAAGCTCATCGCCGGTCCCTCGGTATTCATCTGCGATGAATGCGTCGAGCTCTGCAACGACATCATTCGCGAGGAGCTCGAGGACAAGAACGAGCCCGGCAAGAGCAAGCTGCCGCGCCCGCACGAGATCAATGCCGTGCTCGACCAGTACGTCATCGGCCAGGCCGCCGCGAAGCGGGTGCTGGCGGTGGCGGTCTACAATCACTACAAGCGGCTCGAGAGCCGCACCGGCGCGGGCGACCGCAACCGTGGCGACGAGGTGGAGCTCGCCAAGAGCAACATCCTGCTGATCGGGCCGACCGGCTGCGGCAAGACGCTGCTGGCCGAGACCCTCGCGCGCCTGCTGAACGTGCCGTTCACGATCGCCGACGCCACCACGCTGACCGAAGCGGGCTACGTGGGCGAGGATGTCGAGAACATCATCCAGAAGCTGCTGCAAAAGTGCGACTACGACGTCGAGCGGGCGCAGACCGGCATCGTCTATATCGACGAGATCGACAAGATTTCGCGCAAGTCCGACAACCCGTCCATCACCCGTGACGTGTCGGGCGAGGGCGTGCAACAGGCGCTGCTCAAGCTCATCGAGGGCACCATCGCCTCGGTGCCGCCGCAGGGCGGCCGCAAGCACCCCCAGCAGGAATTCCTGCAGGTAGACACCCGTAATATCCTGTTCATCGTCGGCGGCGCCTTCGCGGGCCTGGAGAAAATCATCTCCAATCGTTCCGCCAAGAGCGGCATCGGTTTCGTGGCCGACGTCAAGGGCGAAGCCGAGCAGAAGACCGCCGGACAGCTGTTCCACGACGTGGAGCCCGAGGATCTCATCAAGTTCGGCCTGATCCCCGAGTTCGTCGGCCGCCTGCCGGTGGTCGCGACGCTCGAGGAACTCGACGAGGATGCGCTGGTCCGAATACTGGTCGAGCCCAAGAACGCGCTCACCAAGCAGTACCGGCGCCTGTTCGAGATGGAAGACGCCGAGCTGGAGTTCCGCGAGGACGCCCTGCGGGCGCTGGCGCGCAAGGCCATGGCACGCAAGACCGGCGCGCGCGGTTTGCGCACCATTCTCGAGACCGTCCTGCTCGACACCATGTACGACCTGCCCTCGATGGAGAATGCCTCCAAGGTGGTTGTCGATGAGTCTGTCGTCAACGGCGAGAACCAGCCGTACATCGTGTACGAATCCGACGAGTCGCAACGCGACGAACGTCGTCCTACCGGGTCTGCGCTGTAGCGGGACCCAAGGGAACCACGGTGCCCGCCCCCCTGGGGGCGCCGCGGGGGACGACGCCTGCCGACCGCCCCGGCGGCACTCGGGCGGCCTTGATAACGCCGCGCTCCGTCCCCATATCCCCCTGAGACCGGACCGGCGCCTGCCGGGCCCCGTACTTGCAACGCTTTGACGAGGATTTCCCCACCGTGGCAGAAGACAGCACCCAGACCCCGCAGACCCCTTCGATTCCCGGCGCCGGCGCTCCAGTGTTGCCGCTGCGGGACGTGGTGGTCTATCCGCACATGGTGATACCGCTGTTCGTCGGTCGTGACCGCTCGGTCCAGGCCCTGAACCATGCGATGCAGGGGGGCAAGCAGATCGTGCTGGTCGCCCAGAAACAGGCGGACGTGGATGAGCCCGGCCCGGCCGATCTCTACGAGGTCGGCACGCTGGCGACCATTTTGCAGTTGCTGAAGCTGCCCGACGGCACCGTCAAGGTGCTGGTCGAGGGCGGCCAGCGGGTCGCCCTGAAGAATATGCACGAGGGTGAATATTTCAGCGCCGATATCGAGGTGCTGGAAGACGCTGGCAGCCGCGAGGAACGCGAGATCGAGGTGCTCACGCGTTCCATCATCGGCCAGTTCGAGAACTACGTGAAGTTGTCGAAGAAGGTGCCGCCGGAGATCCTCACTTCGCTGACCAGCATCGACCACCCCGGCCGCCTGGCCGACACGGTCGCGGCGCACATGTCGCTGCGCCTGTCCGACAAGCAGCGCGTGCTCGAGGCTGCCAGCCTGCGCGACCGGCTGGAGCTGGTCATGACCATGGTCGAGGGCGAAATCGACGTCCTGCAGATCGAGAAGCGCGTGCGCGGCCGCGTCAAGCAGCAGATGGAGAAGAGCCAGCGCGAGTACTACCTCAACG
>JBLRWC010000064.1:0-8142 GCA_047921455.1 Gammaproteobacteria bacterium
TTCGCGGTGATGGCGCCCCGGGCAGGAATCGAACCTGCGACCTACCGCTTAGGAGGCGGTTGCTCTATCCCCTGAGCTACCGAGGCATGAGGCAGAAAGTATTGTGCCACCGAGTACGTTCGGCTCACAAACCACCCTCGCCCGGCGCGAATGAGGCTCCCTCCGCCTGCTGGTGCAGGCGCAGGCGATACGCAGCGGGACTCATGCCGACCCGGCGGACGAATACACGGCGCAGCGTTTCTGCGCTGCCGAAGCCACAACGCGCAGCCACCTTCTCGAGCGTCAGTTCGCCATCGGCCAACAGCTGCCGCGCGGCTTCAAAGCGCGCGCTCTCGACAAACTTGGCAGGCGTCACGCCGATCTCGTCCTGGAAACACCGTGCAAAATGGCGCGGGCTGATGCCGGCCTGTTGCGCCAGCACCGGAATAGTCAGTTCGGTGGCCAGGTTCTCCATGATCCAGGACGACAACTGCCTGAACCGGCCCTCCAGTGCCTTGGCCTGGGCCGCCAGGGACGTGCTGACTTGCGACGCGCCCGCATGGCGTTTCAGCGGCATGACCAGCTGGTGCGCCACGTCGATGGCCAGCTTCCTGCCCCAGTCCTGCTCGACCATCGCCAGCGCCATATCCATTCCGGCAGTGACACCCGCGGACGTCCACAAGCTGCCGTCACGCACGAAAATCGGATCTTTCTCGATCCGGGCAGTGGGCGCCAATTCAGCCAGCAGCTCGGTAAAGGCCCAGTGCGTGGTCACGCGCCGCCGGTCCAGCAGGCCCGCCCGCGCCAGCAACATGGCGCCGGTACACACGGCGCCATAGCGGCGCGCGAGGGGCGCTTGCCGCCGCAGCCAGTCAATGAACGCCCCATCGTTGAGTGCGGCATGCGTGCCGATGCCACCCGAAACGAGCAGGGTGTCCGGCGTGGGCAGGTCTCGCCAGGCACTGCTCGCCACCAGTTGCAGGCCCGAAGAACTACCTACCGGCCCTCGTTCGCGCGCGACAAACAGGACGCGGTATGGCTCGATGGCGGCGCGGCCTTCTTCCTGCAGCAGGCGGGAGGCCCGTGAAAAGACCTCCAGCGGTCCGGTCACATCGAGCACCTGGATGCCCTCGAATCCCACCAGCACCACGACGCGGGTGTGCTCGCTGGCGCTCACCGCCGCGCCATTCCCGTTGTGCCGGCCGCTTGCCATGAGCTCAGCGGGCGCTCTACTCAGAACTTGAACAGGGCACTGCAGCGTAACCCAGCCGGTACCGCCATATCCCTGTTCGGAATTTCGAGACGCACGCCAAACGTGCCGCTGGCCGCGTCGATGACTTTGTCGACAATCTTCACCTGGGCCGTGCGCACGCCGTCGAGGGGCGCCTCGGGGCGGATCTCGGCCGTCATTCCCGGCGTGATCTGGCCGAAATAACGCACCGGCACCACGACTTCCACGTTCAGGGGGTCGATCTGTGCCAGCTCGAGGATTTCGCTCTCCTGGACGTATTCACCGGGGCCCTTGATCCGGTCAACGACCACACCGTCGATGGGGCTGGTAATCATGCGAATCTCGACCTGCTTCTCGCGCTCGAGCAGCTCGAGCCGCGCGAGTTGGGCGTCGGTTTCCATTTCGTCTTTTTGCTGCACCGAAACCAGTTCGTTGAGATAGAGATCCTCGTTACGCGACATGCGGCGATCCGTGTATTCCACGCGGGCCCGTGCCAACTCGACCGCTGCGGTCTGCACGCGGGTATCGAGCGTCGCGACCACTTGTCCCTTGCTAACGACCTGGCCACGATCGACCAGCACCTGCGCCAGGGCGCCGGGCACTGGCGTACCGATCTTGACGGTCATGTGGGGCTCAAGCAGGCACTCCAGTTCAAGTTCGTCGTTTGCCTGGGCGGCGCCGGAGGACGCCAGGAAAAAAAACGTAAAAGTTACTGCTTTTCTGAGACTTAATGTCATAAGTTAATGTCCAATATTAATTTTAATCACCACCGCCGATCACTCTGACCGGCCGCTGAATGCCAGCATATCGCCGAGATTATCATCAAGCTTGAGAAGGTCGCGCCGGATGGCGCCGTGATGCACCTCGGCCGCCGCCTGCGCCCAGGACAGGACCGGCACGCCCAGCCAGCGGGGCATTCGCCCTGTTTTCTTGTCCGCGAAGCGGGCCAGCATACCGACCAATCGCTTGCCGAAGTAATCGGTCACCAGGTCGTCCTCGATCGAAAGTATCAATTCATAGCTGCCCGGGTCCCCCTGCCGGCCACCACGCCCGAACAGCTGTCGATCGATTCTCGCCGCCTCGTGGCGTTCCGTCCCGAGTACGTGCAGCCCGCCGAGCTCGGCCAGGCCCGGATCGAGGCGGATATCGGTGCCGCGTCCGGCCATGTTGGTCGCCACGGTGATCGCCCCGCGCCGCCCGGCCCGGGCAACCACCTCGGCTTCTTCCTGGTCCTGGCGCGCATTCAGTACCTGGTGCGGCAGCAGGCTGGCCCTCAGCAGGGTCCCGAGATGCTCGGAAGCGGACACCGAGCGCGTCCCCACCAGCACCGGCCGGCCCTGCCCGTGCAGTTCCCGGATGCGCGCCAGCACGGCCCGCCATTTCTGTTCAGACGTGGCATAAATCTGTTGCGGCATGGCCACGCGCTGCAGTGGCCGGTTGGTCGGCACGCGCACCACGTTGAGGCGATAGACCGACCACATTTCGCCGGCTACTTCACGGGCCGTGCCGGTCATACCGGCGACCCGCAGGTACCGGCGAAAAAAGCGCTGGTAACTGATCCGCGCCAGGGTCTCCTGGCGACCACTGATGGCGTAACCCTCCTTGGTCTCGATCATCTGGTGCAGGCCCCGTTCCCAGCTGCGGTCTTCCATCACCCGCCCGGTGTATTCGTCGATGATCTGCACCTTGCCGTCCTTGAGCAGGTAATCCTTATCGATCTCGTACAGGTGCAGCGCCGCCAGCGCCTGCTTTAGCAGGTCATCGCGGCGTTTTCTGCCCGCCCAGACACCGCCGTAAGGTTGCGCCAGGCGGCGCGCCCGCGCCTTGCCGAAATCGGTCAGTTCAACATGCCGATCCCGCATGCGCAGAGTGAAATCACGCGGCGCCTCCAGCTGCTGGGCGATGCTGATCGCCTCGCGATAAGTGCTCTCCTCCTGGCTCGTGTCGCCCTTGTTCGAAATAATGAGCGGCGTACGCGCCTCGTCGATCAGTACGCTGTCGGCCTCGTCCACGATGGCAAAACACAGGCCGCGCAACAGCAGGCGGCTGCTCCGTGGACGCTCCTTGTGCAGCCCTTCGATCTGCAAGTGCAACGGCCGGTTTTCCTGGCCCAGCAAGAGGCGGTCCTTCAGGTAATCGAAGGTCAGTTGCTTGTTGGTGGTGTACGTGACGTCGCAGGCATACGCTTTGCGGCGCTCCTCGAGGCTCATGCCTTCGGAAATCGTGCCCACCGTCAGGCCGAAGGCGCGATAAATCGGCCGCATCCACTCGGCATCGCGTTCGACCAAAAAATCATTCACGGTCACGACATGGACCGGGATCCCGGCGAGCGCGGCAGCACACGCGGGCAAAGTCGCCGTCATGGTCTTGCCTTCGCCCGTTTCCATTTCCGCGATCATGCCTTCGAGCATGACCCGCCCACCGAACAGCTGGACATCGTAGTGGCGCATACCGAGACGCCGGCCAGCCACCTCGCGCACCAGCGCGAAGGCTTGCGCCACCAGCGGATCTTTCAAGCCTTCGCTGTACATGCGCCGGCGCAATTCACGGGTACGCCAGTTCAGTTCCTGGTCGGAGAGCGCCTCCAGCCCGTCCGCGGCGCCGTTTACCTGGCGAATAAACGCGTCGAAACCGCGTCCGCGGCTGCGCAGCAACTGGCGGGCGGCGCCGTTGATACGGTTGACCGCGCGATCAAGCCAGTTCTCGCGAAAATCCTCCCGCTGCGGATAACGTCCGACGGCGACCCCGGGACGCAGCAACGCAGAATTGGTGCTGGCTGCCATGGGTCGCCTAGACGCCAAACCGCTTGAGGAAAACCTGGCGTAACGCCCGGTAGGCCTGCAGCCCCAGCGCCTCGTAGCCATGATCAAAACGCACATGCATGCGCCGGCCGAGGTAATCCTGCGGCACGTCCTCGGGCAGTACCACTTCCATTTCGAATACTCGCTCGATGGTGGCGCGACCGTCCGGATCGCGCGGATCGACCGCAAAGCGTCCGCCGCCGGCTACCCCGAGCGCGGCCGTGGGGAGACGCATCGTGCCGCCCGGAACCTCGCGCTGCAGTTTTGCGTGCACCGCCCGACCTGTGTGGTCGGCAGGAAATACGCTGACCGCGCGCAATGAGTCGCGCACCCGGCCGATGTGATCCTGCGAAACCGCGACCCGCACCGTCACCCGGTCGGTTGATTGCGTCACGTACCCGACCAGCTGCCCCTTGCGCACAAAGCGGGCCGGCAGATCTTCGGCCTGCGGCAAAATGAACACCCCGTCCCGCGGACTGAGAATAACCAGCTCGGACAGGCGCTGCCTGGCCAGTTCCAGCCCCGCGGCGCTCGCCTCGATGGCTTCGCGCAACACCTCGGTCTGCACCCGGTCAACGGTGCGGGCCGCCATCAACTGGCTCTCCAGCTCCTTGAGATTGGCTTCCATCAGCTGCACCCGGGCCTCCGCGGCGGGATCCTGGAGGGCAATCAAGGGCTGTCCGGCCTGGACCGCGGCCCCGGGTTTTGCAAATACCTCGACGACGAAGCCGTCACCGCCGGCGCGCACCTGGGAACGTTCGGAGGGCCAGGTGACGCCCTGGGTGCGGGTCCAATGCGGCGCCGGCAGAACGAACAACAGCCCCGCGATGACGGCGATCGCCACCGCGGTAGCGCCGATACTGCGCGCGCGCTTGCGTCTCAGCTTCGGGCTGGTGAACAAAAATGACGTGTGCTTGACCATGGGAACCACCAACATTGTCGTAATTGACCAGATGGCCAGGAGAACACCGATCAGGAAAAACTTGCCGCCAATATAAAGAATAATGACGAACATGATGAACATGCGGTAGGCAAACGCCGCCAGCCCATAGAACACGAACCAGAAACGCTCCCAGCCATTAAAGGCGGGAGACTCCGCATCCTTGATACCGAACAGGTGGCGCTGGATGAGATACCCCAGGTACTTGTTGGAGCGGTTACCCAGGTTGGGGATTTCCAGCCAGTCGGCCAGCACGTAATAACCGTCGAACCGCAGCAAGGGATTGCCGTTGAACAGCAACGTCGACACACCCGCGATGAGGATGATGTTGTAGGTCGCCACGTGCACCGGGCCGGGCTGCACATTGAGCCAGACAAAGAGCGCCAGGGCGCCAATGAACAGCTCGGTCATGATGCCGATACCGCCGACCAGCATGCGCTGGTACTTGCCGCGGAAACCGGAGGCCGCACTCGCGTCCACGTAGGGCACCGGCACGAGCACCAGCAGCATGATGCCGATTTCGTGCACCTCGCCGCCCTGTTTCTTGATGGCGTAACCGTGCCCGAGCTCGTGCAATGCCTTTACGATTGGATAGACCAGCCACAGCACCAGCAGGTTGGCCGGCGCCAGCGCACGGTCGACGATATTATCGGTCAGCGACTCCCAGTGAATGACCGCCAGCGTCGCGCCCAGGCCCACGACGGTGAGCCAGAGTACTGCCCCAAACGGACTGAACAACCACCCTACGTAGGGCAAGGTCCGGTCGAGAAAACGCTCCGGATCAAGCAGCGGAAAGCGCAATGCCAACGGGCTCCAGATACGCTGCTTGATCTTCATCCGCTCGTGGCGCTGGTAGCGCCGGAACAGCTCCTCGCCGTCGGGCGGTACATCGCAGATCATCGCGTCGGCGGCATGCAGTTGCCCCAGCAAGCGGATCGCCTCGTCCTGGGTCGGCGCTTCATCGCCGGCCTGGGCATTCAGTGTCTGCCAGATATCCTCGATAGTGCGCTTGCCGTCCATCAGGCCGATGAAACGGTAAGCCGCCGGGCTGAACCGGTGCGAACGTCCGCCCGCATGATCCTGCAGGATGTACCAGATTTCGCCGCAATATTCGTGGCGGTGCAGCTGCGTATGCGTCCGGAGACGCGGCTTGAGATTCGCGACGCGATACCAGGACGGACTAAACAGTGTATCCGCCATGACGTCGGCCTATGGCCACCAGGACCAGAAGAACATCCGGAGCCAGTAGCCCATCTTGTGGGTCCAGATCCAGATCAGCCGGCGGCGCTCGATATCGACCTTGCCGGCGCCCTCCATGCCGGGCCGCAGTTGCGCCCCGCCGTCATCGCTGATGGCCGCCTCGACGCGGAAGTAGTTGCGGCCGTCTTCCGTGGAAGCCACCGGGGTGATCCGCTCCACTTCCATCTGCAAGGTTTGCCCGGGCAGGCCGGTCAGCGCCAAGCGGCCGGTTTGCCCGGGTTGAAGCTGGCCCACATCGCGTTCATCGACCCGCAAAATGACGCGGTAATCGTCCAGCGGGGCAAGCTCGAACAGGACGTCGCCGCGCTCGACCGGCACGCCGAGCGACTGGCTCAGGTCGCCGGCGACAACGATGGCGTCGAAAGGCGCCGCCACCTTGGTGCGGCCAAGCTGGTCCTCGATCAAGGCGATCTGCGCGTCCGCCTGGTCGATTTGCGCGGCCAGCACATTCGCCTGGGCACGGCCACGGCCCGCGACCGCTTCCTGGTACTCCCGGCTGTACTGGGATTTCTGGCTCATCCACTTGAGCCGCTCCAGCACGAGATCGCGATCATCCAGCGAAAACAGCGGGTCGTCCTGGCGAACGATATCGCCGGCGCGCACGTGCGCATCCGCGATGTATCCGGCCAGCGGCGCAGCCATTGCTCGCTGCACGCCACCCTCGAGACGCGCATCCGCGGTGACCCGGTAATCGCCGTGGGCAAAGGTGAAAAACACCACCAGCAAAACCACCACCGCGGTGATCAGCTTGAGAATGGAGTGTCGCGGTCCGGTTAGCTTGCGAACGTAGGACTTCCAACTGTCCCATGCCTTCTGGAACAACCAGCGGTCGTCCTTTCTCTTGACGTCGAGCAGCGGCCCGATCAGCGCCGCCGCCTGCTCGCACAACTGGATGCTGCGGGCGTCGAACGGTTCATCGGCCGGGCGCTCCAGCGTGATGGCGCCGAGAATTTCACTCCCCTCCGCGATCGGGATGCTGCAGGCAGTGCCGGAACCGAAATCGCGCAGCAGCGCCTCATGTTCGCGGGTCACCTGCAATGGGCCATCGCCACTCGGCGGAAAGATGACCGTCGCCTGCTGGTCGATAGCCTCGTCCATGGCGGCTTCGATCGCGCGGATGATGTTCGCTTTCTTGCCGAAAGACGCGCTGTTGGACAGGGCGCGCACGCGCGTGTGCTTGCCCTTCATGAAACCGATGCTGACCCGCTCGCACTTGAGCGTGCCGGCGAGTTCGGTAGCTACCGCGGTGGCGGCCGCCTGGAAGCGATCGTAATGCAGGCTGGTAGCAATCAGGTCCAGGACCGTCGCCATGCGATCCGAGGCGGTAAAGCGATTGCGGCGCACCAGTGCCTCGAGGGCGATCATGCTCCAGCGTAACTGTTCCTCGATACCGGCGCGCTCGCTGGCTGACTGGTGGGCAGTCTCGATCGCGACGGCGCCATATACCTGGTCGTCGACGATCAGGGGATGAGAAATCACGTCAATCTTTCGTGCGTTATCTTCTTCGGCAGGCGCGCGCTTGCCCGCTTCGATAATCCCTTCCCGGCGACCGATAGCTTTCTCGATGCCGCCAACCAGCGCAGGACTGCCAAGTACCCCGACGGGCCAGATTGCAACCGGGGAAAACGGCCCCACATCAGGCGCACCCAGCACGACCACTCCGCGCAGCATCGGCGCCCCAATCCTGCGGCTGAGAATTTCCAGCCAGGCTTTGCACCAGGACGCAGAGTTGCCGGATGAACCGAGCTCTGCCCAGGCAGTATCTTCGGTTGCAGATGCGTTTTCGCCGGATCCGCTCTGTGAATCCTGTGTGGTGGTGCCTGTCATTTTTGTACTCGTCGATGCAGTTTCAACAACAGCCCGCCGAGACGGGATTCATTCGCGGGTAAGAACTTTATACGCGTCATGCGCGCAAGTCACGCAGCAATTAG
>JBLRWC010000065.1:0-7852 GCA_047921455.1 Gammaproteobacteria bacterium
CCAATCGTCCCCACATTCACGTGCGGCTTCGTACGCTCGAATTTCGACTTGGACACAGCGTGTACCTCGTTCTTTCCTGTCTTTGTCCTTCCCGGGCCCGAGAGCTCAGGAAGCCTTCTTGATCACGGCATCGGCGACGTTGTTGGGCGCCTCGTTGTAGTGACCGAACTCCATTGAATAGGTCGCGCGCCCCTGGCTCATGGAGCGCAGGTCGGTCGCGTAGCCGAACATCTCGGCCAGCGGCACCTCGGCACGGATAATGCGGCCCGAAGGCGCCTCTTCCATGCCTTGCACCAGGCCGCGACGCCGGTTCAGGTCGCCCATGACGTCGCCCATGTAATCCTCGGGCGTCACCACCTCGACCTTCATGATGGGCTCCAGCAGGACCGGCTTCGCCTTGCTGCAGGCCTCCTTGAAAGCCATCGAGCCGGCGATCTTGAACGCCATTTCGCTCGAGTCGACGTCGTGGTACGAACCGTCGAACAGCGTGACCTTGACGTCCACCACGGGGTAGCCGGCGAGCACGCCGCTGCCCAGCTGCTCCTGGATACCCTTGTCCACCGCGGGGATGTACTCCTTCGGGATGACACCGCCGACGATCTTGTTCTCGAACACGTAGCCTTCGCCCGGCTCCTGCGGCTCGAGTGTGATCCAGACGTGGCCGAACTGGCCGCGGCCGCCGCTCTGGCGGACAAAGCGCCCTTCCTGCTCGACCTTCTGGCGGATGGTCTCGCGGTAAGCCACCTGCGGCTTGCCGACGTTCGCCTCCACCTTGAATTCACGCTTCATGCGATCGACGATGATCTCGAGATGGAGTTCGCCCATGCCGGAAATGATGGTCTGGCCGGACTCCTCGTCAGTATGGACGCGGAACGAGGGGTCTTCTTGCGCGAGCTTCGACAGCGCGAGGCCCATCTTCTCCTGGTCCGCCTTGGTCTTGGGCTCTACCGCAACGGAGATGACCGGGTCGGGGAATTCCATCCGCTCCAGCATGACGATCTCCTTGAGATCGCACAGCGTGTCGCCGGTGGTCACATCCTTGAGGCCCACCGCAGCGGCGATGTCGCCGGCCCGGACCTGCTTGATTTCCTTGCGCTCGTTGGCGTGCATCTGGAGGATGCGGCCGATGCGCTCCTTCTTGCCCTTGACGGCGTTATAAATGGTGTCGCCGGACGACAGCACGCCCGAATACACGCGGAAAAACGTCAGGTTGCCGACGAAGGGATCGGTGGCAATCTTGAAGGCCAGCGCGGCGAACGGCTCCTCGTCATCCGCATGGCGCTCTGCGGCGCCGCCATCTTCCAGCAGACCCTGGATGGCGGGCACTTCCATCGGCGACGGCATGTACTCGATGACCGCATCGAGCATCGCCTGCACGCCCTTGTTCTTGAAGGCCGAGCCGCACAGCACCGGCACCACTTCGTTGCGCAGCGTCCGCTGGCGCAAGCCGAGCTTGATTTCCTCATCGCTCAGCTCGAGGGTTTCGATGTACTTGCTGGTCAACTCCTCGTTGCCCTCGGCAGCGGCCTCGACGAGGTGGCCGCGCCATTCCTCGCACAGCTCGACCATGTCGGCGGGAATGTCATGCAACTCGAAAGTCGTTCCCTGGGTCGCTTCGTCCCAGATGACCGCCTTCATCCGCAGCAGGTCCACGACGCCGCGGAAAGTCTCCTCGGCCCCGATCGGTAGCTGGATCGGCACCGCGTTGGCGCGCAGCCGCTCTTTCATCTGCTTGACGACGCGCAGGAAGTTCGCGCCCGGGCGGTCCATCTTGTTGACGAAGGCCATGCGCGGCACGCGGTACTTGTCCGCCTGGCGCCAGACCGTCTCGGACTGCGGCTCGACGCCGCCGACCGAACAAAACACCGCTACCGCGCCGTCGAGCACGCGTAACGAGCGCTCCACCTCGATAGTGAAGTCGACGTGCCCGGGGGTATCGATGATGTTGATGCGGTGCTCGGGGAAGCTTTGGTCCATCCCCCTCCAGAAGCAGGTGGTCGCGGCGGAGGTGATGGTGATGCCACGCTCCTGCTCCTGTTCCATCCAGTCCATCACGGCCGCGCCGTCGTGCACCTCGCCAATCTTGTGGGAGATGCCCGTATAGAACAGGACGCGTTCCGTCGTCGTCGTCTTGCCGGCATCGATGTGCGCCATGATGCCGATATTGCGATAACGCTCGATGGGTGTCGTGCGAGCCACGTTAAATTACCTCGTTGTCCTGATTTCGGACGGCAGGCCGCCGGGTTACCAGCGGTAGTGCGAAAAGGCCTTGTTGGCCTCGGCCATCCGGTGCGTGTCTTCGCGCTTCTTCACCGCCGCGCCGCGGCTGTCAGCAGCATCCATCAGCTCGTTGGCCAGGCGCTGAGACATCGACTTTTCGCCGCGCGCGCGGGCCGCGTCGATCAACCAGCGCATCGCCAGGGTCTGGCGGCGTACCGCACGGACCTCGACGGGCACCTGGTAGGTGGCGCCGCCAACCCGGCGGGACTTCACCTCGACCATCGGCTTAACATTCTCGAGCGCCTGCTCGAGGATATCCACCGCCTGCTCAGGCGGCATCTTGCGCCGGTCCGAGATCTGGTCGATGGCGCCGTACAAAATCCGCTCCGCCACGGACTTCTTACCGCTTTCCATGACCATGTTCATGAATTTCGACAGCGTCTCGCTGCCGTAAACCGGATCGGGGAGGATAAGGCGCTTGGGCGCTTGAGTACGTCTGGACATGGGACTACCTGGCCGACTTCATGAATGGGAGCGTCACGACTTGGGACGCTTGGCGCCGTACTTGGAACGGCCCTGCCGGCGATCGCTGACGCCGGCGCAATCGAGCGTGCCGCGCACCGTGTGATAGCGGACGCCCGGCAGATCCTTGACGCGGCCGCCGCGAATGAGCACCACCGAGTGCTCCTGCAGATTGTGGCCCTCGCCACCGATGTAGCTGGTCACTTCGTAACCGTTGGTCAGCCGGACACGCGCGACCTTCCGCAGCGCCGAGTTCGGCTTCTTCGGGGTCGTCGTGTAGACGCGGGTGCAAACGCCCCTGCGCTGCGGGCTGGCCTGCAACGCAGGTACCGCCGTCTTTTCTTTCTGGGTCCGACGCGGCTTGCGGACGAGCTGGTTGATCGTAGCCATATATTCTCTATTCCCGGTTTCGCCTGACGCAGAAAAACCGGGCCGCCTTCGGCGGCCCGCTTCCCCGGTGGAAACTTGTGCAGGCCGTTTTTTTGCGCGGCCTGTGCTGAGCCCGAGGATTTTAGGAACCGGACCCCGCACTGTCAAGCACGGGGTCCGATTTTTACTCAGTCGGAGTCGCTGGCGGTGGGTACTTCGACCTCGTCGGGGTCGACCCCGGCGGCATCCATGGCCTCCGCCATCGTCATCTCGGCAGGACTGATTTCGACCTTCCGCCGGCGCGCGGCATGGAACGCGGAGCCGGTGCCAGCCGGGATCAGCCGGCCGACAATAACGTTTTCTTTCAAGCCCCTGAGGTCGTCCCGCAGACCGCGCACGGCGGCCTCGGTCAGCACCCGGGTGGTCTCCTGGAAGGAAGCCGCGGAGATGAAAGACTCGGTCGCCAGCGACGCCTTGGTGATGCCGAGCAGCACCGGGTCATACTGCGCCACCTCGCCGTCCCGCGCGGCCACCAACTCGTTCTCCTCGAGCACGCGTGCGCGATCGAGCTGTTCGCCGCGCAAGAACTTGCTGTCGCCGGGATTGGTGATCTCGGCTTTGCGCAGCATCTGCCGGATGATGACCTCGATGTGCTTGTCGTTGATCTTGACGCCCTGCAGACGGTAAACGTCCTGGATTTCGCGCACCAGGTAGTCGGCCAGGTGCTTGACGTCCTGGAGCCGCAGCAAGTCGTGCGGGTTCATCTCGCCGTCGGAGATCACTTCGCCGCGCTGCACCACCTCGCCTTCGAAGACCGACAGGTTGCGCCACTTGGGAATCAGCAACTCGTGCTCGCCGTCTTCGTTCTCGATGATCAGCCGGCGCTTGCCCTTGGTTTCCTTGCCGAACTTCACCTTGCCGCTCTGCTCGGCGAGGATGGCCGGTTCCTTCGGCTTGCGGGCCTCGAACATATCGGCCACCCGCGGCAGACCGCCGGTGATGTCGCGGGTCTTGGACGACTCCTGCGGGATGCGCGCGATGATATCGCCGACGCCGACCGGCTGGCCGTCCTGCATGACCACGATGGCGCCCACCGACAACGGATAAACGATCGGCTCCTTGTTGTCGGGGAAGTACAGGTCCTTGCCCTTCGCATCCACCAGCTTGGCGACCGGCCGCAGGTCCTTGCCGGCTGCACCGCGTTGCTTCGGATCGATGGCCACGATGCTGGACAGGCCGGTGTGCTCATCGATGCGGGTTTCCACCGTGACGCCATCGACGAAGTCCTGGAACTTCATGAAGCCGGCGGCTTCGGACACCACCGGGTGGGTGTGCGGATCCCAGGTCGAGATAATCGTGCCGGCCTTCACCTTGTCGCTGTCGTCCACCATGATCACGGCGCCGTACGGGATCTTGTAACGCTCGCGCTCGCGGCCGAAGTCGTCGACGATGCCGATCTCCCCGGAACGCGACACGGCCACCAGGTGGCCCTTGTCGTGCCGGACAGTCTTGATGTTGTGCAAGCGCACCGTGCCGCCGTTCTTGACTTGCACGTTGCTGCGCGCTGCGGCTCGCGACGCTGCGCCGCCGATATGGAAGGTCCGCATGGTCAGCTGCGTACCGGGCTCGCCGATCGACTGCGCCGCAATGACGCCGACCGCCTCGCCGATATCGACCTGGTGACCGCGCGCGAGATCACGCCCGTAGCACTGCTTGCAGATGCCGTAGCGCGTCGCACAAGTGATCGGCGAACGCACCCACACCTGGTCGATCGACAGGCGCTCGAGCTCCTTCACCCAGCGCTCGTCCAGCAGCGTGCCGGCGGCCACCACCACGTCGTCGCCGCCCGGGTCCAACACGTCATCGGCCACGACGCGGCCCAGCACGCGCTCGCGCAACGGCTCGACCACATCACCGCCCTCGACCAACGGCGTCATGAGCAGGCCGTCGGTGGTACCGCAATCGATTTCCGTGACCACCAGGTCCTGCGCAACGTCCACGAGCCGGCGGGTCAGGTAACCCGAGTTCGCGGTCTTCAGCGCGGTGTCCGCGAGGCCCTTGCGGGCGCCGTGAGTCGAGATGAAGTACTGCAGAACGTCCAGGCCTTCGCGGAAGTTGGCCGTGATCGGGGTCTCGATGATCGAGCCGTCCGGCTTGGCCATCAGGCCACGCATGCCGGCGAGCTGCCGGATCTGCGCGGCGGAACCGCGCGCGCCGGAATCGGCCATCATGAAAACAGAGTTGAAGGATTTCTCACGGACGATTTCACCGTCGGCGCCCTTGACTTCCTGGACGCTGATCTTGTCCATCATCGCCTTGGAGATGAGGTCGTTGGTGTGCGTCCAGATATCGACGACCTTGTTATAGCGCTCGCCGTTGGTGATCAGGCCGGAAGCATACTGGTCCTGGAAGCTCTTCACCTCGGCCTCGGCTTCGGCGAGGATCTCGGCCTTCTCAGCCGGCACGATCATGTCGTCCGCCCCGAACGACACGCCGGAACGGGTCGCGTAACGGAAGCCCGTGTACATCAACTGGTCGGCGAATACCACGGTCTCTTTCAGCCCGAGACGCCGGTAACACTCGTTGATCACGCCCGAGATGGCTTTCTTGTTCATGTCCCGGTTGATCAGCTCGAAGGGCAGGCCGTCGGGCAGGATCTCGGACAGCAGCGCACGGCCGACCGTCGTGTCGACGATCTTGCGGGTGGCGATTTTCTCGCCCTCCTCGTCCTGGTGCCAGTCCATGATGCGCACCTTCACGGCGGCATGCAGCCCGACCGCACGGTTTTCATAGGCGCGGTGCACTTCCTGGATGTCCACGAATATGCTGCCTTCGCCCTTGACGTTCGCCTGCTTGCGGGTCAGGTAATAGAGGCCCAGCACGACGTCCTGCGACGGCACGATGATCGGCTCGCCGTTGGCGGGCGAAAGAATATTGTTCGAGGCCATCATCAGGGCGCGCGCCTCGAGCTGCGCCTCCAGGGACAACGGCACGTGCACCGCCATCTGGTCGCCGTCGAAGTCGGCGTTGAAGGCCGTGCAGACCAGCGGGTGCAGCTGAATGGCCTTGCCCTCGATCAGCACCGGCTCGAAGGCCTGGATGCCGAGGCGATGCAGCGTCGGCGCGCGGTTCAGCATCACCGGGTGCTCGCGGATGACTTCCTCGAGGATATCCCAGACTTCCGGCCCCTCGCGCTCCACCGCCCGCTTGGCGGCCTTGATGGTCAGGGCTTCGCCGCGCAGCTGCAGCTTGTGGAAAATGAAGGGCTTGAACAACTCCAGCGCCATCTTCTTGGGCAGACCGCACTGGTGCAGCTTCAGCGTCGGGCCGACCACGATGACGGAACGGCCGGAGTAATCGACCCGCTTACCGAGCAGGTTCTGGCGGAACCGGCCCTGCTTGCCCTTGATCATGTCCGCCAGTGACTTCAGCGGGCGCTTGTTGGTGCCGGTGATGGCGCGGCCGCGGCGTCCGTTGTCCAGCAGCGCATCGACCGATTCCTGCAGCATGCGCTTCTCGTTGCGCACGATGATGTCGGGCGCGTTCAATTCGAGCAGGCGGCGCAGCCGGTTGTTGCGGTTGATGACGCGCCGGTACAGGTCGTTCAAATCGGAGGTCGCAAAGCGGCCGCCGTCCAGCGGCACCAGCGGCCGCAGGTCGGGCGGCAATACCGGCAGGACGGTCATGACCATCCACTCCGGCTTGTTGCCGGACTCGATGAATGCCTCCAGCAGCTTCAGGCGCTTCGACAAGCGCTTGAGCTTGGTCTCCGAGTTGGTGCCGGCCATGTCCTCGCGGACCTGGATCACCTCGGCCTGCAGGTCCATCGTGCGCAGCATCTGGTGCACGGCTTCGGCGCCCATGCGCGCGTCGAATTCGTCCCCATGTTCCTCGATCGCCTCGAGATACTGTTCGTCCGTCATCAACTGGCCGCGCTCGAGCGGCGTCAGGCCGGGCTCGACCACCACGAAAGCCTCGAAATACAACACCCGCTCGATCTCGCGCAGCGTCATGTCCAGCATCAGGCCGATGCGCGAAGGCAGCGACTTCAGGAACCAGATGTGCGCGACCGGGCTGGCCAGTTCGATGTGGCCCATCCGCTCGCGGCGCACCTTGGCCTGCGTGACCTCGACGCCGCACTTCTCGCAGACCACGCCGCGATGCTTGAGGCGCTTGTACTTGCCGCACAGGCACTCGTAGTCCTTGATAGGCCCAAAGATCTTGGCGCAGAACAGCCCGTCCCGTTCCGGCTTGAACGTCCGGTAATTGATGGTCTCCGGCTTTTTGACCTCGCCGAACGACCATGACCGGATCATTTCCGGAGACGCCAGCCCGATGCGAATGGCGTCGAAATTCTCGACCTGCACATTCTGCTTGAAGAGCTTCAGAAGATCCTTCATCGCTTCACCTTCCCCCTGTGGGGGCTAAATTCTGTCCTGTCCTGTCCGTACCCGCGCAGCCCTGGGCTGCGCTCAGTCCTCGTCCAGCTCGATATTGATCGCCAGCGAGCGAATCTCCTTCACCAGCACGTTGAAGGACTCCGGCATGCCAGCCACCATCTGGTGAGTACCGTCGACGATGTTCTTGTACATCCTGGTGCGACCCTGGACGTCGTCCGACTTGACCGTCAACATTTCCTGCAGCGTGTAAGCGGCGCCGTAGGCCTCGAGCGCCCAGACTTCCATTTCGCCGAAGCGCTGGCCGCCGAACTGCGCCTTGCCGCCCAGCGGCTGCTGGGTGA
>JBLRWC010000066.1:0-7585 GCA_047921455.1 Gammaproteobacteria bacterium
CGCAACAGCGTCGCGTAAAGCGTCTCCGGGCGGGTGGGCTTGCTGAGGAAGTCGTCCATGCCGGCCTCGTAGCAGGCGCGGCGATCTTCCGCGAACACATTCGCGGTCATGGCGACGATCGGGCGCGTCGCCCAGCCCGGCAGCGTGCGAATGACACGGGTCGCTTCGAGCCCGTCCATGTGGGGCATCTGCACGTCCATCAGCACCAGGTCGTACTCATTGGCTTTGGCCATCGCCACCGCGGCGCGGCCGTCGACAGCGTTTTCCGCGACCAGGCCGGCGCTCTCCAGCAGGAACACAGTGATCTGGCTGTTGACTTCGTTGTCCTCGGCCACCAGTACGCGCGCACCTGCGAACTCGGCCTGCAGCCGCGCCCTGGCGTCTGGCGCTGGCGTCGGCACGGCGTCGCGCCCGGCGGGCTGGCCGCGTCCGAGCCTGGCCGTGAACCAGAAGCGACTTCCCTTGCCCGGCGTGCTCTCCATGCCGGCCTCGCCGCCCATCAACTCGGCCAGCCGGCGCGTGATGGCCAACCCGAGCCCAGTGCCGCCAAAACTGCGCGACGTCGAGGCGTCGGCCTGCTCGAACGCATTGAAGAGCCGCCGGCTGACTTCCGGCGCCACGCCGATGCCGCTGTCCTCGACCTCGAATCGAACCAGCAGGTCGTCGTCCGGCGACGCCACCTGTAGAGCCCGCAGGGTAATTTCACCGCTGCTGGTGAACTTGACCGCGTTGCTGGCATAGTTGAGCAAGGCTTGGCGCAGCCGCGTCGGATCGCCGTACAGCCAGGCCGGCGCGTCGTCGATCTCCACGTTGAGCTGAAGGTCTTTGGCGTGCGCCGCCGCATTGATCATCATCACCACGTTGTCGAACACCGTGGCCAAGGCAAAGTGCTTGCGGTCGAGTTCGAGCCTGCCGACCTCTATTTTCGACAGGTCGAGGATATCGTCGATCAGCGACAACAAGTGCTGGCCGGCTTCTTCCATCTTGGCGACTTGCGCCGCCTGCGCTTCGGTCAACCCGTGCTGCCGCAACACCTGGCCCAGGCCGACGATCGCGTTCATGGGCGTGCGGATCTCGTGGCTCATATTCGCCAGGAAGGTGCTCTTCGCCTGGTTGGCTGCTTCCGCCTGGCCGCGCGCCTCAGCCAGCTCGACCGTACGTCGTGCCACCAGTTCCTCGAGGTGGTGCTGGTGGTGTTCGAGTTCCGCCGCCAGTTCACGCAGGCGTTCTTCGTCGGCCTTGCGCTTGGTGATGTCCTGGATCAGCCCGACCATGCTCAGCGGCCGGCCCTCGCCATCGAGCTGGTGGATGACGCTTTCCCAGATGGAGCGCCGTTCGCCGTCGGCGCGACGAATATGGTATTCGACTTCAAAATTCGTGTGGGTCTCTTCGGCCCGGTCAAATGCCTGCGCAACCGCCGCGCGGTCTTCGGGCACGACATGCTCGAGAAACGTCGCCTGTGTCCACTCCGGCAGCCCCTCGTGGTAACCGAAGATATCCTGGTAATTGTCGGAACACGTCATGCGACGGTCGGGCAGGTTGACCTCCCAGGCCGCGATCTGGCTGCGTTCCAGTGTGAACTCGAGTTTTTTCTGCGTCCGGCGGGCATCCTCGAGCGCGGCCTCCGCGCGCCTCCGGGCGGCGACCGCGTCCTCCATCAGGTTGAGCGCCGCCAGGCGCGCCTCGCGCTGCGTTTTCAGCACGGCCGCATGCTCGTCGAGGCGTCGCTGCTCGCTGGCGGCCAGGCTGGCCTGTGCGTGCTTGCGCTCGGTAACGTCATGCACGATGGAATAAAGCAGGTCCCGGTCGTCCATGCGCACGGGCCCGGTGAACACTTCGACATCCCGCACGCTGCCGTCGGCCCGCCGGTGACGAAATTCGAAGACGTTTCTCGACGAGCGGCTTGCGCGTTGCATCTCGGCATGGACTTCGGCTGCTGACAGGGTATTCACGTCGGTAATAGCCATGCCGAGCAGTTGTTCCCGCGACCAGCCGTAGTAGTCGACCGCGGCCGGGTTCGCGTCGACGATGGCGCCGGTGGCCGCGTCGATCACCAGCATGACGGCGCAACTGTCGTGGAACAGGCGGCGATAACGCATCTCGCTGTCGCGCAACATCCGGGCGCTGCGCTCCGCCGCGAGGCGGCTGGCCAGCAACAAGCCGACCGCTACCGTGGCGGCGGGATAGAGGGTCAGCACCGGCAGGCTGACCGCTGCCAGCATGGCGCGCGCGATCTCGGGCGGCTGGGTGAGCCACGCCAGGCCAAGCATGACGAGATGCACGGCCAGCCCCAGCAGCAACAACTCCTGCCAACTGACCTGGTCGAGCCGCGGACGACGCGGCCGTCGCCAGCGCCGCCAGGCCAGGCCGATCAGGCCGGCGCTGCAGATCACCAGCACGCCCATCAGTACGCCAGCGCCACCCTGCAGCACCCGGTAGCCGGCGCTCATGAGCATGGCGATCACCGTCGGCACCACGCCGAAGAACAAGCCGCTGGCGGCCAGCAGCACGGAGCGCACGTCGAACACCAGGCCCGGTCGCCATTCGATGGCAAACATCATCACGCCGACGCCGGCCGCCCCGAGCAATAGGCCGGCCAGCACGCGGCGCAGCCACTGCGACTCCAGGCGCTGCGGGCTGACGAGCAGCCCCAGGATCTGCGTCATGGCGAGCAGTAACGCGGCGTTCAGCACCAGCGGCAAAAAAAGGTTATTCATTCAGTTCGTAGGGCGGCTCACGGCCGAGTTGTCGCGCGAGTTCATTGACTTCTTCCTTGAGTCGCCGCATGTCCAGCTCGCGTCCCACCATGACGCGATTGAAGCGCACCAACTCCTCGTTCTGGCGTGCCAGCGTCTCGCGTTGGCGCCGCAAGCGGATCGTGTCCAGCTGTTGCTCCGTGATGTCGCGGGCGATGCCATACACCCCGATCAGCGTGCCATCGTCATCGTAGAGGGGTCCCTTGGTAGCGAGCACGAAACGCGTGCCGTTCACGCTATCGACCGTCTCCTCGACGGTCATCGCCCGGCCCATCGCAAGGACATGCTCGTTCGTCGCCAGCAGCATTTCGGCCTGGCTGGGTGGAAACAGGAAACGGTCGTCCTGGCCGATCACGTCCTTCGCCGCGCGCCCGGTAAACTCGACGGCGGCACGGTTGAACAGCAGGTAACGGCCCTCGAGGTCCTTGACGTAAATACAGTCCGTGGAACTGTCCGCGATGGCGCTCAACAGGTGCATGTCGCGCAGCTGGCTCGCCTGTTCCCGCTGGGTGGCGACCGACCGCGCCAGCTGCTGCTGTTGGCGGCGCATGACCAGCAGCGCCGCGATCGCGAAGTACAGCAATATGGCCAGCGCCGCCGTCCAAAGGACGAACGGCAGGGCCGCGCGCAGCGACTCCCGGGCGTCGACGGTGGCCACCAGCAGCCAGTCGGTGCCCGGCACGCCGACCGCAGCGCCATGCACTGTTACGCCGCGCCGATCCGGTCCCGCCACCCGGGTCGGGCCCGTCGGGTCGTGCGACGGCTGCAGCCCGGCAAGTACCGTCTGCGCGACCGGGAGCGCGACCAGGGCGGAGCCGCCCAATCCATCCGGATCGGTCCGGTCAAACAACCAGACTTCGGCGCCCGCGCGACGCATCAGTCGCACCTGGCCGCTCGCGGCGCGCGCCGGGAAATCCAGGAAGTCGCCGCCGAGGAATTCTTCAGGACCCGCGTCCAGCACCACCACCGGCCCGGGTTTCGGGGGCGTCACCGGCAAACGCGCGACAAAATCCAGCGTGAGCTCGCCGCGGGCGTCGTAATACGGACCGATATACGCCGACGGTGGTCGGGCCGCCGCAGCCAGCAGCTGGTCCCGGCGCGGCTCAGTCAGCGGTTCCGGGGTGGCGTCTTCGCGCCACAGCAACGCCCCGGTCTCATCCAGCAGCATGACCGATCTAAAGCCACCCGCCATGGCGAACTGGCCGAGTCGCAGGAACAGCCGGTCACGGGCCTGCGGATCGTCCTCGTCGCGCCATTGCTCATACAACTCGGCCTGCGGGAAGCTGGTGGCATGCAGCGACGCACTCTGCAGGCGCTCGGTCATCCAGGCGCCGAGCTGCTGGGCGCGGACCTCGGCAACAGCGTCGATGGTTTGGCGGTGCAGCTCCAGTTCCCGGCTGTATAGAGATACAGCCACGACCGTCGTCACCGCGGCGACGACGACGCCCAGCGCCAGCAACGGGCGCCACAATTCGCGCCAGGTCGACAGCGCATTGAGCGAGTGGGGAGCAGCTGCCGATGGCATGCAAAGGTCCGATCGGTCGCGAGCAGGTTCGCGCAAATCATTCTGCAGTAAAGTCGTGCAAAGCGCACTAGGCTTCGGGGCCAAGCGCTGGCGCCTGGTGGCGCAGGAACCAGCGTTCGGCGACGACCCGGCGCGTGAACCAGGCATTGCGCATCAGGCCCGGCGCCAGGGCCAGCTTCAGCCACTGGGGCAGCGGCCGGCGCGGCCGGTCGCCGCGCCGGCCGAAACGTGCGCGCAGGGCGGCGTCGTAGCCCTTCATGACCTGCTGCGGCGCATCGCGGTGCTGCGTCAGCAAGCGCGCCGCCAGCAGCGCCGACTCCACTGCCGGACGAATCCCCTCGCCGCTCTGGGTGTAGGCGAGACCGGCAGCGTCGCCCACCAGCAGGCAGCCGCGGCTCGCCAGCGGCCGCTGCGCATGGCCGTAGAGCAGGTAGGCATGCCCCTTGTAGCGCGACGGCAACGCCGGCGGGAGGCGGCCCGCTGCCTGCATCGCCGAGACGAATTCCTCGAGGTGCTGACCGAGCCGGTGGTTGTCTTCGCGGCCGAGGCCGATGTTCAGGTACTCGCCCTTGCGGAAGATCCAGGCGTAGCCCTTCAAGTCGCGGCAGAACCACAATTCAGGCGTGTCGCCGCGCGCCGCGCACTCGCGCTGCTGCGCCGGGCTCATGCGAAACTCGACTTCCTTGGCGGTCACCGCCAGCTCGTGGCTGCCCGGACCCTCGCCGAGGTGCGCGGCCACCGGGCAAAAATGCCCGCCCGCGCCGATCAGCCAGGGCGCGCGGTACTTGCCATTGACGATCCAGCGACCGTCCTCTCGCGCCAGCTCGCGCACCGGCTCGCCGAGGGCCTGCTCCACGCCGCTTTGCTGCCGCAGGTAATCGTCGAACTCGCAGCGGCGGATGCCGTAACTGACCGGCGCGTCGCCGTGGTGGTGTTCGCATGCGGGCTGGCCCATCAAGCCGATGCGAAAAGCATGGATCGGCTGCAGCACGCGCTCGCGGGCGTACTCGGCCGGATCGATGCGCAGCACATCGAACACCGCCGGCGTCACCCAGCCGGCACAGGTCTTGTCGCGCGGAAACTCGGCCTTGTCGATGAGCAACACGTGCCAGCCCTGCGCTCGCAGCGCACGGGCCAGGGTGGCGCCGGCCGGCCCGCCGCCGACCACGACCAGGTCATAATCGCGCATCGGCCTCGGCCGGCGCGGCGGGTGCGCGGTACAGCGGGTGACGGCTCTGCGGCAAGGCGTTGCTATCCGCGGGCGCGAACACCACCTGGAACAATTGCATGCTGCCGGCGACAAAGGCGGCCCGGGCGCCGGCCAGGTAGAGATCCCAGGCGCGCACGAAATTATCGTCGTAATCGGTGCGCACTTTCTCGCGCGCCGCGAGGAAGCGCTGCCGCCAGTGCTCGAGGGTCCGGGCGTAGTGCAGGCGCAGGTTTTCCACGTCCACGACCGAAAAGCCGCCGTCCTCGAACAGCCGCATCAGCTCGGTGATGGACGGCACGTGGGTGCCGGGAAAAATACGTTTCTCGATCCAGGCGTTCACCGGCGCCGGACGGTTTCGGCCGATGGTGTGGACCAGGCCGAGGCCGCCGGGCTCGAGCGTGCGCCGGATGACGTTCGCCAGCGCACCGTAGTTCGCCGGCCCGACATGCTCCAGCATACCGACGGACACGAAGGCGTCGCAGCGGCCGGCGATGTTGCGGTAGTCGTCCTCGATGTATTCGACGCGGTCGGCGAGGTTTTCCCGCGCCGCCTGCTCGCGCGCCCACTCGAGCTGCTCGCGGGAAATATTGAAGGCGCGTACCCGCACGCCGTACCGCTTCGCCATGTAGCGCGCCAGGCCGCCCCAGCCGCAGCCGGCCTCGATGACTCGCTGGCCGGGCTGCAGGCGCAGCTTGCGGCAGACGTGTTCCAGCTTGGCGAGCTGCGCCTGCTCGAGCGTGAGGTCGGGCGTCTCGAAGTAGGCGCAGGTGTACTGCATCGCGGCCGTGTCGAGCCACTGGCGATAAAAATCGTTGCCGAGGTCGTAGTGGCGCTGGATATTGCCGCGGGCGCCGTCGAGATCCGCGCCTCGCCGCGCGGGATCACGCCACAGCGCCGCCAGCCAGCCCGGCCAGGCACGGCGTGCTCGGCCGATATGCCGGTACAGCTCGACCAGCATCTCGCTGAGATCGCCCCGGATGCTCAGCCGGCCGGCGCTGTACATATCACCGAAGCCGATATTCGGGTGTCGCAGCAAATGGTAGAACGCGCCGCGGTCACGCAGCTCGATCGTGAAACGGGCCGCAGCAGGGCCCGCCGCGAAGCCATCCCAGAGCATCACCCGGAGGGGCGGCGCGCCGGCAAACTGGTGCAAGCGCTGGAGCAAGGCGCGTTCCAGCTCGGTGGACGCCCTGGCCCCCGTCCGCGCGGTGGCGGACGTTAGCTCGTTGCCCTGGCGTGAGGTGCCCTGGCGCGAGGTGCCTTGGCGTGACATATCAACCTCCCTGCGACCATCAGTCACCCTGGTCCCAGGGAAAAAGATAGACCATGCAGGCGGTTTATGCCCCGCTTTCGCCGCGCAGCAGGTCGGCGAGTTCGTTTTCGAGACGCTCCAGGTCGGGCACCAGCGGCGTCTCGTTGACGACCTTGACGCGACAGATGACGGGCGCGTCGCCGAAATCCGGGGCGTCGTCGTCCAGCTGGATGACGTCGGGGCCGGCGCGCACCAGCTGGGGCAGGCCCTGGCACAACAGCGCCAGGCCGCCGCGGCCGAGGCGACCGGTCAGGCTGCGCAGGATGACGGCGCGACTGCGACCACCAATTTCCGGCACCGGGTCGCCGCAAGTGGCTTCGAAGGACAGCAGCGGCACGGCGCGATCCGACCAGGCGACCTCGCCGAGCAACCAGTCGGGTTCCTGCTCACGCAGCCGGAACCGGGCCAGGCCGATGACTTCGGCGACGCAGGCGCGCGGCACGATCAGGCGCCGGCCGACCAGCGGCACGAGCAGGCAATGCAGCAGGTCCTGTTCGTCAGTCATCGTCGTCCTCGCTGGACGCGTCGTGCTCAGCCGGCGGCACGGGTTCGCCCTGCGGGCGCACCAGGCTGCTGATGGCGGTGAGCAGGTCGCTCTCCTGGTAAGGCTTGCCGAGATAATGATCGACGCCGACCTCCATCGCGCGATTGCGATGCTTGTCGCCCACCCGCGAGGTAATCATGACGATCGGGATGTGGCTGAGCCGCGGATCGTTGCGCACGTGGCTGGCGACCTCGTAGCCGTCCATGCGCGGCATCTCGATGTCGAGCAGCATGATGTC
>JBLRWC010000067.1:0-6328 GCA_047921455.1 Gammaproteobacteria bacterium
GCACGGACGCCTCGCCCAGGTGCTGGCGGGCCGCCTTTTCGTGGTAGGCCTCGAACTCGCGGAAAAAGAAGATCGCGGCCTGCGCCATCTCGTGCATTGTCTTGGCGCGTTCGCGGTAGGCCTCGGCCACCGCCTCGAGCGGGGGGCCGCCGGCGGTTTCGACGCCGAGTCGCTCGAGTTGCCATTGCAGTTCGAGCGCCAGGCGCGCGGCCGGCGTTTCCTTGATGTAGTGCTGGTTCAGCCATAGCAGCTTCTCGGGGTTGAAGCTCGAGGCCGACTTGTTGACGTCGCTGATGTCGAACAGCTGGATCATCTCCTCGATGGAGAAAATCTCCTGGTCGCCGTGCGACCAGCCGAGCCGCACCAGGTAGTTGAGCAGCGCCTCGGGCAGGTAGCCTTCCTGGCGGTACTGCAGCACGCTGACCGCGCCGTGGCGCTTCGACAGCTTGGCGCCGTCGGGGCCGAGAATCATCGGCACATGCCCGAACGCGGGCGGCTCGGCGCCGAGCGCGCGATAGATGTTGATCTGCCGCGGCGTGTTGTTCAGGTGGTCGTCGCCGCGCACGACATGCGTGATGGCCATGTCCATGTCGTCCACCACGACCGAGAAGTTGTAGGTCGGCACGCCGTCGGAGCGCAGCAACACGACGTCGTCGAGCTCGCGGTTGTCGAACACCACGCGCCCGCGCACCTGGTCATCCACCACCACCTGGCCCTCGTCGGGGTTTTTGAAGCGCACCACCGGCGGCACGCCCGCGCGCGGCTCCTGGCGGTCGCGGCAGCGGCCGTCGTAGCGCGGCTTTTCGCCGGCGGCCATCTGCGCGGCGCGCATCTCGTCGAGCTCCTGCTTGCTGCAGTAGCAGTGGTACGCATGACCCTGCTCGAGCAGCTGCTCGGCGATCTCGGTGTACCGGTCGAAGCGGTCGGTCTGGTACAGCGGGCCTTCGTCGGCGCGCAGGCCGAGCCATTCCATGCCGTCGAGGATGACCTGGATGGCTTCCTCGGTGGAACGCTCGCGGTCGGTGTCCTCGATGCGCAGCACGAACTCGCCGCCGTGGCGCCGCGCCTGCAGCCAGGAGAACAGCGCGGTGCGCACGCCGCCGATGTGGAGGAAGCCGGTGGGGCTGGGGGCGAAACGGGTGCGGACCGGACGGTCGGTGGATTCGGACACGGGCTGAAACCTCCCTGGCAGTGAAGCGCGGATTCTAGCAGCCCCGGCCGCCGCGTTTGATCGCGGACGACCGCAATCGGGCGGTGCCCCGAATAAAACCCCGCCCGAAACCGCTCGAAACAACATCCCGCGTTGAACCACTATCCCGCCGAAAAAAGAAAAACCCCGCCGAAGCGGGGCTTTTCCCTGTCGCCACCCTCAACAAGACGGGTGGCTTTGCAGTTGACTAAAGGCGATCAGCTGCGGCTGAGGCGACGGCGCGCGAGGCCGAAGCCCAGCAAACCGAGGCCCAGCAGGCCCAGCGTGGCAGGCTCGGGGACCTGGACCTCGCCCATGCGACCGTAGTAACTGATGTGCGAGTTATCCCTGATGATGTCGCCGTCGGGTCCGCTGACCTGGAACGGGGTGGTCCAGTCGCCGCTGGTGCCCAGCAGCAGGTAACCGGTCAGGTAGGTGCCTTGTCCGCTCTTGAAGATGGCCATCACCTGCGAGAACGCGTTGTCTGGCACCGACCAGGTACCGCTCTGGCCAACGGCGTTGCCGTCGTCAACCTTGTGGAAGAACGCCCAGTCGGTGTAACCGAAGGCACCGCCTTCGTCATTCACAGTCATGGGGTCCGTCTCCAGGAAATCCTGGTTCGCCGAATCAGACACGGTGCACCCGGCATTCGGCTGGATGCCGTTGGCTTCCGCGTAGGCACCGCAATCCAGCCACGCGGCATTGGCGCTGCTGAACATCAGCAAGCCGGCGCCGGCGATCAAGACACTGGTCATTCTCTTGGTAAACATATCGATCTATCTCTCTGCGTTCATTTCGCCGGTCGAATTCGAACGGCGGCCTTACTTGAATACATGCAGGGATCGTGCCAAGTGAGTGGCTGCATAAAAAAACGAATAAAAACAGTCCTGTATAATTTGGCCACTTTGGACAACTGGTGATTATGTAAAGTCTGACGACAGGAAAATTTACCGATAAATCGACCAAGGACGGGAAAATGCTGCGCTAATCGGGATGGGGGACCTGGATGCGACGGAATTGCGTGTAAATAACCTCGACATGCCCCCGCCGTGTATGCCATGACCGCGCATGCCCCGGCCGCGCAAACCTGGGCCGCCGCGCTTGATCGCGGACGACCGCGATCCGGTGGCGTCCCAAAGAAAACCCCGCCGGAGCGGGGTTTCTCATGTCGCCACCCCCAGGAGGGGCGGCAGTGCCGTCAGTTGCAGCCGTTCAGCTGCGCCGACGGCGCGCCAGGCCCATGCCCAGCAGGCCCATGCCCAGCAGGGCGAGACTGGCCGGCTCCGGCACCTCGAACTGCGTGTAATGGCTGAGGCCGGCGCCCTGGCCAGAGGCGGCGGTCCAGGTCACGTCGAGCAAGCCGCCGGCGGTGTTCTTGAAGAACGCCGTGCCCTGGCCCATCTTGAACAGGAAGTAGTCGCCGAAGATGATGAGTTCCTCGTAATCGCCACGGCCTTCTTCATTGGGCAGTTCGATCTTGAAGCCCACGGTGAACTCCGTGCCGGCGATGGCATTCATGGCGTCGACTTCGGCCTGGGCGCTCGCGCCGATGTCGAGAATCCACTGCGCCAAGCCGTCGTCACCGAACTGGCCGTCGAAGTAGCCGACGCAGCCCGCGTCGGTGGTGTCCGCGGCGACGCAGGTCAGGGTGCCGTATTCGATGGCCTGGTCGGCGCTGACGACCTTGATGGGGCTCGCCAGGGCCGGCGAGGCCGCCAGCGCGCCCAGCAGGCCGGCAGCAGCGCAGTTGATCATGAGAGTGGTAGCTGTTTTCACTTGGGGGGTTCCGTTTGTTGTGTTGCTGATGTGTCGGTTGCAGCAAGAGACATGCACTTTCCGTGCCAGAAAATTAACGACATGTTTTTCAGTGGGTTACCAATGACCATTGAACCGCAGCGTAAGATTCCGTGACATGATGTCGGTCACAGTTCTCGGCGGGTTTTTGGCGGGTGTTTGCCGCGCAGGCAGCGCGCCAGGGCGGGCAATACAGCCCGCAACCGGCGACTGGTTATATGCAAACCGTCAGCTGGCCGCCTGCTGGCTCTCGGTCCGCAGCTTCTCCAGTCGCTTGGTCACGTGCCCCGGCGCCTTGGTATTGCGTGCGATCACGGAGTAGGCGGCCGGCACCACGAACAGCGTCAGGACCGTCGTCAGCGCCATGCCGTAGACCACCACGATGCCGACGGCCTGGCGGCTCTCGGAGCCGGCGCCGCTCGCCAGCAGCAGGGGCAGGGCGCCGATGGCGGTGCAGGCGCTGGTCATCAGCACCGGGCGCAGGCGGATTGCGGCGGCCTCGATGACAGACTCGTTGAACTCCATGCCGCGGTCGCGCAGCTGGTTGGCGAACTCGACGATCAGCACGCCGTTCTTGGCGGCGAGGCCGACCAGCATGATCAGCCCGATCTGGCTGTAGACGTTGATCGAGCCGCCGTAGGCCCACAGGCCGAGCAGCGCACCCGTGATGGCGAGCGGCACGGTGAACATGATCACCAGCGGGTGGCGGAAGCTTTCGAACTGCGCCGCGAGCACGAGGAACACGACGATCAGCGCCATGACGAACGTGGCGTACAGCGAGCCGCCCGATTCCTTGAATTCGCGCGATTCGCCGTCCCAGCTGATGCGCACTTCGGGCGGCAGGATGGAGCGCGCCAGCGCCTCGAATTCATCCAGCGACTGGCCCAGCGATGCGCCCGACTCGAGGCCGCCGGCGATGGTGATGGAGCGCAGCCGATCGAAGCGGCGCAGCTGCGACGGGCCGGCGAGCTCGACGATGCTGACCAGGTTGCTGAGCGGCACGAGGCGGCCGCTGGTGGCGGAACGCACATAGATATTCGACAGGTCGCTCGGCGTGGCGCGGCCCTCGGCGAGGCCCTGCAGGATGACGTCGTATTCGCGGCCGCGATCGATGTAGGTCGTGACCTGGCGCGAACCGAGCATGGTCTCGAGCGTGCGGCCGACGTTCTCCAGCGAGACGCCGAGCTCGGCGGCCCGGTTGCGGTCCACCACCACGCGCATCTGCGGCTGGCGTTCCTCGTAGTTCGAATCCAGCCCGCGCAGGCCGGCCATGCCTTCGGCGGCTTCGATCAGTTCATCGGCAAAGGCCGCCAGCTGCGCGTACTCGGCGCCGCCGAGCACCATTTGCACCGGCCGGTCAGCGCCGCGCACACCGAGACCGGCGGGCGTGATGACGCGCGCCTGCACGCCGGGTAACTCGTCGAGCTGGGTGCGCACTTCGTCGGCGATTTCGGTGACCGAGCGCGTCCGCTTGGCCCAGTCCTCCAGCAACACGATGGCGCGCGCGCTGTCGACGCCGCCACCGGCACCCCAGCCGCCGGGCACGCGCAGCAGCACGCGCCGCACTTCGCCGCTTTCGACGTAGGGCATGAGTACCTGTTCCATGCGCTGGGCATAGGATTCCGTGTACTCGAGGCTGGCGCCGGGCGGCGCGGTGATCAGGGTGAAGAAGATGCCGCGGTCTTCGCGCGGTGCGTACTCGGTCGGCAAGGCGCGGAACAGGCCGGCGGCCGCGACGGTGACGAGTAACGCGACCGCGAGCGTGGCCCACGGGCTCGGCACGATGCTGTTGAGCGCGCGGCGATACCAGTGGCCGAGCCGCTTGAAGCCGCGCTCCACCTGCCGGGTCAGCCAGCCGCGTTGCTGGTTGGCCTTGAACAGCTTGGAACTGAGCATGGGAATCAGCGTCAGCGCCACCAGGCTGGAGATGCCGACCGCGGCCGCAACGGCCACGCCGAATTCGCGGAACAGCCGGCCGACGTTGCCCTGGATGAAGGAAATCGGCAGGAACACGGACACCAGCACGAGCGTGGTGGCGATGACCGCAAACCCGATTTCGCGGCTGCCGTTGACGGCGGCCAGCAGCGGCGGTTCGCCTTCCTCGACGCGCCGCCAGATGTTCTCGAGCACCACGATGGCGTCGTCCACCACCAGCCCGATGGCCAGCACCAGCCCCAGCAGGATCAGCACGTTGATGGAATAGCCGAACAGCGCCATGACGGAGAAGGTGGCGATGATGCAGATCGGGATGGTGACCGCCGGCACCAGCGTGGCGCGCACGTTGCCGAGGAACAGGTAGATGACCAGCAGCACGAGGCTCAGCGCGAACCCCAGCGCCTTGACGACCTCGGACATCGAGGCCTCGATGAAGGTCGCGCGATCGAAGTTGATGCCGATCTCCACGCCTTCGGGCAACGATGGCCCGACGTCCTCGATGGCGGCGCGCACGCCGCGCGAGACCTCGACCGTGTTGGCCTTGGATTGCTGCTCGATGCCGAGGCTGATGGCCGGCTCGAGATTGGCGCGCGCGATGCTGCGCTCGTCTTCGGCGCCGATCCGCACTTGTGCGACGTCGCCGAGGCGCACGAAGTTGCCGTCGTCGCCACGCTGGATGACCAGCGCGGAGAAGTCGTCGGGCCGCGTCAGGCCGGTGCGGGTGCGCAGCGTGAATTCGCGTTGTTCGGATTCCAGCCGGCCGGCCGGCAGCTCGACGTTCTCGCGCCGCAGTGCGCCGGTGATGTCCTCGGAGGTGATGCCGCGCGCCGCCATGGCTTCGCGATCCAGCCAGATGCGCATGGCGTAGCGCCGCGCGCCGCCGAGCCTGACGCGGGCCACGCCCTCGACCACGGAAAGGCGGTCCACCAGCATGCGTTCCGCGATGTCGGTGAGTTCGAGCGTGCTGTGGCGGTCGCTGGTGAAAGTCAGCCACATGACCGGTTGCGTGTCGCTGTCCGACTTGGCGATGCGCGGCGGATCCGCTTCCGCCGGCAGCTGGCCGACCACGCGCCCGACCCGGTCGCGCACGTCGTTGGCGGCCTCGTCGATGTTGCGGTTGAGCGAGAACTCGATGGTGACCGTCGAGCGCTCGTCGCGGCTGGTCGAGGTCAGCTTGACGATGCCCTCGAGGCCGGCCACCTGGTCTTCGATGACCTGGGTGACGCGCGTCTCGATGACCTCGGCCGACGCACCGCGGTAAGTGGTGTCGATCGACACGATCGGCGCGTCGATGTCGGGGTACTCGCGCACCGCGAGGTTGAGCGCCGAGGCCAGCCCGATGAGCACCAGGAACAGCGACAACACGGTCGCGAAAACGGGTCGGCGGACGGACAGTTCGGAGATTTTCAT
>JBLRWC010000067.1:6428-7489 GCA_047921455.1 Gammaproteobacteria bacterium
GCGTCGGTCACGCGGCCGCCGTTGGCGACTTTCTGTGTGCCTTCCACCACGATCTTGTCGCCCGCATCGAGCCCCTCGAGGATTTCGACCTCGCCGCGCAGCCGCCGGCCCACGACCACCTCGGTGCGCCACGAGCGGTCGTCGCGCACCAGGTAGACATGCTGGCGATCGCCTTCCGGCACCAGCGCGGCCTCGGGGATAATGACGCGTGGGCGACTCTGGCCGGCCAGGCGCACGGTCAGGAACATGCCCGGTTTCAGCAGGCCGTCATCGTTCGGCAGGTCGGCGCGCACCGTGACCGCGCGGGTCACGGGGTCGACGCGCGTGTTCACCGTCGCCACCTCGCCATCGAAGGCGCGGTCCCCGAACGCCACGCTGCGCGCCCGGATTTTCAGGCCGGCCTGCAGCACGCCGAGAAAGGATTCCGGCACCGTGAAATCGAGCCGCACGCTCGACAGGTCATCGAGCGTGGTGATGACCGTGCCAGGGCTGACCAGGCTGCCGGGGCTCACTTGCCTGAGGCCGATGCGGCCGGCGAACGGCGCGCGCACCAGCGATTGCTCGAAGCGCGCCTGGGCCGCCCGCAGGCGTGCCTCGTCGGCGTTCATGGTCGCCTCGAGCTGCTGGACCTGTGACTCGGACACCGTCCTTGACTCGAGCAGTTCGCGTGCGCGGCGGAACTGCGCACGACTGTCGATGACGTTGGCCTCGGCCTCGGACAATGCTGCGCGTTCCTCGGCGTTGTCGAGTTCCACCAGTACGGCGCCGGCCTCGACCGCCTGGCCTTCGCGGAAGTTGATCGAGGTGATGACGCTGGAGATGCGCGGCGTGATTTCCACCGCTTCGCGCGCCCGCGTCGTGCCCAGCGCCTCGACCTCGTCCACCAGGTCCCGCTCGACGGCTTCGACGGTCACGACCGCGACGGGCGGGCGGTCTTCCGGCGACACGCGCTGCGGCGCGCCGGTGTCCGTGTCGGTGCCGAACCAGATCCACGCCGCGAGGGCGGTGGCGGCGAGCACGACGATGGTGGTGATTATTCTTTGCAAGTTAATGGCCCAAGG
>JBLRWC010000068.1:0-7365 GCA_047921455.1 Gammaproteobacteria bacterium
CCCGTTGCCGGTTTTCAAGACCGGTGCATTCGACCACTCTGCCACCTCTCCAGGGCGTGATTGTCCCCGCTGCAACACCCGGTTCGCAAGCTTGGCCTTTCGCCGGCGAATCCATGCGGCCATGGCGCCGGCCGGGGCTGGGCGGCGAGATTGCATATAATGATGAGTCCTGGAGCACAAGGATGAGCGCGTGGGCGGACTGTTCGAGTATTTCCTGGTAGCCATCACCGGCATGTTTGTCATTATCAATCCGCTGACCACGGCGTTCGTGTTCGCGTCGCTGACGCCCTTTGCGGGGGCGGAGGAGCGAGAGCATATTGCGCGCCGGGCGGTGATCACCTCGACCATCGTGCTGTTCACCTTTGCCTTGCTCGGTTCGGTGATCTTCCAGCTGTTCGGCATTACGCTGGCGGCTTTCCGGATCGCGGGCGGCCTGATCCTGTTCGGTATCGCCATGGGGATGCTGCAAAAAAGCGCAGCGCCGGATCACAACGCCGCGGACGCCAAGCCGTCGGGGGCAATTGCCGACGATATTTCCATCGTGCCGTTGTCGATTCCTTTCATTAGCGGCCCCGGTGCGATCGCCACGGCCATGATTCTCACCAGCGAGGCGCCTGATCGCTGGCACGTGATCGTCGTCTTCTTCGCCGTGCTGGTGACTACTGCCAGCTGCTACTTTGCGATGGTTCATTCGCGGCACGTGATCCGCGTGCTGGGCGACAGCGGCCGCCGGATCCTGACCAAGCTGTTCGGCCTGATTCTCGCGGTAATCGCTGTGCAGTTCGTGCTGAATGGCGTCAGCGACGCCATAGCGGACTATTTGCCGGGGTTAATCGCCGCCTGGGGCGCATGACGGGCTTGAACACTCGCACACGATGGCGGAGAGTGTAGTTACAGCACAGCGACGAGTGACCATGCAGCGACATATAAGGATCCAGATTACCGGCCCGAACGGCAGCTCCGGCGGCAACGGCGGGCCGGGCCTGCTGGCGCGCATATTCCTGACCGTCCTCGCCGTAGTCATGCTCGTGGCCGCGGCATTCCTCGGCGCGATTTTTTTCCTCGCGGCGCTGGGGATCTTCGTCGTGGGCTCAATGGTGCTGGCGGCGCGCATCTGGTGGGCGCGGCGACAATTCCAGAAAGCCATCAAGCGGGGCGAGTATCCCGGCGCAGGCCGGACAGACCGTTCCGCCCAGCCGGACAACCCGGATATCATCGACGGCGAGTTCCAGGTCATGGATGAAAATCGTTCACCGCACGGCCGGGACCGGTCACGGGAGCGGGACCGGAATACCAGGGGAGACCGTTGAAGTGGCGAACCTGAAAAAAGACCATCGCGGCCTGCGCCGCCGGCCCCTGTACACGCCGTTGGCGTTCGTGATCGTGTCCCTGTTGGCGGTGGTGCTGATAGTGGCCTGGCTGGTTCTCTCCTGGGGCAGCACCATGGTGGTGCTGGTGCGGCACGCTGAGCGCTTGCCGGAGGGCCCGGATCCCGGCCTGACCGTGGTCGGCGAAACCAATGCGCAACGACTTGCCGAAATGCTCGAGCGTGCCGGCATCAGCGCCATCTACGTCACCGAGGCCAGGCGCACCCAGGACACGGCGGCGCCGGTGGCGGCCATGACGGGCGTCGAGCCCCGCGAAATCCCGGCAGACAAGCACAAGCGGTTGCTGCGCCGCCTGAAGTGGCGGCATCGCAATGACGTGGTGTTCGTGGTCGGCCACAGCAACACGGTGCCGGTGATCGCCGCGGGCCTGGGGGCCGAGGTCGGCTTCGTGGATGCCGAAGATTACGCCGGGCTGTGGGTAATCAGTTACTCGAGGTTACGCGGTACCCGCTTGTTGATGCTTCGGTACTAGCCCGCATGCGTATGCCCCACACCCTGGCGTTGTTGTTCGCCATGATGGTGCTGGCGCTGCTGATGACCTGGACGCTGCCGCAGGGCCAGTTCGAGACGGTGCTGAACGAGCAGGGGCGCTCGGTCGTCGTTCCCGGCAGCTACGCGATCGCAGAGGAGCGCGTCTGGCTGCCACCCTGGGCGCTGTTCACCGCTGTGCCGCGTGCGCTCGCGGACGCCCAGGTCATTATTTTCTTCCTGCTGATCGTCGGCGGCACCATTGCCGTGTTGCGCGCCACCGGTGCGCTCGACGCCATGCTCGGCGCCATCCTGCGGGCCATCGGCCACAGTCCAGTGCTGCTGATCGGTCTCGGCATGAGTGTGTTCGCGCTTGGCTCGGGCACGCTCGGGGTGTCTACCGAGTACATCCCGTTTGCTGCCATGCTGGTCGCGCTGTGCGTCGCCATGCGGCTCGACGCCATGACGGCCATGGGCATCATGATCGGCGGCTATTGCATCGGTTACGGCGTGGCCACGCTGAATCCCTACACGGTATTGGTCGCGCAGGGCGTGGCGGAGCTGCAACCGGCCTCGGGCATCGGCTTCCGGCTGGCGCTGTTCGTGCCGTTCGTCGCCATCGGGGTGCACCACACGTGGCGCTATGCGCAGCGCGTCAGGGATGAACCCTCACGGAGCCTGCTCGCGGGGGTCGCGGGCATCAACAATGCGGCCCCCGAGGCGTATCCCGCCTTCACCACCCGCCACACGATCATTCTGCTGCTCACCGGGCTGGCGCTGGTCGGCATCGTCTACGGCATCCTGGTGCGGGGCTGGTACCTGATGGAAGTCGGCGCGGTCTGGCTGGGTCTCGGCCTGGCCGCCGGCATCGTCGGTCGCCTCGGCGCAGACGGCATCGCGAAGCAGTTTGCCGCCGGGGCCGCCGCGCTGGCGACGGTGGCCTTGCTGGTGGGCTTTGCGCGCGGCATCGGCGTGATTCTCGAGGACGGCCAGGTGCTGCATACCATCGTGCACGGCTTTTCCTTGCCGCTGCAGCAGGTCGGACCGGAGCTGTCGGCGGTCGGCATGATGCTGGTGCAGTCGCTGATCAACCTGTTCGTGCCCTCCGGCAGCGGGCAGGCTTTCGTGACGATGCCGATCATGGCGCCGCTCGGCGATATCGTCGGCGTGAGCCGGCAGGTGGCCGTGCTGGCGTTCCAGTTCGGCGACGGCTTTTCCAATATTCTGATTCCCACCAACGTGGTGCTGATGGCGATTCTCGGCGTCGTGGGGATCCCCTACGATCGCTGGTTCCGCTTCGCCTGGCCGCTGCTGCTGAAGTTGCTGGTTGCCGGCGCCGTGGCGCTGGTGATCGCGGTGCGCGTCGGCTACGCCTGAGGCTTGGGCTTGGGCTCGGGCTCGGCCAGCGACAGCAGGTGGCGCCCGTAGGCGTCGACGTCATCCCAGTTGGTGTAGTCGATGACCGCGGTCTTGTCGGTCGGCCCCTTGGTGAACTTCATGATCATCTGGATCGCGATCGTATCCAGCCAGCCCCACGAGGGGTAGTCGACCTTGCCGGCGATGACCTTCAGGTCCCTGGGCTTCCAGGGCGAGAGCTCGAGGAACTTCTGCATGTAGCGGTTGCCCTCGACGGTCGCTTTTTCGGGCGTGCGCGCCACCACCGAGACGTTGAAAAAGCTGTTGGGCTTCGCTTCCAGCCGGGCCTGGTTCGTCTTGATGAACTCGAACACGGACTCGTTATAGGTGCCGTAAAAAACGGGTGCGCCCAGCGCGACCACGTCGTAGGCTTCCCAGTCGACGCCCTCGTGCACCGCCTCGGTGAGTTCCATCATCTCGGCCTGGCCGCCGGCCGCGTTGATGCTCGCGCAGATCCTGCGGGCGATGCGAGCCGTGTGGCCGCCGCGGGTCATGTACAGCACGAGAACGGATTTCATGGGGCGGTCCTCCGGACAGCGAATTGATGAGTGCAATCCTGCACCGTGGGGTCACCAGTCGCCATGCGGGTTTTCCCAAGCCGTCGCCCGGCGCCAGTTACAGCTAGCCGCCGCCTGCAGCGACGGCGGCGCGGATGAACTCCTCGTGTCGCCCGATCCGGATATCCGCCAGCACGGCGTCCTTGATTTTGCCATCGACGCCCACCAGGAAGGTCGCCCGGCGGACGCCGATGCCGAGCGGCCCGTCCACGCCCCAGGCCTTGATGGCGATTTTTTCCGGATCCGCCAGCAGGGTGAACGGCAAGGCATGCTGGTCACGAAAGCGCCCGTGGCTGGCGCCATCCTGGGGACTGATGCCGACCACCCGCAGGCCCGCGGCCGCGATGTCGTCGTGCATGTCGCGGATGGTGCAGGCTTCCTTGGTGCAGCCGGGGGTGAAATCCGCCGGGTAGAAGTAGACCACCAGCGGGCCCTCGGTGAGCAGGCCGGCCAGGGTCACTGCCCGGCCGTCCGGGTCCGGCAGGCTGAAATCAGGGGCGTCGTCGCCGGGTTTAAGCATGCTCGTGGTCCTTATATAAGGTGCCGGCCGATTCCAGCACCCGGTAGCCGCTTTCGCGCATACCCAGCTTGGCATAAATGGCGCGGGCTTGCGTGTTGTCGTCGAGTACATACAGCCGGACAGCGCGCACGCCGGTAGCGGCCGCCGTGGTCTCGATGTGCCGGTAAAGCCGGGAAAATACGCCGTGGCCGCGGTAATCAGGATGGACATAGACGCTCTGGATCCACCAGATCCAGCCATCGCGCCAGTCGCTCCATTCGTAGGTGATCATCGTGGCGCCTACGATCCGCCCGTCGACCTCGGCAATGAAGTACCGTCCCTTGCCGGCATCGTCGAGCACTTTGCGCACGCCGGCGCAAATCGTGTCCCAGTCCAGCGCCTTATCTTCCGTTTCCGCGGCCAGCGCCCGATTGAATTCAGCGATTGTTGCCCAATCGGTGGATTCGGCATTGCGAACCATGATGTCCATGCAATAGAATTCCCCGCTTCTCGTGGGGCCGTAGCTCAGTTGGGAGAGCGCCTGGATCGCACCCAGGAGGTCGTCGGTTCGATTCCGTCCGGCTCCACCATTTCCCCTCGCCGTAAATGGCCGCCTGCCTCAGTTCATGGGCGGCGGGGCGATCATGCAGCCGTATTCATCCACCGGCATGCCCGGCGGAGTGTCGGGACACATATCCCTGGAATCGGGCACACCATCCCCGTCGCTGTCCTGCACGGCGGCACAGCCGAATTCATCGACGGCGGCGCCGGCCGGGGTATCGGGGCAGCGGTCGAGTGCGTCCGGCACGCCGTCCCCGTCGGAGTCGAGCACGACGTTCCAGTGTTGCACCGGTGCGTCCGAGTTGACGGTGTCCGGGTCCGGCAGCCGCTGCCTCGGTCCGACATACGCAAAGCCGAAAGGAAGTTTCAGGCCGACACTCAGCAGGTAGTCGGTCAACTGCCCGTCGCTGAAATCCCGGCGCGCGCGCAACTCGGTGCGCAGTGACATGTTGAGTGCCGAAATAGGCATCATCAGGCCGGCGCCAACGGAAAGCATCGCGCCGTTTTCATCGAATCGGTTCAGCTTGTAATCGGTGTTCATCCAGCCGGCGCCCATGACAACGTATGGCACGAAGTGTGGGGTATCGAGCAGTCGACGCGTCACGTCGAGGCCAAGGCCCCACTGGTTTGCAGCATGTTCTCCGGCAGCGTTCTTGAAGCGCGTGCCGACCAGGTTGAATTCCACGCCCCAGTCAGTTCCGATGCCGCGTCCGACGCCGAGGTGATAGCCGGACCATTCGGTCTCGAAACCGCGTGCGCGGTCCTCGTCGATGCCGGAAATCATCGCCGTGCCATACCACCGGCCGAAATCGTCGAACGCCAGCGCGGCGGAAGCAGGCGCTACGGCCATGACGGCGAGCAAGCCAGCGTGGAGTGTCATTTTCATATATGCGCGTCCTGTCTGCAGGCCATCGGGTCGGCCTCGGTCAGTCGAATTATGATAAGTCCGGCGCGAGACTGCCATAGTCGCGACGGAATGCATATTGTCTTGTGGCACAATCGGCGCTGCTCGCCGGGCATCACTTCGAGGGAACCTTATGCGTCGCTTTATTTTGCTGCTGCTTTCCGCAGCACTTTTTGGCTCCGCGGCTCATGCTGCGGGGGACATGCTTGATGTCTACCAGGCCGGTCTGCGCAATGATCCGCGTTTCCACGCCGCCTACTACGAGTACCAGGCCGCCTTGCAGAGAATCCCGCAGGCGCGCGCGGAGTTATTTCCGCAAATAAGTTTCGATGCGCGCCAGAGCCGCACCGATCAGAACATCGTCGAGCGCGAAGAGCCGCTGTTCGGCATCGGTCGGTCGAGATTCACGACGCGCACCTGGCAGTTCCAGGTCAGCCAGCCGCTGTTTCGGTACGCGTCATGGGTGCAGCTCAGCCAATCGCAGGCTGTCGTGCGACAGGCATTTGCCGTCTATACGGCGGCCGAACAGGAGCTCATCCTGCGTTCCGCGGCGCTGTACCTGAACGTACTGGCGTCGCGCGATCGGGTCACGCTCAGCGAAGCGGAACTTGCGGCCGTAGGTCGTCAGCTCGAACTGGTGCAGGCGCAGCGGCGGGGCGGACTGGCGCCGGTCACTGACGAGTACGAAGCCGAGGCGCGTTATTCCGCGGTACAGGCTGATCTCATCGAGGCCAGCTATGCGCTGGATGACGCCTACCAGGCAATGCGGGAACTGGCAGGCGACGCCATCACCAGCGTCTATCCCTTGCACTCGGCAATCCCCTTGTTGCCGCCGGAGCCGGCGGACCTGAACGAGTGGGTAGCGCGCGCGGTGGACCAGAACCTGTTGTTGCTCGCGCGGCGTGCGGCCGTCGAGGTAGCGGAGCACGAAGCCAAGCGCGTACGCGCCAGTCATTACCCGACACTCGAACTGGTCGCGAGCACTGGCAATACCGATGTCGGCGGCGCGGTCACGGGCGGCGCCAGCAATACGGATACCAACGTCATTGGCGTGCAGTTCAACGTACCGATTTTTTCCGGCGGAATCGTACTGGCAAGAACACGCGAAGCGGACATGACGTTGAACCGCGTCAAGCAGGAACAGGTGTTGCAACACCGTGTCGTCATGCGCGAGACGCGCGGCGCTTACCAGGGCGTGGTCAGCGCCATTGAGCGAGTGCGTGCACTCGAGGCTTCATTGACGTCGCAAGAGAGCGCCGTCGAGGGTCGGCGGCGCGGTTATCGTTCCGGCCTTTTTACCTTGCTGGACGTCCTCGATTCAGAGCGCGAACTTTTCCAGACGAGTCGCGACCTGGCGCGGGCGCGATACGAATATCTGCTCAATCTTTTGCAGTTGAAACGCCAGGCCGGCACGCTCGCCGAAGATGATCTTGTCTATCTCAACGACCTGCTCGATCGTGGCCGGGCAGTGCCGCTGACGGCCACCTTCAGCCACTAAAAGCTGTTTCGAAAATACGCGCTCCGGCAACTTCTTCCAGGTTGCCGGAGCGTTTTTTTTCGCGCCTTACGCGG
>JBLRWC010000069.1:0-7278 GCA_047921455.1 Gammaproteobacteria bacterium
TGCCAGATTCGCCCGGCGTAAGGAGTTAATTCACCATGGCGAGAATGAAGTTTCTATGTGATTCCGAGCGCTGCATTGAATGCAATGGTTGCGTAACGGCTTGTAAAAATGAGCACGAGGTGCCTTGGGGCGTGAACCGCCGCCGGGTCGTCACGCTCGACGACGGCCTGCCGGGCGAGCGGTCCATTTCGGTCGCTTGCATGCACTGCACGGACGCGCCCTGCGCGGCCGTCTGCCCGGTGGATTGTTTCTACACCACCGACGACGGCATCGTCCTGCACGACAAGGACCTGTGCATCGGTTGCGGCTACTGCTTCTATGCGTGTCCGTTCGGCGCCCCCCAGTTCCCGCAGAAGGAAGCCTTCGGCATCCGCGGGAAAATGGACAAGTGCACCTTCTGTGCGGGCGGTCCCGAGGCGAACAACTCGGAGGCGGAGTACGTCAAGTACGGCCGCAACCGGGTCGCCGAGGGCAAGCTGCCGCTCTGCGCCGAAATGTGTGCCACCAAGGCGTTGCTCGCGGGTGACGGCAACATGGTTGCCGACATCTACCGCGAGCGTGTCCTGAAGCGTGGCAGCCGTCCCCAGACATGGGGTTGGGAAACCGCTTACCAGGACGCGTAAGCGCGCTGTAATAGGCTCGGTCGGGGCGGCCGCTGTGGCGGCCGCCCCACACCGGGACTGGAGATGGAACAATGAGAATATCGATCCTGGCTCTGCTGGCTGCGGCGTCCCTGGCGCTTGCGGGCTGCTCAGACGTCACCGTCTACGAGCCTGGCGTATACAAGGGTAAAAGCGACCCGTTGGTCGAAGACCTGAGGTCTGATGAATTGCAGACTGCCCTTGCCGAACGCGCAGAATACCAGCGCGACCGTTAGTCATTCAGCCCACACGACGGGAGGATTCCACGTGATGGTCGACAGAACTCAACCGGAAAGCCAGGGGCGCCCGCGCCGCAAAATGCGTCGCATCTTGTGGAGCGTAGCCTTGGTGATCGGTTTATCAATGATCCTGCCACTGTCCGGTCTATTGTTGACCGAGGCGCCGGCAGGCCAGGCGGTGGCGCAACAGGCGCAACCGCAAAACGACGCAGCGGCGTCAGCGCGCGCGGAGCAGCAGCGACGCGATTTCTGGCGCCAGGCAAGAGAGGGCCAAAGCGGCTATTCCGCGGTGGCCGGGCCGGAGACCGGCGTGTTGATCCAGAGCGGCGGCGACGTCTGGCGCTCGGTGCGCGAGGGGCCCGTCAAGTTCTGGACCGGCATTGCGCTCATTGCGACCGTGGTGGGACTCCTGTTGTTCCATTTCGTGGCGGGGCCCGTGAAACTCGAGAATCGGACCGGACGGACCATTACGCGCTGGTCGGCTTTTGAGCGGGCCATCCACTGGGTCACGGCGGTGCTGTTCATCATCCTGGCCATTACCGGGTTGAGCATCTTGTTCGGACGGACCGTGCTTATCCCTGTCATCGGCAGAGAGGCATTTGCCGCCTATGCCAATTTCGCCAAGCCGGTACATGACTGGCTCGCGGTACCGTTCATCATCGCCCTGGTGCTGATGATGGTGCCCTGGATCAAGGAAAGCATTCCGAAGGCCCATGACTGGGCCTGGATCAAGGTGGGCGGTGGTTACCTCGACAAGAGCAAGCATCCGCCGGCCGGATTCGTCAATGCAGGCGAGAAGATCTGGTTCTGGTTCCTGTTCTTCGGTGGCATCGTGCTGATCGGTTCCGGGTTCTTCCTGTTGTTCCCGAACCTCGGCTTCGAGCGCAGCACCATGCAGTTGGCGCTGGTCCTGCATGCCATCAGCGGGGTTGCGTTGATTGCCTTTTCACTTGGCCATATCTACCTGGGCACCGCCGGTAACGAAGGTTCCCTGGAAGGCATGGTGACCGGTGAGGTCGACGAGGCCTGGGCCAAGGCTCACCACAACCTCTGGTACGACGAGGTCAAGAAGCAGGGCACGCGCCCGGCCGCGACCACGCCTCCGGAGGGTGCGGGACACGCCGCGACTTAACCGGTGTTCGAGTAAAGTAAAGAACGGGGACGCGCAAGCGTCCCCGTTCTTTTTCGCTGGCCATTCTCGTTTTAAAGCGGCATTCTTGTTGACATGAAGAATAAGTTTTTCGGCTGGTACATGATCGCGGCCGTGCTGCTGGCCGGCTCGGCTGGCGCGCAGCCAGATCCCACTGCGTGGGACGGCCGTCTCGAGACGCTCGAGGACTACGCTGCGCCTTCCGCCAGCGGCAAGACTGAACTGATGGCGGCGGCCGGAGAGGGGGATATGGCCCGCGTGCTTGCCTTGCTGGAGGCGGGCGCGGAACTCGACGAGCGTAATGCCAATGGCGGGACGGCGCTCATGTATGCCGTTTCCTACAACCGGCTCGAGGTCGTCGCGATTTTGCTGGAACAAGGTGCGGACGCGAACGCGCAGGCGCGGATCGGCTGGACACCGTTACTGGTGGCGGCTGCCAAGGGTCGGGACGGCGCCATTCGGATGCTGCTGGCGGCAGGCGCGGCGCCCGCGACGCGTGACGCGTACGGCTGGACGCCGCTGATGCGAGCTGTCTCGAGTGGTTATCTCGATGCGGTCGACGCTTTGCTGGCCTCTGGTGGGGCAGAGCTTGATGCGCGCGAGGAATCGGGCGCGACGGCCTTGCACATTGCGGCGGGTCGTGGCCATGCTGCGATCGTCGCGCGGCTGCTCGAGGCGGGAGCCGAGGTGCTTGCCTTCGACGGCGCAGGGCGCACGCCCGCCGAGGTAGCGCGCATGCTCGGCCACCTGGAAGCCGAGGCGCTGTTGCGCATCTAGCCGCCCCGCCGGCGAGCTTGCCTAGCAGACGTTGGTATTGAGGCTGTATTCCTTCAGCGAGACCACTTTCGTGGTTGGGCCGACGGGTTCGCGAATGTTGTCCCGGCGTTGCTGCAGGGCCAGCTGGAATCCGAATTGCTCGAAGAAACGCTCAAACATATCGCCGCCGTAGGTCCCGAGGGCGCGTAGCTCGCCGGTCTCCTCGTCGAGTGCCAGGTCGATGGCGGCAAGTGGCTGCGGGGCCGGGCCCCCGAGCACGCGGCAGCCTTCCGCAGGGTCATAGACGCTACCTTCGGAACAGCAATAAATGACCTGTTCGCGTTGCGTCGCCTTCATTTCGTTATCTGTGAAGGGCATCGCTTCGTGCCGGTAGTGGATAAAGCTGACCGAGGGCGTCGGGTACGTCATGCGGTGTGCGCAGATCGCGGAGAATGCTACGACCGAACGCCGCGGGCCCACGCCGCCGCGCCACTGGTAGCTGCGGCCGTCGTCCATTTCGAGCCGCGCCTGCGGCAACGCAGTCTTGCCGAGATCGATCAGGAAACAGGGCGTGGTGACATAAGGATAATGAAATACGTAACTGTCACCCACCACCAGCTCGTCGAGTCGCAAGGGCGTGCCCTCCGCGTTCAACAGGGTGGTCGGCGGCGTCGGCACCCGTTCGGGCGAGGCCCGCGCCAACAGCGAAGGACTGCCGGCCACCAGGGCGCCGGTACTGGCGCACAGCTTGAGAAAACCGCGTCGGGACACCTGGTCGCTGGACATCTGCTTCACCTGCACGAAAAGCTACGAGGTTGATCCTAGCATTCGTTTCGCGCAAGGCAACAGATCCAGCCCCGGCTTTGCGAAAGCTCGGGTTTAGCCCTGCTTTCGGTCGGCCTCGCGGGCCTTGCGTCGACGCGCAGCCATCGGGTGCTCGACGTTGCGCAGCTTGTCCACCAGGTGCATGAACGACAGCCACGGGTGCCGCAAGGTCATGCGTGGTCCTGCATAGCGCATGATGATCCGCGCGTGTTCGCGCTGCGCGCGCTTGTAGCAATGAATCGGACACTTGGCACAGGTAGGCTTGGCCTCGCCGTAGGGGCATTTTTCAAGCCGCCTGGCTGCATAGGCGAGGAATGCCCGGCATTCGTCGCACTGACCCTCGCGCCGCTCGGCGGCAGCATGGTGATCGGCGCACCAGATACGCACCATGCACTCCATGGTGCGATATTCGCGCCGCAGGCGCGGCGTGACCAGCAAAGTCGCGGGATTTTCACGGGCATCTGTATACATGCGGGATATCTTCATCTATCGGCCGGGCGGGATCAATAGGCGTTCGCCACAGTGCGACCGGCCGCCGGGCACGCAGGTTCCGATGGCACGAAATTTGCAAATGCGGTAAGCTCGGAAGATGACTGAAAAAATCGAAAAGCCAGCCCCGGCCAGGCAGGACCACCCGTTCCAGGTTTCGTCGATCACCCGCGCCGAGGCGCCTGAAGGGGCCGCTTCCGCGAACTGGTATCGCTACGAGATTGCCCAGGGTCCCAACGAAATCGTAGGGCACCGCGAAGGCAGCCTCCAGGCCGTGACCCAGGCGGTGGCGGATATCGTGCTGCGTCTCAACGAGCGCCGCCTCGGCAAGGCCGGCCGCGTGCACCTCACGCCGGGACCGAAGAAGAACCGCGGCAGCTAGCGCTTCGCGGCGCACTTGCGGCCCGGGGAGACTCAGCGATCCGGCGCGCGCCAGTCGAGCGGCGGTTCCTGCAGCAGCGCGAGTTGTTCGCGCAGGGCCAGGATGTGGTCCTCCCAGTAGCGCGGCGTGCCGAACCAGGGAAAACCGGCCTTGAACGCCGGGTCGCGCCAGCGGCGCGCAATCCAGGCGGCATAATGCATGATCCGCAGCGCCCTGAGCGCCTCGATCAGCTGCAACTCGGCCGGGTCGAATTCCCGGAACTCCAGGTAACCCGCCAGCAGCTCGGCAAGTTGCGGCTCCTGCTCGGCGCGTTCCCCGGACAGGAACATCCACAGGTCCTGGACCGCCGGCCCGGTCAAGGTATCGTCCAGGTCAACGATGTGCACCTGTTCGTCGCGCGCCAGCACATTGCCCGGATGAAAGTCGCCATGCAGGCGCAGTTCCCGTGCATCGGCTCGCAGCCATGCCTCATCGACCAGCACAAGCAAGTCCCGGCACAGGCTGGCGTAGGCTGCTTCGAGATAGTCGGGAATGAACCCGCCACTTAGCAGGAAGTCGCGCGAGGCCGCGCCGAACAGGGCGGCCGTGAGGCGCGGCCGGTGCTCGAAGCGCCCTGCCTGGCCGACCAGGTGCAAGCGGGCGACCAGCCGGCCCACCTGTCGCAGCAGGTCCATGTCGTCGAGTTGCGGTATCCGGCCGGCGACCCGAGGACAGATTGCAAACCGAAAAGCGCCGTGCCGATGCAGGCTTTGGCCGGCATGGCGCAGTGGCGCCACCACCGGAATATCCCGCGCCGCCAGCTCGAAAGAAAACTCGTGCTCCTCCAGGATCGCTGCGTCGGTCCAGCGACCCGGTCGGTAGAATTTAGCGACCACGGGCTCATCGTCCTCGATGCCGACCTGGTAGACACGGTTCTCATAGCTGTTGAGCGCAAGCAGGCGGCCGTCACAGCGCAGGCCGAAGCTCTCCACCGAGTCGAGGATATCGTCGGGCTGCAGCTGCTGGTAAGCCAGCGCCTGGTCCTGGGCTTTGTTCATCGTCCGGTCCCGAGGGGCGGGCCGAGACTATAACAGTCCCGCCAGGCTCATTCGCACCAGGCGAAAATAATCCTTTGCAAAGCCGTGGCTTGTGCTATAGTCACCGCACTCCTGATGCACACCGGTCTGCATCTGGCCCTTGTGGCACGCCTTTTTCGGTCAGCCTCGAGCACCTCAACAATCGAGCCTGGACCGGCCGGAGCAAGCTTCCGGTAGGCGTTACACACGATCAGGAGATCAGCATTTCCATGTCATTTGATTCCCTCGGCCTGTCGGCCGAGCTACTTCGTGCAGTTGCCGAAGAAGGTTACGAGACCCCGACCCCCATTCAGGTCCAGGCGATTCCCGTCATTCTGCAGGGCAGGGACGTGCTCGCCGGCGCCCAGACGGGCACCGGAAAAACTGCCGGTTTCACTTTGCCGATGCTGCAGCGCCTCGCCGCCAGGCCGGTCGAGGGTCGCCGCCGCATCCGCACGCTGGTGCTGGTCCCGACCCGCGAACTGGCCGCCCAGGTGGCCGCCAGCGTCGATACATACAGCCGGCACCTGCCGCGCCTGACGTGCGCGGTGGTGTTCGGTGGTGTCAGCATCAATCCCCAGATCGCGACCCTGCGTCGCGGTGTGGATATCCTGGTCGCAACCCCTGGCCGGTTGCTGGATCATGCGCAGCAACGCACCGTCGACTTGTCTTCGGTGGAGGTGCTCATCCTTGATGAAGCCGACCGCATGCTCGACATGGGCTTTATCCGCGATATCCGCAAGGTGCTCGCGATGCTGCCGAAGCAACGCCAGAACCTGCTGTTCTCGGCGACATGCTCGGACGAGATTCGTTCGCTGGCGAACGGGCTGCTGGACAACCCGGTCGAGATCGAAGTCGCGCGCCGCAATACGGCCACCGAGCTCGTCAGCCAGCTCGTGCACCCGGTGGACCGCGGCCGCAAACGCGCGCTGTTGTCGCACCTGATGAACAAGGGTGACTGGCGCCAGGTACTTGTCTTCACGCGCACCAAGCACGGCGCAAACCGTCTTGCCGGTCAGCTTGAGCAGGACGGCATCACCGCAGCCGCGATTCATGGCAACAAGAGCCAGGCGGCCCGCACCAAGGCACTGGCCGATTTCAAGGCCGGGCACGTGCGCGCACTGGTCGCGACCGAGGTCGCGGCCCGCGGCCTGGACATCGACCAGCTGCCGCATGTCGTCAATTTCGAATTGCCGCATGTCGCCGAAGACTATATTCACCGGATCGGCCGCACCGGCCGCGCCGGCAGCGAAGGCGAAGCGGTCTCACTGGTCTGCGTGGATGAGCGCCGCCTGTTATCGGATATCGAGCGTTTGCTCGCCCGGGAGATTCCGCGGCATATGGTGGCAGGTTTCGAGCCGGATCCGTCGATCAGGCCGGAGCCCATCGAGACGGGCCGGCGCGGCACGCCGCCGGCGAAACCCCGCGGGCGCGGTGGCCCGGAAAGGCATGGCCGCAGGTCCAGGGGATCCCGGCCGGAGAGCCGAAGAATTTGCCCCTGAGGGCAAGCTCAGCAGCGGGCGCTTTGTGCGTTGGATGCCCGTTGCTGTTGTATCGCGACAACGCACTTAATGTATGGAATGAGCAATAGTTATGAATATTTATGTTGGAAATCTGGCCTACAGTGTGACTGAAGACGATCTGCGGACCGCCTTCGCCGAATTCGGTGCCGTCACCCGTGCCACTGTCATCACGGACAAGTTCTCGGGCCAGTCCAAGGGCTTCGGCTTCGTCGAGATGG
>JBLRWC010000070.1:0-6879 GCA_047921455.1 Gammaproteobacteria bacterium
CGCGCTCGGAACAGCTGCGGAGCTTTATCGTCGAGGATTAGCGGCAGCGCATCGCGTTACCATGGAAACGGCGCCCTGGTGGCGCCGTTTTCATTGGGCGGCCGGGTACAGCGGCGGCAACTCGGCCACCCCGCCGCGCGCCGCAAGGAAAGGATTTACCACGCGGACGCTCCCGTAATGCCGCCCGTGCTGGAAGTCTTCCGAGAGAATCTCAGCCATCCCGTTGACCTCTGCACAGGCCCAGAGGTTGGCGTCGAACCAGGACAAGCCATAGGTCGCCGTACCGCGGATCGCCGTGAGCAAGGCGTCCCGGCCCGGGTAAAGCACCGGAAATTGCGCCAACAGGGATTCCGCCTCCAGCAGCGCCTCGCCGCGTTCAAGTAACGGCAGCCCGTTCAGTTCCTTCTGCGGCCGGGCGACTGCTGCCACGAACTCCACCACGCACTGGTGCGCGATGTAGAGCTGTTTACGACGCAGTCCCTCCCGCAACAGCTGCGCGGCTACGTCCTGCTTGAACGCGTCTCGCGGATCGACCCGGTAGACCAGGATGTTGGTATCAACGAGGCTCGCCACGCGTATACAGCTCCTCTCGGGTCCAGCCGCGCTCCGACGAGGGAGATGCAGGCGCCTGCGTACCAGCCTGGCGCCGGCGTTGCCGCTCCGTCGCTTGATCGAACAACCGAAGCCGCTCCGCCACGCTGAGCTCCGGCTCCCGGCCACGGGCGCCCGTCTTCACCCTGAGGCCATCCGCCGTCCCGATGAAATCGATCTCGTCCCCGGGCTTGATCGCGAATTGCTCGGCAATACGCTTGGGGATGGTGACCTGCAGCTTCGACGTGACCCTGGACATAATCCTTACTTTAGCAAGGATACTTTCCTTGTCAATTAATTAGCCCGCTTCGTAGGGTGGGTAATCCGGCTCCCAATGCGCGGCATCCAGGCGGGCTTCGATCTCCTCGTCGTCGAGCGCGGGGCACAGCGCTTCTTTGCTCGCCTGGCGCATCACGGCCGCGGCCACGAACCGGGTGCCGTGCCGGAGCTTCGACACTGGCGGATAGAGCCGACCCTCGCCCATCGACTCGCGCCTGACCACTTCGGCCAGTGCGCGGGCCGAGACCGCGATCATGCCCTCGGACACGGCCCGCGCCTCGCTCAAGAGCGCGCCCAGCCCGAGACCCGGGAAGATAAAGACGTTGTTGCCCTGGCCGATGACGTGGCGCCGGCCATCCAGCACCACGTCGGCAAAGGGACTGCCGGTGGCAACCAGCGCCTGGCCCTCGGTCCAGCGCAGAATTTCCTCGGGGCGCGCCTCGGCATAATCGGTCGGGTTGGACAGCGGCATGATGATGGGCCGGCGCACATGGCGCGCCATGGTCCGGATCACCTCCTCGCGGAAAGCGCCCGCCTGGCCCGACACGCCGACCAGGATGGTCGGCCGAAACTGCTCGACCACGGTGGCCAGGTCGGCACCCGCCTCCCGCCCCAGCCCGCGCGCCTCGGCGAGGTCCGGCGGCCAGGCCAGCTCGGCCTTGTAGTCGTCGCGGAGGTTATCGCCCACCAGCAAGCCACGGCTGTCGAGCACGGCGACGGCGTGCTCTTCGCCGCCGGCCTCGAGGATCGCGCGGCTGAGTTGCCGGGTGATGCCGAGTCCCGCAGCGCCCGCGCCGAGCACGACGGCGCGCTGGTCGGCCAGCTCGGCACCGCAGCCCGTGATGCCGGTGAGCACGCCGGCCAGGCACACCGCGCCCGTGCCCTGGATGTCGTCGTTGAACGACGGCAGCCGGTCGCGATAGCGATCCAGCAGGTGGGAGGCATTGTCCTTGCGAAAATCCTCCCACTGCAGCAACGCGCCGGGGAAGACTTCGCTGACGGCCTCGACAAACTCCTCGATGAGCGCGTCGTAGGCCTCGCCGCGCAAGCGGCGCGCCGGCCAGCCGAGATAGAGCTCGTCCTCCAGCAGCGAGGCCGAGTCGGTGCCCACGTCGAGACTTACCGGCAGCGTGTAGGCCGGGTGAATACAACCGGCCGCGCAATACAGCGCCAGCTTGCCGATCGCGATCGCCATGCCGCCCGCGCCCTGGTCGCCGATGCCGAGAATCGACTCGTTGTCGGTGGCCACGATCAGCTTGACCGGCCGGCCCGCCGTGGCGGCGCGCAGCACGTCGGCGATCCGGCCGCGATGATCGGGCGTGATCCACACCCCGCGGGCGCGGCGAAACACGTGGCTGAACTCGCGCGTCGCCCGGCCGACGGTGGGCGTGTAGATCACCGGCAGCAGCGATTCGAGCTGGTCGCACAACACCCGGTAGAACAGTTGCTCGTTGCGGTCCTGCAGGCCGGAAAGTTCGAGGTACTTGTCGAAGGGGTCGCGCAGCCGGTCGAGCGTCATGTGGATGCGCCGCACCTGTTGGGCCATGCTGTTGACGCGGCTCGGCAGCAGCCCGTCGAGACCGAGCTGGGCGCGTTCCTGCGGGTTGAACGCCGAGCCCTTGTTGAGCAGCGGGTCGCGGTACAGTTCCGCGCCGCGCCGCGTGATCTGCAATGCCGAATCGCCCCGCGGCGCCTGCAGGGGGCACGCGCCGGACAGGGCCCAGTCCAGGTCAGTCATTGATCTACTCCCGATTGCCGCCAGCTCCAAGCCTTGAGTATAGGAGCCGGCTACGGCAGCGTCGTCCGGATAAGGCGCAGTTCGCCCGTCGCGCACTCGGCCGCATCCCGCGCGTCGGCCGGCAGTCCAGCCAGCGTATCGGTCGCCGCCGCGGCAATCTCGCCGCCCGCCGGTGCAGCCGCCACGGCGCGCTCGGCCAGCGCCCGCGCGGTGGCGCGACACCCCAGGTCGGCCAGCACGTTGGCAAGATTGTTCAACGCCGCAGCATGCGCCGGGTCCGCGTTCACCAGCGCCGCGTACGCATCGCGCGCCGCCGCCAAATCACCGTCGAGATAACTCGCGGTGGCATAGCCGAACTGCGCGATCGGGTCGCCCGGCCAGGCCAGCAATGCCGCCTGCCAGGCCTGGGCGGCCGCGCCATGCCGGCCGGTTTCCTCCAGTCCCGCCACCGCGTCGAAGTAATGCGCGCGATGCGGCCGGGCCGGCAACTGGCCCGGTTCCAGCAACACCAGCCCCCAGCGGTCGGCGCGATCCCAGGTGCGCAGGAAGCGCCCCGCGGGCGTCTCCAGGCGCGGCTCGGCGCCGGAGCGCAGGATAATGTCACCGGTGCGCGGATCGACGCCGATGACCACCGCATAATGCCAGGCTGGCCAGGTCCGCAAGCGCAGGTTCTGCATTACCAGCACCGGCCGGCCGGCCAGCAATTCGGCAAACAGGGCGTCGGCATCCGGCGCGACGATATACGGCACGAAGCCGCGCGCACGTGCCGCGGCGACCAGTTCGAGTTGCAGACTGCCGCCCAGTCCAGGCGTATAGACCTCGCGCGCCAGCGCGTCCGGGTGCGTCCCTGCATCGGCGGCGCCGGCGGCGCCGAGTACCGTGGCCAGCGCGGCCGGCCCGCACTGCAGCGCCTGCTGGGGGAAGAACGGCGTCTCGGTCAGCTCCACCGGGGCGTCGCGCCCCTGCAAGACGGGCGACTCGTCAACCAAGGCGCGCTGGACGGTACAACCGCCCAGCGCGCCCATGAGAAACAGCAGGCCGAGGCCGCGAGAAACCAATTTCACGCGGCCCGGCGCCCGCCTAGACGCCCCTGAAGATATTGGTGACGCCAACGATTTCCAGGATCAGCAGTACGACGAACACCACGCCGATGACCTCGAGTACGCCCGCGCCTGCCGGCAGCGTCGCCAGCTGGCCATCGAGCTGGCGCAGCTCGGCCGGGGTCAACGATGCAATGCGTTCCTTGGCGGCCTCGGCGTCCACCCCGAGCGCCATCAACTGGCTCTGCACCGCTTCGCGATCGAGGGCCGCCTGCACGCGCAGTACGGTCGCTTCATGTTCCGCCTGGGCCATCACCGTCCGCGTGCCGACCACGGTGGCGGACGCGGATGACATGACGCCCGCCAGGCCCAACACCAGCGCGGCAACCACGGCCACGGCTTTCACAAATCCCTGCTTGAACATAAACGTCTCCTTCTTTTTGGCTTGTTTGTCCCCGGTCCAATCCCCGCCGGCCCGCCTGCTGCAATGCGCCGGCAAAATCGCGAGGCTCTTCTATACTTTATAACAAGTTTCCAGGCAGGTCCCGGCGCAACGCCGGATCGTCCATGGAAGACAGGCTCATTTCGCAAGGAGGACTACCATGTCCGTAGCAAAAGTTACCGAGATCACTTCCAGCTCGTCGAAAAGCTTCGATGACGCCGTCAAGAGCGGCTTGACCCGGGCCAACAAGACCCTCAAGCATATCCGTAGCGCCTGGATCCGGGATCACGAAGTCAGCCTCGATGAGTCCGGCACAATCACCGAGTACCGGGTCAAGATGAAAGTGACCTTCGTCCTCGACGACTAAGGACAAGTCACGCGCCGCGGGCACCTTCAGTCGACCCACACCGTCTTGGCATTGACGAATTCGTGAATACCGTGGCGGGCCAGTTCGCGTCCATAACCTGAATCCTTGACGCCGCCGAATGGCAGGCGCGGATCGCTCTTCACCATCGTGTTGACGAACGCCGCGCCGCATTCGAGCCGGCGCGCAAGGCGTTCACCGCGTGCCACGTCTCGCGTCCACACGCTGCCGCCGAGCCCGAACGGACTCGCATTGGCCACCTCGATGGCCTCGTCCTCGTCGGCGACGGCGATGACCAGCGCCACCGGCCCGAACAGCTCCTCCTGCCACGCTCTCATCCCCGGCGCGATCCCGGCCAGGATGGAGGCGGCATAGAAGACGCCCGGCCGGTCCAGCGGCTGGCAGCCCGTCACCGCCGTCGCGCCATGCGCCAGCGCGTCAGTGACCTGCGCATGCAACTCATCGCGCAAATCGCCGCGCGCCATCGGCCCGAGCGTCGTCCCAGTGTCGCGTGGGTCACCCGGCGCCAGCGCCGCGACGGCCGCCTTGAAACGCGCCACGAATTCATCGTGCACCGGCTGCGCCACCAGGAAACGCTTCGCCGCGATACAGCTCTGGCCGGCATTCTGGAAACGCGAGCGCACGCCCTGCTTCACAGCCAATTCCAGGTCCGCGTCATCGAGCACGATGAAGGCGTCGGAGCCGCCCAGCTCGAGCACGGTTTTCTTGAGGTGCTTGCCAGCCTGCGCCGCTACTGCCCGGCCCGCCTTGTCGCTGCCGGTGAGCGAGGCCGCGTGAATACGCGGATCCGCCAGCAGGTCCGCGACCGACTCGCTGCTGACCAGCAGCGTGCGAAACACGCCATCGGGGAAACCCGCGTCCGCGAAAACCCGCTCGATCGCCAGCGCGCACTGCGGCACGTTCGAGGCGTGCTTGAGCAATACCGTGTTGCCGGCCGCGAGCGCGGGCGCGGCGCAGCGGATCGCCTGCCAGAACGGAAAGTTCCAGGGCATCACCGCCAGCACCGTGCCCAGCGGCTGGTAAGCCACGAAGCTGCGTTGCGCGTCCGTCGCCACCGGCTCGTCGGCCAGAAAATCGGCCGCATGATCCGCGTAGTACTCGCAGGCCGCCGCACACTTCTCGATCTCGGCGCGCGCTTCGCCGGTCAGCTTGCCCATCTCGAGCGTGATGAGATCCGCGTACTCGTCCCGCTGCGCCCGCAGCACCGTGGCGGCCTGCCGCAACAGCTGGCAACGCGTCTCGACGGGCGCCCGCGCCCAGGCGGGCGTCTCCGCGGAGACGTCAGCGAGAATGGCCTCGACCTGGGCGGGGCGATGACCCTCGGCGCGGAAAAATTCCTCGCCCGTGGCGGGATTGATGGAAACGAAGGGCATGACTGGCCTCCCCAAACGTGTGCCTGGGACCAGTTTACCGCGCCCGCCGGGGGTGGTGATGACTGAAACATATTGGTGCTTTGGTGCTGATGACGCTTTGGAGTTGGCCGTCAAAGAAACCCGTGCCGCGCGAAAGTGACGAGCCCGCCCGTATTCATCGTGGACACGAACGCCGCGGTCGCCGGACTGATCACGACGCCCGGCGCGAGCCCTGTCGTGGCCATCCTCGATGCGATGCTGTCGGGGCGGCTGTTCTACCTCCTCTCGCCCGAGCTCCTGCAAGAGTACCGAACGGTATTACTGCGGCCCAAGATCGCGAAACTGCACGGGCTGGGCGAAATGGAGCTTGACGACGTGCTCACGGAATTGACGGCGAACGCCATCTGGCGGGAGCCGCATCGCTCAGCCCCCGCGCCCGATCGGGGTGACGACCACCTGTGGGCGCTGCTGGGGGCGCATGAAAGCAGCATCCTCATCACCGGAGATCGGCTGTTGCAGGCGAATCCGCCGCCGAACGTCCACGTGATCTCACCCGCTACGTGGCTGGAGACTTTCGCTCGCTAGTTCGATCGCAAACCGGATTCCGGCGCACTTGCCTGAAGGTATAATCGACTGGCTGGACCGCTACCTGGGGCCCGTGGGGCGCTGATCAGGCCGCATTTCGACGTTTCTCTGCCTGTGACAAGTCATAGGTCGTCTGCAGGTTCATCCATAGGCGCGGCGAGGTATCCAGCACTTCCGCGAGGTCCAGCGCAGCGTCCGCAGTGATACCGCGCTTCCCCTTGATCAACTCGTTCAGCCTGGCCTTGGTCCAGCCAATGGTGCGGGAAAAAGCCGCTTGCGAGATCCCCGCCGGCTCAAGAAATTCTTCCAGCAGAATTTCGCCTGGATGAAACGGGTTGGCTGGCTGCTTGTGTTCCGTGTTTCTCATGTCGTCTCAACCCCTAGTGGTAATCAACCACCGCCACTTCACTTGCTCGCCCGGACTTCCATCTAAAGACGATTCGCCACTGGTCGTTGATACGGATGGA
>JBLRWC010000071.1:0-6584 GCA_047921455.1 Gammaproteobacteria bacterium
TCTGCCCCCAAGGCTACAGTCAAAGAGAGGCGACAACTATCCTGACACTGGGGGGTCGGTTAGGGGTCTGGATTCACCATACCATTCCGCAGAGGGGCACTTGTCCCACGAGCAGCCGTCCGTGACCGGCAGGACCAACGAGCGGGTTTCACTAGGCGGGCGAAACACCGGTTCGACATAGCGAATTGGCGAGACGTGAGTTTGTGTCATGGTACGGATGGTAACTTGCCGGTGCCGGCCCGGGCTGGCATGTTTGCGGGTATGACCAACAACGCTGAATACCGCGAAATTTACCGCCGCGAACATATTGGCGCGTACTACTCCGGCAAGGCGCACCTGGCCTTCGCAGTGCTGTTCAGCCTCGGCGGCATCGTCGCGTGCGCCATGCAGCTGGAGCACGTGCGGCCGCTGGAATGGCTCGTTCTTCCGCTCGCCTTCCTGTATGCAAACCTGGTCGAATACGCCGGCCACCGGTGGGTCATGCATCGCAAGGTGCCGGGACTGGAGATTGTCTACAAACGCCATGCGGGCCAGCACCATCGTTTCTTTACCGATCGCCACATGGCGCTGGAGGAATGGCGCGACTGCAAGGTCGTGCTGTTCCCGGCGGTGTTGGTGGTGTTTTATTTCGGCGCCTTTGCCGTACCGCTGGGCCTGCTGCTGGCCTGGCTGTCAACGGCGAATGTGGCTTACCTGTTCGTGATCGTCGCGCTGGCGTATTACTTGAATTACGAATTGCTGCACTTGGCGTATCACCTGCCGAAGGAATCCGCCGTGCTGGGTTTGCCGTTTGTGCGTCGGTTGCGACGCTTGCATCACCGGCATCACGAACCGGCCTTGATGGCACATGCGAATTTCAACATCACTTATCCGATCGGCGACTGGCTGTTCGGCACTCGGCGTTGACGACAGGTGGACAGCGTGGCCAAGCGAGGGATTGCTGTCGCGGCCGCGTTGCTGGCGTTTTGTATAGCGTTGGCCGCGCTCCTGGCCGGGCAGCCCTGGCTGGGGAAGCCCGCCTTGTTGTTCGGCATTCCGGCCGGCAACCTGCTCGCATGGCTGTTAATGTTCTCACTCCCGCTGGCCGCCTGGCTGCTGTTGCCCACGGGCAGGCTTCGCCGGGCGAACTTGTTACCCGTGCTCATGGGCGCATGCTGGCTACCGGTGTCCATCGTTTTGGCGGGCAACATTTACCTGAATTACATGGGTGGTTGGCGGCTCGGTTTATGGCTTGCCTATTCCGGCGTCAACCTGGGCATGCCGTTGTTGCTCTTGTTGATATGGGGGACGGCTTGGTGCGTGGCAAGAATTCGTGCGTCTCAAACGTGACCCAATTGGCGGCGGCTCATGGCGATTGTCCTGGTGCCGGTCCTGGTGATGATACTAGCGGCGCGGTTGTGGTTGCCGATCACTGGCAGGAACGGAATCGAGAAAGGCGCGCACGGCTGACGAAGTCGACTGTGGATCCTCCTCGTGTGGCACATGTCCCAGCGAGTCGAAAATGATCAGCCTGCTGTCAGCGATGTCGTGTGCGAATTGTTCGGCGGTTTTTGGTGGGATCAACTGGTCCTGGCCGCCCCACAGAATCAGCGTCGGTTGCGTGATCATGGCAATCCGGTCAGCACGCACTTCGCGGTACACGGCCTCGTCGAGACGAAGGCCCAGGGCGCGCCGGTTACCCTCGCGCAGGGCCAGTTCGTAGTAGCGGTCAACCAATTCGTCGCTCACCAGTTCCGGGTCGCCGTAAACATTACGCACGCTGGCTTCGATCATGCGCCGCGGCAGCAGGCGGGTCATCAGCGGTTGCAAGGCCGGTGTGCGCGCGATGCGGAAAGCGATGGGAATGGACTCCGGTTCGAGCGCATAGCCGGCTGCGTTGACCAGGACCAGTGCGACCACGCGTTCCGGCGCTGTGACGGCCACTTCCCATGCGATCTGTCCGCCGAGAGAGTTGCCGGCGAGGATGGCTTCGGGCACAGCCAGGCTATCGAGTAACGCGATGACGAAGTCGACGTATGCCGTGACATGGTAATCGTCGTGCGGGAAGGGCCCGGTGAGCCCAAAGCCCGGCAGATCGACCCGGATGACGCGGTGGCTGGGTGCCAATGCCTCGACCCAGCCATCCCAGGTGTGCAGGCTGGCCGAAGTGCCGTGCAGCAGCAGGATCGGTGGCTTGTCATCGGCGAAGCCCTCGTCACGCAGGTGGACCGACATGCCGCGTAATTCGAGGAACGCCGAGGGTGGCGTGGCCCAGCGCGCCTTGAGATCGTCCACCGGTCGGTCGGGTGCCCAGGCGGCTGCTAAGAGGAAGGCGATCGCCAGGAAAATGGCGATGACCACGCCAGCGAATATTTTGCGCATGTTTTATTACCCGTGGGTGCCGGAGCGTAGTTTCGTAGTTATTGAAGCATAACTACGAAACTACGCTCCGGCACCGGGGGTGGGGTAATATCCGCCGACACCTGCGGGCGCCTGTATACCGAATCGTTCAAGCTGCGGTAAACGGTCACGGGGCGAAGTCATGTCGCGCGCTGGAATCTAACGGGGAACGACGGGTAATGAAAGTCGGCTGGAAGGCGTTTGCCGTGGCCTTTGCGGGTGTGAGTGCGCTGTTAATCTCGATGCCTGTGACACACGGTGCAGACGTCGATGCCCTCGTGGAAGCAGTAGAAGCCAAAGTGGTGGAACGGCGCCGCGATATTCACCAGCATCCCGAGTTGGGCAACCGGGAATTTCGCACCGCGGCCTTGGTGGCAGAGCACCTGCGAGGCCTCGGCCTGGAAGGGCGCACCGGTATCGCCCATACGGGGGTAGTTGGAATCCTGCGCGGTAGCCAACCAGGACCGCGTGTCGCGTTACGCGCTGGTATGGATGCGCTCCCGGGGACCGAGCAGGTCGACCTGCCGTTTGCCTCGCAGGTGACCACCGAGTTTCGCGGCCAGAAAACTGGCGTGATGCATGCCTGCGGGCATGACGCGCATGTCGCGATCCTGATGGGTGTGGCGGAAGCATTGGCCGGCATCAAGGAGCAGCTCACCGGCGAGGTGATGTTTATTTTTCAGCCGGCGGAAGAGGGTCCGCCAGAAGGCGGGAAAGGCGGTGCTGAACTCATGACCAAGGAGGGCTTGTTCGCGGATTTCATGCCCGATGCTGTGTTTGGCCTGCACGTGGTGGCCGGCATCCCTGCGGACGTGATTGCGGTGCGGCCCGATATTTTCAACGGCTTGCGGCAAATCGCCGAGCATGTTGCAGCGGCACATGAGGCGACAGTCGAGCTTGATGTGCCATGGATGAATGGATACCCGGTGACACATAATGACGCTGAACCCACCAGTGCTATGCACGCGGCTTTACAGCGCGCCGCCCGCGGCAAGATGATCGAGATTCCATTGATCACCGGTGCGGTCGGTGCCGGAGCGTAGTTTCGTAGTTATTGATTAGTCGGGTTGTTGCGAGCATGACGAGCCAGGCACATCGGATGTTGCGTTCAGTCGTGGCCGTGGTGCTGCTGATGGGGTGTTTGCCGGCTTCCGGCGCAACATCGGATCATGATTATTCTTGGTCAGTTTTTACCGGCAAATTCACTGCCGATCGATTTCTCGATGATATTCTCACTTTCACGCATCGCATAAACTTCGACAATGCCTGGGTAACTGTGGTCAATTACAATCACGTGCTTGCTCGCCCCACGTCGAGTCGACGATGGGAAGGCGAATTGCAGTTCGGTGTGCATCATAGTGGGCGCCAGGACCATGTTGAGTTCAACACGGCCATAGCGCACCGCTGGTCGGACTGGCCATGGGATGGACTGCTGAACACCAGTTTTGCTATCGGCACCGGCTTTTCTTTGGCATCTGAGCCGCCGTTGCTCGAAGTCGAGGGCAAGCCCGGCGACGATGCGCAAAGATTATTGCTTTACCTGCTGCTTGAGTTTGAGGTTGCCCCGTACTGGGCGGAGCGCTGGAGCATTTTCTGTCGCATCCATCATCGTTCCGGCGCCTTTGGCACGTTCGGTGGCGTCCACGGCGGCTCCGACCACATCGGCATCGGCTTCCGGTGGTTCATGGGCGCCAGGAGCGGTGCCGCCAAGAGCGGTGCCGGGTCGTAGTTTCGTAGTTATATTTCCGGCGAAACTCACTGCTTTCTGAATAGCGACAGCACGTAATACGTTCGCGTAACTTAGTGCCAACCTTGTCACCGAGTTGAGGCGTATCCGATGGCCCGCCGCCTCCGTCTGCATGTCCCGGGCGGTTTCTACCACGTCACCCAACGGGGCAATCATCGCCAACCGATCTTTTTTTCCGAAGCAGATCGTGACCTGCTGGACGAACTCGTCGCGGAAACACTCGAGCGAACATCGGCGCGGCTCCATGCGTATTGCTGGATGACTAATCACGTGCATCTGCTCGTGCAGGTCGCCGATGTACCGCTCGGCCGGATCATGCAGCGCATTTCTGGCCGTTATGCGCGGAAGGTCCAGGAGTCGTTGGAAACTACGGGACACCTGTTCGAGCGACGCTACTACCCGGTGCTGGTGGATGCAGATGATTATCTGCTCACGCTGGTCCGCTATATTCATCAAAACCCGGTGCGGGCGGGGCTGGTAGTCGATCCTGCCGACTATCCTTGGTCGAGTCACCGGGACTATCTTGGCGCCAGGCAGCGTGATTGGGTCACGACCGAATTCACGCTTCGCCTTTTGTCGAGTTCCTCGGCGCGGGCTCTCGCGCGGTATCGACGTTTTATGAATGTCCCGGAGGACAATTGCTGGGGCAGTGGAAACCTGGCTCCCCATCCAGAGCAGTCTCACATTCTTGGCAATGACGCCTTTGTGGCCAAGGTGCTCAACGGCGACGGGCAGCCACGCTTCGGGGGGAGCTTTGAGGAGTTGTTGCAAGAGTGCTGTGAGCGCTTCCGTGTCACGGCAAACGAGCTCATTTCGCCAAGTCGAAAGCGGCACCTGGGCCCGGGCCGCGCGTGGGTTGCGCATCGGGCGGTAGCCGGACGAGTCGCCAGCATTTGTGAAGTCGCCCGGCGCCTGGGTCGCAGCGAAGGGGCGATCCGACAATTGATGCACCGATATCCACTTGATTAGGCCGTGGTGCCGGAGCGTAGTTTCGTAGTTATGACCTGCCATGATGTTGGGTCAATCGCTTGGTAATGGCAGGGAAAACGCGTATATAGCCGTGCCGTGCAATTGTCCGATACTCAGTCCCAGGCGGCTTCAGCAAAGGCGTGCAGCGCTATGCCAGCACGTGAGAATAACTACGAACCTACGCTCCGGCACCAGCACCGACGGCGCTGGCGTGACCAGGGCTGGCGCCTGGCAGCGCTTTCGTTGGCCCCCATCATATTGGTCCAGGGCCTGAACGTCAGGCGCGTCACACCGAGGCTGCCGGAGGCGAACGGTCAGCGATGGGGAACCGCGGGACAAGGGCCTCGACTCAGGTTGTTGATCGCTGGCGATTCTGCAGCAGCTGGCGTTGGCGCAACCAGCCAGGACGAGGCACTGGCCGGCGCGGTGGTGCGCGATCTAGGCAAGTCGTTCAGCGTGCACTGGGTACTGGATGCCAGGAATGGCCGCAAGACAGTGGATGTTTTGGCTCGCATGGAATCCATGGAGGCGGGTCCCTTCGACGTCGCGTTACTGTCACTCGGGGTAAACGACGTTACTGGTGGCACGCGGTCAGCTGTATGGGTGGCACAACAACGCAGCCTGGTGAAATTGTTGAAGCGCAGGTTTGGCGTACAGCATGTGCTGCTGACCTGCTTGCCACCCATGCACGCGTTTCCAGCCCTGCCGCAACCGTTGCGCTGGATCCTGGGCGCACGCGCAAGGCAATTCACGGCCTTGCTGCGAGACTTGGCAGCCACAGATCCCGATTGCGAGGTCGTGACACCCGACCTGCCACTGGATCCGGCCTACATGGCTGCTGACGGTTTTCATCCCGGCCCCCCGGCTTACGCCGAATGGGGACGGGAGGCCGCGGCCACTATACGACGCCGATACGTAGCGCCCTGATAACTACGAAACTACGCTCCGGCACCCACCAGGGCCAATACCTACGAACCTACGCTCCGGCACCGGCGGCAATCACGACCCGCTTGTTGTGCCGGCCCTTGTTCTCGACTTTGATTACTTTCATTGGCCCGATTTCACCGGTGGTCCGGACATGCGTACCGCCGCAGGGCTGCAGATCTACACCAGGAATCTCCAGCAGACGAATCCGGTCGACCCCGCGCGGCGGTTTTACCGAGAGGGTGCGCACCAATTTGGGCCGGGCATCCAGCTCGGCTTCCGTAATCCACTGCGAACGCACCGGAAAATTGGCGCGAATGAGCGCATCCAGCGCCGCGGTCACCTGTTCTTTGTCGATTTCTTCCTGGGTGTCGAAATCCAGCCGGCTTTTCTGGGCCGTGATTTGTCCGCCGGTCACACTGAACCGCAGCACGGCGCCAAGCAGGTGCAGGCAAGTGTGCATTTGCATATGGGCATAGCGGCGCGGCCAATCAATCTCCACTTCGACCTGGACCCCCGGTGCAGGCGGTGGCGTGTCACTGGCCAGTACATGTAGCAATGCCCC
>JBLRWC010000072.1:0-6047 GCA_047921455.1 Gammaproteobacteria bacterium
CCAAGGCCCGGGTCGGACCGTTGTAACCAGTTGAAAAAACGAAAATTCGACCCTGAAAATCCACGCACAGCGCCCTTAGAGTGCAGATTTCACCCCGAAATCCGCCTGCTAAGGACCGCCCTCATGACCCGCGCCCATCGCGTCTTCGTTCCAGGACAAATCTGGCACATCACCCATCGCTGCCACGCCCGCGCCTTTTTATTGAACGTCCGCCGCGACCGTCGCTGCTGGCTGGGCTGGCTGCTCGAGGCGCGCCGCCGCTACGGGCTGTGCGTCCTGAACTACATCGTGACCCGCAATCACGTGCACCTGCTGGTGCGTGACCGCGGCGAGGGTGAAATCGCAGCGGCCATGCAGCTGGTGGCCGGGCGCACGGCGCAGGCCTACAACGAGCGCAAGCAGCGCGACGGCGCGTTCTGGAAGGACCGTTATCACGCGACTGCGGTGGCGAGCGACGGCCACCTGATCAGGTGCATGGCGTACATCGATCTCAACATGGTCCGCGCCGGGGCGGTCGAGCATCCATCCGAGTGGCGCGAAAGCGGGTTTTGCGAGCTGCAGCGCCTGCCCCAGCGCTACCGGATCATCGACACGGCCGAGCTGTGCCGGCTGCTCGAGTGCGACACGCCGGCGGCGTTGCGGCGGCGGGTGACTGGCTGGACGGAGCGCACGTTGGCCGCGCAGCCGCCCGCGCGAGAGCCGGCGTGGACCGAGAGCCTGGCGGTTGGCGGCAAGCCGTTCCTGGAGCAAATCAAGAAGGGCCTGGGTTGGCGTGCGGCGGGGCGTGGACTGGCCGAGACCGGTGGTCTTTCCTGCCTGCGCGAACCTGCCGCGAACTACCTGCTGGGTCGGGATTCGCCTGGCCCGTGACCGGGTCGGCGCGGTGCGGGCGCTAACGGCGCCTGGCCACGTCCCGGCCCGCGACCCTCGGTTATTCCCGCCGACAACCCGCTGCGTTTGGGACTACGCTTTCCTTAGGCAAGCGATTTCGGGCCCAAATCGGTCATCTAAGGCGCTCCAGGCCCCTTTTTTTGGCGGTTTAATTATATGAATCAAGAACCTGCGACGGTCCGACCCGAGGAGGGGGTGGCGGAGATTGAGAAGGAGGCGGCGCGGCTGCTGGATGAGGCGCGCGCGAAGGGGAAGAAGCTGCTGCGCGAGGCGCGGGCGCGGGCGGCGGACATGGACGAGGAGGCGCCGTCGCTGGCGGACGTGGAAAAAGAGTGCGAGCAGAAACTCCAGGCGGCGCGCGAGCAGGCCGACGAACTGACCAGCGCGGCAGACAAGGAAGCGGAGCAGCTGCGCGAGCGCGTCGCCGACAAGCTCGATGATTGCGCCGCCCAGATCGTGCAGACGGTCAGCGGGGAGCACAGGTGAACTTCATCGTCACCACGCCCGAGCCCATGTGGCGCATGCACGTGCTGACCGCGAAGGACCAGGCGGAGCGCGCGCTCGCTGCCCTGCACCGCGTCGGCGTGCTGCACCCGGAACAGGCCGAGGCGCTCGAGCACGTCGAGCGCGCCGCCATCGAGCGTGAGCGCAGCGCCGTGAATTCGCTGCTGGGCGACATCGAGGACGTGCTGGCCTACGTCCCGCAGGACGAGACGGTGCGCATCAGCGCGGATGTCGAAGTATTTCTCACCCAGCCGGCGGACGAGATCGCTGAGCGCACGCGCCGGGTCTGCACCGCGCTCGCGGCCAGCCACCGGCGCGCCGAGCAACTCGACGAGCAGGCCACGCGCTGGCGCGAGCTGCGCCACATCGCCCGCCTGCTCGCCGCGCGCCCGGGCATGTCGACCCGCGATTTCGCGTTCAGCGGCGAGCACCTCTATGCGCGCCTCGTGGCATGGCGGCACGACGAGTTCGAAGCGGTGCGCGAGCGGTTGGCAAAACTCAGCTTCAGCTGGGAGCGGCTCGACGACCAGCCGACCACCGATGAGCACGAGGACGAGGACGAAGCGTTGTTCGCCGGCCAGGTCGTGGTCTTCATGGTCGGCAGCACGCGTGACCTCCCGGCGCTGGAAACCCTGGTCAAGCATCATGGCCGCTTCATCGGCCTGCCGGATGGCGACGCCGCAAAGACCGGCCTCCCGCAACCCCTGGACGAATTCATGCTGCGCGCGGCGAAAATGCTGCGGCGGCTGGACGAAGAGCGCGCACAACTGCGAGCCGACCTCGCGGCGCGCACCCGCGACGAACTCGAGGAACTGGTATTGCTGCGCGAAGGCCTGCGGGCCGAACGCGAGCGGCTCGGGCTTTTGGCGATGGCCTGCGAGAGCCGCTACATCACCCTGTTCGAAGGCTGGGTGCCGGCCAGCGTGGTGGACGATGCGAGCGCGCAGTTGCGCGAAGAACTCGACTGCGTGCATGTGCAATCACGGCCGGCCGGACCCGACGACGCGCCGCCGAGCCGGCTGCAAAACCCGGCCGCGCTGCGACCGTTCGAGCTGATCGTCAACCTGTTCTCGACACCGCGTTATGGCGAGTGGGATCCGACGCCCGTGGTCGCCTATTCCTTCGCGCTGTTTTTCGGGATCATGCTGGGCGACGCGGTGTACGGCGCGTTGCTCCTGCTGTTGTCGCACTACCTGCTGCCGCGCTGGGTCGACGACCCGGAGGCGCCGGGATTCCTGGCGTTCCGGCGGCTGCTGTCGATCTGCGCGGGCGGCGCGATCGTCATGGGCGTGCTGCAGGGCGCCTATCTCGGCAACTTCCTGGCGCACTTTTTCGGCGTGCCCGAGCTGGCGCTGTCGCGGACCCTGCAAGACTTCTACCTCGAGCCGATGCTGTTCATCATCGTGTCACTCGGCATCGGCCTGCTGCACGTGAACTTCGGCCACCTGCTGATGCTGGTGCGCGGCGTGCGCGAACGCCGGCGCGACCTGGTGCTCGGCCGATTGGCGCTGTTCATGCTGCAGATCGCGGCCCTGCCGTGGATCCTGCGGTTGCTCAACATCGAGTGGCTCGAGACGCACGCGGGCCTCGGTGAAACTGCATACAGCGTGTTGCTGTGGCTCATGCTGGCCTCGGTCGCGCTGATCATCGTCGCCTCCGTGATGGAACGCGGTGCCTTTCTCGGCGGCATCCTGTGGGTGTTCGACCTCAGCGGCATCCTCGGCGACGTCATGTCCTATGCGCGGCTCGCCGGCGTCGGCCTGGCGACCTATTTCCTGGCGTTCTCTTTCAACATGATGGCCACGCTGGTGGCCGGCATGTTTCCCGACGGGCTCGTCGGCCTGGTGCTCGGCGCGGTGGCGGTGACGTTCATCCTGGTGTTCGGCCACCTGCTCAACCTTTTGCTGAGTTCCATTACCTGTTTCGTGCATGCCCTGCGGCTGTGCTTCGTCGAGTTCATGTTCAAGTTTTACGAGGGCGGCGGGCGGCCGTACGCACCGTTCCGGCTGCGCCGGCGCACGCTGCTGCCGGTCAAGGCCGACAGCGGCGCGGCGGGCTGAGCCCGGCATGGTGTTGAGTTCTGCATGGTTTCGGGCCCGGCATGAGTTTGAGCCCGGCATGTTTTTGATCGCTGCCTGATTTGACGATATGGAGGTCGCCGTGTTGATCACTCCCGATTCACTTGTGGTGCTGGCCGGCGCGCTGGCGCTGGCGCTGGGGCTGGCCGGGTCGGCCATCGGCATGGGGGTGGCCGGTTCCGCCGGCGCCGCCACGCTGTCGGAGGAGCCGGGGCAGCTGCGCAACGTCATCGTGCTGGTGTCGCTGCCCATGACGCAGACCTTCTACGGACTCATCATCCTGATCCTGATGCTGACCACCGTGCTGCCGAACGTGGCGGCCATGGATGAAGCGGCGGGCCTGGGTTTTGCGGCGCTGGCGTGCGGCCTGATCGGCGGCATTGCCCAGCTGGCCTCGGCGGCGCTGCAGGGTGGCGTCTGCGCCGCGGGCATTTCACTGCTGCCGCGGACCAAGGGAAAGATTCTCACCAACGCCATGATGCTGGCGGTGTTCGTCGAGTTGCTCGGCGTGCTCGGCCTGGTATTCACCATCATGGCGCTGAATATTCTCGGGCTGTTCTGAACCCGGCCGGATCCAGCAGGGAGCTGCGCGACATGGAAAAAGTCAGTGACGCCGTGCTCGGCAAGATTCGCGAGGAGGCGCGCGAGATCGTCGCCGGCGCCGAGCAAGAGGCGGAGCGCGAACTCGACGCGGCCCGCCAACGACGCAGCGAACGCGCGTCGGCGGCGCGGGCGCAGCGCCTGGCGCAGGCCGACCGCGAAGCCGCGCGCATCGTCTCGCAGGGCCGCATGCAGGCGCGCAATACCGTGGCCGCCGCCAAGGCCGAAGTGATGGAAGAGATCATGGCGCGCGCCCGCAAAGCGCTCAAGGACACGACCGCGACGGAGGCGACGCTGGCCGCCTTGCTGGCCGATGCGGTCGCGGCCCTCGGGTCCGGGTCGAGCGGTTCCAGCGGGTCGGGCAAGTCGAGCGGTTCCAGCGGGTCCGGCGGGAAGGAGGAAAAACTGGTCGTGGGCGTGGCGAAGCAGGACCTCGAGCTGGCGCAGAAAGTCATCAAGGACGACGAGGCGCTCGCCGCGCGGGTTGCGAAGGTCGTCGAGCAGCCCATCGACGGCGGCGTGCAGGTGGCGCGCGAGGACGGCGCCATCATGGTCGACAACACCTATGCGACGCGCCTGGCAATGCTCGCGCCGCGGGTGCGCGCGCGCTTCGGCGAAGAACTGTTTTGACGGCGCATCCCGATGCTTGATCCCAGGGCCCACTTCATGAACGCGCTGCTGAAATCCCGGCAGGCGGCGCTCGTGAGCGGCGCGGACCTCGAGCGCCTGGCGGGGGAGAGCGGCCGCGACGCGCACGGCGTGTTGCGGCATACGGAGATCGGCGCCTGGCTCGAGGGCGAGCGCTGGCGCACGGCCGCCGAGCGCGACCAGTGCCTGTGGCGCTACCTGGCGGAGACTGCCGAGGCGGTGCTGGCGCAGGCGTTTTTCCCGCCCCAGGCACAGCGTTTCGGGCGCGTTTACCTGCTGAAGTACGACGTGGCGAACGTGAAGGCGGTGGTGCAGGGCCTGGCCCTGGAACGCGCGCCCGCTGTGCGGCCGATCGGCGCGATTCATGCGGCCGGCCGGCTCGAGGCGCTCACGGAAGCCAGGGACGCGGACGCGGTGGCGGCGGTGTTGCGTACTTGCGGTCTGCACGCGTTCGGCGAGGCGGTACACGGTTTCAAGCATGGCGGCGGAACACGGGCGCGCCTCGCGCTCGAGAGCCGGCTGGAGGCGGAATACCACGGGGCGCTGCGGCATGCGGCGCGTTCGCTGGACGGCGGGGCGGTGCTGGCGTGGGCATGCGGCGTGCTCATCGACCTGGCGAATCTCGCCATCCTGTGTCGCTTGCTGATCGCGGGCGTGGGCACGGCCGGCAGCGAGTCCTTCATTCCTGGCGGCCGGCTGCTGTCCCGCCAGGAACTGCAGGATGGCCTGTCGCATGGCTTGAGCGAGTTGCCGCGGCGCCTGTCGCATGCATTTCATCGCGCGGTGGCGGCCGACGTGCTGGAGGCTTACGAGCGCGCCGGGGTCATCGGCGTCACGGACCAGGTGATCGAGCGCGAACGGCTCGCGAGCTTGCGTCACTTGTTGGCGCCGCAGCTGGCGCCGGCCGCGGTGATGATGTGGTTCCTGGTGAACAAGGAAATCGAGCTGCGCAACGTGCGGCTCGGCCTGGTGGCGGTGGAGGACGGGCTCGGTTTCGAGCCGGTGAAACGGCAGTTGTTATGGTGAATCGGCGGTTGTACGGCGCATGAAAAGGACGTTGCACAGGACATGAGAAAGACGCTGCACAGCCCGAGTAAGCAGCCGCGCGAAATCGCGGTGCTGGCCGAGCGCGGGCTGGTGGACGCGTTGCGGCTGGCGGGGGTGGGCCGGTGTCGCGTGCTGCCGGCCGACGAGAAGGTGCGCGACGAGATCGACGCGACCTTGCGCGAGTGGCTGGGTAACGAGGCGATCGGGGTGATCGTTATCGGCGAGGCACATGCGGCACTGGCCGGTGAACAGCTCGGGGCCGTGCGCGCCAGCAAGCGC
>JBLRWC010000073.1:0-5905 GCA_047921455.1 Gammaproteobacteria bacterium
AACCCGAGTCTTGCATACCGGGCTGCCCGGTAGTCCGGGCTATTCTTGCCCTGCTTCGATAAGCGTCATGCTGTACTGGCCGTGTGCATTGCTCCCCTCGCGCGACTTGATGCCGTTTCGCGTAACGCTGGGGAACTGGAAAATCTCGAACCTGCCGCGCAGCGTGACCTCGACGATCCCTGCTTCGCCGTGCTTGAGCAGCCCCTGGTGCACCACCGCGGCGTTGATCACAGAGGTCATATCGTAGGGCCCGGCCCCGGTGATGATGCCCTTGGAATCGCCGACGACGAGGAACCGGCCGCTCTCACCCGCATCGAGCCCCAGCGAACGGAACTGGCCGCTGGCGGGACTGTAACGGGATTGCAGCGACTGGAATCGATCCACCACAGCCTTCCGCTGGGCAGCCACCGGACCGTCTTTCTCGAGCCGGATCAGCCAGTCATTACCCCGGACCGCATTACGAAGCTCGCCCGAGGAAGTAAGCCGCCACTTCGACCTCGTGTCGATACGGAATCCCAGCGTCGGGTGGCCACCGCCCTGCATGAAGCTCACCGTCGCAAACTCGCCGCTGTCGTCGATGACGTAGCTGACCGGCAGGATCATTTCGCGGAACGGGCTGCGAAAATCGTAGACCACACCGTTGCCTTCGCCATGCGTACCCGAGGGCGCGGCAAGCACCAACTCGATGCCGAGGGTCGCACCATCGCGGTTCGACCAGATGCTGCCGTTGTGAATCGCCGGATCCTTCGCGCTCCAGGTGCCGGCCAGCGCCTCGCCAAAGGCCGCGATCTTCGCCTGCCGGGCTGCAGCCTGCTCTGCGGCCAGCCGCTCCGCTTCGCGCGCCGCCTGTTCCCGTGCGCGCCGTTCTTCGGCAATCCGCGCTTCCAGTTCACGTTCTTCCTGGGAACCGGAAATAACTACGTTGGCGCCAAATGAAGCGAGAAACGCGCCTCCCACGAGGGGAGCTTCGGACTCAATATGGACCCGGTGTACATCCCAGCGCTCGCCCTTCTTGCGCGCGTCGGCGATGCCGTGCATCTCGACCTTGGTCCCAGCCTTGTGCGCGAGGTTGAGTACGCGCGTGGTCCCCGTGGTGCTCTGCAACGTACTTGCTACCTCATAGGTCGGCTCTTTCAATGCGACCTGCGCCTTGAAACGAAGTCGTCTCGCAGGTGAAACCTCCGAACCCGTGTCTTGCGAGGCGACGATCTCGATGCGCCTCACCTCGACGAATCCCCCGAGCTCCATCTTGAGTGCGGTCTCCACGTCGTCCCGCGACGGTCCATCGGCTTGGCGGGAGCAAGCTGCAAGCGCCATCGCGGCCGTGATGACAAACACCAGCACCGTTAAGTGGCGGCTGCGATTGACTACCCGAAAGGCTGCATGATTCATCTGCGAGACTCCTCAGGGACCGCCGGTCGGCAGTCACTCGAATGTGAAGCGGAAAGTGACCCAGGGCGGTGCGCTGTCGGCGGGGATGCTGATCTCCGGACCGCCGAACATCGCGTCCGTGGTGAGCCATGTCTGCAATGCCATGCGACGCGCTTCCTGCAACGTGGGCGTATCGTCCGGCGCCTGGTAGAGATTGCGGATCTCGGTGCCGTAGTTGCTGTAGCGGGCCATGACCTGTTCAAGGGGCTCGATTGCCGACGCCCACCTGTCGCGCGACAGCGCCGACACCTGGACGAACTCGAGTGATCCGTCAGGTCGGGCCGCCACCGCCACGTAATAGCCCTCCTCCAGGCAAACCGTGATGTTTTCGCGGTTTCCCTGGCGCAGCTGGCAACCAAGCAACGCGGCGAGCGCATCAAGCTCGCGCTCGGCACTATCCTTGAACCAACGGGGCTCTGCGCTTGGCGCAGCATCGCTCGCCGCGGTATCGCGGGAGTTCGCGGGCGTCATCGCACCGGCGCTGGCGACTGTGGCCGCACCGGCGCTGGCACCCTGTGCCGACGGGGCAACCTCCCTGTCTTGCGGACCACAGCCGACCAGCATTGACCCGACGCAGACCTTCAACACCACAGCGACGCAGTACTTCATGCGCCAATCTCCCGCAGTTGGGACTCGATCGACGCGCGCTTGCTGTCGTCTGTTGCGCTCTCGAGACGCGAGCGAAGTTCGGCAATCAGCTCTTCGCGCAGCTTGCGGGCCTTGCTCTGCAAATGCTTCTGGCTCAGCCAGGACAAGAATGTACCGAGCCCGATCGCTATGATGAAGAGAACGAACATGCCGACCTGTTCCTGGACCGCCGGGTCGTGCTGCAAAGCCCATTCAGGCGTCTGGGCGAGCTTCAAGACGAACAGCACGGCCGCGAGGATGGCCAACACCAGGCTGATCCGGCGCACCTTCCCCATCCCGGCCGCCTGGGCTTCAAGTTTCCGCAAGTCTTTCGACATGATCGTTCCTCTCCAATTTGGGCCTTTAACACCCATAACGGAAAGGAAGGAGAAAACGGCTCACGGCCGCGCTGCGGCCTGCTCGTGGCGCAGCTAGGGATTGCTCGCGCGGGTGGCGCGATGGTCGGCGAGAAAAGCCTCGACCCGGCGCCTTTCGTTCTCGGGCCATTCGGTGGCCGCCGCCGCGGTCCATTCGCCGAGACGCGTGGCAATCTCGTCGGCTTCCTCCAGCGCATGGCTTGCGATCAGGCACCAGCCGAGCTCCGCTTCCATCACTGCCGCGATGCCATACCCCGGCGGATAGATCGCGGCCGCCTGGCTTGCCGCGCTGCGCGCGTGCGCAAGCGCTTCCTCAAAGCTGCCTTGCCTGCGATAGACCTCGGCGAGGTTGCGTCGGATCATGGCGGTCGGCACGCTCGGTTCGCCGGCCATCTCGATGAACAACGGGAGAAGCGTGGCGGAAATCGCCAACGCCGGCTCGAACTCGCCGCGCGCGATGTGGATCTCGGCGAGCTGGTTCTGGAATGCGCCCATATCGGGATGGAACGGATCGCCGTGGATCGAGGCGCCCAGCGCGATGGCCTCCTCCAGGAACGCCAGCGCCTCGTCGTCCTCACCGAGGTCCCGCAACATGGTACCCATGTTGCCGATGGCCGCCATCAGGCGCGGATCGCCGGGGGCCAGTTCCCTGCGGTAGATTTCCAGAGCCAGGCCGGCATGCTCCGCGGCGACCTCGGCGCGTCCCTGGAAGCTCGCGCCATGCGAGAGCACGTAGTGCACCTCGCCGACGCGGTGATCGCCCGCGCCAAACAATGCGATGCGCAAGGAAAGCACTTCATCGAGCAACTCCGTCGCGGCGCCCGCCCGCCCGGTATTCATCAGCGCGATAGCCAACCGCCAGGCGGCATCGGAGGTATCTACGTGCGGTTCGTCATAGGCTTCCCGGTAAAGTGCGAGCGCCTGCGCAGCAAATTCCTCCACCGCCGCCAGGTCCATGCGAGCGAGGGCGATGGTGGCGAGATCGGTGTAAATGTGCGCGCGCCGGACGCGATCTTCATCACTTAGCAGCGCCAGCGACTGCCGACTATAGGCCTCGGCCTCGTCGAAGCGCCCGAGACGCTCGAGGACTTGTGCCCGCCGGCGGCGGTTTTCGAAGATCACAGCGCCATCGGCTTCCACCACCGCCACCGCCTCATCGGCAGCCGCGAGTGCCTCGTCGAGTCGGCTGAGGCTGCGCAATGCCGCTGCTTTCATGCCGAGCAGGCGTGCGCGCGCCTCGAGACCGGGCTGCGCATCCAGCGCCAGGTTGACGGCTTCGAGCGACGCCTCGTGCTTTCCCAGCGCCGTCCTCGCCCGCGCGATCTGCTCATACAGCGCGAAGCGCAGCTGGGGATCCTCGGGCGGATCTCTTGCCAGCCGGCCGGTAGTCACCTCGAGCAGCTCTGCGAGGCCGATCCCGGTTTCAGAGAGCGTGCGCGGGTTGACCGCTGCGATTGAGTCAACCAGGAAGTCCGTGACCGTCTCGGCCCTGAGGCGCTCGTGCTCGGCACGGTCCCGCTGGGCACGCAGATCGACCGACTGGACCAGCAGCAGCCCGGCGAGGCCGATGATGAGCATGGCTGCCAGCGCTGCACTGGGAATCGAGACCGGGTGGCGCTCCAGCGCCTTGCGCAGACGATAACTCACGCGATCCGGCCTGGCGCGAACGGGCCGCGACTCGCGCACCGCCGCGAGGTCTTCCGCGAACGCATCCATGGATGCGTAGCGCTGGCCGGGATCGATGTGCAGCGCTTTCAGGCAGACGGCGTCGAGGTCCCGCGGCACGCGCTCCGCTAGCTGGCTCGGCGGTACGGGCCCGCGCTCGATCACACTCAACGAGGCGAGCGTCGGTGTCCCTGCAAAATCGAATGGCCGCTTGCCGGTCACGAGTTCATAGAGAATCACGCCCAGCGCATAGATATCGGCAGCCACTGAGGGTGCGCGCCCCGCGATCTGCTCCGGGCTCGCGTAATCGGGCGTCAGCCAGCGTGCAAGTGTGGCTTGGGGAGCACCGGCATTTTCCGCGAGGACCGTGGAGATGCCGAAATCGACCACCATTGGCCTGCCCTGTTCGTTGACCAGGATATTCCCGGGTTTCAGGTCCAGGTGGACGACCAGGTTTTGATGGGCGTAGGCCATGGACCCGGCCACCTGCTCGAGCAGCTCGAGCTTGCCGTCGAGGTCAGTCCCCCTGCTTTGGCACCAGGCGTCGATGGGTTCACCGCGGACCAGCTCGATCGCAAGAAAGGGCCACCCTTCATCGGTACGACCCCAATCCAGCAGCCGGCCGATCCCGGGATGCTCCAGCCGGGCCAGGATGATCGACTCGCGTGTGAATTGCTCCGCAGTGCGGCGGTCGAAGCGGGGCAGCGCCAGCAGTTTCAGCGCGACCGGTTGCTCCACGCCCTCGAGCTGGCGTGTGGCCCGATAGACGACGCTCATGCCCCCTTCGCCGAGCAGGGCGTCAAGCCGGTAGCATCCCAGCATCCGGCCGACCAGTGTTTCGGGTTCGAAGTCCGCGAACAGCCTCGCACACTGATCCAGCAAATCCCGGTCCAGCAACGCATCGGTTTCCCGATGCGCAGCAAGTAACAACCTGAGTCTCTGCGCCAGGGCGGGAGATTCCGCGTCCAGCTCCCGCAGCCGCACCTCCTGCTCGGGAAGCTCCAGCGCACTGAGCTGTTCGAAAGCCCCGGAGAGCGACGCCTGGCTAGCCATGACCGGGATCTCTCAAGGCGTCGATCAGCCACGCCCTTGCAAACTTCCAGCGGCGCTTGACGGTCGCCAGGCTCGCGCCGGTAAGCTCGCTGAGCTCAGCGAATCCAAGCCCCCCGAAGCAGTGCAGCTCAACGACCTCTGCGTGCCCGGGGTGCTGCAAACGCAGTACCTCCAGCGCCCGGTCGAGATCCAGCACATCGGTTTCGAGCCCGGTGTCGTGGGCTGCCGAGGTGGACAAGGTAACTGGCTGGAGCGGGCCGCCGCGTTTCGCCGCCAGCCGCTCGCGCGCAAGGTCTACAAGCAGGTGTCGCATGCAGATCGAGGCAAGGCGAAAAAAATGCTTGCGGTCGCGGAACTGGCTACCGGTCGCCTGGATCCGTAACCAGGTCTCGTTGACGAGTTCCGTAGGGGCAAGCGGCGCCGCGGGTGCGCGCGCCAGCCGCCCCCTGGCGATGTCATGCAGCTCGCCGTAGACGCGGCGCGCCAGCGCCTCGGCCGCTTCGGTATCCCCGGGCTTCGACTGCCAGTCGCTCAGCAGCCGCGTGATTCCCTGGCTGTCCCCCACCTGGCGCCCCCCACCGCAGCGCGAATCACGATACATCCATATATGAGTTGTTAAACCAATTAAAGGAAATGATTCTCGAATGCAAGCGAGGTGCTGGCGACTTTTTCCTGCTGTGCTCCACAAACAAGCAGGGGCTCGTCCCTGAGCCCCCGTCTTCCCCGCGGCAGATCCCTTGCCTTGAAGCCTT
>JBLRWC010000074.1:0-5704 GCA_047921455.1 Gammaproteobacteria bacterium
GCCCCGGTCAAGGCCAGTTTTACCGCTAATGTCATCATCATGATTCGTCTCCCACTTCTGCACGGTCGAAACACTCGTGTTCAGCACTGCGGCAAACACTGCCTGGCTTACGTGGGCGTTCTCCCGCAGGGTTTTGATCTTCCGCGGCGGCATTTCGTGCACGTCGAGATGGCACAGCGCCTCGAACTCGCCCATGCGACGCTTGCTGATCAAGCCTGCGCCATGTAGGCCGAGTGCCGTCTCATGCATCTCGCCCAGGATCCTGCTCTTACGCTTCTTCGTCGCCATCTCTAACCGCCACGATCTCACCAGCCTGCAAGGCGATGTCCAGTTGCCGGTCATCCAGCCCCAGAAGTTCTTTCGCAACTTCCTGCAATGCTCTCAATTCGTCCTTGTCGATGTTCGCGCGTTTGTTCTTTTTGAAGCCGTAAAGGAAGAACCAGCGCTCCGCCATCTCCAGGACCGCGCCAACAACGCCCCATCGGTCATACCTGACCGTTTCATCGAGCGATCAAGGGTTTCGAGTCCTGGCGAGCCCACCAACCTTTTCAGAGGGTTATGGTTTTATGCCGGGAGGCAAAGGGATTGGAATCCCTTGACGTGGGATTGAGTGCGGCGGCGAACGAAAAAAACCCGCAACCTGATCCTTCAAGAGCTCGCCCACTTCCGCGCGCAGCTTCGGCGGCTTGGTCTCCCGCGGGTCAGTCAGGCGAGCGCAACAAACGCCACAGCGTCATCTGATCCGGAAATCCGGTCGCCTCGAAGCCGATCGAAGCCTGGTAGCGCGATATCGCCTCGATCGTCGCCGGCGTTAACTCGCCGTTCGCGTTCCCTTCGAATAGCCCCTGGTCCCGGAGCTTCTGCTGCATGCGCTTGATGAACTCGGCGTAGTGTCGGCCCTCACGCTCACCGACGGCAATCTCGAGCTTCTCCGATCTTTCCGTCAGCCGGTCCGACCACAATTCCTGTAGCAGGCTGTTCAGTACGCCGAAAACTGGATCGGTCGGGTTTTCCTTGCAGTGCCGATCCACGATGATCATGAGCAGCTCGGTGCCCTCAAAGGAGAGGGCATCGTAGGTGTTCGGCGCGTACTGATTCATTCCCGTTATGTAGCCGTCAACCCAGCCCGCCACCACAAAGTAGGCATCCCCCTGCGAGGCCCGCGCCGCGACGAACATTTCGCAACTGATGAGCCCCGCTCCTCTGACTGCGAACTGGCCTTCCGAGTCAGCGGCACGGGCCGCAGCACCGGGGAGGCTGCACGCGATCAGAAGAAGCAGACTGGATGTTAAGAAGCGACAGCTCTCAGGCACGATGACTCTCGGTACGTCCTTGCGTTCTTGTCGATCGTATCAGCATGCCGGCGAGTCCCGCCAGCATCAGCCACGAAGTTCCGGGTTCCGGCACCTGTGTCGAGCCGTTGCCAGGACCGATCTCCGGTGCTCCACCGATTTTCATCGTGAAGGACGGTCCGGGAATCATGTTGAAGCCGCCGAGACCGAACTTGCCCGAGTAGACATCGAAGCCGATCTTGTCCGTCTCGAACAGACTGTTGCTGATGCCGAACAGATCGTTCAGGCTCAGGGGGTTAAAATGCAGCAGATCGACACCGGCGACCGAAGCCGTCGCACCAAGCTTGAGGACGTCAAGGGTGCCGACGAGACCAAGATCAAGGCCCATCGTATTCTTCAGCAGCGAGTCGAGCCAGAACGTCGGCGTGAAGGTCGTGTCCTGCGTGAGGGAGAACTGAGGGAGGTCGCTCCACTTACCAGTCCAGCTGGTCTGCAGACTCGCCATAGTGGCGATCGCTATCGGCGTGCTGAACTCAATGTTGACCATTAGCGTAGGCGTGAACTCGAAGTCCTGCGTAATTCCGAGGACCGGGCCCGCATCGACATCGATTAAATCGAGCGACGCACCGAGCTTGAAAATGCCAGCGTCGATCAGATCGAAATTCAGGCCGAGCGGCGGCAGACCGGCAAAAATCGTCGCCGCACCGTCGATATCAAGTTGCGCGGATAGCAAATCATCCCGACCACCTGAGGTCACTTTCTCGCCACCGCCAAGTCCAGTGGTCGAGATGTCCGGTGCATTCAGACTGATCTCGGCCAGATCGGCCGTGATCGAGGGCGAAGGCAATGTATTGACGATCGTGCCGCCGAAGGAATTGGTCAGCTTGAAACCGACCGCAGGGGGCGTCGCGCTGACACCGCCCTCGAGCGTGAGGCTCTGGTTAAAGATCGGAATCTCGGCCAGCGGATCGCCACTCGGCAGGAAACCGTCCAGCACTTTCAGGCTACCCGGATCGATCGACAGAATGCGCTGGTCAAGCTCGATCGAGGGCAGTGCGAATGGGGACGATTCCGCGCAGCTGAGGAAAGTACCGCAGACCTTGGCATCCACCGACCCTGACAGCTGCATGATTGCGCTAATATAGGCCTCGGCCTTCGGTGATTGGGTCGTTATCGCGCCTTCGGAAAATATATCGCTGGTACCGATGCTGAAAAATTCGCCCGCATTGACGAGATCAGGCAATACTGCCGTGGCGCCAAACCTGGCCATCGTATCCACGGACCCGCTATCGATCGCATAGCCAAACTCGATTCCGACCTTGCCCGAGGTATGTACATTGACTTCGGCGCCCGTTCGCGTGTCCGCCGTAACGGCGGGAATGTTCGGTGTGACCTGAAGCTGACGGTTACAGCCGCAACCGGTCCAATAGCCGGCAAGCGGGTTGGACCAGGTCGGTTTCGGCACCCAGATCTTTGGTTCCCAGATCGTGATGTACTGTGCGTCGATGCCGGGGATGATCTGTTGGTTGGAGCTGCCGGTGATCCCACCGATCGTTGCCGTCTTGTTACTCCACTGACTGCCGAGAAAAACGGACTCCTCCTTGCGGAAGGCGTCGCCGCTTCCCCACATGCTCTGGGCGTGGCTGGAAAATTCGAGCGTGCCCGCGTCGTAGATGATTCCAGCATACGCCGACGGAATCCACAGGCAGCTCGCGAGAAGGATTGCACCAAGAGTCTTGCGTCTAGTCACGTCAGCTCCCCTCATCGGTTCTTTTTCCACTAACCAATGTCGGCTTGCTTGGTGTCCGTCTCAACGGAAACACCACCCCGTGAGCGGACCATGTGCCCGCATCCGGCCCGGAGGACCATCCTTTGGTTCGCCCCGAACTTAAATAAAGCGTAGTCCTGCCCGGAGCATTCCGCCAGTGTGTCAGACCCCTTATCAGGGCATTGGCAAGCTAATGTCTCCCGACCGCGGAAATCTGCGCCCTGATTTCAAGCAACTGGATAACTTCGCAACTTGTCCGTCACGACCTTAACCTCTGCCACTGCCTCGGCGACCTCTCACTACCCAAAACCGTGCATACACTTGTGTGAGGAACCCCATTTATAATGGCGACGTTCGCCAGGGACTTCGAAGCGTGACACGCGACCGTCACGACAAGACCACGTTTTTGCTGACAGCACGACCCCGGAGTACATTTCATGCGAAGCCTTGTTCTCGCGGCAGCCGCGGTTGCCCTCACCGCCGCTGCCCCGCTGGCGGCCGACCGTGGCGCTCATGGTCTTAGCCTGCCCGCCAGTTTCTCGGGCGTCCTGCCCTGCGCCGACTGCCCGGGCATCCGGTACCACCTCGATGTCTGGCCCGAACAGGGCTACGTTATGCGCCGCGAATACCTCGATCGGGATCTTGTCGTCGACGAAACCGGCCGCTGGCACGCCGACCCGGCCCGCAATGCGCTGGTTCTGCGCGGCTCGGGCGGCGCCATCTCCGAATGGCGCATCGACGCGAACGAGGCATTGCACCTGCTCGACCAGGCGGGCGAGCCGATCGAGTCCGAGCTGAACTACAAGCTGGAAACCGGCCCGTTCGACCCTACCACCGCAACCCTTGCCCTTTCAGGCATGCTCGTCTATTTCGCCGACGCTGCGGTTTTCACCGAATGTCTCACCGGCCAGGTTTTTCCGGTGATGATGGAAGAAGACTACCTGGCGCTCGAACGGGCATACCTGGAAGGTCAGCCCGCTCCAGCCGCACCGCTTCTAGTGCGGGTCGAGGGCACGATCATCGAACGCGAGCAGATGGAGGGCCCGCCGCGACGCTCGCTCGTGGTGTCGCGGTTCCACCACGTCACTCCGGACGCCGGCTGCGCCTCGGCGCGCGCCACCCCCGAGCTGACCAACACCTACTGGCGGCTCACCCATCTCGACGGATTGCCAGTCAACCCGATCCCCGGCCGGACCGAGCCGCACCTGCTGTTTCTCGAAGGCGACCGTTCGGGGGTCAGTGGCACGATCGGCTGCAACGTGTTCCGCGGCGGTTTCGAACGCACGGGCCACATGCTGCAGTTCTCGCAGTTCGCGACCACGATGATGGCCTGCCCGCCGGGTGTGGATTTCCTCGAAGCGGCTTTTGGCCGGGCACTCAGGGACACGCAGGCGTTCGAGATCGTCGGCCAGACCCTCAGGCTGATGGGCGCGGACAATAGCGAGACGGCGCGACTGGGCGCGGTCTACACACCACACGGCCCGGTTATGCCAGTGCCACCATACTATCCGGGGGAGCGTTGATGTTCGAAAAGGCACTGGCTCGGTGAGCGTCGTACTGAAACACCTTCCCGCCCCGCTTTGGTCTGTACTCGTGCCGGTGCTGTCCCTGGCCGGCGCCGGGGCTTTCATGGTCTTCTGGTCGGCAGCTGTGCCGGGGCTGCTCGTGCCGCTCCTGGTCATCCTGCTGTTTGCCACGGTCGTGGCGGCCGTGCATCACGCAGAAACCATTGCCAAGCACCTGGGCGACCCATACGGCGCCGTTCTGCTTGCCCTTGCCGTGACGATCATCGAGGCCGCGCTGATTGTCTCGGTGCTGCTCAACGCGCCTGCAGGAACGAGTGAAATCGCTCGCGACACGGTCTTTGCGGCGATCATGATCGTGCTGAACGGCATTGTCGGATTGTCCCTGTTGATCGGAGGCATCCGCTTCCGCGAACAGGAATTCATTGCGCGGGGCGCAGTATCAGCCCTCGCCGTACTCGCCACGGTCGCCGTGCTGGCCCTGGTTCTGCCAAATTACACGTTAGCGGTGCCGGGTCCCGTCTACGCCACGCCGCAATTGGTTTTCGTGGCCTTCGTGTCCTTGGCTCTCTATGGCCTGTTCCTGTATGTGCAGATGGTGCGCCATCGCGGCGATTTCAGTGATCCGCGACTGCAGGAACTCGCGGAGCGCAAGCCGCGGCGGCGAGAGATGGGTGCGGCGCTCATTCTGCTGCCGATCGCACTCGTGGCCGTGGTGGTGCTGGCCGAGACCCTGGCGCCGACCGTCGAACATGCGGTTGACCAGGCCGGCCTGCCCGCTGCCCTGGTCGGGGTAGTGATCGCCATGACCGTCCTCCTGCCCGAGGGAACCGCCGCGCTGCGCGCCGCGCTCGCCAACCGTCTCCAGACCGCCCTCAACCTGGCGCTCGGCTCGGCACTGGCCAGTATCTGCCTGACCATCCCCCTGGTGGCCACACTGTCGATTGCATTGGGCCAACCGCTGACACTGGGACTGGAGGCAGAGCACATCGTCCTTTTGCTGTTGTCGCTTTTCGTGGCGACCCTCACACTCGCCATGGGGCGTACAACAATCCTGCAGGGTGGACTTCACCTCGTTATTTTCGGCGCCTTTCTGACGATTGCCGCGATCCCTTGACGGT
>JBLRWC010000075.1:0-3232 GCA_047921455.1 Gammaproteobacteria bacterium
CCCCGGCGGCACACGCTCACTTGACGAGCACGACCGGCGTGTCGGCCAGGTGGGCGACCTTCTTCGCGGTGGAACCCACCATCAGCTTGGAGAGGGCGCCGCCGCCGTGCTTGCCCATCACGATGCTATCGCAACCGAGCTCATCGGCCATTTTCGCGATGGTTACCGCGGGTTCCCGCGAGGCACGCACTTCGCGCTTGAAGGATATACCGGCTTCACGCAGCAGCTTTTCGGCCTCGGCCAGCGCTGGCGCCGCATCTTCCTTCTCGATCTTGGCGAATTCGCCGGGCTCGAGCTCCGGAGACACCGACCCGAAACGGACCGGGGTGAAATGGACATACAGCACAGTGACATCCAGCTCGCCCTTGTTCTCGGCGTGCTTGATGACGTGTTTAACAGCACTCAGGGCGCTGTCTGAGCCATCCACTGGGAGCAGAATTTTTTTCATGATTGGTTCTCCTTGTCACGCGTGAACACGCCGCCGGAAACTGTTTCATGCGCGATGGCGCACGAGGCGGCGCCGCAACGCGACCCCGCGCAGCGGCTGAGTCCACACTCACTGTTAAGCATAGTTCAAGGTGCGCCGGGCCGCAGGCCGGGCGCAACGAGGGCGGCGACGCCCTAGTCCCCTGCCAGCTTGGCACGCACCTGCAGAAATCGCAGCAAATCCTTGAGCACAAGCATGCCGACAAGCTGACCGTCGTCGGTCACCATCAACCGGCTCAGCTTATTGTTTTGCATCTGTTCAAGCGCTTCCGCGGCATCCGCATCCGCGTCCACCGTATCAGCCCCCTCGCACGCAAGCTCAAGCTCACCGACCTGGACCCGGCCCCACGCATCGCGCGGCACGTCCTTGACCTGGCGCAAACCGGCGCAACCCAGCAGGCGTCCATCGTCCACCACCGGGAACGCATCCAGCGCGAAGTGATAGAGATAGTCTTCCACGAAATCGCGCACACTGGTGTGGGCCGGCACCGTGACCGGATCGGCGCTCATGAACCGCCGTACGCGCCGGCCCTGCAACGCCTGCTGGGTCAGCAGCTGTTGGTAACTCGCGGCCGCGGCCGCCTGTACAAACAACCCGATCAAAAACCACCACATGCCGGCGATAATGTTGCCGTACACGAAACTCGCAATGCCCAGCCCGACCAGCAGCAGGCCGAAACCCTGGCCGACGCGCGTCGCCCAGCGCGTCGCCCAGCGGATATCTCCCTTCCAGTGCCAAAGCGCGGCGCGGAACACGCGACCGCCGTCGAGCGGAAAGCCCGGCACCATGTTGAACACCGCCAGCAGGAAATTGATGAACCCCAGGTAGGCCGCGACGCCGGCGATATGCGCCGGCACGCCGAGCTGGCCCAGCAGCGCGGCAAGCCCGTAGAACGCGATGCCCAGCACCACACTGGCCACCGGTCCCGCGATCGCGATCTGGAACTCCACCTTGGGTGCCTTGGGCTCGGCCAGCATCTCCGCGACGCCGCCAAACAGGAACAACGTGATGCCGCCTACCGGCAAGCCATAAGCCCGCGCCACCACCGAGTGGCTCAGCTCGTGGAACAGCAGCGAGGCGAACAGCCCGATCATGCCCACCAGGCCCATCAGCCAGTAGGTCCGGGTCGGCAAGTCGGGGAAGGCGAAGGGGAAAAAGCCCTCGGCCAGCGACCAGGTGACCAACAAGGCCAGGAACAACCAGCTGACGTTGGCGCGCACATCGAAACCGATGATGCGGAACAGGCGGAAGCTTTCGCCGAACATGTGGATCTCGCGACAGGGGCTACTCTAAAGGTAGTCGCTGCCACCCTGTATTGCAGCGCCGCAAGCCTGCTTCAGCGCCTTGCGGTCGGCGGTCCCGAGCGTCACCGGCCGGCCGCGGCCCGACTGCAACTCGCCGCCGTCATGCAGCAGCGCATGCATCACCGCCGCGGGGTCCGCCACGTGGCCGAGGCCCAGTGCATGACCGAGTTCGTGCGCCAGCACCCAGACGAGTTCGTCGTAACTCTCGGCGCGAAACACCTCGATGCGCCGCCCCTCCGCCCGATCATAGGTGTAGCGGCCGGTTTCGACCGACGTGTCGCCGGACGCTTCGTTATAACGGCCGATGCGCGTCCGGAAATCCTCGGTTTGTTGTCGCACCGCAGCGCCAAGCCGGTTGTACGCGGCGATATCCGCGTTGATGTCGCGGGCGGTCCCCTCGAGATCGGCCAGCGCCTGGCGCAGGATCTCGCCCTCGGTCTCGAGCGCCTGGCGGCGCGCTTCCGAGACCACGCCGCGACGCGCATTCCAGTCCGCCACCGCGAGTTCATGTGCCTGGACGCGCGCTGCGAGTTCGGCGCCCGCGCGGTCATGTGCGGCGCGCGCCGCAGCGATGCGGTCACCCCACTGCAGCAGCATTTCCTCGTCGGCCTCTAGCTGCGCCCGGTCGCGCTCGAGGCCACCACGCAGCGAGCGCCGCGTGTTGGCCGCCTGCTGGCGCTGGTCGAATTGCAGGCTCACGCGCATGGCGTGGGGATGATCGGATTCCAGGAACAAGACCTGGTCAGACAACGCCTGCCAGAGATTGGTGGCCTCGACCAGTGCCGACATGACCGTCAGCCGGTCGAAACCGAAGCGCGTATCCACCTCGCCCAACGTAAAATGCACCGGCACGCCGCAGGTGGAATGGGCAAAGGAGTGACGCGCCTGGCCAGGCAGCCAGGACTGCCAGTCACGCCCGTATTCTTCGTCCCGCGTCAGCGACAAGACGAAGGAAATAACGAGCAGCCCGGCGACTGCAAATACCACGGGGCGGGCACGCATGTCGGCTTTATAGCAGAATGTCTGCCAGGTCGCGGGGGCGGAACGGCTTCGGCAGGAAACGGATTTCGGACAGCCCCTGCTCGGCCAGCGAGCGTGCATCCTCGGCATGTCCGGAACACAGCACGAAATCAATACCAGGCCATCGCCGTGCGACTTCGCGCGCGAGGTCCAGGCCATTCTGCCCTCCCGGCATGGCGAAGTCGCTGATGATCAACTCGATCGCCGCAGCTTCACGCTCAAGAAATTCCAGCGCCTCGCGCACATCGGTCGCCTCCATGACTTCACAGCCTAGCGCGACGAGATGCGCAGCTATCGTCACGCGGACGAGGGTGTCATCCTCGACCAGCAATACACGACGCGGCGATGGTGTGATCGTGGTCGTGGTCGTGGTCGTGTCGCGCGGGGCCGAGACATTCCCGTTTCGGTCCTCGTTCCCGTT
>JBLRWC010000075.1:3332-5337 GCA_047921455.1 Gammaproteobacteria bacterium
TTCCCGTTTCGGTCCTCGTTCCCGTTATGGTTCTCGGCCGCGCCGTTGATGGGCAACAGGACGCGAAACCGTGTACCACGGCCCGGCTCGCTGTCGATCTCGATACCCCCTTTGCTTTGCCTGACGAAACCGAGGGCCGTGCTCAGCCCGAGCCCCGTGCCCTTGCCGACTTCCTTCGTGGTGAAGAAAGGCTCAAAAATCCGCTCGTGAACCGAGGCGGACATACCGAGCCCATTGTCTGCAACCTCCACCACGACATATCGCCCCGGTGCGCACGGCAGCGCAGCCGCCTCGTCGCGGCGATCGATGTGGCATGTGCTGGTCCTGATCTCGAGCTGGCCGCCGCCGGGCATGGCGTCACGGGCATTCAGGACGAGATTGAAGATCGCCGTCTCGAGCTGCGCTGAATCAATGTGGATCTGCGGTAGCCCGGGCTCGAGCGTGAGCCTGAGCTCGATGTCCTCGCTCAAAGTGCGGGCAACCAGCTGTACCAGCTCCTCGATGAGCTGATTGACCTGCGTGGGGCGCGGCATCAGCACCTGCGCCCGGCTGAAAGCCAGCAATTGCCGGGTCAGGCCCGCCGCTCTCTCGCTCGCCTGGAGCGCCATGTCGAGATACCGCTTTCTGGCAGCTTCCGAGAGGTCTGGCTCCGAGCCGAGCGCATCGAGATTGCCGAGCACGACCGTGAGAAGATTGTTGAAATCGTGCGCAATGCCGCCCGCAAGATTGCCAATGGCATCAATCTTCTGTGCCTGGTGAAGCTGGGCCTCGGCGCGCTTGAGGTTCGTGATGTCCTCGGCGACCCCGATCACGCGGTAGACATGGCCGTCCTCGTCCTTGACCGGGACGGCGCGGTCCCAGATCCACGCCACCTCGCCGTCCGGACGCACAATGCGGAACTCGGTATCGTAGCGCCCCCCTGCCAGCAAGGGCAGCAGGCCTTCCACCCGGGCGCGATCATCCGGATGCACTGCATCGAGAAAAGACAGCGGCGCCGCATAGAGGCTCTCGATGGTGCGGCCCCATACTTCCTCGTACGCCGGGTTCACATATTCTATGCTCGATTTTTCCGGGTCCGAGATCCAGAACACCTGGCGCAGGTTCTCCGCAAGCTGGCGAAAGCGTGCCTCGCTGCGCCGCAGCACTTCGTCGCGTTGCCGACGCTCGGAGATGTCGCGGACAATGCTGATCGCGAAAGCGCCGTCACGGCCGATCTCGAACACCCTGACGATGATCTCCACGGGAAAGATCGAACCGTCCTGGCGACGCATCTCCCACTCCGTGCGGAAAGGCCGGTCGGCCGTCAGCACCGGGTTGCTCTGCTCGTGGAATGCCTCGAACTGCTGCCGCGACACGTGCAGCTTCTCGGTGCGTTCGCCCACTAGCTCGGCTGCCGGGTAGCCAAACATGTGCTCAGCCGCCGGATTAGCGTAGACGATCGTCCGCTCCGGCAAACTCAGGACCAGGACGGCATCGGGCTGCGAGTCGACCAGGTTGCGGAAAGTGGCTTCGCCAAACGTGCGGCTGCTATAGGCCCTATGCAGCAGCAACCACAGCAGGACCGTCGTGACTGCCACGAAGCCAAGGCCCTTCAGCGTTTCCGCCATGAGAATCCTGGAATCGTACTGCACCGTCGCCGCCACGATTAACCCAGAGACGATGATGTACCCGGAAGCAGCGACCAGGTAGATGAGGCAAATCCCGGTGTATTTCTGGCGGAAGAGATGAGCCAGCAACGAAGGCGTCATGACTGCGTACTCCCGGGCCGGTCCGCTGCAAAGCGGTGAGCGGTGAGCGATCCAAGGCTCCACGATAGGGGATAGCCGGGGACGAAGAAAGTGGGCGCCGGATGAATCCTGTAAAAATGCCCCTTGTAGCGGATGCCACGTCAGTTGTTGTGTGCCGATCGACACTGCCCACGGCGGGTGCACGCGCGAGTGGAAAATATTTCCGACTCGAGGGAAAAGATTGCCGCGCTGGCGCGCTCCGGGCAGATCGCCATGCG
>JBLRWC010000076.1:0-4136 GCA_047921455.1 Gammaproteobacteria bacterium
GGTGGTCGAACGCGGTGGTCAGGCGTTGGTATGCCCGCTGCCCTGCAGGCGCTGGATCAACGTCTGCAGGAACATGCGGTTGAAACGCAACTGGCAGGCCGCCGACAGCGTTTCCAGCATCGTCGAGCTGACCTGCAGCAAGGTCACCGGGCCCAGCGCGCGAATGGTCGCCTGGCGACGCGCATTCGGCACCACGCTGCTCTCGCCGAAACAATCGCCGGGCGATAATGTGCCAAATTGCTTGCCATCGACATCGACGGCCACCTCCCCGGTGACGATGACGTAGAAGCGATCATCCATGTCGCCCTGGCGCACGATATTCTGCTGGGCAATGTAGTCGCGCCACTCCGCGGCCTTGATCAGCTCGCGGATCTCGGTGTGCGAAAAGTCGTGAAAAAACCTCAGGCCGCGCAACAGGGCGACGCGCTCGCGCTCGTCGAGCGCATCGCGCGTGCTGCGCAGCGTCTGGTGAATCCGCGTCAGCGCCGCCGCAAATTCCAGCCCACTGCTGAAGCGATCTTCGGGCTTCTTGCGCATCGCCCGCCAGACCACTTCCTCGAGCTCTTCGGGCACCTCCGGTCGCAGCTTGTGGATCGGCTGCGGCGTGGCAAACACGATCTGGTGCAGCAACTTGGCGAGATTCGAGGCCTTGAAAGAACGGCGCCCGGTCAACAATTCGTACATTACGGCGCCGAGTGCGTACAAGTCCGAGCGCGGCCCGAGCTCTTCGGCCTTGACCTGCTCGGGCGACATGTAGCTGGGCGAACCGGCGACGCCGCGAATCACCGATACTTCGGTGTCGGCCCACAGCGCGATGCCGAAATCGATGACGCGCACCTCGTTGCTCATGGTCAGCATGATATTGCTGGGCTTGATGTCGCGATGCACGACGCCGCGGGTATGCGCGTAGTGCATGGCGCGCACGGCGCTGAAAATGATCCGGACGACGTCATCGATCGGCAGCAGGTTGTCCGGCCGGCAATAGGCGGACAGGGTGCGCGCGCCGTGGATGTGCTCCATGACCACGTAATAGCGGCCGTCTTCCTCGCCGGCGTCGAAAATCGGCAGGATGTTCGGATGCTGGAGCCGGCCCACCATCTGGGCCTCGTTGAAAAACATCTTGCGGGTGACATGCCGCTCGGCCTCGTCGTCCGTACCCGGCTCCTTGTAGAGCTTGATGGCGACGTCGCGGCCGTAAAACGGGTCGTGCGACAGGTACACCATGCCGGAGCTGCCCCGGCCTACCTCGCGGATAATGTTGTACTTGCCGATCTTGTCCGGCATGTCCCGCCCGGACTCGTGCCGCGCGACCTGCGATTTTTGTTCCAAAGTCATTAAATCCCCAGGGCAAACTTGATCCCGAGCAGCACCACCGCGCCCCAGACCGCCGCCATGACGTCATCTACCATAATCCCGAGGCCACCCGGCACACCGTGATCCAGTTGGCGAATCGGCCACGGCTTGACGATATCGAAGAACCGGAACACCACGAAGCCGGCCAGCGCCCAGCCCCAGCCCGCGGGCAACACCAGCATCAGCGCCAGGTAACCGACGATTTCGTCCCAGACAATGGCCGGGTGATCGTGGGCGCCGAGCCGCCGGGCGCTTTCGTGGCACAGCCAGACGCCGACGCCGAACATCAACGCGACCACCAGGATGCGCCATTCGAGCCCGAGCAGGCGCAATACGGGATCGAGCAGGACGCCCACCAGCGTGCCGGCCGTGCCGGGTGCCTTGGGGGCGAGGCCGGAACCGAAACCCAGCGCGAAAAAATGCACCGGGTCGCGCAGCAGTTTCGCCGACAGTTGCGTCATGCGTCGCGCTCCCGAAAGGGATCCCAGCCGCCGTCCGGCAGGCTCACGGGACGCCCCGCACGCTGCAGTACCAGGCCGGGCGCCGCCCGAATGGCGCCGATGCGCACCGGCGGCTCGGCCCAGGCTGCGCTGGCCGCCGCCAGCGCAGCCTCGCGCGCCGCGGGTACGGTGAAACACAGCTGGTAATCGTCGCCGCCGCCCAGCGCCATGCGCAGGCCCTCCTCCAGGCCGGCAGCCGCGGCGCCCGGGTCCAGCGGCAGCCGCTCGAGTTCCAGCACCGCGCCGACACCGCCGGCGCGCAACAGGTGCCCCAGGTCCTGGACCAGCCCGTCGGAAATATCGATCGCCGCGCTCGCCAGCCCGCGTAATGCCCGTCCCTCGGCCAGTCGCGGGCGCGGCCGCAGGAAGCTGGCGGCGGCGGCCCGCGCGCCCCGTTGCCAGGCGGCCAGCCCGGCCGCGCCGCCACCGAGCGGTCCCGTCACCCAAACGCCGTCGCCCGGGCGCGCACCCGTTCGGCGCAGCGCGCTGTCCGGCGGCACGAAACCGGTCAGGGCAAAAGTCACGGCCAGCGGACCGCGCACGGTATCGCCGCCCACCAGGTCGAGCCCCACCGCCCCGGCAAGCTCAGCGACACCCGCCGCGAAACCGTCCAGCCAGGCTTCGTCTGCCTGCGGCAAGGCCAACGACAATAATCCCCACGCCGGTTCCGCGCCCATGGCGGCGAGATCGGACAGGTTCACCGCCAGGCCGCGCCAACCCACGTCGGCGGGCGCCAGGCCGGCGGGGAAATGCACCCCCTCGAGGCAGGTATCCACGGTCTGCACCAGGTCCATGCCGGCCGGTGGGCGCAGCAGTGCGGCGTCGTCGCCGGGACCGAGCAGTACGTCGGCGCGGCGGCACGGCGCGGCGGCGACCAGCCGCTCGATGAGGCTGAACTCGCCCTGGCTCACGACTCGCCCCGGTACCACCGGGGCGCAATTTCGCGCACGATCGGCCCATCGGTGGCCAGCGCATGGCAACCATCGAGATGCGCGGGCTTGCGCGTTGCGCCCTCGGTGACGGCCTCGTCGCGGCTGCGCAGCGGCATGATGGTCTGCAGCGCGACCACGGCCAGTTCCTGCGCCAGCCGGGTCAGGTGCGTGCAGCCCGCCACGCCCCCGAGCCGCTCTTTCACCAGCTTCGTCCAGCCGGGCGCGAGGGTCGTGCCGACCAGCGTGCGGTAAGCCGGCTCGATGGCGGCGCAATTGGGAAACGGGTGCGCATCCGACGCCACCTGGATGTCATGCACCACCATCTGCTCGTCCAGCGTCAGGCGCATTTTCATGTCGTGCACCGGCATGCCGGGATCGACCCGCCCGCGGTAACGGCTGTCAAAGCCGTAGTCCTTGACGTCAGTCATGCGGCCTTCGACATCCCACAGGCCGTCGGCGCGCCGAAAGCCGCGACAGCAGATCTCGCGCTGGTGAATGGCTTCGCGTTCCACGGGCTCGGGCAAGGGCATGAGTGGCTCCCGGTTCAGCCGGCCGCGCCGGTTTCCAGGGCGCGATGCTGGCGCGCGGCGCGATCCAGCAGCGCGTTGACGAAACGATGGCCATCGCTGGCGCCGTAGCGCCGGCACAGCTCGACCGCCTCGTTGACGATGACCCGCCAGGGGATTTCCGGGCGGTGCGCCAGCTCGTACATGCCGATCAGCAGGATACCGTGTTCGACCGGGTCGAGCTGGACGACCGGTCGGTCGGACAATTCGCCCAGCGCCAGGTCGAGCGCCTCGCTGCGCGCCGTGACCTGCAGCACGAGCTCCTTGAAATAGTCCTCGTCGGCATTCTGCGTCATGCGTTCCGCCAGGAATTCCAGCGCGACATCCTGGCCAAGCTGGCCGCCGAGCTGCCACTGGTAGAGCGCCTGGAGCGCAAGTTCGCGCGCGGCGCTGCGGCCCCGGCGCGGACGGCGGTTGGCAGCTTCCGCCACGTCTCAGGCTTCCAGCTGCGTCATGAGGCGCGCCATCTCGATGGCCGCCATGGCGGCGTCAGCGCCCTTGTTGCCGGCCTTGGTGCCGGCCCGCTCCAGCGCCTGTTCGATGGTGTCCGTGGTCAGCACGCCGAAGGCCACCGGTACGTCCGCGGCCAGTCCGGCCTGCGCCACGCCCTTGGCGCACTCGCCGGCGACGTAATCGAAATGCGGTGTGGCGCCGCGGATCACCGCGCCCAGTGCGATGATGGCGTCGAAGCGTCGCCCAGCGGCCATTTTCTTTACGGCCCACGGCATTTCCCAGGCGCCGGGCACGCGCACCAGGGTGATGTCCTTCTCGCTGGCGCCATGCCG
>JBLRWC010000077.1:0-3682 GCA_047921455.1 Gammaproteobacteria bacterium
ACCAACGACCAACGGATTAACAGTCCGTCGCTCTACCAACTGAGCTACCGGGGAAAAATCTGTGGCAGATCTGCGTCTGCCAAGCCATTAATTTTCAGGCAACAAGCGGGACCATGTCAAGGAACGCCAACTGCAGGCGCCCTGTTTCTACACCATGACCGTGTGGTCAAAGTGCGGCGGCGATGCGTTCCACTGCCTCTTGCAAGGTTTCCAGGGAGCAGGCGAAAGACAGCCGTACATGGCCCGGTGCGCCGAAGGCGGTTCCGGGAACCACCGCGACACCAGCTTTCTCGAGCAGGTATTCGGCAAAATCCGTATCGTCCTCCACGCCGTCCAGCGCCTTGATGGCGCCGCTGATGTCGGGGAAGGCATAAAAGGCGCCGTCGGCGGGCAAGCAGCTAACGCCCGGCAGCTGGTTGAGTGCATGCAGCAGCCAGTCGTGGCGCTCCCGGAAGGCCAGGGTCATTTCGCCAAGACATGCCTGGTCGCCGGTCAGTGCGGCCAATGAGGCGTATTGGGAAATCGAACAGGGGTTGGAGGTACTTTGCCCCTGGATCTTTTTCATCGCGCCGATCAGCTTGCGCGGGCCCGCGGCATAGCCAATGCGCCAGCCGGTCATCGCGTAGGCTTTCGAGACGCCATTGATGGTCACGACCTGCTCGTGCAGATCCGGTGCGGCGGTCAGCAGACTGCAGAACGGCTCATCACCCCAGAACATATGCTCGTAGATATCGTCCGTAGCGGTGATGACTTGGGGGTGTCGGCGCAATACTTCGGCCAGGTCTGCGAGTTCTGCCCGGGTATACGCCACGCCCGTGGGATTGCTGGGACTGTTGAGGATCAGCAAGCGGGTGCGGGGGGTGATGGCGGCCTCGAGCTGCGCTGGCGTGATCTTGAAATTCTGGCCGGCGTCGGCGCTGACGATCACCGGGGTCGCATCGGCCAGCAGCACGATATCGGGGTACGAAACCCAGTAGGGCGCGGGGATAATGACTTCGTCGCCCGGCCCCAGCAGCGCAGTGGCGAGGTTATAAATGCTTTGCTTGGCGCCGCACGACACCAGCACCTGGTCGGGCTGGTACTCGATCTGGTTGTCATGGCGGAATTTTTCGCAAATGGCCTCGCGCAGCTCGACCAGCCCGTCCACCGCCGTGTACTTGGTGCGGCCAGCTCGTATCGCCTCGATGGCCGCGGCCTTGATGTGGTCCGGAGTGTCGAAATCGGGTTCGCCGGCGCCGAGGCCGATGACGTCCCGACCGGCGCGCTTGAGTTCCGCCGCCTTGGCGCTGACCGCCAAGGTGGGCGATGGCTTGATGCGGGCAACCCGCTCGGAGAGACGAAAGTCCACTGAATCCCCCTGGTGCATAATATACGGTTGGCGGTGCGAGCTGTGCCGGCCATCGGCCGTCACAGTCCAGCTCGCCGCACATGTTGAGATGAAAGCCGCTCGCCGTCCAGTAGGTATTAACGCCAGATGACCCAGTCTTCCCTAGTCGACCCCGTGACTGCACAACCCTTCGAGCTGGCGGCGGACTATGCGCCGGCAGGCGACCAGCCGGCAGCGATCAGCGGGCTGGTCGATGGCTTGCAGGCCGGCCTGGCGGGCCAGACCCTGCTCGGCGTCACCGGTTCCGGCAAGACCTTTACGATTGCCAATGTCATCCAGTCACTGCAACGGCCGACCCTGGTGCTGGCACCCAACAAGACGCTGGCTGCGCAGCTCTATGGCGAATTCCGCGAATATTTTCCGGGCAATTCAGTGGAATATTTCGTTTCTTACTACGATTATTACCAGCCCGAAGCGTATGTGCCGTCCTCCGATACCTATATCGAGAAGGACGCCTCGATCAACCAGCATATCGAGCAGATGCGCCTGTCCGCCACCAAGGCGCTGCTGTCACGACCGGACAGCATTATCGTCGCCACTGTGTCGGCGATCTACGGCCTGGGTGATCCCGCGGCCTACCTGCGCATGGTCCTGCACCTGGATCGCGGCGATCGCATCGACCAGCGCAAGCTGCTGCGCCGGCTGGCGGACATGCAGTACACGCGCAACGAAATGGACCTGCGCCAGGGTACCTACCGGGTGCGCGGCGACGTCATCGACGTATTTCCGGCGGAGTCCGAGCGCGAGGCGCTGCGTTTGCAGTTGTTCGACGACGAGATCGAGTCGCTGTCCTGGTTCGATCCGTTGACCGGCGAGGTGCTGCGCAAAGTGCCGCGTGCCACCATTTTCCCCAAGACCCACTACGTTACGCCCCGTGAACGCCTGCTGGCTGCGATCGATGAGATCAAGGTCGAGCTGCGCGAACGGCTGCAGGTGCTGCGCGCGGCCGACAAACTGGTCGAAGCGCAGCGGCTCGAGCAGCGCACCATGTTCGACCTCGAGATGATCCAGGAACTCGGCTATTGCCAGGGCATCGAGAATTATTCCCGTTACTTGTCGGGCCGCGAACCCGGTGAGCCGCCGCCCTGCTTGTTTGATTACCTGCCGAAGGATGCCCTGCTGGTCGTGGACGAGTCGCACGTCAGCATTCCCCAGTTGGGCGGTATGTACAAGGGTGACCGCAGCCGCAAGGAAACGCTGGTCGAGTTTGGTTTCCGGCTGCCGTCGGCGCTGGATAATCGCCCCCTCCGGTTCGATGAATTCGAGGCGCTGGCGCCGCAGACGATCTATGTCTCGGCCACGCCGCGCGAGTACGAGTTGAAACGCTCGGGCCAGGTCGTCGAGCAGGTCGTGCGGCCCACGGGCCTGGTGGATCCGGCGGTCGAGGTGCGGCCCGTCGCCCACCAGGTAGACGACGTGCTGTCCGAGATCGGCATCCGTGCGGCCGCGAATGAGCGGGTCCTCATCACCACCCTGACCAAGCGGATGGCCGAAGACCTGACGGACTACCTGGCGGAACACAAGGTCCGGGTGCGCTATCTGCATTCCGATATCGATACCGTGGAGCGCAGCGAAATTATTCGCGATTTGCGCCGTGGCGAGTTCGACGTGCTGGTGGGTATCAACCTGCTGCGCGAAGGCCTGGATATGCCGGAGGTTTCGCTGGTAGCGATCCTGGATGCGGACAAGGAGGGCTTCCTGCGCTCCGAGGGGTCCCTGATCCAGACCATCGGCCGGGCCGCCCGTAACGTCCATGGCAAGGCCATCTTGTACGCCGATAAGGAAACCGGCTCGATGCAGCGGGCCATCGGGGAGACCAACCGGCGCCGTGCGAAGCAGGTCGAGTTCAACGTGGCGCACGGCATTACGCCCCAGACCATCATCAAGCGGGTCGCGGACGTGATGGAAGGCGCCCGGGAGGAGGGTCCGCGGGGGCGCACCGAGGCGTCCGGTCGCAAGAAGGTGGCGGAGCCGCGCCTGGCCTATGAACGACTCACCCCGGAGGAGGCCATGAAGCGCATTCGCCGCCTGGAAGTCGACATGTATCGGCATGCGCGCGAACTGGAGTTCGAAAAAGCCGCCGAGATCCGCGACGAAATCGAGCGGCTCCGGCATGAAGGCCTGGGTTTGCCGACGGACTATGCGCAGGGGCAATAGCGGGTCTACGGCAGCGCTGCGTTACGCAGCCCGGAAAGCTTGCCCATTCGCTCCCGCACCGGTATTCTCTGCGCCCTTGTATTAGGCGCGTAGCTCAGTGGTAGAGCACTACGTTGACATCGTAGGGGTCGGCGGTTC
>JBLRWC010000078.1:0-3457 GCA_047921455.1 Gammaproteobacteria bacterium
GGCCGACCCAGGCAACCAAGCGGGTCCGTTCCACTGTGTGCGTCAGCTTCCTTTGCAGCAACAACGCATCGGAGGCCGGGCCAACCGTGCACAATTTTGCCGGTCGCCGCTATGGAACCGCCCGACACGGGCGTGATCTGGGAGAGCAAACATGACTCAATCAATTGACCTCAATTATCGTCCTGCGAGCTATTTCGGCCCGCAGCGACTGGAGGACTACGTCCTGTCTCGGGTGAAGGGCGCCCTGGTGAAGGCCCGCCTGCGGGAGCTCCTAGCTTCCAACGAACACGACGAGGTGGCGCGCCTGTTGAGGGAACACGGAGTACCCGAAGACGAGTGTCGGGCGCTCGGCAGCGTGCACCCGCTCTTCATGGGTGGTAACTACCTTGCGACCTCCGCCTCCGGGGAGGTCGAGATCGCGCGTATTTTCATCCACTCGGTCACGGGTGACGTGACCGCGGTATACGCGCGCCTGGCAGGCCCGAACATCCAATACCGGGTGGTCGACGAGTACGAAGGCGATACGCTCGAGGGGGAAACCACCTCCGAGTCCACGGAACCGCTTACGCTTGGTGGGCTGTATGACTTCCTAACAAACGCCTGGCCGTTCCATGAGGTTCTCGACATGAACTTCGAGGGCGACACCGAGAGCATGCTCGGCTTTTTCGTGGCGGAGTCGGTTTTCTATCCGCAGCTGGATGCACTGTGCCGGGCACGGGTTCTGGAGGCTTTCCCCGTGATCGACGAAGAAAGCGAATGACGTGGCGGAGGCCACCCGCATCGATGGTCACTACAGTGGCCTGAAGACGCTCTGCCTGCAGAGGATTTAGGATATGGACGAATGCTCAGAATCAAATACCGGCGTGAATATCCCGCAAGATGCGTCGGCATATCCGCACTCCGTGTCGGTGGCGCACGTGCGAATCCGGCTTTACCGATGGCGGGAGGTCCAGCCGACGGCCAAAAACGATTACCGGGCCGTGATCATCAGGGATAGGGGTCGAATTCTCTACCAAGCAAGAGGCGTCATCGTCCCGATCACGGAATACGAGGCATACCAAGTCGTACGGAATCCATTCATGTACTACTTCTCGACGGCGCTGAAGCTCCACTTGAGAGTCCAGCGTGCGATGCAGGATCAATAGATCAGCGGTCCAACATCCTCGGCGAGTGCCGATTGTCATCCACCTGATGATAAAAACACGCAGGGTATGCGGGGGATGAGTGATATCCGGTGGCGAAGGTCTGCTGACATGGTGGTCCGTATTCTGTGCGCCAGTTCATGAGCAAACCGGCCACTGCGTGCTATATCTCGACCAAACGCTGCAACAGCGTGCTCGGACGCCCTCGCCATGTCTGCCAGCCTCAACAGGTCCCGGTTTCCTGCCCTGAAGGATCGCCAGCGCGAGCTGCGCGACCAGTTCTCGCCGGCCCTGGCGCTGCGCACGCACCGCGCCCTGAGCTGGCTCGATCGCGCGGAGCGCGAGCCCGAGGATCACGATGCCCGCTTCCTGTTCCTGTGGATCTCGTTCAACGCGGCGTACGCCAACGAGATCACTGACCGGCGGGAGTTCTCGGAGCGCCGGCAGCTGGTGCACTTCATGAATCGCCTGGTCGACGCGGACCACGAGAAGCTGCTGTACCAGATGATCTGGCGGCGCTACTCGCAGTCCATCCGCACGCTCATCGACAACCGCCACGTCTTCCAGCCGTTCTGGGATCACGTGCGGGGCGACCTGACGGACGCGGAGTGGCGCGAGGCCTTCAGGAAGAGCAAGTCCGCGGCCCATCGCGCGCTGGGCAGGCAGAACACCAAGAAGGTCTTCGGCGTGACCTTTGATCGGCTCTACACGCTGCGCAACCAGCTGATGCACGGCGGCTCGACCTGGAACAGCTCGGTGAACCGGGCCCAGGTCACCGACGGCGCGCGGATCCTCGGCGACATCGTGCCGATCATCATTCACCTGATGATGGAGAACCCGCGGCAGTTGTGGGGGGAGCCGTGTTATCCGGTGGTTGAGTAAGCGCTATCGCGGCCTGGTTCTTGGGGACTAGGCGCGGCGCGCTTCCGCCGGTGCCCGAGATCGGGCATCGCTGCTTGAGGGTTATAACCCTCGCGGATAAAGTGACGATACACAATGCATTCCCCGATCGGGGGTTCAAGCCATGAAACTCAGCTATCACGCCGACACAGACTCGTTGTATATCGACCTCTCTAGTCGGCCTAGCGCGGTGAGCCGCGAGATCTCCGAAGGCGTGGTGCTGGATTACGATTCGGATGGACGCCTGGTGGGGATCGATATAGATAATGCCTCAACGAAGGTCGACCTCGACAAGCTCATCCTGAGCAGCTTGCCCGGCAAGGTGGAAACTGTCGCCGCCTGATCGCGAGCTGCGCGACCAGTTCTCGCCGGCCCGCGGATCCTCGGCGACATCGTGCCGATCCGCTCGTCCATGCGGCGCAGGTCCTCGGCCAGCGCCTGGCTTTTTTCCGCTTGAAGCCCAAAAATGCAGGGGTCACTTACCGGCCTGATGCGTGAATGATCCCCGAGGACACAAATGTGGATCTCGGGATGCCAACCGTTCTTCGATCCGGACCATACCGGATATTCTTCTATTCCAGTGACGGTGATGAGCCGGCCCATGTGCATGTGCAGCGCGATGCGGCCACGGCGAAGTACTGGCTCGCCCCCGTGCGTCTGGAGAACAATGCCGGATACCGCCCCTCGGAGCTACGGCGGATCAGGAGTATTATCTCGGCAAACCGCCCGCAGCTATTGGAGGCTTGGGATGAGTTCTTCGGCAGAGCAGGTTGAACCGCCGCGTGCGGTACGGGTGAGCACGTCGGACGATGAGCTTACCGTGCAGTTCCATGACGGCCGCACCATTTCGGTACCGCTGCGCTGGTATCCGCGGCTTGAGCACGCGAGCAGCGAAGAACGCCAGAACTGGAAGCTCATCGGCAACGGCACGGGCGTCCATTGGCCGGCGATCGATGAAGACATTAGTGTCCAAGCCTTGTTGCAAGGATTGCCGTCCGGGGAGTCGCTGGCCTCGTTGCAGCGCTGGCGAACGGGTCGGCGGAGCAGTTAGATGCTGACGAGGATCAACGCAGCCAGATATCTCGTGGGTCATTCGGTCTGGCTGCGCTTCAGCGATGGCTGACACCTGGATCGTCGACATCACGCATTTCCTCGACCAAGACGGACGTCTTGAACCGACAAGCGGGCCCGCCCTGAGGCTTGCCGAGCACATTGGAAGCATTATTGTCATGGTTTCCGCGACCGACTCCGCTCTGGCGGGGCTGGCGAGGGTCGCCTGTCGCAGGCGTCCGGGTCGGAGGAAATGTCCGGGCGAGATTGTTGCCCGGATTGAGGCGGAGACCGACGCCATTGTCTGGCACTGTCCGAACTGCGGTGACAACGGGCGGATCGCCCGTTGGCGAAAGACGCTCTGG
>JBLRWC010000079.1:0-3445 GCA_047921455.1 Gammaproteobacteria bacterium
GCCTGGCAGGACACGCGGGTGCCGCGTCCGCTCGCTGATGCCGAGGTCGTGCCGCGACAGGAGCTGGAGACGCTCGAACAGCGCCTGGCGGAGCAGAACAAGGTCGAGCTCAAGCGGCAGCAGGAACACGATGCCCTGAATGCCGAGTTGCAGGCGCTGCGCGCGCAGCTCGCCGAGATCCGGGAGGCGAGCGAGGCCAAGCCCGATACCCATGATTATTCCGAGGCCGCGACACGACGTTACCTGATTGACGTCGACCTGCGCCGGGCCGGGTGGCCACTCGACCAGCAGCGGGATCGGGAGTGCGAAGTGATCGGCATGCCCAATAACAAGGGCATCGGCTACGTGGACTACGTGCTGTGGGGCGACGACGGCAAGCCGCTCGGCCTGGTTGAGGCCAAGCGGACCACGGTGGATCCCGATGTCGGCCAACAGCAGGCGAAACTCTACGCCGACTGTCTCGAAGCGATGCACGGCCGGCGACCGCTGATTTTCTACACCAACGGCTACACGACCTGGTTCTGGGACGACAGCGCCTATCCACCACGCAAAGTGGCCGGGTTCTACAAGAAGGACGAGCTTACCCGGCTGATCCTGCGCCGGGAGCAGCGCCAGGAGCTCGATGTCGCCCAGGTCAAGGACCACATCGTCGAGCGCTATTACCAGAAGCGCGCCATCGGCAGCATCTTCGAGCAGTTCACGACGGCGCGCCGCAAGGCGCTCCTGGTGATGGCCACCGGTACCGGCAAGACCCGCGTGGCAATTGCGCTGGTGGACGCAATGCAGCGCGCCGGCTGGGTGAAGCGCGCCCTGTTCCTGGCCGACCGCGTCTCGCTGGTCAATCAGGCGGTCAACGCCTTCAAGGCCCACCTGCCTGAGTCCAGCCCGGTGAACCTCGTGACGGAGAAGAACATCGAGGGCCGGGTGTACGTCAGCACCTACCCGACCATGATGGGCCTGATCGACCAGACCAGTGGCGATGTGGCCCGCTTCGGCGTCGGCCACTTCGACCTGGTGATCATCGACGAGGCCCACCGCTCGGTCTACCAGAAATACGGGGCCATCTTTCGCTATTTCGACTCGCTCCTGGTCGGGTTGACCGCCACGCCCCGCGAGGAGGTGGATCGCAACACCTATGACCTGTTCGAGCTGGAGCCCGGCGTCCCGACCGATGCCTACGAGCTGGAAACTGCCGTCAGGGACGGGTTCCTGGTTCCGCCACGTGTGCAGCAGGTGGATCTCAGGTTCCCGCGCGAGGGGATCGACTACGACCAGCTCAGTGAGGAAGAGAAGGCCCAGTGGGAAAGCCTCGACTGGGGCGATGATGTGGACGAGCAAGGCCTGCCCTCACGGGTGAATGCCGCCGCCATCAATAGCTGGCTGTTCAACCGCGACACCGTCGACAAGGTCCTGCAGCACCTGATGGAGCATGGCCACAAGGTGGAGGGGGGCGACCGGCTCGCCAAGACGATCGTCTTTGCCCGCAACCACAAGCACGCCGTGTTTATCGAGGAGCGCTTCAACCACCATTACCCGCAGTACGCGGGCCACTTCGCACGCATCATCGATAACCAGGCCAAGTACCCGCAGAGCCTGATCGACGATTTCTCCCAGAAGGACAAGCCCCCACACATCGCCATCTCGGTGGACATGCTCGACACCGGCATCGACGTGCCCGAGGCCGCCAACCTCGTGTTCTTCAAGCCGGTGTACTCGAAGATCAAGTTCTGGCAGATGATCGGCCGCGGCACGCGCCTGTGCCCGAACCTGTTCGGCCCCGATGAGGACAAGCAGGACTTCCGGGTTTTCGATTTCTGCTTCAATTTTGATTTCTTCCGTGAGAATCCCGCCGGCATCGAGGGCAGCGGCGGTGTGCCGCTCGGTACACGCTTGTTCCGGGCCCGGGTTCAGTTGCTGGGACACCTGCAGGCGAGTCCCGAGCTCGATCCGGATGCTGGACTCAAGACAACGGTGACGAGCGGCCTGCATGACGAAGTGGCCGCGATGAATCGCGACAACTTCCTGGTGCGGATGCATCTTGAAGCCGTCGAACGGTTCCAGGACCGCAAGGCCTGGGATGAGTTGAGCGACGAGGACCGGGAGAAACTCCAGCACGAGGTCGCCGGCCTGCCGAGCGAGCTGGCAACCGACGACATCGAATCCCGGTTGTTCGACCTGACGGCGCTGCGGATGCAACTTGCACTCGCTGAGGGTGATTCCGCCGCTTATGAGCTACATCGCAATCGGGTGACCGAGATCGCCATGCTGCTGGAGGAGAAATCAGCTATTCCCGCGGTGAAAGCGCAACTCGCTTATCTGGCGTCTATTCAGGAGTCCGAGTTCTGGGAGGGAATGACGCTTCCCCTGCTGGAGGAGCTGCGATTGCGGCTGCGTGGTCTCGTGCCCCTGCTCGACAAGAAAGATCGCAAGATCGTCTATACGGACTTCGAGGATGAAGTACTCGGCGTACGCGAGGAAGAAGTTATCGCTATGCCCAAGATGACGGGCGCCCAGTACCAGAAGAAAGTCCGCGACTATCTCATCAACCACCTCGACCACCTCGTCATCCACCGGCTGCGCAGTAATCAACCGCTGACCGAAACCGACTTACAGGGATTGGAGAAGACCCTGGCAGAAATCGGTGAGGATGAGGGAGAGACGCTGCTCAGTGGGTTGTTGTCCCGCAGTGGTGCACCGTCACTGGCGTGGTTCGTGAGGAGTCTGGTCGGTATGGACCGGACCGCAGCCCAGACCGCGTTCTCACAATTCCTTGCGGATCGCAGCCTGACGCCGCAGCAAATCCGATTTGTCGAAATGGTGATTGAACAGCTCACGGCGCGTGGAGTCATGGAGCCGGCAGCGCTTTACGAGCCGCCGTTCAGCAATCTGCACGCCGGCGGGCCGGATGCGCTATTCGATGGGAAGGAGCGGGTCATCGAGGGAATATTCGAGACGCTGGAGGCGGTGCACGAGGGATTGGTTGCGCGCAGCGCCTGACCAAACGTCGGGAGTTTGTCGGGCCGGAAGGAGTTGACGACATGGACTGGTTGGTATGGCTGATATTGATAGTCGTTGTGGTCGTGGTCTTGGCGGCCCGACTCAAGCCCCAGGGCGTCAAGGGCTTTCCGTACAAGAAAAACCCCGTACTTTTCTCGCCAGCGGAACGGTCGTTCCTAGGTGTGCTGCAACAGGCAGTAGGCGATCAATATCGAGTGTTCGGCAAGGTGCGCGTCGCGGATGCTGCTAGCGTCAAGCCCATGTCAGACCGCCGTGCCTGGCAGCGAGCATTCAACAAGATCAGCGCCAAGCATTTCGATTTCTTAATCTGCGGCAGCGATGATCTTGAAATCGTTGCGGCCGTCGAGCTTGATGACAAGTCCCACAGGAATCGGCAACGGCAAGACCGAGATGTGTTCCTGGCTGGGCTGTGTGAGGCGATCAACCT
>JBLRWC010000080.1:0-1172 GCA_047921455.1 Gammaproteobacteria bacterium
GCGAGGCGATCTCGCCCTCGAGCTCGGCGGCGCGGGCCTGGCGGGCGAAGCCCTCCGGATTGGACCAGCCGGGTTCCTCTTGGTGGGGCATTTTCAGAGCTCCAAGCATTGTACGGATATACAGTATAATACCTGTTAGTAGCCTGAATTGAAAGAGGTTTTTCTGGTTAAATACCGGAGTTACCGCGGCGCCCGGGGGCATCAGTCGTAAGTCAGCGCCCCGAAAGTGCAGTCCTCCGGCCCCAGGTACCCGAACGGGCAGGTATAGGTGCCGAGGAACAGCAGGTCCGAGCTCATCAATGCGCCGGCGATGCCTTCGGCGCCCCGCGAGTCGACGAACTCGCCGCGGAACATGCCGAAGTCGGGATCCAGCTCGTCGATCCACGTCGTTGCGAAGGTGCCGCTCGTGTCTTCGCTATCGCAGATGTCCGCGTCACACACCAGCCATGCATTCCGCACTTCGGCCGAAGTCCAGCCGAGGCGCGCGTGCCGGCCGCTCCAGGACCCGTCCAGGTCGCTGAAAAAGTAGCCCGGCAGGCCCACGGCCCCGCGCTCCAGGACCGCGAACTCGAAAAAGTCATTGACCATCATGGCGTGGTGCCGCCCGGGACTGGTCAACATGTGGAATTGCGTGCCGTCGCTGAGCTGGCCACGCCAGGCGCCCGGGCCGGTCTGCCATAGCTGGCCGCTGACCCCCGAGCTGAAGCCGCCGATGATCTCGCGGGTGATGGTGTCGCCGCAGATACGCCACTCCAGCGTGAACAGGTCGCCGCCATCATCCTCCATGGCGCCAAACCACACGCCGTCGAGTCCGAGGTCCGGCCCCGGGCAGTCGACGATGATGATGCGTTCGCGCTCGCTGCCACAGGCCGCCAGCGCCAGCAGCGCGGTGAGCAGGATGCCGATCTTCGCGGTTGCATGCATGTCGTCTCCTCGGCCAAGGCCTGGTTTGGCTGGTTGGAAACGAGTCTATCGCGACGAAGATGAACGGCAGCTGAGCGGCTCAAGGCCGCTGCGCGTCGTTATCGTTTGATGTCCCGGCCCTGAGGGCGGCGGGTGTCCCCCGCGGGGCGCGAAACGCCACTGGTCGTGGAGACGCTCAGGCGGTCGCATGACCGGGCCAGCTTTGAATGTGGCTGTGCACCGCTCGACGAGTACTTGCAACGGCGCGC
>JBLRWC010000080.1:1272-3097 GCA_047921455.1 Gammaproteobacteria bacterium
CGGCGCGCATCATGGGCTACTACACGCTCTCCAGCTACACGATGCGCCTCACCGATGTCCCTGCCGCGCTGGCAGGGAAGCTGCCCCGCTATCCCGATGTGCCGTGCGCTTTGCTGGGCCGTCTCGCAGTCGATGCCGCATTTCGCGGCCAGGGGCTGGGAGAGTTCCTGCTGGCCGACACCATGCATCGTTGTTTCACGCGGGTCGCCAGCCAGATGGCCATCTATGCGCTCGTAACGCACGCCAAGAACGAGGCCGCCGGGACCTTCTATCGACGCTACGACTTTATCCCGGTCCCGAGCTCGCCGCTCACAATGTTCCTGCCGATGGCCACTATCGCGGCGCTGTTCGCAGGTTGAATGACTCCATTGGACTCAATGGGTACAATGGACGCAAATGGCGACAACTCCGGGAGGTCAATATGGCGAACATCAATGTCCGCGGCATTTCCGACAAGACGAAAGAGGCACTGAGAGTGCGCGCCGCGAAGTCCGGTCTGTCGCTCGAAGCCTATGCGCGCCGTGCGTTGACCAAGGCTTCGATGGAAAACGGCGACGAGCCGAAGCCTGTCGTCCAACTGGCGGAAAAGTATTTTGGCGAAAAGCATGGGGTAGAGCTCGACTTGCCGCCACGAGCAACGCATCGCGAGCCGGCAGATATTTCCTGACATGATCGTTCTCGATACAAATGTCATTTCGGAACTCATGCGGCCGGCGCCCGACGCCGGCGTAAAGGCGTGGCTCGCCGGGCAGGACCCGTTGGAGCTCGCCACCACCACTATCACGATCGCCGAGATCCAGCGGGGCATCGTCCGCATGCCTGACGGCAGGCGGCGAAAAAGCCTCGAGGAGCGATTTTCTGCATTCGTCGATGACGCCTTCCCAGGACGGCTGCTCGCTTTCGACAGGGATGCCGCCTATGCCTGTGGAGACGTCTCGGCGGCGCGGGAACGTAAAGGGCTTCACGCGGACGCGGTCGATATGATGATTGCAGCGATCGTGAAAACCGCGGGAGCAAGGCTCGCGACGCGCAATTCCCGCGATTTCGAGGAGTGCGGTATTGCGCTTGCGAATCCGTGGCGGGGCTCGCCCCATGAGCCCGACAGCGTCTAAACTTGTACAAGTCTGCCCCGGACCAACGCCGAGAGGACCCACATGTTCACGCGCAACCTCCACGCCGCATTCGACTACTCAGCGCAGTGCCACGCCGGCCAGGTCCGCAAGGGCACGCAAATCCCCTACCTCTCCCATCTCATGGCCGTCGCCAGCCTCGTCATGGAGGCGGCCGCCGACGGCGAGGCCAAGCTCCCGGAAGACGTCGAGGACCTGGTGATTGCGAGCCTGCTGCACGACGCCGTCGAGGACTGCGGCGGCGCGCCTGTGCTCGCGGACATCCGCCGCCGCTTCGGCGACCGCGTTGCCGACATCGTCGAGCACTGCACCGACGCCATGCCCGCGCCCGGCGAGGATAAGGCACCCTGGGCCGAGCGCAAGCAGGCCTACCTCGCCATGCTCGAGCACAAGGGCGACTACCGCGCGCTGCTGATCACCGCCGCCGACAAGCTGCACAACACCCGCGCGATCCTCACCGACCTTCGCCTCCACGAGCGCGAGGGCCGGCCACAGGAGGATTTCTGGAAGCGTTTCGTCGCCGACAAGCCCGATACCGATCTCAAGCAGCGCGTGCCGGAGATCCTCTGGTACTACAAGTCGGTCGCGGACGTGATCGCGCGCAAAGCGACGGAGGAGAAGCGGGGCGCGTCGCCTGGCAGGCTCGTACGACTCGCGGGCGAGCTGGAAAGCGCCGTGAAGGCGATGGTCGGCTT
>JBLRWC010000081.1:0-3016 GCA_047921455.1 Gammaproteobacteria bacterium
GTCACGGGCTCCCCTTCCGTCACGGGCTCCCCTTCCGTCACGGCGGCCTCGACCTCGGCAGCCTCGGTCACGGCAGCTTCGACCGGGAGAAGCTCGATGGTAGAGATATCGATGAAGCGAGTGTCCGGCGTTTCGGTCATGGATTCCGGCTCGCCGAGCACCTCCTCGAGCGTCGCCTGGAGTTCGCTTGCGGCGGGTACCGGGGTCCGCACAACCGGGGCCGGCGCAGGCACAGGTGCTTCTTCGACCGGCACGACCGCTGGGGGCGTCCGCCAGTTCAGAGCGCCGATCACCGTCACGGCGAACACGACGGCCATGCCGGCCGCGAGCAGCGATCCACGAAGGCGGCGCGGCCCTGCGGGGAGGGCCGCGGCCGGCTCGGCATGCGGACTCTGCTGCCGGCTCCGGGCGATCGCGTAGTCGAGCACCAGCCGGACGCCACCCAGCGTCGCGGGCTTGAGCAGCAGGCGGTGAACCTGCCCCGCAGCCAGTGCTTCCATGAATGCTTTCGCCTCGTCGCGACCCGCGGCGGCAACGATGACGGGGGCTGCGGCCAGCCCGTTGAGCTCTGCGAGGCGCGCATCGAGTTGCCCGGGGCCCACCCGGTCGGCATCCAGCAGGACGATGGTGCGCCTGCCGTTTGCCACCGCTTCGAGCAAGCCAGCCCAGTCTTCGACCCGGGTGAGGGTCGCCAGTGCGCTGTTGACCTGGTCGAGTATTTGCAGCAGGCCGGGATCGCTGGACAGAACGACGACGCCGATGTCTGTGACAGCAGCCGGGTCATGCGGTGCGACCGGCTCAACCACCTGATCGTCGGACGGCTCCGGTTGCACCCCGGATGGAAGCAGGGTGGCAACGTTCATATTGTGCAAGCTAGCTGAATGACACGCGCCCGGAGTGTGCGCCAGTTCTCAGTTCAGCGTAGTCACTACCATCGAGGACCTCCCGCCATACGTCGCGTTCGGCTTCAAACTTCGCCAACGCCGCTGGCGCGTAGGCGCTCAGACAGCGACCGAACGCCTGTGTTCAGGGGCGTTTGAGGCGACGGAGCTTCTGCTCGCTTCGCATGATGTGCAGGACGAATACGCGACCTTGCTCCTTGTCATGACGGTAGATGATGCGACAAGGCGGCTCAACGAGTTGGCGGTGGCGCCAACCACGAAACTCTCGCGGCTTTGAGCCACTATCTGGATGTGCTTCGAGTTGATCCACGTGCTCGAAGATCCGCCGGACAAGCTGTTGCGCGGCTTTGAGGTTTTCCAAGGCGATGTAGTCCGCAATAGCATCTAGATCCGCCAGTGCGGGATCAGTCCAAACTATTTCAGCCATCGGGCCATTTTGGCCTTGGCTTGTTTATTAGAGACGGTACGGCCCTCATCTACGGCACGTTCGCCACGGGCAATGCCTTCGAGCAGCTTCAACTTGAGCTGAAGTTTTTCATAGCTATCCACATCAACCAGGTACGCAGAAGGCAAACCATGCTGCGTGATCAGGATTGGCTCTTTGTCCTTAGCCAGTTCTGAAAGCAGGTCCGTAGCCTTCCGTTTGAGGGTTGTGACGAGTTCGGTGCGCATGTAGTGATACTAAAGTGGCACTAAGTGCAATGCAAACACCCTGAAAGCTAACGCTCAGCATCAGCGGCCAGAACCTGCGGATTCGCTGCACAAGTGGCTTACCTTCCGGCAGCACTCTTCCACCGCCCGGCGGTCCTCGGCTTCGGGTAGTCCCTCGCGAGCCCCCCGGGCGATCATTTCAGCGTGCCGTAAGAGCGCCGCGCGGTCTTCCGGCCGATGTGTGAATCTTGCGACCACGGCGATCGTTTCTAGCAGGCGGATGGTCACCGCCGCGCTGGAGCGGCCATATTGTCGGATTTGGTTGAATGCCGCATCCGTGATGTCCGGGAATGTATCGGCAGGGACAATCATCCGAAGCTGCTTGTGGACGTCATGGCGATAAGGCGAGGGCATGTCTCGTGTCGCCAAACGACACAACGCGGAGCCCAAGTGGTCCACACACGTGATCGCCGTGAACGGGTCGTTCAGCCCTGGGGAGAGGGCCCGCACCGCGATCTCCACCAGTTGGTTCACTGAGAACTCGATGTCCTGGTTGGCAGTCCGCTGGTGACCCAGGACGAAGAGGGAACGCACCTGCTCCGCCAGGTGCTCGGTCAACCGGCCTCCTGGCAAGACCAGCGCCAGCGGACAACCGGCGACGACGTAGTTCCCGGGCCTTCGCTCCAGCCGAACGACCAAGTCCTCTTCCGCTGCCAGCGCCACCAAGGCCTCCCCGTCAATGAACTGGAGGTAACCGTCACCGTTCGCGCCGACCGGTCGAGCCTCCTGGTCGAACGCCTCAAGGAAGCCCGGCTCGGGTGGCTCCGTCGGGATCCGTGGTGCTCCACGGCCGACGTGTTCCGGAAACAGACGGTCGATTCCCTCGATCAATTCCCTACCGATACGTGCGGCGATCTCGTTGGCCTGAATGGAAACGGACACGTGATGGATGAAGTAGATCAACACCGCCACGCTGCCCACCGCGAGGAGAACGCCGAGAGTGATCGACAGGTGCGGAACGAAAACGACCTCCTCCTCACGGCGGATCGTGCGGAGGACGAACAGGCAGTACAGGAAGGTGGCAATGAACGTGCCGAGGACCACCTGTGTGGCGGAATCGCGCATGAAACTGCGCAGCAGACGGGGTCCCAGCTGGGATGAGGCCAGCGACAGGGTGACCAACGTCATCGAGAAGACCACACCGGCGATGGTGATCATCGATCCGCCGATGACCCCCAACACGGCACTCGCCCCTTCTGCTCCACCGGTGAACGTCCAGCCAAAGTTGAGCGTGAACCACTCCGCCACCGGCTCGGAAATGGCGACGCTCACAAAGGCCAACGCAACGGCCACGCCGGCCATGACCGTCGGAAGAAACCAAAAGCCGGAGCGAACACGATTCCAGTACTTGAAAATCTGCCCTCTCATGACGCCGGCACCTCATTTACACGCATGTCATCCGC
>JBLRWC010000082.1:0-2985 GCA_047921455.1 Gammaproteobacteria bacterium
CGACCGCTATCGTCGAAGTCTTCGAGATACGACTCGATCGCCAGACGGATGAGATTGGAACGACTGCGACCTGATTCCACTGCGGCCACATCCAAGGCCGCCACGATCTCATCTGGCAGGCGCGCAGAAATCTTGATCACGTCGGTCTCCTTCCCCAGGGAATTGGCGTTAATGACAGCAGCTTTAGTCGCGAGTTTCCAGCATCACGCCGCACAAACTCATCCTTGAATCTCTCCCAACAAACCACAATAATATGGACATTCTGTCCAACTATTTGAGATCCAACCATGCGCTGGCAAGTCCAGGAAGCAAAGAATCGATTCAGCGCGCTGGTAAAGGCGGCTGAGGATGATGGCCCCCAAGTCATTACGGTGCATGGCCGTGAGCGCGCCGTGCTGATTTCGTCGGAGGAATACCGGCGACTGAAGGGACAACCCGCCGGACGCAGCCTGGTGGACTTCATGCAGGCCTCGCCGTGGGCGGACACCGAACTCGAGATCGAGCGGGACACGGACCTGCCGCGGCCAGTCGAGCTCTGAAAGCCCGGCCACCGCAACAGAAACCCCAATCCCGCACCAAGGATGAATTACCTTCTCGACACCTGCGTACTGTCCGAGCTGCGCAAGAACCCTGCCGATTCCGGCCTGGTTGGGTGGATCCAGGAAGCCGACGAGGCCCGGTTATACCTCAGTGTTTTGTCCATCGGTGAAATCCAGCGCGGGATAGCGCGACTCGATGAGAGTCGCCGAAAGCAAGCCCTGCAACGCTGGCTGGAAATTGACCTGTTGACGCGCTTTGCCGGCAGGATCCTGCCAATCGACCTGGACGCAGCACTCGAGTGGGGCTTGGTGGGCGCTAGGCACGAGCGTTCCGGGCGACCCGCACCAGTGAGCGACAGCCTCATCGCGGCGACGGCTATCGCCCACAACCTGGCGCTCGTCACTCGGAACGAAAAAGACTTCCGTGGCTATCGGCTCAAGGTGCTGAACCCCTGGGTGGCGTCCCGCCGCTGAGCTTTCGAGGGAAAAACGAGGCAAACCCGCACACTCACTCCTCCAGGCAGTACCGCTCCAGCCGCCGGATCCGCTGCCAGAGTACCGCCTTCGGTAGCTGGATCGAGAGCGCCTGCATGCACCGGTCCAGCCAGCCCTCCCTTGAGGTGACCGCCTTGATGGCCGCATGCAAGTCGCGACGGATCGATGCGCCGTAAGCTGCCTCGGCCTTAAGGAGCGCTGCTTCCATGTCCTCGCGAGAAATCTCCAGCATCGCGAGATCGACCAGGTCGCGCTGCCACGTTCCCGCATCTCCCCAGCGGTCACTGTTTGCCAACAGCTTGCTCGCAGCCATGTCGCGAAGCGTGAAGGTGGCCACGCCGCAGAGCAAATCGTCGGGGCCCGGTGGCTCAAGGTCGATGCGCGCCTCAAAAACGATCTCGAACTTGATCACGGCAGTTGCGGCCTCGATCCGGGTGCGGATGCCGTACTGGTCGGCGCGAACCTCGCCGTGCTGCGCGACCACGGCCGGGCTGGAGAACAACTCACCGATCCCGCCAGGAGCGCTGACCAGGCGACGCAAGTCGCGATAGGCAGAAATATCCGAGACCATGAAATCCATGTCCGCTGACTCGCGGTACTCGCCAAACCGCATGACGATTGCCGTACCGCCGCCAAAGTAGCAGCGGTGATCACGCAACAAACTGGCGTCCAGCGCCCCGAGGACCACCGCCATGCATCGATGATGCGGTCGCTCAAACACTGTCCGGCGCCTCAAACACGGCCTCGAGCGCGTCGACCAGCCTTCGTTCATGCGGCCGGATCGCATCCCAATCGATGTGCCGCCGATTGCGCTGGTAAATGCCCAGCGCCTCTCGCGGGTGCAGCGTGTCGATGCCTGTAACCTGCCAGGCGAGCGCCTGCAGCTGCGGGTAATCGACGAGACGAATTTCCACCGGCAACTGCAGCTCACCCGGCCCCCCATCGCGAATGCCGGCGGCCGGCGCGGGGGCTTCGCCGGGCGGTGGCATCGCAGCGGCCTCGCCCAACCCAAAGGCCAGCCCAATCACCGACAAGGCGTTGAACCACGCGCCGATGGTGACCGAGACTTCGCCCTTTTCAATCCGGTGCCAGGTCACGCGCGACATGCCGGCCGCCTCAGCGGCCGCCACCATGGTGACGCCGAGCGCCTTCCGGCGCTGCCGGATCAGACGCGAGAGCTCGGCGACGCGCTGCCGGAGCACGGGATCACTAACTGTTTTCATGGTCGCCGGCATTGGCTCTGCTCGCTACAAGTGTTTCTCATTAAGTACATTATGCGCTTTTTGTCTGTTTTGAGAAACACTTTTAAGCCACCTAAGCTGCGGACATAAACGCTTGTCAACGCCCCAATTCGTATTCGCTACATCTTCAACCACGGAATGAGCTGTCGACATGACGGTCAACAAGAGTATGCGCGATTCGCGAATAGAGAACAGTCATGGCACTCAAACCCCAGGACATCCTTGTCCTTCTCAAGCTGCAAGCGCATGCACCGCAGCGGCGCAACCTCGAGGAATTCCTGCTGCACGGGCTCCGGTACGCTTTTCCGCCCGTTTGGGGCGAATTGAGCCGCGGCATGCCGACGCTGGATGCCGCATCGCCGCTGAACCAGTTCATGAACGACAGTGGCGAGCCGCCCGCAGTCTGGCCAGACCCAAGTGGTGCACGACGGGGGCAAACCCTGCAGCCGCTCTATCGTGCCGTTCCCTTCGCCGCTCAAAACGATTCGGAGCTTTACGAGCTGCTGGTACTGGTAGACGGTATTCGCGCCGGCAAGGCGCGCGAGCGGAAGATCGCGGCCGAGGAACTCCGGCGCCGCCTGCACTTGGCGCCTGAGCAAGATTGATACAAACCTCGCACTTGTGGGGCGGTCTCAGCCGTCACGACTCCAGCTTGTCGCGTCCCCGCCTCGAAAACCTCCGTCAACTTTGCGCGCCCACCGCCGCGTCGA
>JBLRWC010000083.1:0-2649 GCA_047921455.1 Gammaproteobacteria bacterium
GCTCGATGATGTTGCCGATTTCCTGCGAGCTCTCGCCGAGGCGCTTGATGCGCTTGGAGGTGTCCTGGATGGTCTCGCGGATGGCGTTCATGCCCTCGATCGTGCGGCGCACCGCGGCGCCGCCCTTGTGCGCCACGTCAACCGAGTGGCGCGCCACGTCGGCGGCGCGCTCGGCGTCACCGGACACGGCCTCGATGGAAGCGGCCATGCGTGCCGTGGACTCGGTGGCGTCGCCGGCCTGCCGCAACTGGGTCTCGCTGGCGTCGGCCATGTGGGTGGCGGTCGCCTGGGTCTGCTTGGCGGCCGCATCGAGCTTGATGGCGCTCTGGTTGATGGTAGTGACCAGGTCGCGCAGCGCCTCGATGGCGTAGTTGATGGAATCAGCGATCGCGCCGGTAATGTCCTCGGTCACGGTGGCCTGCACCGTCAGGTCGCCGTCCGCGAGGCTGCCCAGTTCGTCCAGCAGCCGCAGGATGGCCTGCTGGTTGCGATCGTTCTGGCGGGCATGCTCCAGCGACCGGCGTCGCGCCTCCTCGCCGCGCCACAACGACACCACCAGCACCATCGCCAGCGCCAGCGCGAGCAGCGCCAGCCAGGCCGGCAGCGCCGCGGCAGACATTAGCCCCGCCTCCGCCGGCAGGCCCCGCCAGGCGAGCACGGCGCCGACCAGGATGACCAGCACCAGCAGTACGCCCAACGCCGGCAACAACGCCATGCCCCTCGTCTTGTGTCTCATATGCGATCCCATGCTGGAAACCGTTGCGGGCGAATATCAATCATCGTTGGCGGCCTGCAGAAATGACGGACTTTCGGTCAACGCCACGAGGTTGAAAACGGGCCAGGTCTCGCCCGCCTGGGAGAACGCGCCAGCCACGTAGCGGCCGGTGCGCAACACTTGTTCCGCCGGGGCCGGGCCGCGCGCCGCCGCGGAAAAACGCCGGAAACCGAGGATTTCGTCCACCAGCAGGCCGGCGCCTAGCTCGCGGTGGTTGATCACCAGGATGCGGCTGTCGCGGCCCAGCCGGGTCGCGCCGCCGCCGAGAAACGCCTTCAGGTCGATCACCGTCAGCAACTGGCCGCGGATACTGGTCAGGCCGGCGACCCAGTCCTTGGCGCCCGGGACGCGGGCCAGCAGCGCCGGGCAGTTAGTGATTTCACGCACTTCCTCGCGCGGCGCCAGGAAACGCTCGTCGCCGAGCCGGAACCCGATCCCGACCCACTCGCGCACACTCTGCTCGGCGTCGCTCTCGTCCACCATGGCCCACGCGCGCCGTTCCATTTCGCGCAACAGCGCGAAGGGACGCTCGCGCAAGTCGCGCAAGGGGGCCTCAGTCATGGTCGCCGAGCATGGCGCGCACCTGCTCCACCAGCCGCGCTTCGGTGACCGGCTTGACGAGGTAATCCTTGGCGCCCTGGCGCAGGCCCCAGATCTTGTCCGTCTCGAGGCCCTTGGTGGTCACCATGATGACCGGAATGGAGGCCGTCGCCGGATCACGGCGCAGTTCACGCGTCGCCTGGAAACCATTCATGCCCGGCATCACCACGTCCATGAGAATCAGGTCCGGCTTGAGCTCGCGGGCCTTCTCGATGCCCTCGCCGCCGTCGGCCGCCGTTTCGATCGCGAAACCGTGCTTTTCCAGGTAGCCGCTAAGAACGTGCACCTCGGTCGGGGAATCGTCGACGATGAGTACCGTAGCCATGCATCTTTCTCCAGGTCGCGCCCACCGGCGGTCAGGGCTTGACGTGCGTTTCGATGGCGGACAGCAGCTCGTCCCGCGTGAACGGTTTCGTCAGGTACTGCTCCGAGCCGACGATCCGCCCACGGGCCCGGTCGAACAGGCCGTCCTTGCTGGACAGCATGATAACCGGCGTCGACTTGAAGACCTTGTTGTGCTTGATCAGCGCGCACGTCTGGTAGCCGTCGAGGCGCGGCATCATGATATCCACGAAAATAATATCCGGGTGGTGGTCGGCCACTTTTGACAAGGCATCGAAGCCATCCACGGCGGTGAACACTTCGCAGCCTTCCTTGCTGAGCAAGGTCTCCGCGGTCCGCCGGATGGTCTTGCTGTCATCCACCACCAGCACCTTGAGCCCGTTCAAGCTGCGTGCCCCATCGCCGTCCACCATTCGCTCTCCACTTGAAGTCCGCCTCGCACAAGCTTGTTTTGACTCCGATGTATCCGCTGACTTTTAACATATTGAAGCCCTAGCTGCCATGCGCCGCATCGCGGTTCCCTTGATATAGTGACACCTCAACCAAGGAGCACGGCCGATGAGTCACCCGCGAATACGCCTCGGCGTCGTCATGGATCCGATCGAGCGCATCAAGCCGGTCAAGGACACCACCCTCGCCATGTTGCTGGAAGCGCAGCGGCGCGGTTATGCGCTGGAGTACCTGACCCAGGCCGACCTGTGGGTCATGGAGGGCCGGCTCGGCATGCGGCTGCGCAGCCTCACGGTCCAGGACGACCCAAGGCGCTGGTTCGAGCTGGGCCCGGTGCGCGAGGCGGATCCCGATGCGCTGGACGTGCTGCTGATGCGCAAGGATCCGCCCTTCGACATGGAATACATCTACACGACGTTCCTGCTGGAACGCGCCGAGCATGCCGGCGTGCTGGTGGTCAACAAGCCGGCCGCGCTGCGCGA
>JBLRWC010000084.1:0-2418 GCA_047921455.1 Gammaproteobacteria bacterium
TAGCGACACTCCCAATTCAAGTACAATTCCGCGCACTGACCCGACGCAAGGATTGCCCGCATGATCGTCCCAGTCATTCTTTCCGGCGGCTCCGGTACGCGCCTGTGGCCGCTATCGCGCGAGCTCTATCCCAAGCAGTTGCTGCCGTTGATCGGCGACAAGACCATGCTGCAGGCCACGCTGCTGCGGCTCGAGGGGCTGGACAATCTCGCTGCCCCGATCATCGTGTGCAACGAGGAACACCGCTTCCTGGTGGCCGAGCAGCTGCGCCAGATCGGCGTCACGCCGGCGGCCATCCTGCTCGAGCCGGCTGGGCGCAACACCGCGCCGGCCGTGGCGCTGGCCGCCGCCACCGCGCTGCAGGAACGCGAGCAGGGCGACGATCCCGTGCTGCTGGTATTGCCGGCAGATCACGTCATCCACAATGCGGCGGCCTTCCGCGACGCCGTCGCGGCGGGCGCGAAACTCGCCCGGCAAGACCGGCTCGTTACTTTCGGTGTCGTGCCCGACCGGGCCGAGACCGGCTACGGCTACATCCGCGCGGCGGCCCGCGACGGTGCAGCAGCCGTGCAGCAATTCGTCGAAAAACCCGACGCGGCGCTGGCGGAGGAATACGTCGCGTCCGGCGAATACTTCTGGAACTCGGGCATGTTCATGTTCCGCGCCGGCCGCTACATCGAGGAACTGCGCACCCATCGGCCGGAGATCGTCACGCAGTGCGTGGCCGCCGTGGCGGGCGCCAAGGGCGACCTCGACTTCACCCGCGTGGATCGCGACGCCTTCGAGGCCTGCCCGGCGGATTCCATCGACTACGCGGTCATGGAAAACACCGCGCATGCCTGGGTCGTGCCGCTGGACGCGGGCTGGAGCGACGTCGGCAGCTGGGCCAGCCTGCATGACGCCTGCGAACCCGACGCGGCCGGCAACGTCGCCGTCGGCGACGTGCTCATCGAGGACGTCAGCAACTGCTACTTGTACGCCGAGAGTCGCCTGGTGGCGGCCATCGGCCTGGCCGATTGCGTGGTGGTCGAAACCAAGGACGCCGTGCTGGTCGCGCCGCGCGATCGCGTGCAGGAAGTCAAGACGCTGGTCGAGCGGCTCAAGGCTGACGGGCGCTACGAGACCAGCCTGCACCGCGAAGTATTTCGTCCCTGGGGCAGCTACGACAGCGTCGACGCCGGCGAGCGCTTCCAGGTGAAGCGCATCACCGTCAAGCCGGGCGCGCAACTGTCATTGCAGATGCACCATCACCGCGCCGAGCACTGGGTCGTGGTCGAGGGCACCGGCAAGGTCACCTGCGGCGACCGGACGTTCCTGCTAGGCGAAAACGAGTCGACCTACATTCCCATGGGCACCACGCACCGTCTCGAGAATCCCGGCAAGGTGCCGCTGCACATCATCGAGGTGCAGTCCGGCTCGTACCTCGGCGAAGACGACATCGTGCGGTTCGAGGACAATTACGGGCGCTAGGTCGGGCCAAGCCTGGTTTCAAGCCAGCCGGCAGCTGACCACGAGCGAACGCGCCGCGGTGGCCAGCTTGCTGTGTTGCGGTGGTGGATCAGTAGCGCGTTGCCTCGCGGAGCTGGCGGATAAACCTGCGCCCACACTCCGGTTGCCGCGGCATCCCGCCGGTCAACTTCTTCAGCACGTCCAGGTCCACGGGCTTGGGCTCCGGGGAAGCTTCCGTCAGGCGCGCGATCGGCCAGCCGCGCCGCATGATCATGATGTCTTCGCCCGAGGCTGCACGTTCCACGAGCTCGCCCAGGCGTGACTTGGCGTCGGTCAGGCTGACGCTAATGGTTTTCATCAGGAAGCCCCGCGGGAGTGACTATCGAATCGAGTTGCTCAGACAGTAGCACCGGCCAGGCGCACAACCGGGTTGGCTCGTTACCCGGCGGTTGTAGAGCATTGCTAGAATGCTTGCACCAAAAATTGCCCCTCGTTCTCGATCGCGGGACCGTCGCCGCCACCGGATGACCTGACATGAAATGCTTCAAAGCCTACGACGTTCGCGGGCGCCTGCCCGACGACCTCAATCCGGACATCGCCCGGCGCATCGGGCGCGCCTACGCGGCGGTGGTCAAGCCGGCCACGGTGGTGATCGGTTACGACGTGCGGCTGTCCTCGCCGGAACTCGCGGATGCGCTGGCCGAGGGGCTGATGGACGCCGGCGTGGAGGTGCTGGACATCGGCTTGTGTGGCACGGAGATGATTTATTTCGCTACCAGCCACCTCGGCGTGGACGGCGGCATCATGGTCACGGCCAGCCACAACCCGCCCGACTGGAACGGCATGAAGTTCGTGCGCGAAGAGTCGAAACCCATCAGCGGCGACACCGGCCTCAAGGACATCGAGGCACTGGCGGAACAGGGCGGATCCCATCCCGGGCAGGAGACTGGGCCCGAGTCCGCAGCCGAG
>JBLRWC010000085.1:0-2368 GCA_047921455.1 Gammaproteobacteria bacterium
GTCGGACGTGCCGGCTGCAGGGGTGGCGCCGTGAGCGCCCGCAAGCGGGCGTCAGCCAGGCGCCGGCCCCGCCGCACCGGTCGCGCCGGCCGCGCCGGCCGGCTCCTGCGGCGTATCGGCCCCTGGATGCTGCTGGCGGCTTTCGTCACTTCAATGGCCCTGGCGGCCTGGATGATCTGGCTCGATGCGCGCATTACGGCGCAGTTCGAGGGCCGGCGCTGGGACCAGCCGGCGCAGGTGTTCGCCGAGCCGGTCGAGCTATATGCCGGCCTGCCGCTGGATATCGGCGATTTCATCGGCCTGCTCAGCGCGCAGGGCTATCGCGAGGCCGACGGCGGCGCGCCCCGGCCGGGTTTCTGGTGGCGCGAACGCACCAGCGTGCGGCTGATGACGCGGCCGTTTCGTTTTGCCGACGGCGAGCAGCCGGCGATGGTGGCGCAGGTCGATTTCACGGCCGGCGGCGTCGGCCGTATTCGCGATGGGCAGGGCCGCGATGTGCATCTGCTGCGGCTCGATCCGATGCGTATCGGCAGCATTTTCCCGGCGCATGGCGAGGACCGCATCGTGCTCGCGCCGGAGGCCGTTCCGGCGCTTTTGGAAGATGCGCTGATCGCGGTGGAGGACCGGCGCTTTGCGCGTCACCACGGCCTCGATCCGGAAGGCATCGGGCGCGCGCTGCTGGTCAACCTGCGCGCCGGCGAGGTGCGCCAGGGCGGCAGTACGCTGACCCAGCAGCTGGTGAAAAGTTATTTTCTCGACAGCCGTCGTACCTGGGGACGCAAGTTCACCGAGGCCGCCATGGCGCTGTTGCTCGAGTGGCGTTACGACAAGCAGGACATCCTCACCGCGTACATCAACGAGGTGTACATGGGCCAGGATGGCCCGCGCGCGGTGCACGGTTTCGGCCTGGCGAGCGCGTATTATTTCGGCAAGCCGCTGCTGGAACTGGACGCAGCGGAGACCGCCACGCTGGTGGCGATCGTGCGCGGCCCTTCTTACTACAATCCCTGGCGGCAGCCGCAACGGGTGCTCGAGCGGCGCAACCTGGTGCTGCAGATCCTGGCGGAGCAGGGCGTGCTGAGCCCCGCAGCGGCTGCGGCGGCCACCGGTGGCGGCCTTGGCCTGCGTGGCGCCGTGGCCTGGGGACCGGGTTACCAGCCGGCCTTTCTCGGCCTGGTGCGACGGCAACTGCGGCGCGACTATCGCGATGCGGACCTGGATTCGGCCGGCCTGATCGTGCTGACGACGCTCGACCCGCTGGTCCAGCAGAAGGCCCAGGCGGCCGTCACCCGGGGCATCGAGCGGCTGCGCTCGCGGGGCGGCGATGCGGCCACCGTGGAGGGCGCGGCGGTGGTGACGCGGCCGGCGATTGGCGAGGTGCTGGCGGTGGTCGGCGGGGCGCACGGCCAGTTCGACGGCTTCAATCGCGCCCTCGATGCGCGCCGGCCGATCGGCTCGCTAGTCAAGCCGGCGGTCTACCTCGCGGCGCTCGAGTCCGGTGATTACTCGCTGGCCTCGACGCTCGAGGACTGGCCGGTGGACGTGCCGCTGCCCGACGGCACGACCTGGCAACCGAAGAATTTCGATGAGCAGTTTCGTGGTCCGGTCTCCATGATGAGTGCCCTGGCGGAGTCGCTGAACCTGGCCACGGTCAACCTGGGGCTGGCACTCGGCCTCGAGACGGTCGCGGCGCAGCTCGGCCGCCTCAGCGCCGAGCAGCCGCCGCCCGCCTATCCGTCGCTGCTGCTCGGCTCGGTGGAATACTCGCCGTTGGCGGTGGCGGAAATGTATGGTGCGTTCGCAGCGGGCGGTTTCCACGCGCCGCTGCGCTCGGTACGCGCGGTGCTCGACCCGGCGGGCACGCCGCTGTCGCGCTATCCCCTGGAAATCGAGTCGGTGGCGTCGCCGGCGGCGGTGGTGCAGCTTCAACATGCCCTGCGGCTGGTGTTCGAGCGCGGCACCGCGCGCGGGGCCGCGGGACGCCTCGGCGGGCGACGCTATGCGGGCAAAACCGGCACTTCCGGCGAGTTTCGCGATAGCTGGTTCGCGGGCTTTGGCGGCGATACTCTGACCGTGGCCTGGGTCGGGCGCGACGACAACCGGCCGACCGGACTGACCGGGGCCAGTGGTGCGCTGCCGATCTGGGCGGATCTCATGGCGGGCATCGGCGCGAGCGAGTTTTTGCCGGGCGCGGCCGAGGGCCTGGTCGATGTGGAGCTGGAATTCGTGTCGGGCCTGCGGGCGCGCGGCGAGTGCGCCGACACGGTGTTCGTGCCGGTACCGCTGGACAGCGAGCTGTACAGCAAACAAGATTGCGCGCCGGCCGACGCCGGGCTCGATGACGACACACCTGTTGAACGGGGATTCC
>JBLRWC010000086.1:0-2047 GCA_047921455.1 Gammaproteobacteria bacterium
TCCGGGAAGAAGTACAAGCATTGTTGTGGGAAGTTGAGCTAGGGCGGTATCGACCGCCCATTTCCCATGCCCCGCACCTTGCATGTAGTCGCCGCCGTCCTCGAGGACGCTGACGGCCGCGTGCTGATCGCCCAACGGCCGCCCGGCAAATCTTTCGCTGGCCAGTGGGAATTCCCCGGCGGCAAAGTGGACGCCGGCGAAGGTCGATTCGCGGGGCTGGTCCGCGAGCTTGACGAGGAACTCGGCATCCAGGTCGAGGCCGCGCGCCCGCTCATCCGTTATCGGCATGCCTATCCGGACCTGGTAGTGGATCTCGACGCCTGGCGCGTGACGCGTTGGCGTGGCGAGCCACGCGGCTGCGAGGGCCAGGCGTTGGCGTGGCATGAACCCGCACGTTTGCTGCACGAGGGTTTGCTGCCTGCTGACGCGGTGATTGTGAACGCGCTGCGCCTGCCGCCGGTAATGCTGGTCACGCCGCCGGCGGCGCCCGACGGTGAAGGGGCGTTCCTGGATGCACTCGAAGCATACGCGGCGTCTTGCCGGCAAGCCGGGCCGCAGTCATCGCCACTGATTTGCCTGCGGCGCCCCGACCTCGACGCCGGCGCCTTGCTCGAGCTTGCTGCCGGGGCCGCATGCCGGCTCGACGGCACCGGCGCGCGCTTGTTGCTGCACGGTGATTCGGCCGCGCTCGCGCCGTTGCTGCGCAACCCGCCGGCCGCGCTGCGTGCCCGGCTTGGCGATGCCGTCGCCGGACTGCACGTCCCGGCCCGCTCCCTGCCCGCGCTGTCCGAACGGCCGGTGCCCGATGACGTGTGGTTCGGCGCGTCCTGTCATGGCGCCGCTGAGCTCGAGGCCGCCGTTCGAGTTAGGGCCGACTACGCGTTCCTTGGCAACGTCCTGCCGACCGCGAGCCATCCGGGCCAGCCGGGACTTGGCTGGGACGCTTTCACGGCGATGGTCGCCGACTTGCCGTTGCCGGTCTACGCCATCGGCGGGCTAAAACCTGCCGATCTCGACAACGCCTGGGCTGCGGGAGCCCAGGGTGTCGCGGCCATTCGGGGGCTGTGGCCGTCGTCTGCGGGACGATAGGGAAACGCGAAACATTCCTCGCTTTTCATAGATAAAAGCGCTTGCAAATCAATATCTTGGCTTCTAATATACTGTAAATAAATACAGATTATTGGAGTGCCATGATGAACCTCGAAGACCTTCCCCGCGGTAATGCTGAAGGGTTCGTCCGCCAGCAGCGCGCCAAGGTGCTGGAAGCCCGGATCGCCACGCTCGCCGGCCACCTTCATGCCGCGACCTATCGCCTGATCGCCATGCTCGGGGTATTCGATGAGTTGAGCGGTTGGAACGGCTGGCCGTCGGCGGCGCACTGGCTGAGCTGGCGCTGCGGCTATTCACTGGGCACGGCGCGCGAGAAGTTCCGCGTGGCCCGGGCGTTGCCGGAGTTGCCGCTCATCCGCGCCGCATTCAAGCGCGGCGAGCTGTCCTTCGCCCAGGTGCGGGCAGTGACGCGCATCGCCACGCCGCGGAACGAGGCGACCATGCTCGACTGGGCCAAGCACTCCACCGCCTCGCACATGGAAAGGCTCGTGCGCTTGTACCGACGGTATGGTGAGAATGCGAAGGCGATGGCGCAGCATCGCAACCGGGAATTCACCCACTGGGAGGAGGAGGACGGCTCGGTATCCTTCCGAATTCGCCTGCCAGCGGAGCAGGCGGCGGTGGTTCTGAAAGCCGTCGAGGCCGCCAAGGGCACGCTGGACGGCCAGGACGAGGACGAACTGCCCATCGAAACGCGCATCGCCAGGATCGACGAACCGCCCGATCATCCCGACGAGGACGTTTCCGCGGAAACGCGTCGCGCCCGCCAGGCCGACGCGCTGGTGCGGGTCGCGGAGGCTTACCTGGAGCCGGACGGCCGGCCGCGTTCCCTGGCCGAGAAGTACCAGGTGCACGTGCACCTCGATCTCAGGCGCGATGCGGACGGGCCGGTCCCGGATCCGGACGCGCCAGCCCTGGCCGAGGAGACGATCCGCCG
>JBLRWC010000087.1:0-1699 GCA_047921455.1 Gammaproteobacteria bacterium
GCCGGCGAGACGTCGCGCAAGCGCTCGATCTCCTTGCGGAACTCCTCCACGTCCTGGAAGCTGCGATAGACCGAGGCGAAGCGCACATAGGCCACCTCGTCGAGCTGGCGCAGTTCGTCCATCACCAGCTGGCCGAGAAAGCTCGACGGCAACTCGCGCTCGCCCGCCGTCAGCAGGCGTTGCAGGATGCGCGCGATCGCTTCCTCGACCGCCTCGGCGGCCACGGGCCGTTTCTCCAGCGCCCGCATCACGCCGGCGCGCAGCTTGGCCTCGTCGAAGGGTTCGCGGCGGTCATCGCGCTTCACCAGCCGGGGCAGCACCAGTTCCGCCGTCTCGAAGGTCGTGAAGCGTTCCTCGCACGACAGGCACTGGCGCCGCCGACGGATCTGCAGGCCGTCGCCCGCCAGCCGCGAGTCGATGACCTTGGTTTCCTCGTGACGGCAGAACGGGCAATGCATGGCTTACACTGGCGCCTGGCGGCCCTGCCGACCGCTCAGCCGTAAACGGGAAAGCGGCCGCAAAGCTCGAGCACCTGGCCGCGCACCCGCCGGATGACGTCCTCGTCCTCGAGATTGTCGAGCACGTCAGCAATCCAGCCGGCCAGCGTGCGGCACTCGGCCTCGCCGAAGCCACGCGTGGTCACGGCGGGCGTGCCCATGCGCAGGCCACTGGTCACGAACGGCGAGCGCGGATCATTGGGCACGGAGTTCTTGTTCACCGTGATATTCGCGCGCCCGAGCGCGGCGTCCGCGTCCTTGCCGGTGATGTCCTTTTCGATCAGGTCGACCAGGAACAGGTGGTTGTCGGTGCCGCCGGACACGATGCGGTAACCGCGCTCGATCAGCGTCGCGGCCATGACGCGCGCATTGTCGATGACCTGCTGCTGGTACGCCTTGAACTCCGGCTGCAGCGCTTCCTTGAAAGCGACCGCCTTGGCCGCGATGACATGCATCAGCGGTCCGCCCTGCGTGCCCGGGAACACCAGCGTGTTGAGTTTCTTTTCCAGCGCCTCGTTGTGCTTCGCGAGGATGATGCCGCCGCGCGGCCCGCGCAGGGTCTTGTGGGTGGTCGAAGTGACGACGTCGGCATACGGCACCGGGCTGGGGTAGACCCCGGCCGCGACCAACCCGGCGACATGCGCCATGTCGGCCATCAGGAAGGCGCCGACCGAATCCGCGATCTCGCGGAAACGCGCCCAGTCCACGACCCGCGAATAGGCGGAGAACCCCGCGATGATGAGCTTGGGCTTGTGCTCGGCCGCCAGCGCCGCGACCTGGTCGTAGTCGATCTCGCTGCCGCTCGCGTCCAGGCCGTACTGCACGGCGTTGTAGACGCGGCCGGAGAAATTGATTTTCGCGCCGTGCGTCAGGTGGCCGCCGTGCGCCAGGCTCATGCCGAGGATGGTGTCGCCCGGCTCGATCATGGCCATGAAGGCGGCCACGTTGGCCTGCGAGCCGGAATGCGGCTGGACGTTGGCGTAATCGGCGCCGAACAGCTGCTTGGCGCGTTCGACCGCGAGTTCCTCGGCCTGGTCGACGTATTCGCAACCGCCGTAATAACGCCGGCCGGGATAGCCTTCGGCGTACTTGTTGGTGAGCACGGAGCCCTGCGCCTCGAGCACCCGCGGGCTCGCGTAGTTCTCCGAGGCGATCAGCTCGACGTGTTCTTCCTGGCGCCTGCGCTCGGATTCCAGCGCCGC